>JAGUYG010000038.1 GCA_020061465.1 Ignavibacteriales bacterium
AAATAAGCCTTTCCCTTTTTAAGGGAAAGGTTGGATAGAGTTCAAATTATAAGCGTAAAAAATCTAAGAGATATTTTCTTAAATAGTCGTATTTAAGAAACTAACAATAGAATAGCTCATCTTTATTTTGATTAGCCTACCCAAATACTTATTTTTGCTCAACATTTTTAATGAATAGCATTAACATCAAACCTGATTAAAAATCACTATTTAATTTTTTTACTTAGAAGGAAATCTTTTTGATGAGAATCAGTAAATCTTTTGTTCCTACATTAAAAGAAGTGCCGAACGATGCCGTAGTAACCAGCCACATTTTAATGCTTCGTGCTGCAATGATAAGAATGGTGTCTGCAGGGATTTATTCTTTTTTGCCGTTAGGTTATAAAGCAGCTAAGAAAATTTGCGAAATAATACGCCAGGAAATGGATGCAATCGGCGGACAGGAATTTCATTTGCCTGCACTTAATCCCAAGGAGATTTGGGAAGAAACTAATCGTGTCGAAGCTTTCGGTGATACTCTATTTCATATAAAGAATAGAGAATATGTTCTAGCACCCACACACGAAGAGATAATGACTTTCCATGCCCGGAATGTTCTTAACTCTTACAAAGATATGCCGCAAATCTGGTATCAAATTCAAACTAAATTTCGGAATGAAGCTCGTCCGCGCAGCGGTGTAATCAGGAGCAGACAGTTTTTGATGAAGGATTCCTACTCCTTCGATACATCATGGGAAGGGCTTGATCACTCCTACGAGCTGCACGATAAAGCTTACAGAGCAATCTTTGATCGCTGTAAGCTGAAATATTTTGTGGTAGGTGCATCGAGTGGTGCAATGGGTGGAACCGGCTCCGAAGAATTTATGGTTAAATCTGACGCTGGTGAAGATACAGTCGCTCACTGCGAGTCATGTGGTTATGCTGCAAATGTTGAAGTAGCAGAATCTCGTGTGAATTCAAAAATAAGAGATGAAAAAAGTAAGGATGTTTACGAAATTCACACTCCGAACGTAAAATCGATTGACGAGCTTTGTGAGTTTTTAAATATTGATGAATCCGAATGTGCAAAGTCGAGAGTGTATATTCACAACGGTGAAGCAGTACTTGTTCTTATGCAAGGAAACGATGAAGTGAATGAATCGAAACTTACAAAAGCATTGGGAGGAAATATCCGTCCGGCTCATCCTGAAGAACTTATGGAAATTACTGGAGCCGATGCCGGTTCAATTGGACCTATCGGATACAAAGGAAGAATTATTGCAGATAATCGAATAAAAGATGCCAACAACCTATACAGCGGCGCTAATAAAAATGATTACCATCTTGGCGGAATTGATTTATTCCGCGACGTTAATAATGTGGAGTATTTAGATTTGAGAACCGTCCTTTCCGGTGAGGGATGTCCCCGATGCGAAAATAATTTGCAAGTGTTTAGTGCTATCGAACTCGGACATATCTTTAAGCTTGGAACAAAATATTCGGAAGCAATGGGTGCAATGTTCCTTGATGAAAACGGTAAAGAAAATCCGATCATTATGGGCAGCTACGGAATCGGTGTCGAACGAATTATGGCATGCTTTATAGAACAACATAATGATGAAAACGGGATTATATGGGATAAAGTCTTAGCGCCTTTCGATGTTCATCTGATCGCACTAAATATGAAAAAGCAGCAGATAACCGAAGCGGCAGAAGAAGTGTATAACAAATTGATTAACCAAGGAGTTGATACTATTTATGATGACAGAGTTGATGCACAAGCCGGAGTAAAATTTAAAGATGCCGATTTGTTAGGAATGCCTTTGCAAATTATCATCGGTGAAAAAAAATTAAAAGAGGATTTGCTTGAAGTTAAAATAAGAAAAACCGGTAAACGTTTTGACGTACCGGTAGATGAAATTCATAATAAAGTAAAAGAGATTTTAACGAATGATTAAAAACATTATATTCGATCTTTCGGAAGTATTAATTGCAGGACTTGTCGGAATTGAAAAAAAATTAGCCGTTAATTTTAGCTTGGATGATGAAGAGCTTCTTAAAGTTTTTGCAGGCGAAAATTTAGAACGATTGCTCAAAGGCGAAATAAATGAAGATGAATATTTAGAAACGATAATATTGAAAGAAAATTGGAATATCGATAAAGATTATCTAAAAAAACTTGTCCGTGAAAATTTTCTGACTAAAGTAGAAAGCATGGATGAAATTCTTGCTTCATTATCGGAAAATTTCAAGCTCTATTTATTATCCGATCATGCCAGTGAATGGGTAGAATTTATTCATGCTTCCCATCCTTTCCTTGATCTGTTCCACAAGAAATATTTTTCTTATGAAATAGGCTCTACTAAAAAAGAAGAGAGAACATTCCGGCACCTCCTGGAAGAAAATAATCTTAATCCTACAGAATGTATTTTTATAGATGACAGTGCAGCAAATGTTAAAGTGGCAGAAAAGGTAGGATTAAAAGCATTTCAATTTGTTGATGCAGAAAAGCTTAAGGATAATTTAAAGAGAGAAGGGCTTCTAAAGCACTCCCTATAAAGCCCTTCTTCTCAAATTTCATTAATCTTCCGCTTTTGCCCGCATTGAATCCCATATCATGTAACCGCATAGAAGCGCAAGCATAATTAATGCTATTAATTCAGCCGAATGAGATTCGTACCATTCGGGATCGACCCAATTTATGCCGTTAAAACGGAGGAAGGCACTTACTACACCCATTAAGGCGCCTCCGGCAATAAATCCCGATGCAATTAAAGTTCCCCTCTCTCTGCGTGCGGCATTCAATCTTTCATCTTTACTTCTCGTTGTTACAAAATGATTTATCAAGCCGCCTAAGAGAATAGGAGTGTTTAATTCTAAAGGAATATACATTCCTAATGCAAAAGCTAATGCCGGTATTTTTAGCATAGTTAATACAAGTGCCATAAAAGCGCCTGCCGCATATAACATCCATGGCGCCGGTTGAGCATCCATCAACGGTTTAATTACTGCAGCCATAGCATTTGCCTGAGGTGCTACAAGCGCATCTTTTCCCGTAAAGCCGTAGGTTTCATTTAGAATCAGTATAACGTATCCTACTGTAGCAGCGGATACCAGCGTTCCTAAAAATTTCCAGCTTTCCTGTTTGTACGGACTTGAACCTAACCAATATCCTATCTTTAAATCGGTAATGAAAGCGCCGGACATTGAAAGCGCAGTACATACCACCCCGCCTATTAATAGTGCGGCGATCATGCCGTCGGTACCGCTTAGCCCTACAGAAACAAGTATGACAGAAGAGAGAATCAGTGTCATCAGAGTCATGCCGGAAACCGGATTAGTTCCCACGATAGCAATAGCGGTTGCAGCTACTGTTGTGAACAAGAACGAGATTATAAGTACGATTAGTAATCCGATTAAAGCATAAGTATAATTATTCACAATACCCAAAGCAAAGAAAAGGAAAATCAATAATCCTGTAACGAGGATGCCTATTGCGATAAATTTCATCGTTAAGTCTCTTTGAGTTCTAATTTTCTTTTCGACTATTGCTTTAGCTCCCATTATTTCCTTAGCGGCTAAAGAAAAAGCCGAAGAAATAATTTTTGATGATCTGATAATTCCGATTATACCTGCCATAGCAATTCCACCTATGCCTATATGCCGTACGTAATTGCTAAAAATTTGTTCGGCTGACATATCTTTTATTAGCAATTTTATATTTGCACCAAGAGGTTCAGTTAGTCCTTCACCGATAAATGAAACAACCGGAATTAACAGATACCACGAAACGAACGACCCTGCCGCAATTATGCTGGCATATTTTAATCCGATGATGTAACCTAAACCTGTTACAGCCGCACCAACATTAATTTTAAATATTAGCTTAGTTTTGTCGGCTAACGCTTCACCTAACGGAAGCACTCTTGTTGAAAAGACTTCACTCCACCAGCCAAGTGAGGCGATAATAAAATCATACGCTCCTCCTATAATACCGCTTACAACCAGCACCAAAGCCTGCTTTCCACCTTTCTCACCTGCAACTAATACTTCGGTAGTTGCTGTGGCTTCGGGGAAAGGATATTTGCCGTGCATATCTTTAACGAAATATTTTCTGAACGGAATTAGAAATAATATTCCAAGCATTCCCCCGAACAGTGAAGCTAAAAATATCTTGTAGAAATCCGCTTCTAAATTCAGAATGAACAATGCCGGTATGGTGAAAATAGCTCCTGCCACGATAGAGCCTGAAGTAGAACCGATTGATTGAATGATTACATTTTGTCCTAACGATCCTTTTAATTTAAGTGCCGCCGATAAACCAACAGCAATAATCGCAATAGGAATTGCGGCTTCGAATACCTGACCTATTTTCAATCCAAGATAAGCTGCTGCCGCCGAAAACAGCACAGCCATTATCAAACCTACAAAAACCGAATACGGAGTTACCTCCCTAATAGTTTGATCAGGAGACATAACCGGTTTATATTCCTCACCCGGTTGAAGTTCCTTGTAAGCGTTTGGAGGCAATCCCGTAACACTTTGCTGATGGATATTTGAGCTGCTCATATATTATCTCTTATTTTTGTTAAAAAAATAGACGACCCTTGAGCGGGTTTTTCCCCCCTAAATTTTAAATGAGGTTGATTATAAATCTAAACAAAGATATTTGTTCACCAAACTCCGGTGGAATAATTTTTATATCGAAATGGCTAAAGCCAATGTGTATTTGCTTTTGAAACCGTTCACTAAAGTAAACGGTAATTTTTTTTCTATTACCGTCAGATTTACATGACCGCCGAACTTGTTCTTTGGCAGACGGATCTGACGGAACTATGATTTTATTCTGCAAATAGATTCGGTAGAAAAACTATTACCTGTATGTAAGAAATCTTGTTAAATATTTAAGGCAAAATTAGTTACAATTATCCTATTAAGAAAACAAAATCTTTTGTAAGCGAGAATAATTTTATTTTAGAATGGTTATTTTTAGCACATGAAAAGCCGTCTTTATTTGGTTGCAACTCCGATCGGTAATTATGCCGATATAACCCTGCGTGCTTTATATGTACTAAAAAATGTCGACTTCATTATCTGCGAGGAATTTAAAGAAGCTCGCCGTTTCCTTTCTCATTATCACATCGAAAAAGAATTAATTTCACTTAATGAACACAATGAAAAAGAAGTTACACCGGATATCCTAACCAAATTAGCCGAAGGAAAAAGTGCCGCATTAATCTCTGATTGCGGAACACCGTTGTTTTCGGATCCCGGTCATTTACTTGTCGAGCAATGTATTGCAAAAAGAATTGAAGTAATTCCATTGCCGGGAGCTAATTCTTTGCTTCCTGCTCTAATTGTATCCGGATTCGATTTTGAAAAATTTTATTACTACGGCTGGCTTTCTCCCAAGAAAGAAATTAGAAGAATAGAATTACTTAACCTTAAAAATATAAATGAAGTAATAATTTTACTTGATACACCATACAGATTAAAAACTCTTCTTTCCGATGTTGTGGGCATAATGGGAAATAAATTACCCGCCGTTCTAGCTTTTCAGATTACTATGGAAGATGAACAATTTTATCGGGGTACAGTGAAGGAAATCCTTGATATTGTAGTAAACAAAAATCTAAAAGGGGAGTTTGTGCTGATATTGAACAATAAAAAAAACCAGAGACATAGTTAGTGTCTTTGAACTTCAGTTTATGATTTCTGAAGCAATGCGACGCTTTCGATGTGATAGGTATGAGGGAACATATCAACCGGACGGATTTTTTTCAGTTCATAACCAGCCTCAGTTAATATCTTAATATCCCTTACTTGCGTTGCCGGATTGCAGCTTACATAAACGATTTTGTCCGGATTCAGTTTAATAACATCATTTACCGTGACAGGATGCATTCCGCTTCTTGGCGGATCAATTATTATAACATCCGGGGCAGCAAGATTTTTAGTTCGAACCACAGGCAAGAATGATTCATACAAATCTGCTTTTATTAGTTCGATATTCTTTATTTCGTTCAACTTTAAATTTTCACGGGCATCGTTTATTGCCGGGTCCGAAGACTCAAAAGCTAAAATTTTATTCGCATGTTCCGATACAAATGCGGCAATGGTACCAGCACCGCTGTAAAGGTCATATACAATTTCATCTCCCTTAAATGACGCAAAATCCAAAGCAGTTTGATAAAGATTTTCGGCTTGCAGCGTATTGGTTTGAAAGAATGAATTGGCGCTTATCTTAAATTTATATTTCCCGATCCAATCTATAATTGAACCGGAGCCGTAAAAAACAATTTCGTATTCTCCTACGGCAATTGCTGCTTTTCTTGTATTGATATTATTCACAACTGTAGTAATTTCCGGAATGGAATTAGTAATCAAGGCGGTATATTCTTTCATCAATTTTTCATCTTCTCTCGAAGTAACCAAATTAACCATCAAATCACTTGTTTTTGCCGATTGCCTGATTACAAGATTTCGCAAGTAACCCGAGTGGGTATTTGTAGAATAGGGCGGTATATTTTTTTTAATGAAGAATTCTCGTGTAAGGTTTACAATCTTGGAGCTTAACGCTGATTGAAGGAAACATTCTTCTATAGCTAAAACTTTATCATAAATTCTTGGAATATGAAGTCCCAAAGCAAAATTTTTCTTTTGAATATTTTCCTCATTATCACTGAATTGCTCCGATAATTCACTTTTGGTAAGCCATCTTCTAGAAGAAAATGAAAACTCCATTTTGTTGCGATAGTAAAAAGTATTGGGAGAGGGAATAATCTCTTCCACATTTAATCCTTCAAATCCGCCAAGCTGTTTGAAAATTTCTTCAACCTGCTGCTTTTTGAATCTGAGCTGTGCATCGTAATTTAAGTCTTGTTGTTTGCATCCTCCGCACGTTCCGAAATATTTGCATTCTGCTTTTGTACGTAAGTCAGATGGATTAATTAATTCTTCTGCTTTGGCTTCAGCGTACGAACTTTTTACCTTAAGTATTCTTGCTTTAACTTCATCGCCGGGGTATGCACCGCTTACAAATACTACAAAATTTTTTTCTTCTGAAGTTGACGATTCTTCTTTTCCCGGACGTGCAAAATTAATTCTAGCAATACCCTTTCCTTCGAATGCATATTTTTCAATTTGAAGTTGTATTAACTCTCCCTTTATCATCAATTTATTTTCCTTAAGATAAATGAGATAAATCCTATGTGTTTATCTCCGCCGAGCTTTAGGTAAGCATTTGATTCATGACTGATTTTATTTAAGAGCTTCTTATAATATGACCTTTCTTGTTCGCTAATATTTTTTTGAACTTCTTTCAATTGATTTTGACTTTCGCTGTAAAAATTTTTCAGGGTAAAGGATAAATCAACCGAATCTAAGATCTCAAAGTGATTCTTTAAATATAATTTTGTAAGCTCTTCTTTACTCAGAGGTACAATACCGGATGCCGACCAAACATCGGTTACAAATTTTGGCGGCTGGTCGGAAAGCTTAACAATTTCTCCGATAGATAAATAACCGCTGTCTTTTAAAATTCTTTTTATTTCATTTAAAATTTTATTTCGCGAAGAAGTAGATATTGAAGCTTGTGCATAAACAATATCGAACTCACTCTGCTTAAAGTCGGTATTTTCATAACTCATCATTTTTACGGAACAATGTTTTGATTTTCCGAGAACAAGACGAGAATTCAGCAAGGATTCATAATCATTTAATATTAAAAATATATTTGAATCTTCCGGCATTAAAAGAGCAATTTGCTCGCAGCCTCCGCCGATCATTAAAATCCTTTTGCCTGTTAGGCTTGTAACTCCGGCTAAGTGGCTTAATTGATGATAACTTCCCGGTATTATCAGGTTATTTTTTTTTGATGAATCGATAGTTGATTATCTCCAATTTTTTCAACAGTAAACTAAGAATCAATTTATGATTAATAACAAAAAGAATGTTCAAATATACTTACATTGCCTTTGAAACCAAGTTCTGCTATTTTTTGATAGGAATTTTGTAGATCAATGACATTCAAAAATAAAATGCCGGGAAATTAAAAACCCGATTGAGTACTGCCCTGAAATAACCAATTTGCTTAAAAAAATGAGGATTTCATGAAAAAAACGATTTTATTAATACTACTTCCGTTCTTGCTCCTTGCTCAAGAAAAAAGAGCTATAACCGTTGAAGATTTATGGTCGATGAAAAGACTCGGTAACGTAGTACTATCACCCGACGGAAAAACTTTTGCAATGACAGTTACTTCATACGATATGGAGGCTAACAAAGGAAACACAGATATATACTTAATGGATGTGTCCAGTCAGAATTTTCGTGTATTAAAGAATTCAGAAAAGAACGAAACCGAACCGCAATTTTTACCTGACGGAAAGAGAATTTCTTACATTTTCGAAAATCAAGTTTGGTCGTGCAATATGGACGGTTCGGATGAACAGAAAATTACCGATTTATATACCGGAGTTTCGGGGCACAATTGGTCTAATGACGGTAAGAAGCTTTTATTCGTCTCTTCGGTTTATCCCGATTGTATTAGTCAGGATTGCAATAAAGAAAGAGATAAAGAAAAGGAGCAAAGCAAAGTTAAAGCAAGCTTATTTACCGAGTTAATGTACAGGCATTGGAATGCCTGGCGCGGGGAGAAACGCAGTCATTTATTCCTATATGATCTGGACTCTAAAGAATACTATGATCTTACAATATTCGGCAAGAATGATGTACCGCCGATTGCTCTTGGCAGTGCTAACGATTATAAATTCTCACCTGAAGGTTTGGAAGTAGTCTTTACAATGAACAGTACCGATTTTATTGCAACAAGTACTAACAACGATATATTCATTCTAAATCTTAAAGATGTGAAGAAGAATGCTAAAAATCCTTTCATTAAGATTAGCGAGAGCAAAGGAAACGATAACCAGCCGGTTTATTCTCCCGATGGAAAATTCATCGCTTTCTGCTCAATGGAGAGAGAAGGATTTGAATCCGATAAACAGGATATAATCATTTATAATCGTAAAACAGGTAGCTTAAAAAATATAACCGAAAGCTTCGAGAATACAGTTGAGGAAATTGTTTGGTCGAATGACTCACAGCATATTTACTTCACTGCCCCGAATAAAATAAACAAATCAATCTATACAGTGAATGTTTACTCAGGCAAAGTTACCTTAATACAAGAAAAACATTCCAATAGAAATGTAATGATAACGTCGTACGGGAAATCTATTTACTTTAAGCAGCAAAGAACAAATCTGCCTGAAGAAATTTTTTCAAGTACTGCAGACGGAAGATTTTTAACACAGAGAACCTCGCTTAACAAAGACTTATTGAGCAGGCTCGAAATGAATCCTGTCGAAACTTTTTGGGCTAAAGGAGCAGAAGGAAAAGATGTGCAGTCAATTTTGATTAAACCTCCGTTTTTCGATGCATCAAAAAAATATCCAATGATTTTTCTTATACATGGCGGTCCACAAGGGCACTGGAGCGACGAGTTTCACTACCGTTGGAACTTGCAGTTTTTTGCTTCAAAAGGATACGTAGTAGTAGCCCCTAATCCAAGAGGCAGTACAGGTTACGGTCAAAAATTTGTTGATGAAATTTCCGGAGATTGGGGAGGCAAGGTTTACATCGATCTCATGAATACTTATGATCACGCTGTTGATAATTTTAGTTTTGTTGATAAGAACAACACATTTGCAGCCGGTGCTTCGTACGGAGGTTATATGATAAATTGGATTGCCGGTCATACTGATCGCTTCAATGCTTTAGTTTCCCATTCAGGAGCTTTCAACCTTGAAAGCAAGTACGGAACAACTGAGGAGCTATGGTTCCCCGAGTGGGAATTTGGAGGAACACCGTGGGAAAATAGAGAAGCTTATGAAAAGTGGTCGCCGCACATATACATTCACAATGCTAATACTCCTATGCTTATAACACACGGTGCTAACGATTTTAGAGTAACGGTCGATCAATCAATGCAATTGTTTACAGCGCTGCAAAGGCTGGGTGTTGAAAGTCAATTCTTATATTTCCCGGATGAAACTCATTTTATTACAAAACCACAAAACGCAAGGCTGTGGTGGAATACCATTTTTGATTGGTTTGAAAAAAATAAAAAAAGGGATATACAATGACAGAGAAAGAATTAAACCTTGACGAACTCGATTTTGGCGAGCTTGATAAGCCGGAAGAAAAAGTAAAATACATTGAAGAAAACCTCTGGGAAAAACTTGAAAGAGTAGGCAAGAAAATTTCATTTGCAAAAGACATTCTTGCTCTGTTTAACTATATGCGGGATCCGTTGGTTACATGGCATAGAAAGGCAATTGTTATAGGCGCATTAGTCTATTTCATATCTCCGATTGATACTATTCCCGATATTGCCCCACTGATTGGATATCTTGACGATCTTGGAGTGATTACTGCTCTGTTAAAATTTTTAGGCAGCGAGTTGATTCCTTACTATCAACCGGGTTACAGAGAGTAAACTTTTTTGCCGACAGCGTGATTGAATTACAAGATAGAAGATTATACAAAAAACTTGAACTCAGATCTCTATCGCTAAGGTGAACGGAATGTAGAGGATGACCATGAAGTAAAAGTTGTAACTTCCGAAGAATTGAGATTGTGTAATCAGAATGATCCTTCGGAAAAGTGCTATTGTAATTTTGACTCCGAATGCTTTTTTGAAGGAGCCTACGTTCGGAGGAAAAATCTAATTTTTTACATTCTGAGGAAAGATTTCTCGATCGAAGACTTCCTCCTGCCTGCAGCAGGCAGGCGAAATGATAAAAGTCATTGTTTTTGGTCGCCCTCGAGTTTGTTTATTACCTTCAGATTTACATGCTGATACGACGAATCAAATAGCAGGCTGAAAAAAGAGGTTTGAAATTTCGAATTTGTTTTTTGGTGCTTATTTGTTTTTTGTGATTTGTCCTATGGATCCTTTGGATTTTTTGGAATTTAGTGCCGGTTAAATTTCTCGAAAAGAGTCCTTTCCGAAGTCCTATGGATCCTTGGAGAACCCTTTGGGTCGGACAAATATGTTTGGTTAGGATTTAATACAATTCTTCTTTTAACAACATTCACCATTATCAAGTAATAAATCTTATGAACTTCAAACTAATTAAAAGTGAGATACTATTCAGAGGAAAAGTATTCGACCTGCAAGTTGACGAATTAGAATACAATACCGGCAACAGAGGAATTAGAGAAATTGCCGTTCATCCGGGAGGAGCAGTGGTTGTTCCGGTTAAGAATGACGGCAAGATTGTAATGGTTCGACAGTTTAGGTATCCGTTCCAAAAATTCTTCCTGGAGCTTCCCGCCGGCAAATTGGATAAAGGAGAAGACCCTTTAACATGCGCAGCAAGAGAACTTGAGGAGGAAACGGGTTATTCCACAGGGGATATTGTTAAACTTGGAAAAATTTCTACTACGCCCGGCTTTTGCACCGAGGTTTTACACATTTACTTAACCCGTAATCTTAAGGAAGGCAGGCATAACAGGGAAGAGGGAGAGTACGGAATGGAGATATTAGAATTTTCCCCTCAAGAGATTGAAGAAAAAATAATAGGCGGCAATATTATAGATGCTAAAACAATTTGTGGAATTTTTATGGCTAAAGGATATTTAAGTTGAATTTTGTAATCGAAGAAAGAGAGGACATTGTAATGGAAATTGTAATTAAATCATCAAGTCCAATTGACAGTTTTTATCTCCTCCTCCCGTCTTTAAATTGCAGCTAAAACTGCCTAAATTTACCCCGAAAAATCCTGGTGAATAAATGTTAAAATCTCTTCAAGTGATAGATTATGCCCTCATTGAGAAAATTGATGTTGAGTTCGGTGCGGGGTTAAACATCATTACAGGCGAGACAGGTGCGGGCAAATCAATACTAATTGACGCAATGGGATTAATATTAGGCGATAGAGCTTCAACCGAAGTAGTAAGGAAAGGTGCTGCAAAATCAATCGTTGAAGGTATTTTTGAAGTTGAATCTAACAAAAAAGTTAAAGCGCTGCTTGAAGAGAATGAAATTGAATTTTATCCCGAGCTAATAATCAGAAGAGAAATTTCCGCAAAAGGAACCAACCGCTGCTTTATAAATGATACTCCCGTTCCTCTCACATTAATTAAAGACGCCGGAAAACTGCTTGTTGATCTGCATGGACAGCATGAACACCAATCTCTTCTTCGAAACGAAACACACATAGAGTTTTTAGATGAATTCGGAAATCTTTCAATCGATTTGGAGAATTACCGCAAGATTTTTTCTGAATTAAAAGCTTCAATTAATGAACTCAAAACTTTAAAGGAAAAAGAAATTTCTCTCAAAGAGAAAAAAGATCTTTATGCATTTCAAATAAATGAGATTGATGCCGTTTCGCCTGCAGTGGATGAAGAAGAAAAACTTTTAGACGAACTTAAGGTGCTGGAAAATTCAGAGAAGCTCATGGCTTTAACCTCGGATGTTTATCAGGAATTATACGAAACGGAAAGTTCTTTGTATGATTCACTTGCCAAAATAAAAAGCAAGCTTGAAGAGCTTACCGAAATCGACAAATCTTTTGAAGACGTTAACAGTGAATGTGAATCTGCTTTAACATTAATAAAAGATATAGCTGTATTCGTCCGCAGTTATAACGAAAAGATTGACCTCGAACCTGCTTACACAGAAGAAATAAGAGAAAGATTAGGCAGCATAAGCATGCTAAAGAAAAAATACGGCGGATCCATTAAATCGGTAATTGAGTATCGAAAGAAAATAGGTGCTGAATTTGAGCTTGCAGAAAATTATGCCGATAGCATATTGAAACTCAAAGAGGAAATTAAACAATTGAGAATTAAATGCGGCAAATTAGCCCAAACGCTATCCGAAAAAAGGAAAAAGATTTTACAGACAGTTCAAAAAGAGGTAAAAAAAGTTTTGTCGGTTTTAGGTATACCCGATTCTATTTTTGAGGTAAGAATTACACAAACTTCCGCTGAAACCGATGATGAGCTTTATGTTATATGTAACAATAAAAATTTTGCAGCGGGACTTAACGGTATTGATGAGGTTGAATTTTATATCTCAACAAACTTGGGTGAAGATCCGAAGCCTTTGTCCAAAGTTGCATCCGGCGGCGAAGTATCAAGAATAATGCTTTCGCTTAAATCTATACTTGCAAAGAACGATAAGCTTCCGCTGCTTATCTTTGATGAAATTGATACGGGCGTAAGCGGACGTATAGCAGCTAAAGTAGGTGAAGCTTTAAAATCTTTAGCATCCTATCATCAAATAATTGCAATTACACATCTGCCGCAAATTGCGGGCTTGGGCGATCTTCATTATTCAGTTGAGAAAATAACATCCGGTAATAGAGTAATAAGCACTATTAAAAAATTGAACGATAAAGAACGCATGCAGGAAATTGCCAAATTAATCAGCGGCGAAGCCGTTACTCAAACAAGCCTTGAAGGGGCAAAAGAGCTGCTCAAAAAAGGCTGATTTACTTTCATTAAATGTGATTCGGGTAAGAATGATTAAAAGTATTATTTACATCTTACCAATGATTTCACTATTTTTCCGTCAGAAATTTGCGTTACAAATAATCCAATTCATTAACAATCGGGAGAGTTCCATGAAAAAAGCATGGCTCTTTATATTGGTCATTTTGTTTGGTATTCAGGGATATGCTCAAGTGGGGGATAGATTCAACTTCCTCAAAGAGTCCGAAGCCGAAAATTACGCGAAGCCGCTGGCTACAACTCTAGGTACCGCACTGCATTCCGGTACTTATCACTCGGCAGATATACCGGACCTTTTTGGCTTTTCTATTAGCTTCAAGGGGATGTTCATTTTTGTTCCTGACGACCAAACTTCCTTTACTCCAAATCTTCCGCAAGGTTACACTGCAAAAGAAAAAACCGCTACTATTTACGGCGATAGAGGCGGTGCCTATGCCGGACCAAACGGATATATAACTTATCCGCCCGGCATTAATGAAACTTCAATTCCTTTTGTGATGCCTCAAATTACTGCCAGCTTATTGGGTACTGAAGTTTTATTGAGATTTGTTCCCAAAATTTCGGTCGGCGAAAGAGATATTGATTTTTTAGGAATTGGTGTGAGACATAAAATCAGCCGTTACATTCCTTTAGTTCCGCTTGATTTTGCGGCACAGATACTCTATCATAGATTCACAATTACCGATCTTGTTGAATCGAAAAACCTTGCGTTTAACGTTCACGCAAGTAAAACTTTCGGAATAGTGACTGCTTATGGCGGACTGCAATTGGAATCCTCCAGTATCGATTTGGAATACTCAATTAAAGGAGATCCAGACAGCGGCGATCCGGAATTGCAAAAAGATAAGGACGTTAAACTTTCGCTCGATGGGAAAAATAAATTTAGGTTTACTTTAGGTGCGGCAGCTAAGCTTGGGTTCTTCGTATTAAATGCCGACCTCAATTTGGGCAGTCAAACTGTTGCAGGCTTTGGTTTATCATTTGAATTTTAGAAAGGGATAACAATGAAAAAATATTTTTCAATCATCGTTTTAACACCGTTCCTATTATACATTCTCTCGGTGAACGGCTGCATTCTTGATGCATTCAATACCTTCTTTGTGAATATTCCTTACAGCATCAATATTAGTACTTCGGGCGTATTAAGCACAATCTCTGAATCAAAATCATTTTGTTTGGATGAATCTAAAACTTATGAGGATTATAAAGATGATATAAAATCTATTAAGCTGATAAGAATAACATTCAGACCAACATTTGTAGATCCTAGTAACCTGAGTGGCGACGTAACGGTGAATGTAATGACTTCCACCGGCACTATGTTGTTTACTCATACTCTAAACAATGTAGCAGTTTCAAATTATTTACCCCCAAATGCACCGTATGAATTAGAGTTATCTCCAGGCGTATTCGATGGTGTGAACAATTACCTTGAGGGAGGCGGGCGCTGCTTTAGAGCTGAGTTGATAGTAAATAATATTGTACCGGCTGTCGGAACAAAAACATTAGAAGCTTCCATCGATATTGTGTTTGAAGCTGAAACCGAACCTTAGCAGTTTAAATTTTATCTTAGAAAGCTGATATTTTATGAAACAGAAAAATAATTTCTTACTGTTGATTGGCTCACTGATAGTCTTAACTTTTCCGAGTTGTGATTCGGTAGAGAGCAACTTTCCCGTTAATATTCCTATTAAGATGGAGCTGACTGTAAGCGGGATGAGTACCTCTGCGAATGCGACCGGTACTTATTGTTTGGAAGGCACTTCAACGTACGATGAGTATAAAAACAAGATAGAATCGATCAAGTATGTTAAAGCTTCATATCGAACTGTGAACGTAACCCCGCAAGGTTTGCAGGGCAACATAAAGATAACAGTAAAAGATCAAGCCGGAAATGTTTTATTTAACCAAGATATTTTGGGTGTTGTAATAATCGATTACAAGAATTCTCCATACGAAATAACACTCTCTCAGAACGAAATAAATACTATAAACGAGTACATTTCTTCCTTAGGCAGCAATTGCTTTGAAGCTACGCTGCTTGTTGATAATATTTCCGGAGGAGATCCACCGTATGAAGTTAAAGGGGCAATCGACATATTGTTTGAAGCGGATGTTAAACCCTAATTAATCGATTCAATTATTTAAAATCCTTGGAGACTTTACTCCAAGGATTTTTTATTTACGGATGAAATCAAAAGATAAATTTTCCCGGCGTCAGTGCGTCTTTACGGTATAATAAATCATGATGGCGCAAAATTTTTAGAGATCATCATCTTACCAATCGTAATAACGTTGAAAGAATTAGCCGTCTATATACATATTCCGTTTTGCGATCATAAGTGCATCTACTGCGATTTCTATTCTATTATTACAACCGACAATATCAACCCTTTTCTAACTGCGTTAAAAAAAGAAATTGAACATTACGCTCAACAATTTTCTCCCGGTAAAAAAGTAATATCAATTTATTTTGGCGGCGGAACTCCATCGTTGATGAATCCGGAATATATTCATGATATTATCACCGCAGTTAAAAACAATTTTCAGATAACGGGTAATGTTGAAATCACATTGGAAACTAATCCCGGTACAGTGAACCCGGAAAAGTTACATGCATTTAAGGAATCGGGTATAAACAGATTAAGCATCGGTATCCAATCTTTCCACGAGGATGAATTAAAATTTTTAACTCGAATTCACGACAGCGAAACTGCTATCAAAACGGTGAATGATTCATATTTAGCGGGCTTCGAGAATATTAGCATTGATTTAATTTTCAACCTTCCCGGGCAATCAAAAGAAAAGTGGAAAGAAAATTTACAAAAAGCGGTTTCTTTGCCGATCAAACATATTTCGGCATACAGCTTAATCCTTGAACGGGGAACTATTCTTAACAAGATGGTTCTTGACGGAAGGGTAAGAATGCAGGATGAAGATTACGATGCCGACTTGTATGAATTAACAATTGATTTTCTTTCCTCAACCGGATTTAAACAGTACGAAGTATCGAATTTCTGCAGAGAAGGCTATGAATGTATTCATAATAATGCCTATTGGCGGTATAAAGAATATCTTGGCTTTGGAACATCGTCTCATTCATTCGTTGAAGAAAAGCGATGGTGGAATTATTCAAGCTTAAAAAGATACATCTCTGAAATAGAACAAAACAAATTGGCAGAAGCAGGGTATGAATATCTTTCCGACAAAAAAAGATTTTCGGAATACGTTATGCTCGCACTAAGAAGCAGCGGAATTGAAATTGACGATTTGAAGAAAAATTTCGGTGAGGTATGGATAAACGAAAAATATCACTATTTTAAAATGTTAATGAATCAAAACCTTGTTACTTTTGATAGGGGTTACATCAGACTGACAAAAAAAGGTTATGCAATCTGCGATGAAATTATTGCATCGATCCTTTAATTATGTTTTCTCAAAAAACCAGGATTAATTCATGTTTCGAATAAAATTACACTGGCAAATTCTTATTGCTTTTACACTTGCTATTATTTACGGCTTAGCGTTTACTGATTATGTAGAATACGTAAGCTGGATGGGGGAGCTGTTTCTGCGGGCATTAAAAATGATTATCGTGCCGTTGATTCTCACATCGGTTACCTCCGGGGTGGCTAACATCGGTAATGCGCAGAACCTTGGTAAGTTAGGGCTTAAGACACTTACATATTATATCTCAACCAGCTTTCTTGCCATAATTGCCGGATTGACGCTTGTAAACCTGATTAAGCCTGGCTTAGGCGCAGATCTCGGATTCACGAGGGAAGTCGATGAAATGAGCGCTGTTTCAGACAGTTTCGGAAATATTTTATTACGAATGATTCCAACTAACATTGTTGATGCAATGGCTTCGGCGGATATGCTGGCAATTATTTTCTTTGCTATTCTTATTGGTTTTTTTATTACAAAAATTAGCTCTGAATATCAAAATACTCTTGTTAATTTGTTTAATGCTGGATTCGAAGTGATAATGAAAATAACCTCTTTCATCATCAAATTTGCTCCAATCGGAATCTTTGGAATTGTTGCAGGCATAGTTGCAGAGCAGGCAGGCGATAAAGATGCTTTGTTAGGTATTGTTGAAAGGTTAGGGCTTTACATGATGGCTGTATTGTTCGGATTGATTTTTCATGCAACTATTACTTTGCCGTTAATATTAAGATTCATCGGCAAGGTTAATCCATGGAGTCATTTTCAAGCAATGACAACTCCGCTGCTTACCGCATTTTCTACATCTTCTTCATCCGCTACTCTGCCACTCACAATGGATGCTGTAGAAAATAATTCAGGTGTTTCAAATAAAATAACCAGCTTTGTTCTTCCGCTTGGTGCTACGGTCAATATGGACGGCACAGCATTATACGAATGCGTTGCCGCAATGTTTATTGCTCAGGCTTATGGAATAGACTTAACCTTTTTGCAGCAAATGATTGTTGTTGTAACAGCTTTGCTCGCATCAATCGGTGCTGCAGGTATTCCGATGGCAGGACTTGTGATGATCTCTGTTATTTTATCGGCGGTTGGTTTACCCTTAGAAGGTGTAGGACTTATTCTTGCAGTAGATAGAATTCTAGATATGTGCAGAACCACCGTAAATGTGTGGAGCGACTCGTGCGGTGCAACCGTAATAGCCCAAACTGAAGGTGAAACTCTAAAGGTTCAAATTAATTCTTAATTAAAAATATAATATGGTTGTATTGAAAATGAAAAGCAAAACTTTAACTTATACACTTATGCTACGCAGAAGTTGTCATTCATACAAAAAACTCATCCCCCTCACCCCCTTCTCTTACCAAGAGAAGGGGGGCGGGGGGTTGAGTTCAAGTTTTTTGCGTAACATGAGTTACTTATTAGTTTTATCACTTCTTCTCTCATTTAATGCATTTGCACAAAACTATAAAAAAGTAAAAATTTATCTTCAAAGTCCAAAAGATATTCCCTCGCTTATTCAAGCCGGAGTTGATGTTGATCATTTCCATTTACCTGCTAAAAATATTGTAGAAGCTTTTGTGAGTGACGATCAGTTCGAAGCGTTGAAGGAATCGGGATTTTCTTACACGATTGAGATTGATGATTGGTACAAATACTATAAGAATCTTCCGAGACTTTCCGATGGGCAAATGGCTCAATACAAAACTTCTACAAGACTCAACTATAATGTAACCCGCTTTGGATTTGGTTCAATGGGCGGGTATTATACACTTAATGAGGTTATAGCTCATTTAGATACCATGAGGATGGTGTTTCCGAATATCATCTCAGAAAAAATCAGCATTGGCACTTCAATCGAAGGGCGCCCTATTTATGTAGTGAAAATTTCCGACAGTCCTGATATTGATGAAGATGAATCCGAAGTATTGTATACGGCATTGCATCACGCAAGAGAACCACAAAGCATGATGCAAATGATTTACTTCATGTATTATTTGCTTGAGAACTATGCTACAGATCCGGTTGTAAAATATTTAGTTGATAATAGACAGATGTATTTTATCCCGGTAGTTAATCCCGATGGATACGAATACAATAGAACTATCGCACCAAATGGAGGGGGGATGTGGAGAAAGAACCGCCGCGTAAACGGGGGCGGGACTTTTGGAGTTGATTTGAATAGAAATTATGGACCTGATTACTATTGGAATGCACCGAACGGCGGCTCAAGCTTAAGTACTTCGGCAGAAACTTACAGAGGAACCGCACCTTTCTCGGAACCTGAAACTCAAGCGATACGCGATTTTTTAGCTTCAAGGAAAATTAAAACTGCGTTAAACTATCATACATATAGTAATTTGTTAATTTACCCTTACGGTGCTTTGAATGTTGAAACACCGGATTCACTGATATTCCGGGAGTATGCAGCGGATATGACAAAGTATAATAATTATCTGTACGGAACTGATTTGCAAACGGTTGGATATGCAACCAGAGGGAACAGCGACGATTATTTTTACGACGGCGATACTCTTGCCAACAGCGGCAAAATTTTTGCGATGACACCTGAGGTCGGCACACCCGATGATTATTTTTGGCCCCCGATGCATAGAATATTCCCGCTTGCCGAAGAAAATGTTCATCCGAATCTTTATTACGCATGGGCTGCAGGCGGTTTTGCAGCAGTTGTAAATCCGGGATTTCAGCAATCGGTATTCAATCAATCGGATGTTGTAGAACTTTATCCAATAATTAAAAATAAAGGGCAATCCGGCATTGAGAATATAATCGTTGAATTAAGTTCAGCTAGTCCTTACATAAACATTTCAAGTGGAAGCTATTCAATTTCCGCTTTATCCGCACAGACCTCGTTTACTTTGTCTCAGGCATTTGTTTTCCAAATTTCATCTACAGCTCCCACAGAAGAGGATATTGATTTAATTTTATCAACGCGAATTAATAATGTATTTATGTCGAAAGATACATTTTCGATAACGATTGGGATTCCTCATTACATATTCTTTGACAGCTCGAATGATATAAACGATAATTGGACGCTGACAGCCACCAACACACAAAAGCGATGGAGCCGAACCACGGCGGATTATTACTCTCCCCCTTCATCTATAACCGACAGTGAAAACTCCGATTATGATAATAACATGTCGGTTTCGATGCAGCTTAAAAACAATATTAGCCTTGCAGGGTATACATATCCAAAGCTTACTTTCTGGACAAAGTATAGCATTGAAGCGAATTGGGATTATGGGCAAGTGCTCGTTTCAACCGATAATGGTGCTACATGGAATCCGCAAAAAGGAAAATATACGAAAATTGGTGGGGGCGGTTTTCAACCTGTTGGGCAGCCGGTTTATGACGGAATTAAAAATACTTGGGTTCGGGAAGAGATTGACTTGAGTGAATATTCGGGAAAACAAATTAAGGTAAAATTCAGTCTGCATTCAGATGAATATGTGAACCGCGATGGCTGGTATCTTGACGATATTGGTATTATTGTTTATTTAGAAATTCCAGTTGAATTAACCTCTTTTTCTGCCGAAGAAGAATCCCAAAAGATTGTGCTTAAGTGGAGCACAGCAACTGAGTTGAATAATAATGGTTTTGAAGTGCAGCGCGCAATAAATGATAACGAAACAAAACTAAGCTGGAAAACTATCGGTTTTGTCAAAGGAAAAGGTACATCGCAGGAACAAAATACTTATCGCTTTATTGATGAAAACCCGCCATTCGGTAAAATTCTTTATCGATTAAAGCAAGTCGATTTTGACGGCACATTCACGTTACATGATGCGGTTGAAGTGAACTTTAGCGGTGTATCTGTGTACACACTCGAACAAAATTATCCGAATCCATTTAATCCTTCAACTGTAATTGAATATGCTCTTCCCAAAAGCGGATTTGTATCAATAAAAGTGTATAATTCATTGGGAGAAGAGGTAGTTACTTTGTTTAACGAGTTTAAGGAATCCGGTCGGTACAAAGTCGAATTCAATACTGAAGAATTAAACGTTAATTTGAGTTCAGGAATTTATTATTACGTGCTAACCATAAACGGTTTTACACAAGCCCGAAAGATGCTGTTGCTACGTTAATCTTTACCATTCCGGTGTTATGCGGTTATGATGGAATTTTAAGTAGTTACCTTATGCTTGGTAGAGATGACATCTTTTGGTTTCTTGTCCCGCCGTGAAAGATGTCATCTCTTAGCCGTACAAATCTCACTTAAGCGGTAAGATTGTTCTAAGCTCACCAGGATTGTTAATTAAAAAATCCGGTATATATTTAACAAGCTCATCTTTTGAACGATACCCGTACGTAACTGCGCCAGTAAGTGTTCCTGCATTTTTTCCGCATAGTATATCTAATTCAGTGTCGCCTATTATCAATGTATTTTCCGGGGGGATTTTCAATTCATTACAAATATAAATCAGCGGTTCAGGATCAGGTTTTATTTTAAAGCCGTTTCTTCTGCCCATAATTACCGAAAAGTATTTTGATATAGCGAAGTGTTCTAAAATTTTTTCCGCTTGATCCTGTGCTTTTGTGGTTAGCAATGAAACTTTAATTCCATGAAGTAGGCATTCATCAAGAAATGAAATAATTCCGTCGTATAATTCCGAATCGTCAATGAAATCAAAATAATTTTTTTTATAGGTGCTTATAAATTTTTCGATATCGGTTACGGGAATGTTTAATTCGGTAAATATCTCTCTGAAATGGTGTCCGATTCTTTTTTTGAATTCATTATCCTGCAGTGAATAAGGAATATTCAAATCATTGAGAGTTTTTTCTGTGCAATTAAAAATGGTTCTGTAAGAGTCCATCAATGTTCCGTCAAGGTCAAAGCAAAGATGCTTAATCTGTTGTATTGTTTTCGTGTTCATCTAGTTTAGATTCATTGTTTGGAATTTGGGTGACAGCAGAACAAACCTCCCCTCTGCAGCATTCCTCAGTGTTTATATTGCAAATGCCGCATTGTCCATGCCCATGTACCCAAATGATTTGTGAAATATGTCCGCACCACGGGCAGATGATTAGCTGGTTGTTTTGTTCATTCATAAAAAATTTCACTAATTATTTCAAAATTTAAAGAGTTCTAACTTGAATTAAAACTTTGGCAAGAAAATAAAAATTCAGTATAAATTACAATATGAAATTAAAAAGCTTATACTTATTTTGGCGGAGAGAAATATAGAACTTGCGTAAACAATCCCTCGCTCTTAATTAAATAACTAATCTCAAGAAATTTCAAGGAGTAAAATATGAAACCGAAATCCGTACTCTTGTTAGCGGTGTTCTTAAATATTTTTGCAGGCGGTTCACAGGTTGCTAATGCACAAAGCGAACCGGTTCTTTACTTTTGCGAGGTTTATAATGAAAATGGGGAAGAAGGGGTAAGCGACAGATTTACAAAAGGTTATTTAACGGTAATTATAAAATGTGATTATGAGCTTGGTTTAACCGATGTTTCAATTCAGTTTGATAAATATAATCCCTTGAGCGGTAAATTCGATTATTATAAAAAATTTTCTTACTCGGTTACTCCGGATATGAATTACATATTTTTTTCGAAGAATGACGACAGCGATATGAGCTTTGACCAAGCCGGCATTTATCGTGTTTTCCTTTTAGATGAGCAGGACCGAACTGTTGCAAGCGCTATTGTAGAAATAATTGATTGAAGAATCTTACAAAGTAAAAGGACGGTACTTTAGTGCCGTCCTTTTCAACTGCCCTATAGTGCAAATTAAGATTAAAGAATCGGAAGTATTCTGTAATCTTTGCAAAGGAACGTTCGCCCGGAAAAGATTTCTCCTTTCAGCCGATCAAAATGATCCTTCGGTCTAAAAGATCCTTCGGAAAATAACAAATACCCTTTTTACATAATATAAAACTTTCAGGTTCATCATTCATCCCCTCATTCAGAATTGCATGAAGCAGAAAGAACACAACATAATTATCATTGAAAATGTATGCGAATGCGCAAAAGCAATATTCCGGCTCAATTGAATCCAAGCTGGTTTAAGGTTATTTTTGGAATGTAAATACAATTTTTGATGTTCATAATATAAATAATGGAGTGCTAAATGTTAGATAAAATTAAAGAACTATTGGGAAGCGAAGCTGAATCGCTGCTTACTTACAAGGCAAAATTTCCAAAGGGACAATTAAATTTACCGGGACCGGATTTTGTTGACCGGGTTTTTGCTCAAACCGATAGAAATATTAATGTGCTTAAAAATTTACAGTGGATTATTATGTCGGGACGCTTATCCGGCACAGGTTATTTATCAATCCTTCCTGTCGATCAGGGAATTGAGCATTCTGCCGGTGCATCCTTTGCGCCTAATCCTGCATATTTTGATCCTGAAAATATTGTGAAGCTGGCAATAGAAGGCGGATGCAATGCGGTTGCTTCTACGGTCGGTGTGCTCGGTATGGCGTCAAGAAAATACGCGCACAAAATTCCTTTCATAGTAAAAATTAATCACAACGAACTATTAACCTATCCGAATAAATTTGACCAAATTATGTTTGCCGGAATTCGACAGGCATACGACCTCGGCGCTGCCGCTGTCGGTGCTACAATTTACTTCGGTTCTGAAGAAAGTGCACGGCAAATTATTGAAGTGAGCGAAGCATTTCAATATGCACATGAATTGGGAATGGCAACAGTTCTTTGGTGCTACCTTCGAAATTCTGCTTTCAAAACCAAAGAAAAAGATTACCACGCTGCTGCAGATTTAACCGGACAGGCAAATCATTTAGGCGTTACAATTGAAGCCGATATTATTAAGCAAAAGCTGCCCGAAAATAACGGCGGTTATGAAGCGTTAAAATTTGGTAAAACACACAAGAAAGTTTATTCGGAGCTTACTTCGGATCACCCAATCGACTTAACACGCTACCAGGTAATAAATAATTACATGGGACGAGCCGGTTTGATAAACAGCGGAGGCGCATCTGGTGAAAATGATTTTGCCGAAGCTGCTAAAACTGCGGTTATTAACAAACGAGCCGGCGGCATGGGTTTAATTTCCGGCAGGAAAGCATTCCAGCGCCCGATGAGCGAAGGAGTGAAACTGTTGAATACAATCCAGGATGTTTATTTAACTAAGGAAATAACAGTAGCTTAACACAAAAAATTAACCCCACCATCATTCTAATTTGCAATGCTGAATTACGGTGGGGTTTTGATTTTTAAATGAACATTTCTCTAAAAGTTGTTCCACTGAACTTTTAACGAAGGAGTATCATCTTCTTCGTTTCTACAAAACGACTGGCTTGCCTGCCGATAGGCATGGCTATTAGCTGGTAGAAATACACTCCGCTTGTCAGATTGCTCGCAGCTCCAAAGGATCCTACGGAGAAATTAACTGAGTGAGTGCCGGCGGGTTTTTCTTCGTTAACCAGTGTTGCTATTTCTCTGCCGAGGATATCGTAAACTTTTATTGTTACTTTGCCATCTTCGGGTAGAGAGTATCTGATGGTTGTGATTGAATTAAATGGGTTGGGATAATTTTGGTATAAAATATATTCTTTTGGGGATTGTGTTCCTTCGTTAATAGAAGTTGTACTTCCGTTTGTCGTTTTGAGAATTAGACCGCTGGCACCTACTGCATAAGCTACATCCTTATTGATTATTTGAACACGCTCAATTCCGGGAAAAACATTGCGGGGAATCTGTTCAATCCACGTTTTGCCGCCATCGTCGGTTCTAAAAATTGCACCTTGAGTGGAAGAAACAATTGCTGTAGAGTAATCTAAGGCATCGATGCTTTTAAAAGCATCGCTCATAATTGGCTTCGGTGATTGATCCTCCCAGGTATTTCCACCATCCGTGGTTCTTAGTATTGTGCGGTATTCCCCCGTTATCCAGCCATAGTCTTTGTCTATAAATTTTACATCTATCATCCGTGAAAACTCAATAGGGAACGGTATTTCACTCCAGTTATCCCCGCCATCTGAGGTGTAAATAAGCTGAAATCCACAAAGTGCAAAAACGATCTGGTTGTTAACTATTGATAATCCTTTATAACTTAAGTCGGAACGTACAAACTCTGGCTGTTTTAATTCCCATGTTAAACCGGCATCGGTTGACTTAAGTATAGTTCCTTGGGTTCCGCTTCCCCAAACAATACTATCGCTGGCGAACTCCATTCTAACGATCGATCCACCACCAATTGAGCCAACCGATACTGCTTTTTCCCATGTTTGACCCCCATTTATGGTACGAATTACTGCACCTTCTCCTGTTAGTCCTACTTGACCATCATTAGAAAAAGTGATAAATAAACCTCTACCCATTTGAATTATAGTAGTATCCCAATTTAAAAAACCATTTTTTGTATATGCTATTACATTTCTATTTCCATTTCCGATACGCGTCATGCTGCAAATCCAACCTGTACTGTCGTTAAAAAAATGCAAATCGTAAAAACGTGCATAAATAGAATCGGGCAATGGTATTTGATGCCAAACATAGTTTTGTTCAACTAAATGCTGGCTGAAAGTAAATGAAAGTAATAAACAAAAGGGAGAAAAAATCAGCCATCTAAATTTTTTACCAATCTTATACATCGTTTTCAAACCCTATTTTATTAACAGTAACTTCTTAGAGGATATAAAAATGGAATTGGAAGAAGTGTTCTAATTAAGTTTTTAATAATACCACCCCAAAATTTAATTAGTAAATAATAGGAGATATAAAGGTTCTAATAAAGTTTATTGTTTCCTTATCTCCTTTCAAAAACAAACTAATATATTTTTATGGAAAAAGCAATGATTTTTATTTTCAGCACTGCATTTATTATTGTTCATAAATGTCTTGCGGCGAAATTTATCTACCGATTTATTTACCCATGCACAGATTCCGATACGCAAGCGATGCGCCTAATTTGTGCTGCGAATATATATTTGCAGCCGAACTCTAATCGAGTGATTTTAAATTGTAGTTATTTCTATAACTGCAATAAATACTCCGCAATCTTGCCTAAATCTTTCACATCAATATTTCCGAAGGCTGGCATTAACACATTCGGGTATTCTTTCTTGAATGCTTTGAATCTATCCGAATCCATAAATGAAGAAGGATTACGCAAATAGTTAATTAACTTGTCCCTGCTCCAAAAAGCAGAAAGTCCGCTTAATGCAGGACCCATATTTGTGCCTTTTAAATCCGGTCCATGGCATGTAATGCAGCCAAGTTTGGTAAGCAATTCCGGGGCTGTAAGGTCTCCTGAAGATAAATCCGTTTGTGGAACGGGATTAGTGACCGGAGAAGTTGTTTGATCAATATTTTTCGATACTCTTGCTAATAAAAAAAGCAAAATAAAAAGAACTAAAAAAGCGGCAACCCAAATTTGAGGTTTTGTCATAATAATCTTTACCGATAGTGAGTGAAGTAATTAATTTATTTCGAACGATGCATTGACCACAGCAGTAATTTCTTTTTCGATAGAGCTGAGATCGTTGATACCGTAATCTGAAATTAGGTTTGATAATTTCGGAGTAATTTGAAGAACTCCCATTCGTGCACTTCGCATCGGACCCAACGTTCTTCCCGTCGATCCGGCAATCTTTTCTGCTCTTATCATTGCATCCTTTGCGGCATCTGCCTGTATTTGCACTTTTAACTCCGCTAATTTCGTATAGTGATATTCAGGTATTTCCACATTAAAGTTTACCCCCTTCTCGATAAGCGAGGGAATGTCAAGTGAAATCTCTTTAATCTTATTAACATCTTCGGCTTGTATTTCAATCCGCTGGCTGTAAACATAAGCACGTATATTTCCCGTTTGATAACCGGATGAGCTAATCTCATAAACCGGGTAGCTGTTTATAGTAAAAAATTCTATTTTATCGTGTGGAAAACCCTTAGCTGCCAAGTAAGAGATCAATTTTGGTTTTTGTGCTTGCAAGTCTCTATAAGCATCTCCTGCAGTTAATGCCTGCGCTGAAATTGTTCCTCGCAAAACGCCAAGATCAGATACAATATCTTTTTTCGCAGAGCCTGTTACAGTAATTGTTTGGTTCATGGTGTAGTTCGATCTCCAAACGGAGACGAAGATAATTACGCAAATAATTAAACTTGCGCCGACGATTATTGCCGGTAAGAGAAGGTTATTTTTTCCGTTCATGTTTATTATTTCATTTATTAAAAAATTCAGTATAAATTTAACTATTGAAATAGATTATTCAAACATCAAAATATTCGGGCATTATTTGCAGAGAGTTAATCATGGCAAAAAATCGTTTAGCACAAGAGAAGAGTCCATACCTTCTGCAGCATGCAGAGAATCCGGTTGATTGGTATCCGTGGAGTGAAGAAGCTTTCAAAAAAGCAGCCGAAGAAGACAAACCTGTTTTCCTTTCGATAGGTTATTCAACGTGCCATTGGTGCCATGTAATGGAAAAAGAGTCTTTTATGGATGAAGAGGCTGCACAGCTTTTAAATGACGCTTTTGTCTGTATAAAAGTCGATAGAGAGGAAAGACCTGATATTGACGGCATTTATATGCGGGTTTGTCAAATGTTAACAGGCAGCGGAGGCTGGCCTCTAACTATTATTATGACGCCTGATAAAAAACCATTCTTTGCCGGCACCTACTTTCCTAAGGAAAGCAGGTTCGGAAGAATCGGAATCTTGGAGCTTGTTCCGCGTATCAAAGAAATTTGGCATACAAAACGAATTGAAATTATTCAATCATCAAACGAAATAGCAAATGCCATTAGCTCTGTTTCGATCGATAAAAACGAGGAAGTATTTACGGAAGATACATTACACTTTGCATTCCGAGAATTTCAATCTAAATATGATAAGCAAAACGGCGGATTCGGCTCTGCCCCAAAATTTCCTTCGCCGCATAATATTATTTTTCTCTTAAGATATTGGAAAAAGACAGGAAAAATGGAAGCGCTAAATATGGTTGTGAATACTTTAGAGCAAATGCGTTTAGGGGGAATTTATGATCATGCGGGATTTGGATTTCACCGCTATTCTACCGATGCTCAATGGCTGGTTCCGCATTTCGAAAAAATGTTATATGATCAGGCTTTGCTTTCTCTCGCTTATATTGATGCATACCAGGCTTCCGGAAATAATTTATTCCGAAAAACTGCGGAAGAAATATTAGAATACGTTAGTAGAGATATGACATCG
Organism: Ignavibacteriales bacterium; assembly: GCA_020061465.1. GTDB lineage: Bacteria > Bacteroidota > Ignavibacteria > Ignavibacteriales > Ignavibacteriaceae > JAGUYG01. The sequence continues at coordinate 28,139 of JAGUYG010000038.1, forward strand.
GAAGATGGTGCATTTTATTCTGCCGAAGATGCTGACAGTGAAGGAGAGGAAGGGAAATTTTATTTATGGACTGAACAAGAAATAGATTCGATTTTTACGTTGCAAGATTCGGTTCTTGTGAAAAAAATATTCAATATTAAGTCTGAAGGAAATTGGATTGATCCGATGGGGGGCAGTAATAACGGAACTAACATTCTTCACTTAAAAGATAATTATACGAATCTAAGCAGACAATTGAATATAAATGAAGAAAGCCTCATGCAAAAAGTTGATACTTTGCGGAAAAAACTTTATGAAGTAAGAAAACAAAGGATACACCCATATAAAGATGATAAAATTTTAACCGATTGGAACGGTTTAATGATTTCTGCATTTGCACGCGCTGTTTCTGTTTTTAATAACGAGAAGTATTTAAACATCGCTGAAAAATCCCTTTCCTTTTTTTTGAATACGATGATGAAGCCAACTGGTGAACTCCTCCACCGCTTTAGAGATGATGAAGCAGCTATTTCCGGATTCCTTGATGATTATGCTTTTTTAGTACAGGCTCTGCTTGATCTTTTCGAAGCATCCGGCAAGACCTACTATCTGCAGCAAGCTGTCCAATTAAATTCTGTTATGATTGATAAATTTTTTGATTCCCAAAATGGCGGATTCTTTTTTTCACCGAATGATGGAGAAGAATTAATTTCACGGCAAAAGGAAATTTACGACGGTGCAATTCCGTCCGGAAATTCTGTCGCAATAATGAACTTGCTTCGACTGAGTAAAATTACCGGTGATAATAAGTTTGAGCGTATGGCGGATTCATCTATGAAGCCTTTTGTTTCTCAAATATTAAATGCACCAATATATTTCTCTCAATTTTTATCGGCATTGAGCTTTGCGATCGGTCCTTCTTATGAAATTGTTATTGTTGGCGATAAGAGTGAAACAATAATGGAGAAGATGACTAATTATATCAATAACACTTACGTGCCACACAAGGTGCTTATAATAAAAGATCAGAATGACAATCTTTTGGAACAACTAGCTCCATATACAGCAGATATGAAACTGATTAATGGTAAACCGGCGGTTTATATTTGCAAAAATTTTATGTGCAATTTACCGATTACAGAGTTCGATGATTTGAAAAACTATATTGAAATAACTTTAGCCCGATAGAAATAATTTGAAGTGAAATCCTATAAGAGTAATTTAGGAAGAAGGACAAATATCTGCATGCATGATTATTGATAATCCTGTGTAGATTAAATCAGTTGCATAGTGTAAATTTGGTCAACAAAAATAAAAAGCTTTTGTTAGTTCCATTGCTCTAAGAAGATAAAATAGGAGTTACCCTGGAACACGATAATAAATTCATTCGCTCGCTTGTTCATAACTCTCAAAGCGGTAATAAATCTGCCTTTGAGCAATTATTCAATATCACTTATGATCGGGTACATGCAGTTGCACTTAGGTTGCTTGTTCAGCCTAACATAGCCGAAAAAATTACCACTGAAGTTTTTTATAAAGCATGGTTAGAGCTGCGTGCCTTTAGAGAAGATTGTCCTGTGCAGATGTGGCTCTCTGCAATTACCGTGTATGTTGTGCTTGATGAACTAAGAAGAGACAAGATGAGAAGGTTACTGTTTAAGCAAGATAAAGAGTTTAAAGAGAAAGAGTTAGCAACTGTTCATCCTATATACATCAATTCACTAGAAAGAGAAATCGCAAATTTGCCTTTTTTAGAGCGCGTCATTTTTGTACTGCATGATATGGAAAAATATTCGCTTGAAGAAATAGCAGCAATGCTCGATGAACCCGTTCCGGCGGTCAAAAATAAATTAGATAAAGCTCGTAAGGAAGTGATAGCAAGTGACGAGACTATTAGTTCGGTATCAATTATGCTGCTAAAGGTTGCTGCCTTGCCCGATAAAATAGAACCTAAGAAAAAATTGTGGATAGAAATATCTCAAATGATCCAAACTAAAGAAGCTTTGATGAAGCACGAAAGGGAAGAAGCGGAAAGCGATAGATCATCTCTTGCCAGCAAAGAAAGAAAAGAAAAGAAACGACTGAAAAAAGAATGGCAGCGGACAGAAAAAGAGATTGAGAAAAAATTTAAGAAAATTGATTTTGCGAATATCGAAAAGATTCCTCATACCTCCCGCACAATGAGATGGTTGAAATTCTTTGTTTACCTCATTTTAATTACCGTAGGCATTTTGGCAGCTTTATATTTCATCTACGGAGGATATTTCTGAGCTTAGTTCATCTTTATGCATTCCGCTTTATTCTATTTCTTGAACTCCAGATTGCGTTAAGAATTTGGGTGGTCCAAAAATAAGCCATGATAATTTTTTATCTCTTCGGTCTATAAGTATGCGTGCTCTGTCCGAAAAATACTTCGGCAGCTTCCATAAGAGTTTCGGATAAAGTTGGATGCGGATGAATAGTCATTTTTAAATCTGTTGCATTTGCACCCATTTCAATTGCAAGAACACCTTCGGAAATTAATTCGCCTGCCCCTGGTCCACAAATTCCGACACCGAGTATTCTCTCGTTTTCCGGATCTAAAATTAATTTTGTAACTCCATCGCTTCTGCCGAGGGTTAATGCTCTTCCGGAGGCTGCCCAGGGAAACTTAGCGACAGAATATTTTATATTTTTTTCCTTAGCTTCATTCTCGGTCAAACCCGCCCATGCAATTTCAGGATCGGTAAATACAACCGCAGGAATTGCCATTGGTTCGAATGCTGCTTTGTGTCCGGCAATTACTTCAACCGCCGTTCTGCCTTCGTGCGAAGCTTTATGGGCTAACATCGGTTCTCCCACAATGTCTCCGATTGCGAAAATATTTGGATCGTCTGTTCTCATCTGGTTGTTAACTTTTATCCAGCCGCGCTCATTCAATTTTACTTTTGTGTTTTCCAGTCCCAATCCGGAAGTATCCGGTTTTCTTCCAACTGACATTAAGACGTAATTGTAAGTATTCTCAGTTGTCTTTCCTTCGTTATCTTCAATCTTAACTTTAATTCCGCCTTTAACTTCCTTTATCTCAACCACTTTAGAGTTAAGCATTATTCTTTCAAACTTTGTGCTAAGTCTTTTAGCAAGATGAGAAACAAGATCGCGGTCTGCACCAGGCAGCAACCCGTCTAACATTTCCACAACCGAGACCTTTGAACCAAGCGCTTGATAAACTGAGCCAAGCTCTAAACCGATATATCCTCCGCCAATAACTAAAAGACTTTTTGGTATTTCAGGTAAATCCAATGCAGTTGTGGAATTTAAAACTCTGCTGCTTTTTATATCAAGTGAAGGGATAAAGGCAATCCTTGAACCGGTAGCTATAATTGCGTTTTCGAATGAGAGTTCTTCCTCTGAAGAATCAGTTCTAACAATTTTTAGTTTTGAAGAAGAGATGAAACTTGCGGTAGCTTGTATATAGTTAATCTTTCTCTGCTTAGCTAATTGACCCACGCCGCCGGTTAGTTTAGCTACTACCGAATTTTTCCACTCTCGCAGCTTATTAATATTAATTTTTGGTTTCGAAAATTCAATTCCAAATTCGCCGGCTTCGGAAGCTTCGTTAATTACCTTAGCGGCATGAAGAAGTGCTTTTGAAGGGATGCAGCCTCTGTAAAGACAAACACCGCCGGGATTTTTTTCTTTGTCTATTAAAGTAACATTTCCAAAGGATACTTCGGACAATCCTAAATCGGCGGCTAAAAATGCGGCAGCGTAACCGCCGGGTCCTGCACCGATTACAACTAAATTTGCGCTTGATGACATAATCTTATCCAAGTTTTATGATTTGAAATGATGGGTTAAAAATAAGAAAAAGCTGTTAGAAATTGTAGATTTCTTTATGGCTTTACCGCAATGAGAAATGAAAAGCACATGAGAAAAAGAAACTCACTCAAGAATAATGTTAAAGGCAATGAATAATTGCCTTGGTGATAAAATAATTCTAATTTGGAAAGAGAAAACTTAAAATTTTTACTCCTCAATCCGATTTTAATAACTAAGGCAAATAATAAAAAGAGTAAATAAAATGCCAAACAAAAATATTAGTCTGTATTCGGAAGTAAAGCAGTTAATTGAAGAAGCTAAAACATTCGTTGTTCAAAACGTAAATACAATTCTTGTTTTTACAAATTATCACATAGGAAAGATTATAGTTGAAGATGAACAGCGCGGAAAAGAAAGAGCTAAGTATGCGGAAAAGACTCTGAAAAATTTATCTAAGAGATTGACTAAAGACTTCGGAAGAGGATACTCTGAAGATAATCTTAATAGAATGAGAAATTTTTATCTTTTATTTAACTCTCGAATTTCCGCAACACCGTTGCGGAAATCTCAAGAGCCAATTAAAAAATACGCGACAGTGTTGCGGAAATTTACAGCTGTAAAATCTCGAAGGCAAAATGCACTATTAATGTGGCAGACAGCGTTTGCAGAATTTCAATTTCATTTTCCGCTTAGCTGGTCACATTATTTATTTTTAATGAGAATTAGTAATGAAGATGAACGGAATTTTTATGAAATAGAATCTGCTCAAAACAAGTGGTCAATTCGCGAACTACAAAGGCAATTTAATACATCTTTATATGAACGGATTGCATTAAGCAAGGATAAAAAGGCTGTAAGAGCATTGAGTAAAAAAGGGCTAACAATTACGAAACCTATTGATATGCTTAAAGACCCGTACGTATTAGAATTTTTGGATTTGAGGGAAGAATCTGTTTATACCGAAAGTGAATTAGAAACGGCAATTATAAACCGATTAGAAAATTTTCTATTGGAGTTGGGTAAAGGATATTTATTTCAAAGCCGGCAGCAAAGGTTAACGCTTAACAGCAAGAATTATCATATCGATTTAGTTTTCTATAATCGCCTTCTAAGATGTTTTGTTATTATTGATTTAAAGATTGGTGAATTGACTCACGAAGATATCGGTCAAATGCAAATGTATGTCAACTATTACGATCGAGAAGTAAAAAACAAAAATGAAAATAAAACTGTAGGCATAATATTATGCAAGCAGGCAAACACTGCAATAATTGAATACACTCTGCCTAAAAACAATAAACATATTTTTGCAAGAGAGTATAAACTTTATTTGCCAAGCAAGAAACAATTACAGAAATTATTACAATACAGTGGCGAGACTTTAATCACAAAATAAATTAAGTCCAATTGTATACAAGCCCGATGACGTCACTCCTTTAAATCAACATTATCGGATTCTCTAACGCCTGACAAACCCATCTCAAAAACCTCGCAGCATCTGCGCCGTCAATTATTCTATGATCGTACGATAGTGATAAGGGCAGCATTAACCTCGGGTTAAATTCTCCTGCTTCTTTATCAAATACCGGTTCATAGCTGCTTCTTGAGACTCCGAGTATTGCCACTTCAGGCACATTTACAATCGGTGTAAAGGCTGTTCCGCCGATGCCGCCTAAGTTTGTAATCGTGATACAGCCGCCTTGCAGCTCTTCAAGAGAAATTTTTCTTATGCGTGCTTTCTCGGCTAATGAGGTAAGCTCAACCGATAATTCGGTTAAATTTTTCTTATCGACATTTTTTATAACCGGTACTATCAAACCGTGTTCGGTATCTACGGCTATTCCGATGTTAAAATATTTTTTATAAATGATTTCTTTCTTATCCATATCTATACTGCTGTTAAACTGCGGAAAACTTTTTAGAGCAGCCGTTAATACTTTTAAGAGAATTGAAGTGATTGTAAGTTTGCCGCCTGCTTTTTCCACTTTCGGATTAAGCTCTTTCCGCATCTTCTCTAACCCGGTAATATCAGCTTTGTCGTGTTGTGTTACGTGAGGTATAGATGCCCAGGCATAGCTTAAATGATCTGCAGCAGTTGAACGAATTTTAGACATAGCCTTGCGTTCTATTTCGCCATAGACCGAAAAGTCCGAAAGCTTTTTCTGCTTTACAGCAAAAGCAGCACCGGTGCCGCGCTCTTCATTTAACTTTTTTACATAGGCTTTTACATCGTCCATCGAAATTCTTCCGCCGGGACCGGAACCGGAAACTAAATTGATCTCAACGCCAAGCTCTCTGGCAATTCTGCGTACCGATGGTGCGGCAGGTGCTGCTCCTTTAGTAATTGGCGGCTGTCTATCTTCAATTTCGCCCGGGGCTAAAGTTTCTTTCTTCCCTTCATAAGCGGCTGTTTCTTTTTCATCTTCTTCGAGTTTTACCTCGTCTTTTTGTTTTGATGCTTCGGATTTCTCAACCGATTCCGGTCTTTCCTTTTGAGCTGCGGACTCCGAAGTTTCAATTTTTAAAATAACCTCACCGACCTTTGCTTTGCTGCCCTCCTTAATTAAAATTTCAACCACCTTTCCGCTTATGTTCGAAGGCACTTCGATTGTTGCTTTGTCTGTTTCAATTTCAATAAGCCCCTGATCTTTTTCGATTACATCGCCGGATTTAACTAATACAGAAACCACATCGGCAGATTCAATATTCTCACCTAAATCGGGAACTTTAAATTCAACAATGTTTCCATCAGAAGGTATATCCGAAGAAGCTGGAACTTCTGCGGTTTCTTTCTTATTCGATTCCTTAGCTTTTTCGGTTTTTTCTTTCGATTCCTTAACCGATGAAACTTTAGATTCTTTCTCTTTCACCTCACCGCTTTCTTCGAAGAGAATAATTGTTTGATGTACTTTTATGTTATCGCCCGTTTTAACCAACACTTCTTTAACCACGCCATTTGCCGGTGCGGGTACTTCGATGGTAGCCTTATCCGTTTCTATTTCAATTACAGCCTGATCCTTTTCAATTTTATCGCCGGCTTTCACAAGCACGCTCACTACATCAGCCGATTCTATATTTTCTCCCAGGTCGGGAAGCTTAAATTCTTTTGCCATATTTCACCTTGATAATTTTATTTTCAGAGAATGAAAGACGATCATGAAATCATCGGATTAGCTTTATCTGGAATTATATCCAGATCTTTAATCGCTTTTTGAAGCTGTGCTATTTTTATTTTATCTTCTTTATATAAAGCATACAATACCGCAAGCACAATATGTTTTGCATCTACTTCGAAGAAGTCGCGTAACTCTGCTCTTCCTTCACTCCTGCCGAAACCATCGGTACCTAATGATGTTAACGGTTTTGGGAACCATTTACTAACGGAATCCGGCAAGGCTTTTAAGTAATCGGAAGCTGCAACAAAAACTCCATCCTCGTTCTTTAACATTTTTGATATGTAAGATACTTTTGGTTTTTTATCCGGGTTAAGCATGTTCCATCTATCAATATTAAGTCCGTCGCGTCTAAGCTCCTTGTAGCTTGTTACGCTCCAGACATCGGCTGCTACCTTATAATCGTCTGCAAGAACTTCTTGTGCTTTAAGAACTTCATTTAAGATGGTTCCGCTTCCGAATAGTTGAGCTTTTAATTTAGCATTCTTTTTTTCAGAAGCTTTGAATTTATACATACCCTTTACAATGCCTTCCTTAGCACCTTCAGGCATAGGAGGCATCGGGTAATTTTCATTCATAACTGTTAGATAATAGAAAATGCTTTCCTGCTCTTCGTACATTCTTCTGATTCCATCGCGGATAATTACTGCAAGTTCAAATGCGAATGCCGGATCATAAGTTACAAGATTCGGCAAAGGATATGCAAGCAGATGACTGTGCCCGTCCTGGTGCTGCAGCCCTTCACCATTAAGTGTGGTTCTCCCGGCGGTTCCCCCTACAAGAAAACCTTTTGCGCGCATATCGCCTCCAGCCCAAATTAAATCGCCGATGCGCTGGAAACCGAACATTGAATAATAAATGAAGAAGGGAATCATATTTATCCCATGTGTTGCATAAGCGGTGCCTGCAGCTAAAAATGATGACATGGAACCGGCTTCGGTAATTCCTTCTTCAAGTATCTGACCGTTTTGTGCTTCCTTATAATAAAGCAAACTATCCTTGTCAACCGGTTCATACAACTGACCCACGTGAGAGTAAATTCCTACCTGTCTAAACAATGCCTCCATACCGAATGTTCGAGCTTCATCCGGCACAATCGGAACAATGTACTTACCGATTTCTTTATCCTTCAGAAGTTTTGTAAGGATTCTAACAAAAGCCATAGTAGATGATACTTCTCTGCCTTCAGTTCCTTTATAGAATTCTTCAAAGATATCTTCGGGCGGAGTCTTCAAGGGACGAATATCAGTTTTTCTGGTCGGAACAAAACCGCCAAGCTTTTCTCTTCTCTCCTTTAAGTATCTAATTTCAGGACTGTCTTCGGATGGTCTATAAAAAGGTGCATTAGCAATTTGATCATCGGAGATAGGTATACCGAATCTCGTTCTAAATTCTTTTAACTCTTCCTCATTCAATTTTTTCTGCTGATGAGTGATATTCTTCCCTTCGCCGCTTTCACCCAATCCGTAACCTTTTATTGTTTTTGCGAGAATGACAGTTGGCTGTCCCTTGTGTTCAACTGCTGCTTTATAAGCTGCAAAAACTTTTTCCGGATCATGCCCGCCCCGTTTCATTTTTCTTAGCTGTTCATCAGTTAAATTTTCTAATATTTTAAGCAGGTCTTCATCAACACTGCAAAGATGCTGCCGAATATATTCACCGGTTTCAACGGAGTATTTTTGATATTGTCCGTCGACGATTTCTCCAAAACGTTTTACTAGTTTTCCTTCGGTGTCTTTATCAAGAACAGGATCCCAATCGCTGCCCCAGATTACTTTAATTACATTCCAGCCTGCACCTCTGAATATCGCTTCAAGCTCTTGAATGATTTTTCCATTACCACGAACGGGTCCATCCAATCTCTGTAAGTTGCAATTAATAACGAAAATTAAATTATCTAATTTTTCACGGGAAGCAAGAGTGATTGCACCGAGGGATTCGGGTTCATCGGTTTCACCGTCACCCAAAAAAGCCCATACCTTACCTGTGTTTTTCTTAATTCCTCTGTCTTCTAAATATCTATTAAAACGAGCTTGATAGATTGCCATGATAGGACCCAAGCCCATTGAAACAGTCGGAAATTCCCAGAAGTTCGGCATCAGCCAAGGGTGAGGATATGAAGATAAACCACCATTTGGTTTTAGTTCTCTTCTGAAATTTTCTAATTGCTTGCTTGTTAATCTTCCTTCTAAAAAAGCACGGGCATATAAGCCGGGCGATGCGTGACCCTGGAAGTATATTTGGTCGCCGTCATATTCTTCACCTTTACCCTTGAAGAAATGATTAAATCCGATCTCAAATAAAGTTGCCGCCGAAGCATAAGTAGAAATGTGTCCGCCTATTCCGCTTTCCATTTTGTTCGCCTTAACTACCATAGCCATGGCATTCCATCTTATCAAGCTTTTAATTCTTCTTTCGATTTCTCTATCGCCTGGGAATGGCGGCTGTTTTTGACGTGGTATTGTATTGATGTATGGTGTATTAGCCGAAAATGGTATTTCGACGCCGGCTTTGTGAGCACGGATTTGCAGCTGCTGTAATAATTCTTTAACTCTTTCCGGTCCGCTGTGTTCTAATACATAATCTAAAGAATACAGCCACTCTTTTGTTTCTACCTCGTTTATTTGATCTTTTTTATTCTTTTCGTTACTCATTTACTTAACCTCATAATCAGATTGATCTACAATAATTTGTTGCTTACAAACGAACTCAATAACCTGAAGAAATAAAATCGAAAATTATGGAATTTTATCATCTTCGCGTGGTTTTTTCGAATTGTTTTGTAGTGAAAATTTGTGAAGAAACTTAATCCTTTTTGCTTAAAATTACAAGAAAAGGGAAGTTTCAACTCACAGATGTTTTGCAAAGCTAAGCATTATCAGATGTGATTTTAATATCGAAGTACAATACAAATGTAAACTGTTTAGTGTATAAATTTTTTATTACCGCAGATATTTATCAAACCACGCTTTTCTTAAGCTGTCAACTTCTTTTCTATGTGATTTAAGAAAATGATCACCTCCTTCAAGCATTATCAGCCTGAATGGTATGTAGTAGTTGAGTAATTTGTATGATAAGTCAAGTGAATCATGCGGCAGAACACGTTTATCATTTGTGCCATGAATTAAAAGAAGAGGAGTAGTTTTAGGCAGCTTATCGGCAAAGTTGATTATTGACCTAGTATTGCATGCTGACCTAAATTCTTCACTACCGGGATTTCCCAATGCTGCACGGTAGATTTTATTCATAACAATACTCTCCTCAGCATTGCATCGTAGATTTGCTATTCCGCCGGTTATAATAGCAGCTTTAAAATTGTTATTTCGCGTAAGAGTTAAATAAGTCATCATTCCGCCGCGGCTCCAGCCCTCTATTCCCCATACGGAACTATCAGCTAATTCAATTTCATCTGCCAACGGAATTAAATTGAGGACATCATTTAAGTCCGAACCGCCAAATTCATCTTTACCTTCTCCTCCGTCATTTCCTCTGTATTGAGACGCAAAAACCACATATCCCCAACTTGCAATTTGTCCGAATATTCCATAAGCATTAAAGTTACTAATTGCCCCTTTATTTTCAAAACCGCCTCTGTTCCAGATAATACACGGATATTTTTTCGAATTATCTTTTGGGTAGGCGATGTAACCTTTAACCCTAAGTCCGTCCGATAAATAAGTAATCTTCTCAACAATTGCATTTTCAATCACTTCATTACCCCAGCCGCTGGCAACCATTTTTTGAAGAGAATTATCCAACTCAATTTTTGATCTTGAAATAATTTTACTTGAAATTTCGTTCATATTAAAATGTCATATAATAATTATGAAAAGAGTATATTTAACCGCAAGCTAACTGATTTTTTTACAAATATCGGAAAATTAAGATTGGCTAAAAAGCACAAGCAAAAAACAAAGACCGGACAACCGCAGCAGCTTAAGAAATCACTCTCCAAAAGATTGTATATTTTTATTTCAATTATTGTTCTTCTTTCGATTATAATTTGGTTAGTATTACCGGCTCTCAATAATAACACGGGATCAGGTGAAATGCACGCATTCAAAAAAGAAGGTGAACTGGTTTTTTTCAATGAAGAGAAGGAGATAAAAAAAATTGATATTGAAATTGCCGATACCGATTATGACCGGCAATTGGGTCTGATGTACAGAGAAAAAATGACCGAAGATGAGGGGATGTTGTTTATTTTTCCGTATGAGATCATTCAATCGTTTTGGATGAGGAATACAAAAATTTCGCTTGATATGATCTTTGTTAATTCACAAAAAGAAATTGTTACGATTCATAAAAATACTACGCCATATTCTGAACAGTCTTATGCTTCCGATCAACCCTCAAAGTATGTTGTAGAAGTAGTTGCAGGTTTTACCGATAAATTCGGAATTAAAGTGGGTGATAAAGTTAATTGGTTGGAAACAAAAATTAATTTTTAAGATTTTTAATTAGTCTTTATCTCCATAAAGTTCAGTTTCCACAATCTCGCAAATAATATGAGCAACAGTAATGTGTCCTTCTTGAATGCGCTGTGTATTTTCAGAGGGTATTACTACGGTATGATCTACCAAATATTTTAATTTACCTCCGCTTCCGCCGAGAAATCCTATGGTTATCAATCCTTTCAATTTAGCTTCATTAACCGCATTGATTACGTTTGACGAATTCCCGCTTGTTGAAATAGCAATTAAAACGTCGCCTGTATTGCCCAGTCCTTGTACACTCCGGGCAAAAACATTTTCAAAGCCGATGTCGTTTCCGCCTGCAGTTAAGTTTGAAGTATCGGTAGTTAATGCAATAGCAGGCAGTGCGGGTCTATTGATATGATGACTAAGTCTAATCATCAGTTCAGTTGCAATGTGCTGACAGTCGGCAGCACTTCCGCCGTTTCCACATAGTAAAACCTTCTTATTGTTTTTATAGGCGTTGGTAAGAATGTTTACCGCTTTAAGTATATCATCCAAACATTCTTCCTGAATTTTCAGTTTTGTTTGAGAGCTTTCATTTAGCGAGTCGATGATGAATTGAGTTTTTTTCATATTAATACTCAAATAATTAAAAATTTAAATTAAATTCTGCCGGATATTCTGAAAACATCTGCTCTAAAAGAATTACACACTTACCGGCAGCTTTATATGAACCGCATCAGCGAACAGCTTGATCAGGTTATGATTAGTTTTGTTTTCAAAAAAGTTTCCTACTACAATTACCTTTGCACCGTTGTTGACCATTTCTCTTGCAGTGTTCGGGTCTTTAATTCCTCCTCCAACAATTATAGGAATAGAGCAAACAGACGATACTGCCTTAACCATTTCGAACGGAACGGTTAACTCAGCACCTGAACCTGCCTCTAAATAAACAAACTTCATTCCGAAATATTCTGCAGCTAATGCGGTTGCGGCAGCTATTTCACTCTTTTTTCTCGGAACCGGTAAACTGCCGCTCATATATTCTGCGGTGGTTCTTTGACCGGATTCAACTATGATGTAACCTGTTGAAATCGGCTCGAGTCCGCACTTTTTAATAAGCGGTGCAGATAAGACGTGTCTTCCTATAAGGTGTTCCGGATTTCTGCCGCTGATTACTGAAATAAACAAAATAGCATCAGCCAATTTAGTTACTTGTGTTACTGCTCCAGGGAATATAATAGCAGGTAAATTGGTCGCGGTTTTTACTGTTTCAAGATAAAGTTCAAAATCGTTTTCAAGAATTAAGCTGCCTCCGATTAGAAAAGCATCAACACCGGATTTTTCGCAGTTATATATAAAAGCGGGAAGTTCGCTGCGGTTTATTTTGTCAGGGTCAATCAAGACTAAAAATACCGCTCCCTTAGTTTCGATTATATTAAGCAGGTAGTTGTAAATTTTCATAACAAAATAATTTAGCTCTGGTTGAATATATCAATTTTGAGTTATTAAATCACTCAAAGTTCTATTTGAGGAGAAGATTTTTTAGCAAATTTGAATATCTGCCAGCAATCATGAAATTGTTTCTTTAATGCCAAATCCGATATATTATGATTGGAAGATCAATCTTAATTTTAAACGGAGAATACAAAACGAAAAAAATCACGGTCTATGAAAAACCTACTTGCACAACTTGCAGATCGCTTTCAAAAATTCTTAATGAAAATGGAATCGATTTCGAAAAAGTGAATTATTATATAAAGCCGTTTTCAAAAAGTAAATTACAATCTTTACTGAAAAAAATGAAGATGAAACCCGCAGAAATTCTAAGAACAAAGGAAAAAATTTATAAGCAGCTTGATCTAAAAAACAAAATTTACAGCGATGAAGATTTAATTGACTTAATGATTAAATATCCTGATCTGGTACAAAGACCGATTGTTGAAACAGGAGAACGGGCAGTGCTTGCTCGTCCGCCCGAGAAAGTAAAAGTACTTATTTAACTTTTTTCATTAAGCAGTAAATTCCGGCAGTATTCTAAGCGCTTAAGCTGATCGTCGCTAAGTTTAGGATAATCAATGTTCAACGAACCCAAAGTTTCTATTATTATTTCTGAGATAATTAATCGTGTGAACCATTTATTATCGGCAGGAATTATAAACCAGGGTGCATAACTTGTGCCTGTATTTGAGATCATTTCCTCATAAGCGGTCTGATATTCAGCCCAGTACTCCCTTTCACTTATATCAGTTTCAGAAAATTTCCAATTTTTACTTGTGTTATCTATTCTTCTTAAGAATCTTTTTTTCTGTTCTTCTTTTGAAAGATGCAGAAAGAATTTTAATATAATCGTGCCGTTCTCAAATAAATGCTTTTCGAAATCATTTATCTGGCGGAATCTGTTTTGCCAAATATTCTTATCAATCAAATCAACCGGAATTTTTTGTTTTGAGATTAAATTATGAACTCTAACTATCAGCACTTCTTCATAGTGTGACCGATTGAAGATACCGATTCTTCCGCGCTCGGGTGTGCATTTATGGATTCTCCACAAATAGTCATGGTCTAATTCAACTGCGGATGGTTCCTTAAAGCTGAATACCTGCGTGCCTTGAGGATTTAGTCCGGTCATCACGTGCTTTATTGCACTGTCTTTCCCGGCTGCATCCATAGCCTGAAAAATAATTAAAAGCGAATATTTATCGAATGCATATAATTTAGATTGCAGCTCAAACATCTTTTGAATGTTCTTATTCAGAAGCTTTTTAGCAAGCTTTTTATCATATTCATTACCTGTATATGAAGTTGCGTATTTCGAAAGCTCTGCCTTGCTCTCTGGCACTACGCGGTAGACATCTGTAGTCATAACCGTTACCTCAATTTCATTTTATTTATGCATTAATCTAATGAATTTTATGAAAAAATTTCTGAATTATTCATTCAATAATTAAATTTGCTGCCAAATTTATGAAAACATAATTACCAAATTTAATGGGGACGAAATGAGTAAAAATGTCATCTTTTGGATTATTTCCTTCTTAATAACAATTACAAGCGCTTACTATCAGAGAGTAACCGGTCCATCTTATCCTATTACCGGCACTCTAAATTTCGGAAATGAAAATATAGATTATGAGCTTCACAGAAGTCATGGGGAAAAATCGAACCATGATATTTCAATTGTAACTGCCAACAAACAAATTAAAGGAATTATATTCTGGAAAAGATTTAAAACCGATGATGATTGGCAGATTGTTCAAATGAATAACGACGACGGAAAATTAACAGGTTCACTTCCCCTGCAGCCGCCCGCCGGAAAATTGGAGTACAAAATTATTTTGATTGATAATGGTAATTCAATTACCATCCCGGAGGATGGTGGTGTAATAATTCGGTTTCGCGGTGCCGTTCCTGCATTCATTTTAATTCCGCATATAATCTTTATGTTTGGAGCAATGCTGTTATCTACACGCACCGGTTTGGAAATATTTAACGATAAAATGAAATTGAAACAATATACAATTTGGACTATCGCGGTTCTAATTATCGGCGGATTAATCTTAGGTCCAATCACTCAACTTTATGCATTCGGTGCATTGTGGACAGGTTTTCCGTTCGGGCATGATTTAACCGATAATAAAACATTAATCGCTTTTCTTGGTTGGCTAATAGCAGCAGCAGCCGTTTACAAATCAAAAAATCCAAAACCGTTTGTAATCGGAGCAGCTATAATAATGCTTATAGTATTTTTAATTCCTCACAGTCTGTTAGGCTCGGAGTTAGATTACTCGAAGCTTGATGAAACTGATAAAATTGAACAAGTAATTGAATAGGGAAAGAAATTAAATCAAAAAGGCTGAAGACCTTTCGGCATTCAGCCCTTGCATAATTTTAATTTATTATTTGCTTGCGACGGTTTTATGCGGAGTAAATCGCTCTACAAAATGATCGACCGGTTTAACTGTTCTTAAAAATTCATAAATAGCACCTAAATCATCTTCCGTCATGCCTGCATACATAGTCCACGGCATGGGTGTATTGAAGTCAGTCATCTTGGTAGCCACAATATTTGAATCCACAGTAAAAAATTTAAATCTGTTTATAAAATCTTCTTTTGTCCATTTTCCCAAACCGGTTTCATCATGAGGTGTGAGGTTTGCAGATTTAACCAAACCCCCCGGTAAATTAAATTCCATTCCACCGGCGAAATCCATCCCCGGCTGCCGAACCCCTTTATCTGAAAGTGTATGACATTCAATACATCCTCCGATGGTACTTAAATACTTACCATAATTTATTACATCCGATTTATCAACTGCTTTCACAGGATTATACGATTCCACAGCCATAGTTTTTACAATAAAGTTGAGAGGAAAATTTAGTTTTGTTTCAGGCACCGTGTTTTCAATTGGTTTAAGTGATCTAAGATAGGCAACAATTGAGTACATATCCTCTTCACTAAGATTATTATACAGCGGGAAGGGCATCATCGGGAATATCACATTGTTATCCTTGTTCACACCTTGAGTAACTAAACGAATAATCTCACCATCAGTCCAGTGACCTATACCGGCAGGAGTAATATTCTTTGCGGAAACCGTACCCGGAAATCCCATATCTTCATTAAAGATGTCTCCTCCCATACCCAAGGTTCTTAGGGTAATTGGACCGGAAAATTTCGACCAATCACGAGTGGAATGACAATCCATACAAGCTGTTACATGGTTAGCAAGATAATCTCCACGGCTTATTCGTTCCGGTGTCATTTCAACTTTGACATTCATCGGTCCTTCAGCTTTCGGAAAAGTGAGATTAAAATAAACCAAGACGGCAATAATTAGAACAACTGCCAATCCGCCAAGAATGGCAAGAATTTTTAGGAATTTTTTCATTAGACCCTCATTTGTTTTTATATATGTTTATTACCTGCGAATTTTTTCTATTCGCAGAAAATTTAAGCCATAATTGTTAGGAAAGATTGCTTAGCCTTGCTGAAGAAGATTAGAAGAAATTTCATTGCAAATATTATACATTATGTGTGACAATGCAATAAATTTAAATCACAGTTTCTGGAAATTTTAAGGCTTATTTCAACATTGAATTTGTTGTATAGTATAACGTCATCACCGTAAATAGATGACCTGCAGAATTTGCAATTACTCTATATATTTAAGAAAATTTAGTTAATTTTATACTAAAGCTATTAGGAGATAAAAATGATCAGTAAGGAATTATTGGAAATTCTATGCTGTCCGGAAACCAAAGCAGATTTAGTTTTAGACGGAGATACATTAGTTTCAACAGACAAAGAAACACGCCGCCGTTACAGAATAGTAGAAGATATTCCTGTAATGCTAATAGATGAATCAGAGCAGCTAAGCATGGAAGAGTGGAAATCGATTATGCAAAAGCACAATCGGAAAATTGAATAGTGAGCTAACAATAACAAACAAGCAAAATTTTTTATGGATCCTTTAAATATTATTGCCGGTCTCAATCTTATTGCTTCTTTCGGTGCGAATATCTCAGGTGCAAAGAAAGGTTTAAAATCAACATTTACCGCAGTTAAAGAACGTCCTCAAACCTATTTGCAAAAAGTACCGGTCGTCATTTCTACGGTAATACTTTTTGCATTCATACTTGGAATTTTCCAAGTCGGAACAGTGGAATATGAAGAAAAATATTTTAGCCTCAGATTAATCGGTCTTATCATTTATTTATTTTTTTCATGGATTCAAGTTTGGGCTTATAGATCGCTCGGAGATAATTATTCACAGGAGATGGTAATATTTAAAGAGCATAAACTAATACAGAAAGGACCATTTGGAGTTATAAGACATCCACAATACCTTTCACAAATATTAATGGATACCGGAGCGGGCTTAACAACTCTAAGCTATATTGTGTTACCGCTTGCCATCATCCAAATTCCATTCTTGATGATGCGTGCTTCGACAGAAGACAAAATGCTTTCCAAACATTTTAAGGATGAGTTCGTTGAATACAAAAAAAGAACAGGTTTTATTTTACCGTTCATAGGTTAATGAATTTTAGTATAATGAAAATATCGGCTCTCATATTTCTGTTTGTTTTAAATTTCGGTTCAGAGGTTCTTGCTCAATCCGAAAACACTTTAAGTGTCGAGACCTCCAGGGGAACGTACTATCTACCGGTTCATCAAAGGCAGGGCACAGTTTATTTCTCTATTCAGAAATTAGCTAAAATTTTATTAGTAAACTATACGCTTAATTCTGAAACTGAAAAAATTGAATTTAATTTTCCCCATGCAAAATTACTCGTAACCGCGAAGAATCCCTTTCTTATAATTATATCGGATGAAAAAGCAGAAGCTTATCAACTGCCTACTTCAACCTACATAAAGGATCAGCAAATATTCATACCGCTAATTTATTCAATCGAGATATTAAAGAAATCTATAAGTGAAGAACTAACATTAGCTTCAGATAATAAATTAATTATTAAAGATAAACCGTCGTCCATTATTGTTAAAGAAGAAGTTGAAACCCCGCCGGTACTTTCTCCCTCCGTATTTGATATATCGAATATTTTAATTGATGAAAAAGCAAACGGAACTTTAATAAGACTTAAATCAAAAAAGAAAATCCGTTCATATTCAAGCAGCTACAGAAATGAAATTCTTTCCGTAACTCTGAAAAACGTTAATGCAGATACCGGCTTAATAAATAAATCAGCAGTTAAAGGGTTGATTAAACAAATTGCCGCGCGTAACATTAAAACAGATCTTGAACTAAAATTTCAGCTTGGTAAAGAATATTCAACCCACGAAGTAATAGGCATTGAAGGAAGTAATGATGTTTTAATTACCATTCATAATAAAATTTTTTCTAAGTCGGTTGAGCGAGAGAAGATTAAAGCGAAGTGGAATTTTGATGTTATTGTAATTGATCCTGGACACGGCGGAAAAGATGCCGGCACCATAGGAGTTAACGGAGTTAAAGAAAAGGATATTAATCTTGCGATAGGATTAAAACTGGGACAGCTTCTTGAAAATAATGTTCCTGATGTTAAAGTAGTTTATACAAGAAGAGCGGATAAATTTGTTGAGTTGTATCGACGAGGGAAAATAGCCAATGAAGCTGGCGGAAAGCTTTTCATTTCAATTCATTGCAACTCGACTCCGAAAAAACCGAGTGATGCTAACGGATTTGAAGTGTATCTTCTCAGACCGGGTCGAACTCAAGAGGCGATTGCTATTGCGGAAAGAGAAAACAGTGTAATTCAATATGAGGATAACCCTGAGAGATATCAACAATTAACCGACGAAAATTTTATTCTTGTTAGCATGGCGCACTCCGCTTATATGCAGTATTCCGAAAAATTTTCGGATCTTCTTAATAAACAATTTGGCAGCGATCTAGCTTTATCCTCACGAGGAATAAAGCAAGCCGGCTTTTATGTTTTAGTAGGTGCTTCAATGCCGAGCGTGCTAATAGAAGCAGGCTTTCTTTCCAATAAAAAGGATGCGGACTATCTTAAAAGTGTTAGAGGACAGCAAGACATTGCGCAGGCAATTTACCGCGCAATTGTTAGATATAAAGAATACTATGATAAGATAATGGAATTCGAAATATAACTCCCGCCGGATTTTCATCCCGCAAATATTTGAAACCTATTGACTGTAACAGCATCAAACAATCGCAAAATTAGAAAGGAACAATAATATGAAATATACAATTGAAGGCACTGAAGCAAATTTTGATAAAGAAGTCCTGAAATCTGACATGCCTGTCGTGGTTGATTTTTGGGCGCCATGGTGCGGTCCTTGCAGAATAGTTGCTCCAATAGTCGATGAAATTGCACAAGACTACCAGGGTCAAATAAAAGTTGTAAAAGTAAATACGGATGAAAATCAAGGACTCGCTTATAGATACGGTATTAGAAGCATACCAACATTAGGCATTTTTCATAAAGGTGAAATTGTAGATGGAGTAATTGGTGCGGTGCCCCGAAATATGCTTGAGCAGAAAATTAAACCGTATTTAAATACGATTAATTAAAAAGTTTTAATTTATAAGAACTGCTATCCGGGATTGATGATTCTTCATCTTAGATAAAATTTATTTTATTACAACTTTATTCGATAGTTCGTTATAATCATCCGGTTTTATGGGGAAGTGTTTGCTTAACACTTTTCCGATCTCTTCTATTCCAAAGATTATTCCGCGGCAAAACTCGCCGCGGGAGAATTTCTCTTTCATGTTATTCCGCAAAGTATCCCATGTATCAGGGTCTACTTTATTGTTAATCCCTTCATCGGCAAGAATATAGAATTGTCTTTCTTTCAGCAGCATAAAGATTAATATACCGGTTTTATCCCGTGTCTTATGAATTCCAAGCCGGTAAAATTCTTTCTCGGCAAGTGATTGGATATCCGACCATCTATTCAGAAACGGTTTTGTTTCTTTTATGCTTACGCAAATTTCACCGGAGGTTAATTTTTCCTGTTCTTTAATCTTATTTGAAATTCTTAACAGATCGTCATCTGTAAAAAAGTTGTAAATAATTTGAATTTTCATAATAAAGCTTTATTTACTTTGAATAATTAACTAACGTAAAATAAGCATATTATGTTAAACGCGCTTTTAACAAACTGGAAAATAATGAAAGGCGCAGCAGATGTTTAGCTTAGCGTTTAGATTGATAGGAATTCAACTGCTGCGCTTTTTGATGAGCTCGATGCGGCTAATTTTTTCTTACTTTTATACTTCCACCCGAAGTTTTTACGAGGAACGGTTTTCCGCCTTTGTTCAAATCCGCTTCAAATTTTGACGAAGATATTTTCACTACATTACTTGTATTTAAATCGCAGCTTATACTTCCGCCCGCAGTTCGTAAATCGGCGCTTGCATTAAAGTCGGAAGGAACTTTTATCTGAATATCTCCGCCGGAAGTTGAAAGTTCAATACCTTTGTTTTCACCGGTGTAGTGCAGTGTTATATCTCCACCGGAAGTCTTCGCTTCAATTTTGGCATTTCTTCCTGATAAATCAATATCACCGCCGGAAGTAGCAGCCTTTAAATATCCTTCGAAGTTTTTACACTTAATATCTCCACCTGAAGTAGAAAGAGATGCCTCACCAAAAATTTTTTCAATGGTAATATCACCGCCTGAAGTGCTTAAAATCAGCACCCCGCTCGTTTCTTTTGCTGAAATGTCTCCGCCGGAAGTTTTGATTTTGTTTTCACCTTTAATTCCTCCAATTCGTACATCGCCGCCGCTTGTACGCACTTGAGTATTAAAACTTGACGGAACTTTTATTTCGAACCTCAATCTCATTCCGTTTGAAGACCAGCCCCAAAAAGATTTTTCATGTTTAGCAATAATTTCTATTTGATCATTGCTGCCGTCGAAGGAGAAGATTACTTTTTCGGCTGTCTTTTTATTGCCCAAAACTTTAATATAAACTTCATTTTTTTCCCAGGGCGTTATCATCACATCTCCGAAAGAAGTTTCGAGATTCAGATTTTCCCCCGGCTGAATCGTAAAAGTTTTTTCATGAATTACTTGGAGATTGTTGTCGAATTTGGATATATAGTCGATAGAGCAGGCATTGAGAGTTATTGAGATAAAAACAAAACAAATTATTAAAATTGCATTAAAAGATTTTATCATATCTGATTCTCCTTTTTATCGGTTAGACTATCCGGACTAAGAAAAGGTTACCCATGAATTTTTACGCTCGAATAATAATCTTTCTAGTTTATGTAAGCTTTTTATTTTTGATTAAGCCAAAAAAGAAGATGATATCCGGTAAAATAGATATGCGGGTAGACTTAAATTTACTGCTAAAACAAATGGTATTTGACAAATATTACTGTCGGGAAATATTTATATTCACGTTGGTTAAAATTTTTTCATCGTAAGGGTTTATATGGTAGAGATTCATTCTAATCGCTTAGAGATCAGAAAAATAGCTTCTGATGCTGAGGCAAAAATTTGTGCCGAAATTATGTCGTCATCCGAACCGTGGATAACCTACCGGTTTACTTACGAAATGGCATTAGAGTATTTCATGAACAAAACGTTTGAAATTTATGTCGCTATGAGTTCAGGAAAGATCGTTGGCTTTTTGGTCATTGAGAAGGAAGGGACATTTACCGGATACATTAAGAGTATCGGAGTTCACACCGCATGGCGGGGAAAAGGTGTAGGCAAGCACCTAATGCAATATGCTGAGGATAAAATATTCGCAGTTAAACCAAACGTTTTTCTTTGTGTATCAAGCTTCAACACCGAAGCGAAAATGTTTTATGAAAAATTAGGTTATGAAACCATAGGTGAATTGAAGGATTTTCTTTTAAAAGGTTACTCGGAAATCCTGATGAGGAAATCAATAAGCTCCATCCTTGAATTTCGAGGTGGTAAAAAGTAGGTTACCTCTATGTTATAAAGCGTTTCGCTGATGGAGTTGTTTTCTTTTATAATTTTCTTAATTAGTGAGATTATAAAATATTTTTAATCAACCCCAGAATCATTACTTAAAGCGTAATTTCAAATGCTATTTAAGCCGCTGTGTCTTTGCATCATAAATTAGTTTAAAAATTTAATGAATACCTTTCCCTCACAAAAATTAAAAGCTATACTGCAGGCATTGTTAGTTACATTCCTTTGGTCAACTTCGTTCATAATAATTAAGCTTGGCTTATACGAACTCCCCCCTATGACTTTTGCGGGACTTCGTTATGTAATTGCTTTTATGTGTTTGCTTCCGTTTGCCTTGACTAAGAAGAATATTATTAAAATAAAAAAACTTAAGAAGCCCGATATGAAAAAGCTGATTGTTCTTGGAATTATTTTTTATTCCGTCACGCAAGGTGCGCAGTTTTTAGGTCTTTCACTCCTACCGGCAGTAACCGTCAGTTTACTTTTAAATTTTACTCCCGTAATAGTTGCGGCAGCAGCTCTATTTTTTCTTAATGAAATTCCTACAGGCATTCAATGGATAGGAACAGTGCTCTTTATGGCAGGCACAGTGCTGTATTTTTTCCCGGTTGATTTTTCTTCCGGTCAAATAGCGGGTTTAATAGTTATGGCTGCCGGCGTATCTGCGAATGCAGCATCGTCGGTGCTTGGACGAAGCATCAATAGAACGGAAAAGATAAGTCCCTTAATAGTTACCGTAATAAGCATGGGAATAGGTTCATTTTTACTTCTCGTAACAGGAGTAATCATTGAAGAGACTGTATCAATCAGCTTAACGAATGCCGGTTATCTGCTTTGGTTAGCAGTTATTAACACAGCGCTTGCATTTACATTGTGGAATAAAACTCTGCGGACATTAACGGCAATGGAATCGAGTATAATTAACGGGACAATGCTTATCCAAATTGCAATCCTTGCCTGGCTTTTCATTGATGAACCTGTTTCGCTCAAAGAGGGAATAGGTATGTTAATAGCCGCAATCGGTGCTGTTTTAGTTCAGTTGAAGTTTAAATCCTTCTTGAGCAGGTCTGTTATTACCGATAGAAATGTTAGATGAAATGGATGAGTAATTTCTCGTACAAGTTACATTTAGTAAAAAAGATTCGGAAATTAGAGATGACATCTTTATTCTTGAATCGAAACTGAATAAAGATAGAATGTAAACTTAGAAATCGCGAAGTAAGCTCTATTGGTAAAAGATGTCATCTCTTCACTGCTTTTAAGGTTAGTTTCAATGATTTTTCAGTTACACTAAATTCTTACTCTAAGTAAATCACGAAGAATTTCCCGTTACGAAATTTCCAATGATGTCTGCTAAAATAATAAGCATGAACGCAGTTCTTCAAATACGAAAAATGAAATTAATAACTGCTAACAAATTAGATTCAAGCCGTTTGAGAGTAAGTTAACCTTAATTTTTGCACTTACACTTTCGACTTCATCGAAAACGGCAGCTTCTTTGGCTGAACCAATCGCTCAAAATCTTTATAAGACATTTTTATTAATTCTGTATGTGTGCCTGCATTGAAGGCAATTTCTTCATCTTCCGATAAATTTTCTGCAACATATACTTCCATGTTGTAGAGATTCCCAAATGGCGGCATTGCTCCAACATCACAGCCGGGGAATTTATTTATAAATTCCTGTTCCTGGGCAAGACGAACACTTTCCGCTGCTGTTGCTTCTTTGAGAGCATCTAAATCAACTTTATCCGAAGCGGGTAATACCGTCATTACCATTTTGCCGTCGATTTTTACGAGCACTGTTTTAGCCATCTCTTTTCCTGGAATGTGAGCCATGGCTGCAATCTCCTGTGCAGTATAAGCGGGAGAATGTGTAATTGTAACGTACTTAATTCCGTTTTCGTTCAGAAATTCTTTGATCTTTTGAGCCGGCATATTAACCTCCTCAACAAAATGTTAATAAATATGAGTTAAATTTCTGCAGTTAGTTCTAAAAACCTTTTATAAGGAATTGCAATCAAGCTCTCCGCTTGAAAAGCGCCGTTTAGCAGACTTATCATAGACACTTTTGCAGCACTTTCTTCATCAGGTGCTTCGTAAATATCTAAGAAGTCGTATGCACCGAGGAGCGCATAATGCTCGATGAATTTTACTTCGGGACATTTTTCCTTTACCTGATCAAGCCATTGCCTGCCAAGTTTTGCCCTGTCTTTCATTTGTCTGGAAATTTCCGGAGAAAGTTTTGTTAGTAATACGAAAGTTTTCATGGCTTTCCCTTTCATGTATGGTTAATGTTTAGAATTGTTTCTCAATCCTTTGTGCCATACGTCTTAAGCCGCGAAAAATATGAGGACGGTTTAAGGTGTTATATTCTCATATGGAAAATAAAATAAGCCGCTGATATTTTCAATGAATATCAGGCGATACTTTGAATTAATAAATGAATTGCCATTAAATCAACACTTTCAATTTTGTTTGCTTGACCGCCTAATAAAATTTATTTAAGTTTTATACGGGCAGATGCTGATGTCCTGTTTCCATGCCCAACATTTTCTTAAGTTTTAGAGAACTAGTAGCATAGAATTAGAAAATTGTTATTTATATAACCTGACAATGCTGAAAAGCAAAGTAGTTGATTAAAATATGAGATTATACCTTGGTACATCAATTTTTGGCGGTTATTTTGAGAATGAATTCTCTGAATGGACTGTTAAGCTTATAAAAAGAATACTAAATGGCGAAGAAATTGCCGTCATTTCTGATATTACGTTACGTGAGTTAGAGAAAGCACCTGAAGTAATCCGTAAATTGTCCGAACGAGTAATGAAAGTGAATGCAGAATTAGTTCAACTAACTGAAGAAGCAGAAAAACTTGCACTGACATATATTAGTGAAAAAGTGGTTACGATGAAATATTTTGCCGATGCTGTGCACATTGCCATAGCAACAATTAATAAAGTTGATGTATTAGTTAGTTGGAATTTTCAGCATATAGTTAATCTCAAGAGAATCCGTTTGTATAATTCAGTAAATTTAAAAAGCGGATATTCGTTATTAGAAATAAGAAGCCCAATGGAGATGATATATGATTGATAAAAATGAAAATATACCCGATGCCGTAAAATTTATGCGTGAGCAGCGGGAAAAATTGAGCAAAGAGTATCAAGAGTCACCATCAAAATTTAGAAAATCATTAGAGTCAATTCGATTAAAATATAGAAAGTTGTTTCGCAAGAAAGAAAAGCATTTAGCTTGATATGGAGTATTTCCGGATTTTAGGTATTAAAACTCAATATCAATTTCCAAAATATCCAATGAATCTTTGCTCGATGAGAAAGAAATTTTTACAGTGCTAATAATCTCTTAGTTCTGATTGTTAGTTTGATACAGATTCAATTATTCTCACCTCAAAACTCTCTAAACCATTAGCAAAAAATGAAATAAACTGATAGATTAGAATCAGAGTATTTTAAAATTTAGCCGGGGATTTCCATGAAAGTATCACACTATTTATTAATCTTAATTTTCCTTTTTTCATTAGAATTAATTGCACAGTCAACGCAACAATTTGCCGATTTAGGAGAATTTCGTTTGGTAAGCGGGGAGGTGATTAAAGACTGTAAACTCGGTTACAGAACATTCGGAACGTTGAATGAAGAGAAATCTAACGTCATTTTGTTTCCCACATGGTTTGGAGGCAAATCTGAAAGTTTAGCCAATCATGTAGGTCAAGGTAAAATTGCCGACAACACAAAATTTTACGTTATTACCGTAGATGCTTTAGGGAATGGCATTTCTTCTTCACCGTCAAACAGTAAAGACCAAGCCGGAGAGATATTTCCTGAGATAACAATTCTCGATATGGTGAACAGTCAGTATCAACTTTTAACAGAAGTGTTCGGATTCAAAAAAATATACGGAATGATCGGCGGTTCAATGGGAGGCATGCAGGTGATGCAATGGATTGTAACTTATCCCGATTTCATGGAAAGGGCGGTATCGTATGTGGGAACTCCATTCCTAACTTCCTATGATAAGCTACTATGGCAAACCGAATTAAACATAATCGATTTGGCGAAAGCATGCCCTTCCGATGAAAAAGAGTTATTAAAAGCAATCGCAGGTTTACACAACTATGCACTTCAAACACCTTCCTACCGCATTAGTAAAACCGCCCCGCATGAATTCGATGAGTTCATCAATACCATTTATGATAACTATACTAAAATATTTAATTCCGATGATTGGAAATCACAATTAAAAGCAATGATGAACCACGACATAACAAAATCATTTAACGGTTCGCTTAAGGAAGCGGCATCGGCTGTACGTGCAAAAATACTTATTATTGTTGGAACTCAAGATCACATGGTTAATCCAACCCCGTCTGTTGAGTTTGCTGAGATACTTAATGCGGAATTATACCAATTTAAAAATGACTGCGGGCATTTAGCTCCAGGTTGTGAGATGGAAAAGTTCGTTCAACTTGTAAACAATTTCTTTGCATTGCAGTAATGAGGAGGAATGTTTAGTGAAAAAAGTTGTATTACTTGGTGCAGGTCTAATCGGTAAAACAATTGCAGCAGATTTATGTAAAGATTATTCCGTCCTCGCTGTTGATGTCGACCGGAAAAAACTAGATAGACTTAAATCACTCTATCCTGTAGAAACTATTTTAAGCAGCGTGACCGATTGGGAAAGAACTTCTAAATTCCTTTCTGATGCTGATTTAATCATCGGGGCAGTTCCGGGCTTTTTAGGATTTCAAACATTGAAGAACATAATTCAATTGAAAAAAGATGTTGTCGATATCTCTTTCTTCGGGGAAGATCCTTTTGAGCTTGATTCATTAGCAAAACAGAATAAAGTAACGGCTGTGGTGGACTGCGGTGTAGCTCCCGGGCTGAGTAATATTATAATTGGATATTTTAACTCGAAGATGAAGATAGATTCGTTCAAGTGTTATGTGGGAGGTTTACCTGTTGAAAGAGAATGGCCCTTCGAATATAAAGCGCCTTTCTCTCCGTCGGATGTAATTGAGGAATATACCCGTCCCGCGAGAATAGTTGAAAACGGCAATATGGTTGTAAAACCCGCTCTATCAGAACCGGAATTAATTGAATTTAAATCTATTGGCAAATTAGAAGCTTTCAATACAGATGGATTACGTTCGTTAATTACCACCATGAAAATTCCTAACATGATTGAGAAAACACTGCGTTATCCGGGTCATATAGAATACATGAGAGTACTGCGTGAAGCGGGTTTCTTCAATAAAGAGCCAATGGAAATTGGTGGACAAAAAATTAAACCGATCGATTTTACCTCTAAACTTTTATTCCCGCTTTGGCATTTAGATGAAAATGAACCCGAATTTACCGTGTTAAGATTGATTATTGAAGGAAATGATAAGCAAAAGAAAAAACAAATAATTTTCGATTTATATGATAAGTATGATGAACGAAAAAATCTCTCCTCTATGGCACGAACTACGGGTTTCACTTGCACTGCCGCCGCAAGATTGATACTAAATGAAAAATTTAACAGAAAAGGAATTTGTCCGCCGGAGTTTATAGGTGAAAATGAAGAATGTTATAATAAAGTTCTCAATGATCTTCGACATCGGGGAATTGAAATGACTTTTTCTGAAAAAGAGATTTAATACTAAAACAACCAACTTATTACAAATGCATTTTAATCGCTTAGGTTCATTAAAGTACAGAGGCATTCTTTAAGAAATTCTTTCCTGAAATTAAAATGAGGTAAATAAATCATGCAACGGTACAATATAAACTTTTCGGCTAACTTCGTATTTAGCGTAATTATTTTTATTACTCTGTTGATCACCGGAACAATAAACTCTCAAATCAATGAGATCCCGTTTTATCCTAACGGGATTTATGATGAAAAAATTCCAACACCGGCATCGGTAATCGGTTTTGAAATTGGGGAGAAACCGGTAAGATATTCAGATGTATATCTTTACTTTAACACTCTGGCAGATAAATCGGAACGAGTAAGGATAATTGAATCCGGTCAAACTTATGAAGGACGAAAACTATTCTATTTAATGATAAGCTCACCTGAAAATATTTTAAAGCTTGACGAAATTAAAATAAATCTTGCAAAGTTATCCGATGTTCGCAAATTAACTGCGGATGCCGAAGCACAAAAAATCATTGAATCTACTCCCGGCTCTGCGATGATGATGTACAGCATACATGGCGATGAACTATCAGGCACCGATGCCTCTGTTCAGCTTGCATATCAGTTAGCTGCAAGTATTGATACATTAACAAATAAATTGCTGAAAGAATTAATAATCGGAATTTATCCGATGGAAAATCCCGACGGCAGAGAAAGATATCTTGCGCAGATGGAACAATGGAAGAGTCATTTTCCTAATTCCGATGTTCAAAGCATTCAGCATAAAGGTGTTTGGCCCTGGGGAAGAACGAATCATTACTTATTCGATCTTAACCGCGATTGGTTTATTCTGGCTCACCCCGAAAGCCGCGAGCGTGTAAAAGCAGTGCTTGAATGGAAACCGCAGCTTGTAGTAGATGCGCATGAAATGGG
Source organism: Ignavibacteriales bacterium (assembly GCA_020061465.1). Classification (GTDB taxonomy): domain Bacteria; phylum Bacteroidota; class Ignavibacteria; order Ignavibacteriales; family Ignavibacteriaceae; genus JAGUYG01. Next base: position 56,516 of record JAGUYG010000038.1, read on the forward strand.
CTCGCTCGATACTTATCTTTTCAATCCTCCTAGAGAGCCATTCAATCCCAACCTTAGCCCTTTGATAAAGCAATGGTGGAATGTGTTTGCTTCCGGACAGGCAAGAGCATTTGACAAATACGGCTGGAGCTATTATACAAGAGAATGGCTTGACGAATGGTACCCGGGTTACGGCAGTTCATGGCCCGGATTTACAGGAACACTGAGTATCCTTTATGAGCAAGCATCCACAGATGGTTCAATCGTTAAAAGACAAGACGGAACTACGTTATCTTTCAGAGAAGCAGTGCATAAACAGTTTACTAGTTCTTTAGCTAATCTTACAACTGCAGCGGAAAATCGTAAGGCTTTGTTGAACAGTTATTATCAGATTAATAAAGATGCAACAGCACCTCAGCGCGGTAAAGATGTAATGGCTTATGTAATAGATCCGGGTAAAAATTTGTCAAGAGCAGAAAGGTTAATAGGCAAACTCTTATTGCAGGGGATAGAAGTTCATCGTGCAGAGTCTGATTTCACCTTGAGCGGCGCAAGCAGTTATTGGGATTCGAAACCCGCTCAGAAAAATTTCTCTAAAGGAAGCTTCATTATTCGGCTGGATCAACCGATGAGACATTTAATTAATGCAATTCTTGAATTCGATCCACGAATGACAAACTCGTTCCTTAAATGGGAAAGAGAATCCTTAGAAAAAGGTGAAGGTACCCGCATGTATGAGATAAGTTCATGGTCGATGCTGATGGCTTATGGATTGGATGCTTATTCATCTAAAGAAATGCCTAAAGTTGAAATGAAATTAGTGACTGAGATATCCAAACCTGCCGGCAGTGTAATAAATTCAAATGCTTCTTTCGGATATTTGATTGACTATCATGAAGACAAAGCAATTGATGCATTAATAAAATTATTTGAGTCGGGTTATAATGTTCGATCGGCACTAAAACCGTTTAAGATAGGAGGGCAATCGTTTCAGCGAGGAACATTGCTAATCAGAAGGAATGAAAATCCTAATCTTAAGCTGAGCGAATTAGAAAAAATAGCAAGTGAAGCCGGAGTGCAAATTGTTGGTGTGAATACAGCATTGAGTGAAGACGGACCAGATTTAGGAGGGAATGAGTTTCGCTTGCTTGCGGCACCTAAAACAGCAATCTTAACAGGTCCTGCAATTAGTTCAGGAAGCTTTGGTTCATTGTGGTATATGCTCGACAATGAAGTAAAAATGAAATATTCAATAATAAATCACGATTATTTTTCCGGAGTCGATCTAAGAAAATATAATGTCTTAGTTCTTCCTTCTTTGTTTTCGGGAGAAAGAATTTTCGGAAAAGACGGTGTAAAGAAATTAAAAGATTGGGTTTCGAACGGTGGAACATTAATAGCAATCGGAGGAGCGGCAGCCTTTCTTGCCGATACTTCAACAGGGTTTAGTTCAGTTAGATTGAAAAGACAAGCGTTAAAAGATCTGAAAACTTATGAACATGCACTTAAGCTTGAGCAAGCTATTGGGAAATATTCGCTTGATAGTTTAACAATTTGGGAAGGAAAGGAAACTCTGCAGACTGAAAAAACGGAGAAAGCAGTTAAAGAATTAAGCAAAGGGGAATTAACCGAATTGCAGCAGTTAGATGAATTTCAACGAAGATTTATGCCGCGAGGCTCTATCTTCAGAATAGATTTGAATGAAGAACACTGGCTGAATTTTGGTTTGAGCGATAAAGTACCTGCAATCTTTTATACTCATAACGCATTTCTTTCAAAAAGACCGGTGGAGACAGCCGGAAGACTTACAAGTGCAGATAAATTGAGATTATCCGGTCTAATTTGGCCCGAGGCTAAGAAGCGTTGGGAGAATACTGCCTATGCCACGAGAGAATCGTTAGGAAAAGGACAATTAATTCTATTTGCAGATGAAGTAAATTTCCGTTCATATTTTTATGGAACGGGAAGGATTTTTATTAATGCTATGCTGTTAGGTCCCGGTTTAGGCACTCAGCAAATTGTCGAGTGGTAATTAAAGTAGAGACGCCCTGTCCAAAGGATCGTTCCGACTGGACGTCTCTACATGTATGAACAGTAGAATATTTTTCAAATTACAATTCTGCTCTAACACCAATTCCGAGTTTTATCAAATAATTCACCTTCCATGAATTCTCGATCCATTTCTCCTCAGTAAACATCTCCGAGCTTTTTGAATATTCACTCTGCAATGGCAGCGAATATTGTAAGCTTATAAAACCATGCTTTAAAAAAACAAATCTTACTCCTAAATAAATTTACAGTATTTCTGATGCAAATAAATTTTACTTTCTTAACATCAATTTCTTTCTTACTATTAGCATAAAGATTCAAAATAAAATCTCATTTATCCGTCATGAATTATTTAAGTAGAAGCTTATTGTTTATTCTTTTGATTATTTCCGCTTCAGTGCAGAATGCACAAGAAGCCGGCGACCGCTTCTCATCACAAAAATTAATTGAAGAAAAAAAGTTAAAATGGAAAACTGCCATTGATTCAATTTGGGGGGAAGGTCCTTCAACAGAAAAGAAATTGGAAATCTTCGATACCGTTTGGAACGCAGTGAACGAGCGCTTCGCCTGCTTTCAGAATCTTAATTTCAATATTGATCTATTTAAAAAATTTTATCGGGCTGAAATTGAAAATGGCGCCAGCCAGGGAAGATTCGCAGCAATATTAAATCATTTTGCAATTAACCTTCGCGAGACTCACACAATCTTTTATAACGATGAAGTAAATAAATTAACAGTGGCGGTAAAGGATGTTCCGTTAATTTTTTGCGGAGGGTGGGGAGATAACAGCCGCTTCGGTGCTGCACTTACACCGCTTCCCGACAGCACGCTGTTAGTTTATCAAGTTGTCGATAATCATCCGTTAGGTTTAGAAAGAGGCGACAAAATTATCGGATACGAAGATATACCATGGAAAATTCTTTATAGAGAATTACTCGATGCCGAATTGCCGATTGCCGTTAATGACAGCGGACATTTCAGATGGGGAGCGAATGAAACAGCTTTCGCTCACTCGTGGCTTATGAGCGCCGGGCTTAATTGGCATCTGTTCAATACTATCGATTTAGTAAAATATTCTTCGGAAGATACATTACATTTACCTACTGACCTTCTGACCAATTTTAATAATGATATTTATTCTACAGAACAATTACCCGTCAACGGTGTCTCTTTTCCTAATTACAGAAATAACGAATACATAAGCTGGGGAATAGTTGACGGAACAAACATTGGTTACATTTATGTCTGGAGCTGGCTGAAAGGAAGACCGTTTGCTCTTTTCAAAAATGCCGTAGATGTCTTAATGAAACTTAAAACAGAAGGTTTGATAATAGATTTTAGATACAACACCGGAGGAATAGTTAGTCATGCAGATTCAGGTTTATCATTGTTATTTAATTCAGAAGTGGAAAATTTAATTTTGTCGAAGAGAAGCAATCCCAATAACCGATTCCAATTGGAAAGATGGAATGAATTTAATTTGTCACCAAATCAATCAACTTATTACGATAAACCGATTGCAGTGCTGTTAGGTCCGGGCGCTTTTAGTGCGGGAGATTTTGTTGCATTACGCTTGATGGAACATCCCCATGCACGCGTATTCGGTAAAACATCCTCAGGCTCATTTGCGTCGGCATGGAGCTTCAAATTACATGATGAAGGGTGGAATGTAGATTTTGCCTGGCTTAACGGTTCAATTGACTCTAAGCCGGAGGAGTATTTAACAAGGACCGAGCTTAGAACGGACTCGCCGGTTTGGCTTACACCCGATGATGTGCGCAACAATGACGACACGATGGTTAAAGCTGCAATAAATTGGATTAAAGGAAACGTTGTGAAAGTTGATGAAAAATCGCTGCCGCAAAAATTTATACTCTATCAAAATTATCCTAATCCGTTTAATCCGTTTACGGTTATTAAATATACTTTACCTTCGAGCGTATCGGTTAAACTGAAAGTCTTTGATATGCTTGGAAGAGAAATAATTACTCTTGTAAATGAAGAACAAGAAGCCGGAAGTTATGAAATAAAGTTTGACGGAAGCGTGCTCTCTCAAAAGGGATCAAGTCTCACAAGCGGAATTTATATCTATAAATTACAAGCAAATAGTTTTTCTGTTTCGAAGAAAATGATTTTATTGCAATGATTATGTAAACGTTATTTTTGTCGTACTGTAAAGTCTTGATGGAGTAATTTCTTCTTTTCTCTGTTCAAGGCTTCAGAAAGATTTAAAGGGAAAAAAAACATCACTTGTAATTATTTAGAATAATTGATAGAATTAAAATTAGAAACTGGGAGTATTCAAATTGATCAAATCGATAATCATTCTGTTCAATTAAAAATAAATCTAAATGATAATTTAAAACCGACCAATTTGGAAATCAGCTTTTCCATATAATTATCAGTACTGCCCAAATTAATTTTGTTAAAGAAATTTTATTGTGAATAATTAAAATATTACATTGTTTTTACACTACAATGGAACTCATCCCAACCCTTCTCTTAAAAAGAGAAGGGCTTATTAAAACTTATGACTTGTATTAAATATTCTGTCAGAACATAGTCATATAAGGTTTTATTGACAATAAGTCTCTCTCTTTTTAAGAGAGAGATTAGAGAGAGTTAAATTTATTTTGGACAGATATGATAATTATAAAAGTAATATTATTTACACAGAGACTAAAATGAAGAAATTATTTGTTCTTCCCTTCTTATTCATCTTCAATTTTAACTATGCACAGATAAAAGATAATTCATCTCCATTTTCTAATTTTGATTACGGCGTTTACAGCGGTATTAATCTAAATGCCGGTTCAAGCACCGGCGGTGATTTGCTGCTTGAGCTTAAAACCAATTTAATTTCAGATTTTAACTTGAGGTTTTCTCTTGGCTATCATAAATCATACAAAGGTGAATCGTATATCGTTAGATCTTACGGAAGCGGTGTTATTGAAGGTACGCAATATTATTTTGCAACTGAGTATAATGTGGATGAAAAAGGATATGATGTTTTTCCGCTGGCATTAGGCATACAATACGTTTATAAGAATGAGGTTCTTTCTCCATACTTAATGCTTGATGCAGGCTACAATATTATTGAGTCAAGAATTTATCACTCGTCCGGACGTACGTGGTCTTATAATTCATTAGAAGAAGTGCCGGATGAATTCAAAGTAAAACAAAGCGAAACACTTCCGGATAATTCTATAGGTATCAATGTTGGAATCGGAACAATTTATCACTTGACTAATAGAATAAATTTAGAGCTGCGGTATTTCTATAAATATGACAGTGAGATAATTAATACTCATCATTTTTTAGCAGGTATATCTTTTTAATGTTTAATTTATGCAAAGCATCATCTTAATGACTAAACTTAATAATTTCCATTTTGTATGGTTTTTGCTTTTATTAGTCACGACATCTAATCCACAAGAAGCAAATAAAAATTATTTCATACAGAATTATTCGCGTGCACTACTTCCGCATTCATTAACTCAAACCGTCGGGTTTAATTTGTTACATGGATTGAACAAAACTGCTTATATTCAAAAGTTAACATCATCATCAACTTCAGTAATGATTGACAGCATCATTTATGGAACTCCACCAGATTCAAAAGGCAAAGTTACATTTGAGTATAATCAGAATGGACAAATTCATTCATTCACCATCTTTTTCAGAACAAACAATTTGTGGGAGAATAGCTTACGAGTGATTTATACATACGATTCTTCAGGTAATGTCATTCAAACTTTACATGAATCATGGTCTAACAGCAATTGGGAAAGTTTTATTAAAGAGAGTTTTACCTACGATGACAACGGAAAATTAGTTTTGCATCTGATTCAGTTCAAAAATGAAGGCATGTGGGTGGATGACTTAAAGATAAGTAATGAATATGACTCACAAGACAACTTATGGATTTCAACATCGCAAAGATGGGTCGATTCGGCTTGGGTTAATTCTTCCAAAAGTATGCGGGAATATAATCCAAACGGATTGATGGCTTTCGGCACTCTGAAAATTTGGGATGGAAATGACTGGCAAAATTATTGGTTGAGCATTTTTGAATATGACGACAATTGGCAGTTGACCACCGTGTTAGCAAATCTTTGGGAAGGAAATTCGTGGAATAACTACATCAGAATATTATTTACTTACAGTCAATTTCAGCCGCAAACAACCGGTGTGATTGAACTATTGCAGAATAAACAATGGAACACCTCCGAACGATACATGTATTCATACAATAATGAAAATTATTTTCTGAACGGCATTTATGAGTACTGGATAAATGACAATTGGGAACCCGGAGTTGGCGTAATCAATGTTTATAATCCTGACGGTTTCGATATGCATTTCTTAACCCATAGGGTGGAAGTTCATTACGCACAAACCACATATGTAAATGAAGAAGATAAAATCCATCCGCAAGGATATATGCTCTTACAGAATTTTCCCAATCCATTTAATCCGGCTACAACAATATCCTTTTCGATTGCGGAAAGTGAATTTGTTACTTTAAAAGTTTACGATGTTTTAGGGAAGGAAATAGAGCTGCTTGTGAACGAAGAAAAACCCGCCGGAAATTACAAGATTCAGTTTGATGCTAATTCATTACCAAGCGGAATATATTTTTATTCCATTTCCGCGGGCGGATTTCATCAAACCAAAAAGATGATATTAGTTCGTTAGCATGATGAAATTGCTATTACGAAAAATTCATCATTCCGAATCGATTGTTGTAGAGACTGGGCATGCCCCGTCTCAATGGTTAGGATTGGATGTTATCGTGTTCATATAATTGGAAATTTTAAATCAATTATGTGTGCCCTGCATCTGAACCATTGCCCAGATTTATTAATTTGGGATACAAGATGGAATCAACAAATTTCATTTCCCGTCAAGATACTCAAAAGCTTTATCCACAGCATTGTGAGTGCCTGTAATTACCAGAGTATCTCCACCAAGTATTTTTTCTTTCCCTGAAGGATTTGAAATTGTAGTACCGTTTCTTACAATTGCAATTATAGTCGCATCGGTTTTAGCACGCAGATTAAGTTCACTAAGCGTCTTATCCAAATGAAGATTATCCGAATTAAGGTAGTAAGTTTCTGTCAATCCCGCAGCCAATATTTCATTTAAGTGAACAAAAGATTGCTGGATGTTGGTAGCTTCCTTCACCATTAAGCTGTAAGATTCTCCGCGAAGAATTGATACCTGCTTCATTATTACGTTAAGAGGGATGTGGTACTTTTCCAGCACCTTGTTGAAAATCTGTAGTGATGTCTCAAATTCTTCCGGAATAACAACATCGGCGCCGATTGCCATTAAATCCTCAATCTCGCTGGTATAACGGGTTCTTACTATTGCGTGGACCGACGGATTTAATCTTTTAGCTAACTGCAAACCTATACGCGTTGATTGCGGATCCGATATTGCGAATACAATTACATTTGCCTTTTGAATATTCGTATGGTGTAATATTTCATCTTTTGTTATATCGCCGAAAATAATTTTTTCGCCTTTTGCCGATTCTCTTCTAACGGTATCGGGATTCAATTCAATAACGATATACTGTATTCCGGTTTCTTTCAAAACACGTGCTAAATTTTTGCCGTTCAATCCAAAGCCTACAATAATTACATGGTCTTCAATCGCTTTTTCTTTTGCCGGAATCTCATCGCTTTTTGCCTGTTCAGATAACGCGAATTTGTTTAATATCGCCGGAGTTAATTGCACAAGAAATGGCGTAAGTACCATAGTAAAAATTGATGAAGCAAGAAAAGCATTAAACATTTCGAAATTCAACAGACCGAATTTTATTCCCGCTTGTGAAAGTATGAATGAAAATTCTCCCACTTGCGCCAAGCCTAATCCGGTAAGTATAGCAATGCGGAAAGGATAATTCATGAACCTTATAATTGAGACGATGATTAAAGCTTTCAATAATATTACCAGCAGGGTAATTAAAGCCAGCATACCGGGATGAATAACTACAAAATGAATATTCAGCAGCAGCCCTATTGATACGAAAAATATACTATTGAATGCATCTTTTAAAGGCAGCACTTCGGCAACTACCTGATAGCTGAACTCGGATTCTGAAACTATAAGTCCAGCTATAAAAGCACCTAAAGCAAATGAAAGCCCTATTGAGTGAGTAAGATAAGCCGTACCTAACAGCAAAAGGATAATTCCAACTGTAAAAGCTTCTCTTATTCTCAGCTTTGCTAATTGATATAAAATTTTAGGCATTAAGAATTTGGCTAAGGTTATAATAACCGCAACTGCGCCGAATGCAAATAATAATTGCAGTAATATTTCGGATAGAGTTACTTCAGGACCGGCTCCTAGTATAGGTAATAAGAGGAACATCGGTACTATCGCAAGGTCTTGAAAAATCAATATTCCCATTCCGAGTCTTCCGTGGGGCGCTTCGAGTTCGTTTCTATCCGCTAATAATTTCAATACGATAGCGGTACTGGATAAGCTTATTAACATTCCTAAGTAGATGCTTCGCGATACAGGCAATCCAAGCATTGAAAAAATTATTGCTGCCGCAGCGGTGGTAATTAGAATTTGAAGCCCGCCTGCAAAGAGCATTAGTCTTTTCATTTTCATTAAGTTGCCGATGGAAACTTCGAGACCGATTGTAAACAATAGAAGAATAACACCAACTTCAGCCATCACTTCAATTTGTTTAACTTCGGTTATTAGCTGAAAGCCGAACGGACCGATAATCATTCCTGCAATTAAAAATCCGACTATGCTTGGTATATTCAACTTTTTGAAAATGAAAATAATCGGAATCGAAACGAGAAGGATTATTACTATATCTTTTATTATCGCGAATTGTTCCATAGTGCGATTTCAATTGAAACTTGAAGAAAAAGCTTGCCTTAACAATATTAAATGTATAATTTTTTAGTAATGAATTTTAATCCGGCACAATATAATTAATTTAATGCCTCATTGAAATGAGGGAATTTAATATAGGAGCCGTTATGCCAACCAACAACAAAATAAATGCAAAAAGAGAACACAGCTTTTATCAGGATGTGATAGATTATTTTGATAGAGCTGCAAAATTCACCAAACATCCTAAAGGACTTTTAGACCAAATTCAGGCATGCAATAGTCTTTACAGAATGCGTTTTCCTATTAGAAGGGGAGATAAAATTGAAGTTATACTAGCATACAGAGTGCAGCACAGTCATCACAAGCTGCCTGTAAAAGGCGGTATTCGCTACAGCCTTGCAGTAACTCAGGATGAAGTAAAAGCTTTGGCAGCATTGATGACTTTTAAGTGTGCAGTGGTTGATGTGCCTTTCGGAGGAGCAAAAGGAGGAGTGAAGATAGACCCTAAACAATACACCGAAGTTGAACTAGAACACATTACAAGACGGTATACTGCCGAGTTGATTAAGAAAAATTTTATTGGTCCCGGTCTCGATGTTCCAGCCCCCGATTACGGAACCGGCGCACGGGAGATGGCCTGGATATTAGATACATATTCGGCGTTCAACCCCGGTGCAATTGATGCTGCAGCTTGTGTTACCGGTAAACCAATTCATCTTGGCGGTATTAGAGGGCGTACCGAAGCAACAGGCAGAGGTGTGTTTTATGGACTGCGTGAAGCTGTTAGCGTAGCGGAGGATATGAAAAAAATTAGGCTAACGGCAGGGTTGGAAGGAAAATCAGTAGTCGTTCAAGGATTGGGGAATGTTGGTTATCACTCTGCAAAATATTTACAGGAAGGAGATGCAGTAATAATTTCTATTGCAGAGATTGAAGGGGCAATTTACGATCCCAAAGGTTTGGATGTAGATGAGGTTTTTAAGTATCGAAAAGAAAGCGGCTCGATTCTTAATTTTAAAAAAGCAAAGAACATTAAGAAATCTTCTCAAGCTCTGGAATTAGAGTGTGATATACTTGTCCCGGCTGCTCTTGAGAATCAAATAAATTCGGAAAATGCGAAAAGGATAAAAGCAAAGATAATTGCGGAAGCTGCCAACGGTCCGGTTACACCCGAAGCAGAAAAAATATTGGAGAAAAGAGGCGTATTAATTCTTCCGGATTTATATCTGAACGCAGGCGGTGTAACAGTATCCTATTTTGAATGGCTGAAAAATTTATCGCATGTAAGGTTTGGCAGACTCGAAAAAAGATATAAAGAGCTGGTTAATAAAACTTTAATTGATTCAATCGAGGCTGCCATTGGAACGAATTTGAGTTCCGAATCTAAAAGAATTATTCTTCATGGAGCCGAGGAGGCTGATATTGTTAATTCCGGACTGGAAGGAACGATGATACAAGCTTATCATGAAATGAGAGAAAAATTCCTCAGCAATAAAAACATTCCCGATTACCGAACGGCAGCTTTTGTAAATGCAATTGATAAAATAGCAGCAACGTATTTGTCGTTAGGGTTATTTCCGTAGACAAAACACAAGATTTTTAATTAGTAACTGAAATTACGCAAAAACCAAGTAGCGAAAAGACGACATCTTTATTTTTGAAGAAAATTAGAAATAGATGATAATTTTATCTAGAAACAGAAAGTTGATTTTCTTATTAAAAAGATGTCATCTTTCATCGTTGCGTAACTTCAGTTAGTAACTGACATTATGCAACTGATTAGGTGTGATATATTATAAGGTTATAAAGACGGGGCACTTGTCAGACTAGGCTCAACCGAGGCTGATACCACTCCAACCTCAATAACCTTTATGTTATTCGCTAAAGGTATGCTAACGCAAGTATTAAATAAAATTTTTCAATTTTGCCTTCAAATCAAGAATATCTTTCTTAACTGTATCCCAAACTGCATCTATATCAACACCCATATAATCATGGATTAACTTGTCTCTCATTCCTGCTATGTTCCTCCATTGGATATCCTGACTTTTTTCCCTCATTTCTAGAGATAATCTTTTAGTAGCTTCTCTTATTATTTCGATTTGCCTAATTACTCCATCCTGTACGAGACGATTTTTTAAGAACTTCTTGTAACTAAATCCTTTTGCATATTTTTCAATGCTTAATACAGCATCCATAATGTGATGCAAATATACTTTATCTTCATCTTTCAAGAGTAAATTACCCTCATTTCTCTTTTGATTGAATCAATTATATAGGGACTTATAGATTTTTCTGTAAGTAAATCTATTTTTATTCCTAAGGCGTCTGATACTTCTCTTTCAATTTCGACGAGGTCGAGAAGGCTTTTTCTTTGAGAAAATTCTACAATAACATCTATGTCGCTGCCGGGTTGTTCTTTCCCTTTGATATAAGAGCCAAAAACGGCAATTTTTATCGCTCCTCTATCACGAAGCAAGGCGGCTAATTTTTTAAAGATATCCTCTTTACTCATTTATAATCCGATAAGTTTAATTTATTTAAAGTTCATACTCTAACAAACTTAATTACTTAATTGTTTTTCTCAAGAAATTTATCAACAACAAACAAGAGATCGCTAAAAGATTACCTCACATTATTGTAAAACCATCTTTTAACTCAATCTTACACTTGAACCTTTTCGCAAACTCGCTGCTAAGTGACCTGCCATTGCAACTCTACAATTTATCATTTGAAACGGTATTCACCGGATTAAAGAATTATCACGATTTTTTTAAAAGAACGCTGTATGAAAATAAATCCCGTACCAAGTTAACGGATAGAATTTTTAAAATTTATTTAACCCCAATAATCTTGTAATTCTTTTAATCCCGGTTCAGACTTATTCCTACACCCATCCTCTCAGTTTGCATGCTTCGGCAACGCGGGCTACTCCTACCACCATTGCACCTAACCGTGGGTGAACATTCTTTTCTTTTACGGCTTCATGAACCCGATGATAAGCTTTGGTTAATTTTTGATCTACCGTTTTATGAATAATATTTTCATCCCAAAAAAAAGAGTACTTGTCCTGAACCATTTCCAGGTAAGAAACAGTTACACCGCCGGCGCTTGCAAGTATGTCGGGTATTACATGGATTCCTCTTTGACTTAGTATTAAATCTGCATCAGGTGTTGTAGGACCATTAGCCAGCTCACATACAATTTTAGCTTTAATATTATTTGCATTCTTATCGGAAATTGCATTTTCAAGAGCCGCCGGATAAAGAACTTCAACATCCAACTCAAGCAGCTCATCATGCGGGATAACCTTTGCGGCGGGAAAATTCAATACACTGCCTGTTTTTAATTTGTGCATTACTAATTCTTTCACATCGAATCCGGCTTCATTAAAAATTGCACCGCGGGAATCGCTGACTGCTATTAATTTTCCTCCACCTAAAATTTCTTGATGAAGCAATGCAGCACGCTGCCCTGCATTTCCGAAACCTTGAATGGCAAAACGTCCTGTTGGATCGATGTTTAATTTTTTACAAGCTTCTCTTACGGTGATAACTCCGCCGCGGGCGGTTGCATCGCGTCTGCCTTCGGTTCCCCCTATCTGTATCGGCTTATCTGTAAATGCACCGGGATGATGATGATAAACAATCGTTTCATATTCATCCATCATCCAAGCCATGGTTTGAGGATTTGTATAAACATCCGGTGCAGGAATATCCTTATCAACTCCTATGAACGGTGCAATTGCACGGACGTATTCACGCGAGAGATTCTCTAACTCTCTCATCGCCATTGATTTCGGGTTGCAGCAAATTCCTCCTTTAGCGCCGCCAAGAGGAATATCTACAACGGCAGTTTTCCATGTCATCCAGCACGCAAGAGCACGAATTGTATCCACAGTCTCATCAGGATGAAATCTTATTCCTCCTTTTGCGGGTCCCCGCGCAAAATTGTACTGAATTCTATATGCCTGAAAAATTTGTGTTTTGCCGCTATCCATTTTGACGTGGAGAGTAAAGTTAAACTCTCTTTGTGGCAGTTTAAGCAGATCGACTGTTGCCTCATCGAGATTAAGCAGCTTAGCGGCGTCAAGAATTTGCTGCTGTGCAACCAAAAAAGAATTATATGATTTCATTTTATTAATCCTCAAACTTTTTATCGCTGTTAGGTTTCTTTAATTGATCGTCTGCGTTTCCGGGGGGCTCGAGTATGATTCTGTACCAGCAATTTTTGCAGGTTAAAGCGCGGTCAACGCTGAGGAGAACCTGCTGCCAGGGGCTTAGCTTTTGTCCGCAATGCGGACATGAGTCAAAAACTTTTTTTCGTTTTTCTTTATCGTCGTTCACTTATATCAATTCCTGGTTTTAAAATAATGCCTTTATTTTGATGTCCGTTCATTATAATCTGCAGCGGTTTGTCAAACCTAAGCAGCTTTGTAAATGATTTAGATTCCAACGGATTCTGCTTGAGCAGCCAATCCCAATCCATGTAACCACTTCCTCTTCTCATGGCAATAGTAAAGTAGCCAACCATAAAAGATGTAAGGTTTTGGAAGAAGTGAGAACCTTGAGAAGGCTCGATGGAAAGTTCTTTAAATCCTGCTTCAACAATTGCTTTGGCTCCTGCAATCTGATCCCACGTTACCGGTATTCCGAGCCAGGGGTCGAGTGTTCCCCATCTGCCGACGCCGATTAAAAGATACGGTCTTCTCTCAGACATAAGCTGTGCGTTAAATGCACTTACTTCTCTTGCAACTTCCCGGCTTTTAGCTCTGTCAAATAAATCTCTGTCTACAAGCACAATGTCATGAATGTCTTTTATAATCCCGTTACCGAGTACTTGACTGCTCTGACAAATAATTTTTTTCCTGTCTGTAATTTCAATATTCAGCTCCTCTGCTTCGCGGCTAACAACTAATGGACGCATCTGGAGCAACCCAAATTCTTTTGGTTTCTCGTTGCCGCCTGATATATTAACTGCAAACTCAATCTCAACCGGTGTTCCCATTCCCCAGGTTCCCATATCTAATAACAGATCAAGAATTTCGGGCAGCGGAAAAATTTTATGCTTAAGAATGGGACCTAAAGTTACAACACGAATTCCCTGTCGTGATAAACCGTCAACAATTATATCGTCTTGCGGAGAGTAAACAGAACCGGCATAATTTAATACGCCGTCCGCTTCAGCAACGTCAATCGGAAATTGTTTAAGCAGCATATCGTGAGTTTCAAAGCCGAAGTCAGAGCTAACATTTAACTGCAGCGAATAAAATTCGCGCTGGCTTGAATTAAGCGTTTCTTTTGTAGAATAAAATTGAATTAGATCTGTCGGAAACTTTGGACAAAACTTAACAGCGTTACCTCCATCAACTACTGTTTTACCCAGACCGAGAGCGACTGCCGCTAAACCGTCAGATGATTTTTGTGGCGGCAGCGGATAAAAATTATGCGACTTTGCAACGCCTGCAAAATCCGGATAAAATCTTTCACCATGCGGCGCTCCAATCATCTTCTGAATTATTACCGCCATCTTTTCTTCTTCAAGACGGTAAGTGGTTACCTTAATGTAATCTTTTGCACTCTGATAAAATGTTGAAGCATAAACACGCTTTATTGTGTTTAAAAGATCGTTCAACCTTACCAAAGGATTTGGGTGAATATTTGGAAGCATGTATGTTTGATAAACACCGGCAAAAGGATGATACTGCGAATCTTCCAATAAGCTTGAAGACCTAACCGCTAACGGTGTGTGCAAAATATCGAGGAATGCTGCAAGCTCGCCAAGAATTTCTTCAGGGAACTTTGGCGCTTCTAAAAAGCGCTGTGTTATTTCTTTGTCGTCATTGCAATGCAGTGCGAACTCCCTTAAATTATTTTCATCTACAAACTGATCGAACACATCTGTGCCCAATACTACTGCAGGCGGTACATAAATTTTTATGTTTGCAAATTGATTCCGGACATTGTAATTATTAATTAATGTATTTACGAATCCGAGTCCGCGGGCTTTTCCTCCGAGCGATCCTCCTCCTATACGTGCAAAGCTGCTCATCGGATCAAAAGTTTCTTTAGAAAAATCGGTTATGATGCCCCTTTGCCTCATGTGTCTGTAACTGCGCAGATGGAAAATCAAATCCTTTCGTAATTCTTCTACGGAATTATAATCGGATACTTTGCGCGGGCGTAATTGATGCGCAAGCCAGAATTCAGTACGCGCTTTAAGCCAATTTGAAAAATGATTTCTCTCGGCATGATAACGAATACTCTCTTCGGGAACTATTTTAATAGTGTCTTCAAGGCTTTTGAGGTCAGTTGCTCTACCTGCTTCAATTCCTTCCGGCGTTCGGAAAATAAAATCGCCGAAGCTAAAATAATAATTCATGAATTGACGCAGTTCATTTAAAAGCAGGGGAGAATTCTTCAAAACAAATGATGCATTTACCGAATTGGCTAACTGCTTGTTCTCTTCATTATTAGAAAGAAGAAGAATAGGAATGTCGGAATGATCCTTTTTTACGTTTCGGGCAAATTTAATTCCTGCTTTGGGGTCTTGAATTCCGCTGCGGGGGAAATCTATATCGGAAATAACGCCTAATAAAAACTCCTTGTATTTTTGATAATATTCCCATGCCTCTTCATAAGTGGAACAGAGAAGTATTTTTGGACGCGCCCGCATCCGCAGAAACTTATGGGATAAGTTTATACCTTCGGAGATCAAGCGCTGCGATTGCTTTAGGATTTCGGTGTAGATAATTGGTAAAAAGGATGAATAATATCGAAGGTTATCTTCTATAACGATAATCGATTGCACACCAACCATCTTTGTATCGTGATCTACGTTCAGCCTATCTTCAAAATATTTTATGATTGCAATGATAATTCTAAAATCGCCCTGCCAGATAAATATTTTATCAAAAGTCTCGGAATCTTTGCTTGCCAGGACCGTGTTTAGCTCTCTATTATCGTGTGCTAACAGAACAATCGGAATATTCAACTTTGCTTCTTTTACTAATCGGGCAAAGCTGCCTGCCTGCATATCTTCAATGTGAAGAGTAGTGATGATTAGATCAAAACGTTTTTCTTCTTTGGCAAGCCTAATAGCCTCTTTACCGCTCGATACCCGGGTGAGTTCGGGTGAGTGGCTGAGATTTAAACCCTGGTATTCATTACGAATTAATTCATACAATCTGCCGTCTTCTTCGAATAGATATAGATCGTAAAGACTTGAAACAAGAAGAACATCTCTAATACGCAGGCGCATTAAATTCTGAAAACCCTGGAAACGGTTGCCATAGCCATGCTCTACCCACAGGTCGTCAAACTTGCTTCTTATTTCGTCAAAATTTGTTTTCATTGCGATATTGTTAACATCTCTTGCAGATTTCATCTGCAAATTATTATAAATAATCATTAAGTTAAATGAAGTAACAGAGAAACTATTAACATAATCGGAATAAAGTGTTGTCTTAATAAATAATGAAAGAACTAATTTTTCGAACAGCCCTTATCGATTATACAATTACTGTCTGGTTCATAAATTATTGACTAATTTTGCATTAACATTTTTGAATTTTTAAGCGGAACCCTGTTCATGATTCATAGAAACCATTTATTTCACACAAAAGACTTTTGAAATCCATCTATTCAAGGAAAGATTGCTAATCTTAAAAGTTATAAGTAAGATGTTTATACAAAAGCATTATAGACGCTTAATAAAACTTAGAAAATCTTCATCAAAAAAGAAAACAAGTTTATTTAGTAAAAAAACCTGCGGTTTAACTCGTTGAGGATTGTTTGAAAATTGGATTGGCATTGCACCATTACTGATAAATAATTTAAAAATTTTTAAGTCTATATAAATGCTTGAGGAAAATATGTCACCCTTACGGGGCTTTGTTCTTTTGTGTATTTTAATCTACTAATGTGTCGCTGCTACGCAGCTAATCGAACGAATAAGATAAATACTTTTTTTAGCCGCATAGCTGAGATATGTTAACAAAAATATTTTACTAAAGATATGCATCTAAGAATGATCGAAGAAAATGTGTAGCCCCTATGGGGCTTTGTTTTTTAGAATCTTGGTCTACTAATGTTTCGCTGCTATGCAGCTCATCGAACTAATAAAATGAATGCCTTTTTTTCGGCGGTATGATTGTGAAGTGTAAACAGAATTATTTTGCGATAGAGAGGTATATTAGAATGCTCGAGGAAAA
>JAGUYG010000064.1 GCA_020061465.1 Ignavibacteriales bacterium
CTCACTCTGCCAAAGGCATCCCTTTGGATAATCTCTCTCTTAAAAAGAGAGAGACTTATCCGTAGGATCTTTAGATTGTCAATAAAACCTTATATGACTATGTTCTGACAGAATATTTAACTCAAGTCATAAGTTTTAATCATAAAGATCCCTTGGATAAGCCCTTTTTTTTTCCTATGGATCCTTTGGATAAGAGAAGGGTTGTCCGAAGGACTCCATTGGAGGGATGAGTTCCATTGTAGTGTAAAAACATTGTAATATTTTAATTATTCACAATAAATTTTCTTTAACAAAATTAATTTGGACAGTACTGGTGCAGTTATATTTAAACAGTAGTTTGATTTTATATAACCCTATGTTTATATTTTTTACACAAAATTCAATAATTAACGGAGGAAATGAATGAAAATAGCAGTATGTGTTAGTCATGTTCCGGACACTGCTACTAAGATAAAAATTGCTGACGATAGTAAAACTATCGATCCAAACGGTGTAACTTATATCATAAATCCTTATGATGAATTCGCTGTTGAAGAAGCATTAAAGACGAAAGAAAAATTTGGAGGTGAAGTAGTAGTTATTAGTGTAGGCAGCGAAAGTAATAAAGAATCGATTAAGAAAGCTTTGGCGATGGGGGTTGACCGCGGTATTTTGCTAAAAGACGATAATCCCCGGGATTCATTCGGAGTTGCTAAAGTTCTGGCAGAGGAAATTAAAAATGAACAATGTGAAATAGTTTTTTTTGGAAAACAATCTGTTGACTACGATAACTCAATCACAGGACAGCTTACAGCCGAATTGCTTGGCTATCAGTGTATTTCGGTGGTTGTCGATTTGAAATTTGAAGGGGAAAAAGTAATTGCAGAACGCGAAATTGAAGGGGGACGCGAAGTGGTTGAATCCCGGCTTCCAGTGGTAATAACAGCTCAAAAAGGATTGAACGAACCAAGATATGCATCTCTTAAAGGAATAATGGCTGCTAAGAAGAAAGTTATCGAGGAAAAACCAGCAGCGGGTTCAAAACCCACTGTTGAAATTTTAAAAATGCATAAGCCCCCGGCTAAACAACCCGGAAGAATTTTAGGAACAGACTCTTCAGTAGTGCCTGAATTAGTTCGGCTGCTCCGTGAAGAAGCTAAAGTTATATAAAGGAATTCAAAATAATGTCAAAAAAAATACTCGCAGTACTCGAACAAAGAGAAGGAAAGATAAAGAAATCATCGTTCGAAGTTGTTTCAACGGCAGCTAAATTAGCCTCAGAGTTGAGCTATGAGGTTGAAGCAATTATTATCGGAGACGAGATCGATAATTTAAACCAAATTACTTTATATGGAATATCGAACATTTTTCATTACAAAAATGAGGCGCTGAAAAATTATTCTGCCTCCGCTTACCGCGATATAATCGTAAATCATGCTCAAGCAAATAATATAGAAGTGTTATTATTCTCGAATACGGCTTTCGGAAAAGATTTGGCTCCCCTTGCTGCAGTTAAATTAAATGCGGGTTGTTTAATCGACTTAATAAGCATCGATGCTTCTGCGGGTGAAATTATCGGAACACGCCCCATTTATGCAGGGAAAGCATTATTAGACGTTAAGTTAAAAACGGCTGTCAAAGTAATTACGCTGCGCCCAAATGTATTTAAAGCCGTTGAAATAGGAAATAAATTAGAACCGAATTTGAAGACAATTAATGTTGAGCAAATTGATCTTACTTCTAAAGCTATACAATTCAAAAAGTCAGAAGGTAAATTAGATGTTGCCGAAGCTGACATCATTGTATCCGGCGGCAGAGGTATGAAAGGACCAGAAAATTTTCATTTACTCGAAGAGCTTTCTGAAGCCCTTGGTGCCGCTGTCGGTGCTTCCCGCGCGGTAGTAGACGCCGGCTGGCGCTCGCACGGGGAGCAAGTAGGTCAAACAGGTAAAACGGTTTCACCTTCTTTATATATAGCATGCGGCATATCGGGTGCAATCCAACACCTTGCAGGCATGTCTTCTTCGAAGTATATTGTAGCTATCAATAAAGATAAGGATGCACCAATTTTTTCGATTGCCGATTATGGAATTGCCGGAGATGTTTTTGAAATACTGCCTGCATTGACAGAAGAAATAAAGAAGATTAAATCATAAGCAGATAGGAGTTTTAATTGCACAAAGTTCAATGTGAGATATTAGGTCTTTCCTCCAGCCCTTCAACCGGAGGAGCATACGCATTAATTTTAAAAGAGCTTAACGGAAACAGAAGACTGCCGATAATAATAGGTGCGTTTGAGGCACAAGCTATTGCACTGGAGATTGAAGGAATTAAACCACCCCGCCCTTTAACTCACGATCTTTTAAAACATGTAATTGATAATCTCGGCGCAGTTATAATGGAAGTAATAATTGACGAACTGCGTGAAAATACTTTTTATGCAAAAATTATTTTAGAAGTTGCCGGCTTAACAAACGAAATTGACGCCCGACCAAGCGATGCAATTGCTATAGCTGTAAGGGGACAAGCTCCTATTTATGTGGCTGAAACCGTAATGACTTCGGCTTCGTTCGTTCCATCAGAAGAAGAAAGAGAACCTCGTGAAACTACGGAAGAAATCCATGATAAAAGAGCAATTCCAAAGACTAAAGAAGCCAAAATTGCTGCCCTGCAAGATCAGCTAAGGGAGGCTATTGAAGCAGAAGAGTATGAGAGAGCTGCTAAGATTAGAGACGACATTAAAAAGCTTGCAAGCAGCAATTGAGGTTATGGGCACATCTGAAATCGCAAATGACAAGCACCAAAAGACAAATAAATTCCAAATTCAAAAAACGAAATTTCAAACAAATACAGTTTTTGCTTTGTTTTGGTCATTTGTATTTTGGTTATTGGCTCTTATTTGAGATTTGTTTTTTGTGATTTGAGTTTTTAGAGGTTCTCTTATGTAAATACATCTTTTCCTATTCTGCAATCGAGGCATTTATTCCTCGAACAGAAATTTCTGAATAATTCAATCATCCCTTGATAAAGAACGCTTCGCTTCCATGTATTTTCCAGCGCTAATGTGGAAGCAACTTCATCTACTAAATTATTTTCACTTGTTTGATAATAGTTCCCGTACAATCTCACTATCTTTCTAGCAAGATGGGGTCTCTTAAATATTTCGAAATAAACAGCCAGTACCGGCAGGATGACGTTCACTAAAATTTCGTCGGAACGCGATACACCGATAAAATAATTAATACTTACTTTAGCCTGTTGATCGAAAACATAATGATGTTTCCAAAATCCTTCTCCCTTTACTATAAACATTGCGCGAAGCTTATTTTCTAACTGTTTAGGATTGTCAACCGATTCAACCGTTTTAATGATATTGGAGATTAAATCGTTCTTCAATATGCGGGTAAGCAGTCTTGCACCTCCTGCAATTCTTATAGTAGGAAAATTTTGCGGTCGCAGCTTATAAAAGTGCCATTGAGCAGCATTAAATGTTCTGTTGTCGTAATAGCCTTTTATTTCATTCCATAACTCTGCAAGCTTTTTTGTATACGCTGAGGTTTCTTCATCAGGGAGCTCCTGAACATCCGGCATTAAATTGCTGATGTTAAATAAAGCTGCTTCGGTATATGCTGTAAAATCATCCTTTTGGAAAAATGTTTTTAAGAATCGGATATTACACGATTCGGCTAAGCGCTGCATAATTTCTTTATTCTTTGAATAACCCAATGCCTCAAAAATCGATTCATAAATAAGCTGCTGCCATATTTCACGGTTGTTGAAATCCTTTGGTTTAAATTCTCTCCGATGAAATGCCTCGTCAAGCTCATACCGGACTACCGGCTCTTTTAAGTTTAGCTCGTTTATGTAAGTTATTTCTTTTAGCCGTTCCAGCATCCTTGCTGTTTTTTTCCTAAACCTTTCCATGCCTAAATCATAAATGTAGTTTAACTTTACCTTTTCATCTACAAGCTGATTAAGCTCGCTGCACGGCATTTTATTTATTCTTTTTTTTGTTTCATTTATTATTGTCTGCTGTACAGTTTTCCTTAAATCTTTTGCTAAAAATTCGCTAAGTGAAATTGATTGAACCTTTCTCCCCTCTTGAGTATAAACAAAAGCCTGTGAAGAATTGTTATTTAAAGCAACGTGAAGAATTACCTTATTATATTTTTTATTTATTGAGTGTCCGTGAGCTTTCCAATCGGATTGGTAACTATCGATCTCCACATCGCCGCAATAAGTAATATTCCCAATTTTGATACGAGCATTTCTAAAATCGGGACCACCTAATTCTTTGTTTTCACTGCCCGAGTCAATCACTTCAATTTGCTGTCCATCTTTGGTAGTTAAATTTTTAACGAAATCCCGTTTTTTCCAAATTTCGTATAAATACTTTTCGTAAACTTTAACGTTCTTTTGCATCTCAATCCTTCCGGGCATTATAAATTACATTTGAATAGAATGAAATCGACCTTCTGTTCCCGATGCGATAGAACAGTTCAATTAAATTTTCTTTTCTATCCAGGCGAACATTTTTGAATGAGTAGAGCCCCGGAGGAACCTGGTAATACATGTCAATCTTTTTCCCGTTAACATAAAGAAATAAATCCGAGTGTTTTATTTCGTCGGGAATTCTAACTGTGATGTTAATACGATTAGAATCTACATAGACATTATCTTCAAGGTTGATGAATTTAAGAATCGGGAGTGAAGTATCAATCCGTAGGGTTTGTATTTCGTAAATTTCCGGTAGAAGAGCCTGAACAGGTTCCTCATTCAGTTCGAGTGCTGTTTTATCCGAAAGACTCTTTTTGTCTTTTAGCTGCATCCCTTCCCCTAATCGTTTACTGTTCTCATTAATGTTGATAAAAATTACGAATATTAGGATTAAGAGTAAAACCGCTGTGAGATATTTTTTCAACTCAATTTAATTTGTGTAATTATTTTATTCATTTTCAACAGTTCGTTTCGCGCAGAATCTGCAAAATTATCAGAGGAATCGAAATAAATTATACTTCGGCTGACATTGATTATGTAATCTGATTTACCGATACCTTTAAATGTTACGACAACTTCATGAATATTTCCACCTTGGGCACCTATGCCCGGAAGCAGCACGGGAATATCTTTCAGCAAGTCGAGGTTTTCTTTGAGTTCGGTTATGTTGGTAGCGCCAAATACAGCTCCGCAGTTTCTTGCTGTATCCCACAGAGAAATTTTCTTAATAACATTTTGATATAGAAATTCGCCGTTGTTAAGAATCAATTTTTCGAAATCTACTGAAGAAGGATTTGAAGTTAAAGCAAGAATAAAATTAAGCTTATCTTTATACTCAAGAAATGGCTGCAATGAATCAAAACCCATGTAAGGATTAAGAGTGGCTGCATCGCATTTGAAATGCTCGAAAATAGAAGCAGCATACATTGCCGAAGTATTTCCGATATCCCCCCTTTTTGCATCGCCGATAATTAACACGCTTTTAGGGATTACTTCAATTGTTCTTCTTAGTGACTCCATCCCTCGCTCCCCATACTTTTCATAAAAAGCGAAGTTCAATTTATATGCAGCCGCCTCAGTGCACGTAGCTTCAATTATTCGCCGGTTAAATTCGTATGTAGGATCTTCAAATTGTTTTAATGAACTTGGAATCTTATTTAAATCGGTATCGAGTCCGATACAGACATGCTTATTTTCATTCGTTTGATATAAAAGCTTATCGAGGGCTGTCATATAAAAATTATATTATTTAAGTTACAGAACGAGACGGCAGAATTCAATTATAGCTCTAATTCAAATTTGGTATCCCCGGTATATACGTCATAATATATCAGCATAAAGCATCTTGAATTTTCAGGTGTAATATTTACGTGTTCTAAATACATTGAGGATAATTCCCAACATAATCATATTCACTAACAGAGAGCTTCCCCCATAGCTAACGAATGGAAGCGGTATTCCGATTACAGGCATAATTCCTACGCTCATACCGATATTAATGATCCAGTGGATAAAATAAACAGCAAGGATGCCGATTGAAACTAAGCTTAAGAATTCGTCTTTTGCCGAATAGGCAATTTTAATGATCCTGTAAAAAATAATGATGAAAAAAATAATTGTTATAACCGAACCGATGAACCCGAACTCTTCTCCTATAACGCAAAAAATAAAATCTGTCCATTGTTCGGGAATAAATTGAAGTTGTGTTTGATTTCCCTGTAAAAAGCCTTTACCGAATAAACCGCCTGAACCAATAGCAACCTTAGCTTGTATAGCATTGTAACCTGCACCAAGAGGATCGGCATACGGGTCCATAAAAGATAAAATTCGTTTTTGCTGATGCGGACTTAGTGCTTTGAAAACATAATCGGTAAAAAATCCAGCAGCTATGTTGAGCGCGAAAATTGATCCGCTGAAAAAAATATCTTTCCTGAAAAATAATAAACCCAGCAGAACTAAAGATAAGCCACCTAAGAAATAATACATTCCAAACAACGATGAAACTGCAATAAATGCAGGACTTAACACTACAAACAATCCGAATAAACTTATCCCTTTCCAAAAAAGCAAACAAAGTATTAAGCCAAAAAACACGAAAGAAGAACCCATATCAGGCTCTAATAGAATCAAGCCTACGGGAATAAATCCGATAGTCAAAGTGTAGATGATATCTTTGAAATTCTCAATGTTACTATTCGTTCTGCTTAGGAAAGCCGATATAGCTAAAATTGCAGCAAGCTTGGCAAATTCGGAAGGTTGAAATCCGAATGCACCTAAATCAAGCCAGCTTTTTGCACCCGATACTTGTTTTCCCGCAACTAAAACAATCACTAAAAGAAATATTGACAAAAGATATGCTGGAACTGCTGCCATTCTAAAAAAATTTGTAGGAATTGAATAAACGGTGAAGAAAAGTATTATTGAAATGATTGTGAAAATAACTTGCTTTTCGAAATTTCCCGAGGCAGTAGGATGATTCACGGTTGAGCTGTAGATAGCAGCCAAACCAATCCCGATTAATGCTAACACGGGTAAGAAGAGTTTGAAGTCGAACAAATCTTCTATTTTATAATCAATCCTCAAGGCTGACACCAATTACAATTGTATGAAACTGCGGTATAGGTTCTACTTTTTTTATTTTATCTTTTTGCAAATAAGCTTCAATCATTTTCTTTGCAATGGGGGCTGCGTGTGTTCCGCCATATCCTATATTCTCAACAACTACGGCAACGGCAATTTGGGGGTCCTCGTACGGAGCAAAACCGACAAACAAAGCGTGATCTTTTCCGTGAGGATTCTGAGCGGTTCCAGTTTTACCGGCAATATTTAATCCGGGTATCCTAATACGTGTTGCTGTTCCTGCACCGTTAACTACGAGATACATCCCGTATTTAACAATTTCAAAAACTTCGTCTTTTACTCCGGTATCAATCTTATCGAATTTCAGTGGAATAATCTCTTTAGTTCTATCATCTAAATATCCTTTAACAACATGCGGCACAAAAGATTTTCCGTTATTTGCAATTAAAGCCACATACTGCGCAAGTTGAAGAGGAGTAGCTCCTACTTCGCCCTGCCCAATGCCCAGACTTGCCATAATACTGCGAGGCCAGTTTTTGCCGTACTTTTTTTCGTAATATTCGTTATCGGGTATAAGTCCGGCGGCTTCTTCACCTATGTCTATATTTGTCTTTTCTCCAAAGCCAAAACGTCTTGAATATTCTGCCCATTTTTCCAAGCCAACTTTATAGATCAAATTGTAAAAAAATGTATTGCATGATTTTTCAATGGCACGAACCACATTAACCGGACCGTGTGCACTGGTACATTTGAAAAACCTGCCGAAAGTAAATCCACCACCGCAGCTTATTGTTGTTGAAGTACTGATAATCCCCAAATCTAATGCAGCTATTGCTGAAAGCATTTTATATGTTGAACCGGGAGGTTTAAGCGACATAGTAGCCCTATTGAACAATGGCTTATCCGGGTTGCTGTAAAGCCCGTCTAAAAAATCTTTAGAGGTTAAATAAGAGAACTGATTAAGATCATAATCGGGGGCACTGTGCATAGCTATTATTTCACCCGTTTTTGGTTCAATAGCTACAACGGCACCTCGTTTTCCTTCGAATTCTTCTTCAACTACACGCTGCACATCAACATCGATTCCGAGAATAAGATCCCTTCCTTTTATGGAACTCTTATCCTGTATTCCATCCCGAAATTTACCTATTTCTCTTCGTCTTGAATCAACCAGGATAAAGTTAAATCCCTTTACTCCTCTTAATCCCTTCTGATAAGTTTTTTCGAGACCGTTATGCCCTACGTAATCACCCGGTATATAATAATCCTTTTCCTCAGCAAGCTGTTTTGCCGAGATTTCTTTGGTATAACCAAAAGTATGTGAAGCCATTATTCCCGCAGGATAAGCGCGCTGCATCTCCACCACGTAATCTACTCCGGGTAAATGTTCCCAATTTTCTTCATACCAGGAAACAACCTTAAAATCAATTCCTCTTCTTATTCGAATCGGAATAAACTTGGAATAAATGCGGTTGTTAAACAATATCCGGTTTACGTATCCTGAATCGACTTCTAAAACAGTTTCAAGTATGCGGTTAAGATTCCGATCATAATAGGCAGGCGTTATCCGGAGTGTGTACGCCGGATGATTGCTTACTATCACCTTCATATTGCGGTCGTAGAAAACTCCTCTTAAAGGAGTCTGTTCGATTGCTTTGATGCTATTATCTGCCGATCTGTCTTCGTACTCGGCTTGTTGAAGGATTTGCATCTGAAAAAGTCTAAAACTTACCGCAGCAAAGGAAATTCCGATAATGAAAAGTACAATTGAACGCCTCTGAATGGAAGCAAAATTTTCTGACTTCATTTTAAACCTCGCCTTGGGCTAAAGAAGACGATTATCAAACTGATAATCGCCGTATAAAAACCCGGCAGCATACCTTGCTCGAAAAATAATAAGATTAGGTTTGTACTTATGTCTGCCGCTGAAATTGATGCCGAGAAAAAAGAATATAAGATAGAATCTATAAAGCTGCACAACAGAACAATAAGGGAAAAAGAAAATGAACGTAAATAAACATCGCGCTTTGTTTCAGAAGAAAAATATCCGGCAGTAAAACCCGCAATTGTTTTTGAAATCATTCCGCTTCCTAATAAAATACCGGCGATTATATCGAAAAGAAAACCAAAAATGAATCCCAATACCGTTCCGTAGATTTGGTTGTTATTAATACTATAAAACACAAGAAGAATAAGAATCAAATCCGGAACAACCCCGCTTATCTGAATAAACGGCATTATCGTAGTTTGGATCAGCAGCAATGGGAAAAATATTAGAATCGGTATAAAGTATTGCGAGCGCATTCTATCTGTTCATTCTGTAGAAATTAAGTTCAAGATTGTTTTTTTGTTTACTTTCCACTATACCCAGAACAAATACATGTTCTACTCTAATAAAATCGACAAAAGGCTTAATTTTAACTTCATTAAAAATTCCCGTCTCAACTTTACTCAGTTGAGTAACTACACCCACTCCGATAGGAACAGCAACAATAGAACTTAAATCGGAAGTAATAATCCTATCGCCCGGTTCAATATCATAAGTTTTAGGAACATCAACCAATACTAAATCCTCGCCGTTCCACTTTAATATGGCGTCTGCTCTGCTTCTTTCATTTTTTACGGTAATGTTCAAGTCTCTATTTTTTAATGTTCTCACGATGGAATAATTTTCTGAAACCGAATGAACGATACCAATTAGACCTTCGCCGTTTACAACCGGCATGCCCGGTTTTACGCTGTCGCTAATTCCAACATTAAGGGTTAAACTACTCTGCGATGCTGTAAGCGATTTAGAAACAACGTGTGCCGGTATTAGCGGATATTTGACTGTATCCTTATAGCCAAGCATGTCTTTTAATTCATGGTTAGTAATTCCGTAATATCTGAGCAAGTTTACCTGCAGCATCAACTCTGCATTCTGCCTGCGTAATTTTTCGTTTTCGCTTTTTAGCTTAGTAATATTTACGGCGTCGGAAACTAATGAGGTAACCGCAGCAAAACTACCGAAAGCAACTGCCTTTAAGTTTTTTACTGCCGGTGTGTAATTAAGAGATAGAAATACAAGCCCTGTGAGAATCAAAATTATAAGAATTATATATTCTTTAAAGCTGTCCCATAATTTCGAAACGGTTCTTAACATTAATATCTTCTATTGCGTATAAGTACTTTTGAATAGTGATTTAAATTTTCTATCACTTTGCCGGCTCCTCGCACTACAGCAGTCAGCGGATCTTCGGCTACATGCACCGGTAAATTTGTCTCCATGCGGATTCTTTCATCTAATCCTTTAAGTAAAGCACCGCCGCCTGTTAGCATTACACCCCGGTCTAATATATCCGCGGAAAGTTCGGGGGGAGTTCTTTCAAGTGATTGCCGTACCGCATCAACAATCTGAACAATCGATTCATTCAGCGCTTCACGAATTTCAACTGAGCTTACCTCTGTAGTTTTTGGAATACCTCCCACAAGATCGCGTCCCTTCACCTGAATAGTGATTTCCTCCTTCAACGGTACTGCAGAGCCTACTTCACATTTTATCGCTTCGCTTGTTCTTTCACCGATAAGTATGTTATGATTTTTTTTGAAGTATTGCATTATTGCATTATTCATTTCATCACCGGCTATTCGTATCGACTCTTCATTAACAATGCCCGAAAGAGCAATTACGGCTATTTCAGTTGTGCCTCCTCCGACATCGATAATCATGTTTCCTACTGGGGCTTCAACATCGATTCCTATTCCTATAGCTGCTGCCATCGGTTCTGCAATTAAATGAACTTCCTTTGCGCCGGCATGTTCGGCACTGTCGCGAACCGCTCTTTTCTCTACTTCAGTAACGCCGCTCGGTACGGCTACAATTACCCTGCGGCTGGAAATCATACCTGCTCTCACTCTTTTGATGAATGCGCGAATCATTCCCTCGGCAATTTCAAAATCGGCAATTACGCCATCGCGCATCGGACGTGTAACTCTGATTTCTTTATGTTCTCTTCCCTGCATTTCTTTCGCTTTGTTTCCAAGAGCGATAATTTTTTTTGTATTCCTATCGAAAGCGACTATCGAAGGCTCGTTAAGTACGATTCCTTTACCCTTAACATAAATTAATGTATTGGCTGTTCCAAGATCGATAGCGATATCGGCAGCAATAAAGTCGAATAAGCCCATAAAACCTCTAATGTTTAAAGTGTCTGATTCCAGTAAATATCATTGAAATATTAAATTTATCGGCAGCTTCTATAACCTCTGCATCACGGACAGAGCCGCCGGGCTGAATTACTGCCTGAGCGCCGCACTCAATTATTTTTATTAGACCATCGGCAAAAGGGAAAAATGCATCCGATGCAGCCGCCGAGCCTTTTAAATCGAGACCATGTTCTTCAGCTTTCATTGCGGCTATTTTTACCGAATCAATACGCGACATTTGACCGGCTCCTACTCCCAATGTAGCTTTCTCTTTAGCAAACACAATGGCGTTCGATTTAGTGTATTTAGCAACTTTCCATGCAAAGATTAAATCTTCAAGTTCTGTTTCGCTTGGTTTTTTATTGGTAATAAATTTCAATGCATCATGGTCCAAAATAGTTTTGTCATAGTCTTGCGCAATTATTCCGCCGGGAATATTTCTAAACGAAAGTTTTTCGGATGAAATTTGTTTTAGCTGTTTTAGTAATCTTCTGTCCTTTTTTTTCTTAAGAATATTTAAAGCATCCTCAGTGAAATCCGGCGCACAAATAATTTCAAGAAAAATTTCATTAAGCTTTTCTGCTAAAGCTGCATCTACCGCAGAAGCGAAGGCGACGATGCCGCCAAATGCGGAAACCGGATCGCATTTAAGTGCCTTGCTGTAAGCATCGAATGAGCTTTTTCCCACAGCAGCTCCGGCAGGATTACTATGTTTAATTATCGCGCAGGAATTTTTTCCTAATTCTTCAATTAATTCCACAGCGGCTGTTAAATCGAGTATATTATTATACGATAATTCTTTCCCATGGAAAAATTCGAAGTAACTCTCAAAATTACCATAGATAGCAGCTTTTTGATGGGGATTCTCTCCGTATCTTAAAACTTTTTCCTTTGGTAAATTAATTCTGATTGACGATTGCGGCAATTGAAATTTCTCTTCGAAGAAATTAGCAATGTAAGTATCGTAATGTGAAGTGTGAGAGAAGGCTTCTACTGCAAGCTTGCGCCGGGTTGATAAGCTAACCTCACCGGTTTTTAATCCACCAATAAAATAGGAATACTGCTCATGATTCGTAAGAACAGAAACGAATTTATGATTCTTTGCTGCAGCACGGATTAAACTAGGACCGCCTATATCGATGTTTTCAATTATATCGTTGAGCGTCGATTCGGGATTTTCGGCTGTTTTAATAAACGGATATAGATTTACGCAAACAACATCAATCGGTTCAATTGCATTTTCTTCTGCTTCCTTAATGTCAGCATCATTATCACGACGCAATAAAATTCCTCCAAAGATTTTTGGATGCAAAGTTTTTACACGTCCTTCTAAAATTTCAGCAAATCCTGTTATGCTGCTAATTTCTGTTACGTCAATATTTGCTTCCTTCAAAATCCGCGACGTGTTTCCCGTTGCAATTATTTTATAATTCAGTTT
The DNA here is from genome assembly GCA_020061465.1 of Ignavibacteriales bacterium. GTDB lineage: Bacteria > Bacteroidota > Ignavibacteria > Ignavibacteriales > Ignavibacteriaceae > JAGUYG01. The sequence goes on from JAGUYG010000064.1 coordinate 12,680, forward strand.
TTCCAATGCAGCCGCAAGCTCGACGATGGAAGTTTTATCCGATACACTTAAGAGGGCTAATTTTTTCAATTTATAAATCCGCTGTTTAATCTTCGAGATGTAAATTATAAGTTATTTAATTTATAAAAACATATAAGGTAACAAACTTAGTTGATGGTTAAAAAAATTTATTAGTTTTCAATTAAATACTCACTCATCAACAAAAATTCTTGTGCCTGAAAAGCGTACTTTTTTCTCCGCAATTTTTTTTATCACATAGGGAAGAAGCTCATGTTCTATCTCAAGCACTCTAACTGCAATTTCTTCGGGTGATTTTATATCCGAAATATCAACACATCTTTGAGCAATAATTTTACCGGTATCGTAAGTACTATCCACGAAGTGAACAGTTGCTCCCGATATTTTTGCCGATGAATTGAACACGGCATTATGAACGTTCATACCATACATTCCTTTTCCTCCAAATGAAGGTAAGAGCGCAGGGTGTATGTTAATAATTTTCCAGTTAGCCGAGTTAACAATTTTTGAGGGAATCAATTTTAGATAACCGGCAAGAACAATCAGCTCGACTTGCTTATCTAGCAGCAACTGATATACTTCATCATACGAAATTGTAGCGTGTGCATTGCCAATACTGAACGTTTGAATTAAAAATTCATCAGCAATTTTAAACGCCGGACAATTTTCTTTATTACTAAAAACGGCTTTTACTTCAATTAATCCATGAAGTGATTCGTCAGTCAGCACAGCTTTTAAATTGGAGCCTCTCCCCGAAACAAATACTGCAACGTTCAACGTAAATCTTGTTTATAAATGATTCAAATTAGTTAATCAGGTAAAAATTGTCAATTTTATCAATTATGCTAAGCAGCATCACTTAGCAATCATTTTCTAGAATAGGAAAGCCCGTATAGAAAATTTTTTATTCTTCCTTGATAATCGTAGTCAGCATATTTGCTTGCTTCATCTAAAAATTTCTTAGCTTCAGTTTCGTTTCCCAGTTTGTAGAATGCACGTGCTAAATAATAAGAAGCAAACGGAACTATCCATTTTTCATCGGCAGCCTTCATGTATTTAGCTTTCAGTGCAAAGTTGATCGATTCGGCAGTCTTGCCAAGTGAATAGTACGCCTCACTCATTAGAAGATATACCTCCGCCTTTAATTTTTCGGTTTTAATTTCGTTAAGGAATACCGAAAGAGTATAGAGGGCTTCTTCATAGATTCCCTGGTCAATTAAATTTCCTGCTTTGATAACTTCTTTTTCATTTTCCGATAAAGTTCTCTTTGAATAAATCTCACCTTTCCGCTTTGCAAATATATCATCTTCAATATCCATATTACCGTTTTTAGTTAAATTAAAATAGTGTTCGGCTTGTTCCCTATCCCCCAATATTTCATAAGATATTCCAAGTCTTAGCGCTGTAATGCCTGTGTATTCCTCATCATTCGTTAAATCCAAAAATTTTTGATAGTAAACTACGGCAGAGTCAAATTGATTTCTTTTAAAATATATTTCTCCGATTAAAAAATTGGAGAAAGCGGCTATCTGCTTGAACTTTGGTTCGTTGGAAATAATTATCCTGTGGAGAATTTTTTCGGATTCATTCAACTTTCTCATTTTAATCTTCAGTACACCTAAAGAATAATTAAAGAGAAGATTATTAGGGTAACGCTGAGCAAGTTTTTTTATGTAATCGGACGCTGTATCATAATCGGCAAGGTACTCGGAAAGAATTTGAGAGAGATAATACTGCGCTTCAACTTTTGTAATCACTCCCTCATCGGCGGCTAATTTGATAAACTCAAGTCCCTTAACTTTGTCGCCTGTTATGCCCGCTAAGCTTAGTGCCCATCTAAAACCGGCAGGTATTTGTCCGAACGCGAAATTATATAACCCTAATCCTAAATAAGCGTCATTATTATTTGGATTTATCTCAATAGTTTCCGTTAAATAGGATTCGGATTTTTTGCTAGCCCATACGGCATCAAGGAAATTGCCTGCTTTGGCAAAAGCAATTGCACGGTAAGTATAATTTATACCAACAGTGTAAAGCAGTCGGTCATTTTTTGAATTGTTGTTCAGAAGTTGTAATGAAAGATCTAATGCCTGATCTGAATATTTGACGAACGAATTGTAGTCATCTTTATTTTTATTGCTTAAATAGTACCACAGATAAACACTGGAAAGATACGTGTACCCTTCAGGAAGTTCGGGATAATGCTCTATCATCGATTTGAAAACTTCCTCAGCTTTTTCCCACTCGAAGTTGTAGCAATACTCCAACCCCTTTTTCACATTTCTGTGAGTTTCACCGGCAGCATTAAGTTCATTAAAGAGAGGTGAAGCACAAAATGTTAATAACAGAACTACAGAAATAAGAAATAATTTATTGAGCATTTTTCAATTTTATTTTGATGAAAATTTTAATGAAGCTTTTACAAATTCTCTAAAAAGAGGGTGCGCATTTGTTGCACGAGATTTCAATTCCGGATGAAACTGGCAGCCTAAAAACCATGGATGGTCGGGAAGCTCGATGATTTCTATAAGCTCTCTATCGGGTGAAAGCCCGCTGAAAATCATACCGTTTTCTACAAGCCTGCTTCGGAATTTATTATTAACCTCGTATCTATGCCTGTGTCGTTCAGATATAAATCCTGTTTTATAAGCTTGCTCGGCTTTAGTTCCTTTTTCGATAACACACGGATAAGCTCCTAATCTCATAGTTGCCCCCATGTTCTTTACATTTTTTTGTTCCGGCATTAAATCGATAACACTGAATCTATTTGATTTAAATTCTGAACTGTTCGCCTGCTTAATTCCGCATACATTTCGTGCAAACTCAATTACTGCACATTGAAGCCCGAGGCATATTCCGAAAAAAGGTATATCATTTTCTCTGGCATATTTGATTGCTTTAATTTTTCCTTCGATGCCGCGTTCACCGAACCCGCCCGGAATTAATAGACCGCTGATACCTTTAAAAATAATTTCCGGATCTCCCGTTTCAAGTTCTTCAGCTCTTATTTGCCGAACAATTACCTTTGCATTATTTTCGGCTCCGGCATGAATGAATGCTTCCATTATGCTCTTATAAGCATCCATGTGTTCAACATATTTTCCGCAAAGTGCAATTTCAACCCTCTCAGCAGGATTTTTAACTTTGCTCACAAAGTTTTCCCAATCTTCAAGTTTGATTTTGCGTTCAGGAATATGCAGCCTATCTATTACAATCTGATCCATCTTTTCTTTAAAAAGAACCAGGGGTACTTCGTAAATTGAAGTACAATCATAAGCAGAGATAACCGATTTTGAATCGACATTACAAAAGAGTGCAATCTTATCACGAATTTCTTTAGCTAATTTTTTTTCGGAACGGCAGATGAGCAAATCGGGTTGAATACCTAATTCTAACAAATTTTTTACGCTGTGCTGTGTCGGTTTAGTTTTAACCTCTCCGGCAGCCGGAATGTAGGGTACAAGCGTAACATGAATATTGATTGTATTTTTCTTTCCGAACTGAAGCATTAACTGTCTCATCGCTTCTATAAAAGGGAGACTCTCGATATCACCTACTGTTCCTCCTATTTCCGTAATGATTATATCATACTCGCCAAGCTCGCTTAACTTAGTCATTCGGTATTTAATTTCATCGGTGATATGCGGAATTACTTGAACTGTAGCGCCTAAATAATCTCCGCGTCTTTCTTTTGTAATTACTTCGTTGTAAATCTGTCCCGTTGTTGTGTTGTTAGCTTTTGTCATATTAACATCCAAAAAGCGCTCATAGTGCCCTAAATCCAGGTCGGATTCCGCTCCGTCATCTGTAACGTATACTTCACCGTGCTGGAAAGGATTCATGGTACCGGGGTCAACATTTATATAGGGGTCGAACTTTTGGATGGTTACTTTGTAGCCGCGCTGTTTAAGTAGCAAGCCAAGCGATGAGGCAGTGATTCCCTTACCCAATGATGATACAACACCGCCCGTTACGAAGATATACTTGACTTTTTTTCTCGAAGCCATCTTATATTTTTTTGTGTGTAAATATAGAGTTTATGCCTGCTAAAAACAATTTAGGGATTGCTTAAAAAATTATAATATTGGATAAAAGAAGATTGTTCTAACCGGAAATTTTTACCCCATCGTTTGATTCATAAGTTTTGAAGTGAAAGTTATATTGGATTTATTCCGGCTTACCCTGTTATCGTATCATTCCCATCATCATTCATAATTCTTTGTTCGGTCTTCAATATCCGCAAACCGTTCATCTTCGATCACAATATTTCAACGTTCTAAAATAATCCAAATAGTTCGGGATGTAATTATTTCTTTACCGCATCTTTAATCCACTCCGTTGTAACAGATTTTGGCCTGATTAGCGGTGACATCATTCCCCTATTTATAACCGCTTGCGCAGATAGTCCAAGGCTCCTTGATACTGCAAACATAACCGTGTAGTATGAATACTCTGTTAACCCGTAGTGGTATAACAATGACCCTGAGGCAGCGTCAACGTTAGGAAATGGATTTTTTATTTTTTCAATCTTTTTCAATTCTCCAGGAACTACATCGTACATTCGTGATACTGTTAAAAAAACGGGATCGTCGGGGAAGTGCTTCTTACCAAAGTTCAGAAAGGCTTCAAACCGGGGATCGGTTATTCTTAATACTGCATGACCGTAACCTGGAATAACTTTCCCGGCATTTAATGTTTCCTGAATCAATTCTTTGATCTGTTCGACCGAAGGAGCCCCGCTGTATCGTTCGATAATTTTCATAACCCATTTTAAACTTTCTTGATTAGCCAAGCCATGCAACGGACCGGCAAGTCCGTTAAATCCTCCGGAGAGCGCATAGTAAAGATCGGAAAGAGCCGAATTAATTGTCTGTGTTGTGAGAGCACTAACATTGCCGCCTTCGTGGTCGCAGTGTGCTACCAAATACAGCCTAATTAGTTCATAAAAATTCGGATCGGGATTTGGGAGACCTAGCATGTGAACATAGTCGCCAGTCAAATCCATTCCTGGATCTGGCTGTATAATCTGACCTTTATTAAACCTAATCCTATAAACACCTGCGGCAATTGCCGGCAGTTTTGCGATTATATTGAGTGCATCTTCTAATGTAGGTTTCCAATGTTCTTCCTTTCTTAAACCTTTTTCATATTCTGCGGCAAAGATTGATTCTTTTTGCATAACTAAAATAGCAGTATTGAACATTACCATCGGGTGGGAATCTTTCGGCATACTTTCAAGCACTTTCCATACGTACTGAGAAACCGATTTTCTTTTTCTCAATTCGGATTTTAACTCTTCCAATTCTTCTTCCGAAGGTAATTCACCGGTAAGTAAAAGGAATAAGATTTCTTCCGGAGTAAGGTGAATTAATTCTTTAAGATGTCTTCCGCGTATAATCAATCCATCTTCTTGCGGTACTCTGGATGTATCGCAGATTAAGGATCTAACACCACGCATACCGCCATATCCCTGGCTTACAGTTACTTCCGATATTACCGTTGAGCCGTGCTGCTCAATTATTTTTTTAGCTTCCTGGCGCCATTCATTAAATTTGTTCGATAGTTTTTCGACAAGTTTTGACATTCAAGAATCCTTTTTTTGATTAATTTAGGAATGCAGAATTATAATACAAAAGTTATCCTTTTTTCTCAAGCAATTCAATAAAGTCAATCGATGATTTGAAAGGTTTTTAGAATATTTTACAGTTTAATAGTAATGCAAAGTTAAAAAAAGCAGCAATGCTAAATTATCTTCGATTTTCTGCTATCATATTTGTCCAAAATAAACTTAACTTTTAATAATCAGTGGCAAGCTTGATAAATGTATAATTCTAATAAACTTAAATTGTGTTATTAAATATTTCCGTCAGTTTTAACTGACTGATTAGAGATTAGCAGCAATTTTGCCTTTCAAATTTATCCTTTGAATAACTAACTCACGTTACGCAAATTCACATGTTCTGTTGCCACAACCTTTAGACTCTGTTACAAAACTCTGATAATAAAAAAATTGCCGTCGGTTTTAACTGACGGAATTTGAAAAGCCAAGAGTATTTTGGCTTTCCCAGGGGAATCCTACTGAAAACCACAATCAGAGCGCATATATGGGGCTAAAGCCCGACTTTTACTTGATTACACTTATACCGTCAGCCTGCCTTCAGCAGGTAAACTAAAGCAGACGGAAATTGACAACTAAGTTTGATATTATGTAGTAAAGTATTTCATACGCAAGACACTCTTTAAATCTTGGTTTAGCAATGCTCATAAATTTTTTGCTTTACCCCCCAAAAAAATATTGTAGCTTTTGCGTTAGGTGAGTAACTAAATTAAAAACCAAATATTATGGTTAATGCATGATGTAGGCTTCCTTTCGTTCCGTCCGTTGAAGCTGATGGTAATTGAGATTACTGGTAATTTCCAGTGTGATCGAACTCAGGGGATTGTTCAATACTTTCAGAACAATCGATAAAATTTGAATTGTTTTTCAAAAGAATTTCACCCCCTAAATATAATCTGAACGACATGCTATTAATAATTTCATTCTGATGCTTAAATTTTTTTTCTATTTAGATAGAATTTAATTTATATTCTTTATAGATTTAAATAAATTATTCTGTAAAGAGGTAGTTATGAAAGACTCGATCAAAGTTTCTATCGTGCTGCCCGTTACTGCTAAACGACTTTTTGAAGCCTGGTTGGACAGTAAAGAGCATTCTAAATTCAGCGGCGGAAAAGCTAAAATAAATCCGCATCCCGGTGAAGAATATTCTGCCGTGGACGGTTATATTTCCGGCAAAACACTTCAACTTCAACCTTACGGAAGGATCGTACAATCCTGGCGTACAACCGATTTCAAACCGACGGATAAAGATTCAATCCTTGAAGTTCTTTTGGAAAAGGTTGACAAGGGTACAAGAATGACCATCTTGCATACAGAAATTCCTAACGGTAAGGGGAAAGAATATGAAGAGGGGTGGATAAAATATTATTTTGAGCCTATGAAGAAATATTTTACCAATGATAATTTATAAACATTTTTATCACTGAATTTATATCGGCTTGTATTAAATAATTTTGACCACCACCATAGTCATATCGTCGTGTTGATACGCCTTTCCGATGAACTGCCTCACATCCGAAACTAAATTTTTAAGTATTATCTCTGAAGAAAATTGCGCATTAGAATTAATTGCTGAAGCCAATCTTTCTGCTCCATATTCATCACCGGATTTATTAACCGCCTCCGTAAATCCATCAGTATAAAATACGAGTGTATCATTTGAATTCAACTGTAGTTTTACTTCATGGATTATCCGGTTAAAAAGTTCACCCGACTCTAAACCGAGAGCTAAACCAGCCGCGTTACAAATTGGATGAATATTTATCATCTGCTTTCTCTGTAAATTCATATTCGGAAATAATATTTCCAATCAGTGCAACTTTCAGCGTCTGTTCGTTATTGGTTACCGGGGAATTAGCCTGCCAGGTAAAACTCTTTCCAACCTATCTTTTCTAACAGTGGATTCTTCCGAGATAAACTCAAATTCACCGTTATATTCATTTTGAACTTTTTGTACTTCATCCGGCATTGTGAGACGAGCTTTATGAAAATGACCGGGAGGTGAAAATTCACTTAAAAATTTTTCTGCTGTTTGTTCTGCATCTGCTGTCTGATTATTTTCAAAAGCTAATGGGTCGGGGAATTGTCTTTTAAATTGGACTAAGTTTCCCCTTAAGTCGAATTTCATGTCAATTATTGAAGGGCTTTTCTTCTCCCTGTTCTCCACCGCTAACTATAATTTCAACCTGTTCCGAATCTTTCCATGATATTTGCCAAAAAAAACCTGAAATTTTACTACGCAGCATTTCATTTGCCTCGCTTAAACCGTACTGTTCCTGTAGCTGTCGAATAAGCTGAGAATTGACAGTTATATCTTCTGTAATAATTTTTTCCTCAAGATTGATATTCAGGCTGTTTAAAATATTATCGCCTCGCTCGATAATTTCTTTAACATTATGTTTAATTTTTATGCCGCCGAAGGGATGAACATCCGCATATAGAACATAAATTATAAGAGCGGAAACAAGTGTAACTAAAAGATAAAGGATGAGGAATTTTGCTTTTCCCATACTATGAATTCTTAAGAACTTAATAAAATCGAGGTTCAAATTAGTTTTTAGCAGGTTTACCTACAAGTTTTTTTATTTGATTTTAGGCTGACGAATGTCATAAGTTTCCATGAATTTTCAATAAACGTAAATAAGAACTGACTTGACGTTATTTATTAAATTACTTACATAGCAATTAAGAATTTTATAGAAATTAATTTGAAACTTAAATTAAAAATATTACTATTGACCTCGCTTTTTTTTGTAATCAACGGTTATGCAGCAAGCGAAATTCAAAGTGATACTGCCACAAGTCTTGCATTTAAAAAGAATAGACCATCAAAAAGCCACCCGATATTTTATCAACCCGATTTATCATATCAAATATGGCAACAATTCTCGCTCCTTCGGGAAGCAAACAACGGCGATGCTCTTGCGCAGCATGAACTTGGAATTCGATATCTGCTCGGAGAAGGTTTTCCGGCTGATACTAGTACAGGCGCTTATTGGATTCAAAAAGCAGCTTTACAGAATTTAACTCCGGCATGTTATAATTACGGTATTCTGCTGTTGAACGGCTGGGGAGTTGCATGGAATCCGTTCGAAGCTTATCAATATTTTTTAAAGGCTGCAAACGATAAAATGCCGGCAGCTCAGTATATAATAGGAATTCTGCATACCGATAATCTGATTGTTAAAAAAGATTTAAACCAAGCTTATTTATGGCTGCAAAAATCCTATGCTAATGGATATGAAACTGCTTCCGAGGTAATTAAACAACTGGAAGGTAAGGTAAAAATTAATCCGGCTGATACTATAAAATATGCTTTTGAGGACGATCCCAACAAAGAGTTTTCTGGTTCGGACAATCCGATCAGTTCAACATTAGGATTGGTATATATAGATTTTGAGGCTATTGCCGATTCAACAATAAAAATTTCAGAAGAAATCTTGTTAGATGATTTGTTCCGGCTCGGAAGCGATACCTTAGCGATTTCGTTAGGAGTTCAAAAGGAATTAGCGTCTTTAAATGGAATAGATTTTCAAGGTATATCATTTCTTGCTAAATCTTCAGAGTACGGAAATCCCGAAGCTTTGACTCTGATAGGCTATCTTTATCAAAAGGGGATATATTATCCGCTAAATGAAATAACCGCGGCTGCAAATTACATAAGAGCGATAAGATTAGATGCTCCCCGTGCACCGCTTCTTCTGTGGGAGATAATAAACTCAAAAAGCTTTTACGACAACCTAAGGAAAGAATCCGCCGCTGAGAATCCTGAAGCCTTATTCGTTTGGTACGGCTTGATTTCTTACGGCTTTGACAATCGAGTTACTGAGAGTGATGCTTTCGAGCTTCTGAATAAAGCAGCAGCATTGGGACATACACCTTCAATAATTGAACTTGGATTAAATTATTATACAGGCAAACTCGTCAACGTTAATAAAGAAAAAGCTCGTGAGATTTGGAAATATGCAGAACGCTTAAATATAGCAGAGTCAAAAATTCGACTCTCAGCGGTAACCATACTCGACGGTAAAGTAGACAGCAATGTACAGCCGTTAATCGCAGCTCTAAGAGAAGCGGAAAAAGTTGGTTCTATTCTTGCGCAGGTAACATTGGCATACTGTTTTGAAAACGGAATTGGCGTCGAAGAAAATAAAGCCGAAGCAGTAAAATATTATAGGACTGCCGCACAGCGAGGCAGCCGCTTTGCGTATGAAGAATTGAAGCGAATCTACGATCAAATCCGTCCTGCCGAAATTCGATTTAAGGTTCATTAAATATCTGTATTCTTTTTCTCTTAGAACATTTGAATATCGCAAGAAATCCGCGCTGGTTATATTAAAAACGTAAATTAGATTAATTACTGCACTACATTACGAAGAATGCCAAACCTCCGGGGTTTCAATGGATGGTTTTACGAAAATACTTTTGATTACCAGGTAAAAAACAACTATAAGAATAAACCAAATTTACAAAACCTCGGAGGGTTTTACACTCACTTGAGTAAAGGTGCTACTAACAATCCACAATTCAATGCTACCGGCAGTATAATTTATCGATCAAATATACATTTTATTAAGGTATTAATCTGAAACACCGGTATATTTCCGCTCAATGATGAGAACACTCTGCCGTTTGTTTATTAAGAAGAGAAAGTTTTGTAATAAAACTGAGTCATTAGATTTGGAAAAAGCATGGATACAAAATTATGTAATACAAAATTTTTCAAGGATGCGAAGAATCGAACATGCTGCCATAATATTTAATGATTCAGTTTTCCATTTTACTATAGAAAACTTTATAAATTTGAAAGTATTAAATCGAAAGACTTTGTAGTGTCAAAATTTCAATCGTTCAAAAAAGTATACGATTTTTACACGAGCGACCTCAGTTATAAAGACATTGAGCGCTTAATTAAACGTGAGGTACCGGAAGTATATGATTTTTATGTGAACCGGATGAAAAAGCCGGACAGCACTAAAAATCCCTTGATGAGAGGTTTATTATTCATCCGGAATTTGTTTGTTGAATTCCTTCTGCAGCTTTCCCCTATCCGCAGGCTGTTGTATACTGCGGCAATACTTATGTTCGTAATCGGATACTTTGAGAATGATTGGCAGGGCGCAGTAATCGGGTTTATACTTCTTAATCTTTTGCTTGCATTCGAGCTTGCCGATAAGCTTACAGCTAAAGATGAATTAGCAATTGCACGCGAAATTCAAACCGCGCTAATGCCGAAATCACCTCCGCAAAATCCTCATTTTCAAATTAGCTGTTGTGCCGAGCCCGCACTTGAAGTTGGTGGAGATTATTTTAATTTTATAAATAACTCGGAGAACGAGCAAAATACGATGCTGGTAATAGGCGACATCTCCGGTAAAGGTATGGCTGCCGCTATTTACATGATTCAAGTTCATACGATAATAAAAAATTTTTCGAACGGTTACCACTCTCCAAAAACTCTTTTGCTTTCTTTGAATAAAAACTTAATTAAAATATTTAATCCAGGAACGTTCTTTACGCTCTGTGCAGCTTCTTTTCCAAAGGATCGTTCCGAAAATTCAGATAAAAACATTAAGCTTGCCAGAGCAGGACACATGCCCGTAATTCATTACAGAAAAAATGAAAAAAAATGTGAGGAGTTAAGACCAGCCGGAATCGGTTTAGGATTGATTAATTCCGATGTTTTTGATCAAACTCTTGAAGAGGTTGATGTGAAAATTGAATCCGGAGATGTGTTGGTCTTCTTTACCGATGGAGTTATTGAAGCCATGAATAGATATAATGAAGAATTCGGGGAAGAGAGATTAAAAAATATTATCGCTGCACATGCGGATAAGCCTGCTAAAGAAATTCAAGAACTGATTATGCAGAGTATTACAGGCTTTACAGATTTTGCTCCCCGCACTGACGATATTACACTTATCGTTCTCAAAGCCGCTCAGAATTAGATTCATTTCTTTTTATATTTCGATTAAACAAGCTGAATTTTCTTCCCAATTGCTGTAATCAGCAAATTATGATTTTAGCATCAGATGAATGATTTCAAATTAAAGAGGAACGCTGCATTGTTATCCTTATTCGTTGGAATAGGGATGTTTATAGCAAAGATGGGTGCCTATTCAATAACGGGTTCTGCTGCTATATTTTCCGATGCAGCCGAATCTATAGTGCATGTATTAGCAACAATGATGGCTTTATACAGCATCATACTTAGTTCTAAGCCTGCTGATGATTCTCACTTATACGGACACGGCAATGTCGAATTTTTTTCGGCAGGAATTGAAGGGCTTTTAATTTTAGCTGCCGCTGTTTATATCATTTACAAAGCAACACTCGATATAATAGAAGGTCCCGAACTTGAAAAATTAGATGTGGGAATTATTATAATCAGTACGGCAGGTTTAATCAATCTTTTCCTGGGCGTTTTCTTAATCAAACGTGGAAAGAAAACTAATTCATTGACTTTGATAGCCGACGGAAAGCATGTTCTCACCGATTCATATACAAGTCTTGGCGTTTTAATAGGAATAATTTTGGTCATGATTACCGGATTTACTCTCCTTGATCCTATTTTTGCAATCGCCGTTGCTTTAAATATTCTCTTCACCGGCTATAAGCTTGTTCGTCAATCCATCGGCGGCTTGATGAATGAAACAGATAGAGCTACACTTAATCTGATAGTTGAAACACTTAGTAAGCATAAGAAAGAATACTGGATTGATATACATGAGTTAAGATTTTGGATCTCGGGAGATAGAATATTTTTAGATTTTCATTTAATCATCCCCTATTATTTTACTATACAGCAGAGCCACACCGAGGAAAAAGATATCGAGGAAAAATTGAAAAATGTCATCTCGAATTTACAATTGAAGATACACTTCGATTATTGCATCCCGGACTTATGCAAATTCTGCAAATATGAAATCTGTGAAGTTAGAACAGAAAAAAAGAAGAACAGTTTCGATTGGGATGTAGCTAAAATGACCGGCAAAGCGGTGTATAAGCTTAGATGAAATACTAAATAATGGCACAGAAGGTTCAGAACATTATTCTTTCCTTAAGATTATTCAATATTCTCATTATCACAAAATATAATAATTGATTTTCATTCAGAGTTAGTGTAGAAATGAAATAGATTTGAATTGCAGTTAAATTTTGTGTTTAATATTTTGTGCCACAAATTAAGGACAATAAATCGAGGTGAAAGATTAGACAAGCATTTCGCAACCATTTATCAAAAGGACAATTCATGGATTGTATGGAATGCCATATTACTAGTAATTGGCTTTTTATTTATCGCATCGAAGGCAATGAATTAGTCCTGGTGCGAACCGGTTCTCATTCGGAATTATTTATATAAGAACAAACCATCCGTTTTTTTCATAATATAGTTTTTATGAATTGTCTTAAGCAATATTTATTGACGAAAGGTTTTAGAATTAGAAATTATTTCTAATTTTATTAGCAAGGCAAAGATTAATACTTAACTGAATTACACACATTGCACAAAAAAGAGGAAAACCTTTTATAGTTAAAAAGTTAATGAACATATCATCAAAAGGTTTAATGAATAAATTTTATTGTAATTGCAAATGTAGAGACGGGGCATGCCCCGTCTTTACAACCTCTAAAATATAATCGATTAAATAGTTTGAGAATTATTGCAAAAATTTTTGGGGGAATTTGCGTGTTGTGAGTTAATTACTATTTATGAGGCGTATCTAAAAAGGTCTTATTTGGAAATTTTGTATTCGAATATCCTTTCCAAAGGATCCTTCGGAAATAATCGAAACATTTCCTTAATGAAAATACCTTTTTAGAGAAGACTCATTTATGGAAAGTTGACATTCAACAAAAAATCCGTGCTCGGTAACACGGATTTGTTCGGCTTCGTTAATAACTTCGCCGAAACAAGTGGGCAGAGACGGAATCGAACCGCCGACACATGGATTTTCAGTCCATTGCTCTACCGACTGAGCTATCTGCCCTTTATTTTTTGCGTGCGAAAAATAAATATTTTCAGTCTAAACTCAAAAATAAACTTGATAAATTTTTGTATCGCTTAAATTATATAAGTCCTTTCTGTTTCAAGACGGTTTGTAATGTAACGGCTCCAATCTCCTGGAGTTCATATCGAACTCTTGTGTAAGGTTTGTTCATTTTTAATATTCTTCCTAAATCAATCGGAGTTCCTATTACCACAGAATCACAATCAGTCCGATTGATCGTTTCCTCCAGGTCTTTTATTTGCTGCTCACCATAACCCATTGCCGGCAGCAGAATCCCTATATTAGGGTATTTTCTGAACGTATCGGCTATCGAGTTTACGGTGAACGGTCTTGGGTCGATTATTTCCGATGCGCCGTGATTCCATGCGGCAATCATACCGGCACCGTATTCCATTTCGCCGTGTGTTAATGTCGGACCGTCTTCAATTACCAATACTCGTTTGCCATTAATCAGTTCGGGTTTTTCGACAAATATTGGAGAGTCGGCTTCTATTATTTGTGCATCCGGATTAACTTCTCGAACATTATTTCTTACAATTTGAATATTTTTAGGTTCCGCCGAAACTACTTTATTTACTATCACCACATCAGCCATGCGAAGTGAGGTATTGCCGGGATAGTAAATCATTTCATGTCCGGGTCGATGCGGGTCGACGACAGTGATTGTAAGATCGGCTTTATAGAAGGACATATCATTATTTCCGCCATCCCAAATAATTATATCGGCTTCCTTTTCAGCCTCTCGTAAAATCGCTTCATAGTCTACGCCTGCATAAATAATTCCTCCCATAGCAATATGCGGTTCATATTCTTCCATTTCCTCGATGGTGCAATTTTGTGTATTTAAATCCTCAATCGAACCGAATCGCTGAATTTTTTGTTTTACCAGGTCGCCATAAGGCATCGGATGCCTTACGGAAACAACTTTTTTCCCTGCATCTCTCAAAATTTGAACTACCCTCCTAGAAGTTTGAGATTTACCGGCACCGGTTCTAACGGCAACCACAGCAATTACCGGTTTGCTGCCTTTAAGCATTGTTTGTGCAGCACCTAATAACTTAAAGGATGCACCGGCAGCGTTAACGATTGAAGCTTTTGTCATCACATAATTGAAGGTGACATCAGAGTAAGAAAATACAACTTCATCAATACTTAACTTTTTGATTAATTCAATAAGATCAGCTTCATCATAAATATTTATTCCTCTTGGATAAAGTCTGCCAGCCAGCTCGGGGGGATAAACTCTCCCTTCTATGTTCGGTATTTGTGTGGCAGTAAATGCAGCAACATTATAATCTTCATTATCCCGGAAGACAACATTAAAGTTATGGAAATCTCTTCCGGCGGCTCCCATAATTAGAACATTTTTTTTCGACATAAAGTCTCCGTAATTGTGATAGTATTTATTTATTCAACAGTAACGCTCTTTGCTAAATTTCTTGGTTGGTCTACATTTAACCCCTTTTTCACGGCAATATGATAAGCAAGCAATTGCAGCGGGATAACAGTTAAAATCGGCATCAGCATTCTGATTGTATCCGGTACTTTTATTGTGTAATCAACCAGCTTATCAATTTCATTATCGGATTGGCTCGCAATGGCAATTATTCTTCCCTTCCTCGCTTTTATTTCTTCAATGTTGCTAACAATCTTTTCGTAAGTTGAATCTTTAGGGGCTATAAAGACTACAGGCATATTTTCATCTATCAATGCAATAGGACCATGCTTCATTTCTGCAGCAGGATATCCTTCTGCATGTATGTAAGAAATTTCTTTCAATTTAAGAGCACCTTCAAGAGCGACAGGGAAATTGTAACCTCTTCCCAGGTAAAGGAAATTTTTTGCATCCTTAAATTGTTCTGCAATCATTTCAATGTGGCTGTTTAATTTTAGTATCTCTTCTATCTTTTGCGGAATATTTTTTAATTCTTCGGCAATCGATTTTCCGTCAATCAAACTGAGGTGTTTTTTTCGCGCAATAAGCAACGTGATTAGCGCAAGTACAATTAGCTGAGAGGTGAATGCCTTTGTTGATGCAACACCGATTTCCGGTCCGGCATGAATATAAACTCCCGCCATACTTCCGCGCGCTATCGAACTGCCGACTACGTTGCAAATACCAAGCACAAGCGCACCGCGTATTTTCGCCTCACGAAGTGCTGCTAAAGTATCGGCAGTTTCTCCGCTTTGCGATATGAAAAAGACTGTATCTTCAGGAGTAATGATCGGATTTCTATATCTGAACTCCGAAGCATATTCAACCTCGGTTGGAATTCGGGCAAATTGTTCTAACATGTACTCGCCTACAAGTCCGGAATGCCAGGAAGTACCGCAGGCTGAAATGATAATTCTCTTTGAATTTGTAAGCTGCTCAGTTACACTCTCTAAACCGCCAAGTTTTGCAGTGCCTTTTTTAAAAAGAATTCTTCCGCGTAATGAGTTTGTAACCGAATCCGGCTGCTCCATAATTTCTTTAAGCATGAAATGAGGATATCCGCCTTTATCGATTTGATCGAGTGTCATGCTAATCTCATGAACTTCCTTAGCAATTTCTGTATCGGAAATTGTTTTCGTTATAAATTTATCTTTATAAATTTCAACTAATTCACCATCTTCCAGATAAGCTACCTGTTTTGTATGTGCAAGAATTGCCGAAACATCGGATGCAACGAAGTTTTCGTTTTCTCCGACACCAACAATAAGCGGTGATCCCTTACGTGCGGCAACTATTTTGTTCGGCTCACCTTCGTATATAACTGCTATGCCATAAGTTCCTTCGACTTCGCTTAGAGCTAACCTTACCGCTTTAAATAAATCAAATCCTTTTTGAAGAAAGCTATCTATCAAATGTGGTAAAACTTCGGAATCTGTCTCACTCAAGAAACTGTAACCCATTTGTCTCAAACCTTCTCTCAGTGTTTGATAATTTTCAATTATTCCATTGTGAATAACGAAGAGGTTCTTCTTATGATTATGATGCGGATGAGCATTTATCTCATTAGGCACACCATGAGTTGCCCATCGTGTATGACCAATACCCAATTTAGCTGAAAGATTTAAACTATCAACTTTCTCTTGCAGTAAAGAAACCTTCCCCTTGTTTTTAATAACCGAGGCAGTGCCGTTATTTATTAATGCTAAACCTGCCGAATCATATCCCCTGTATTCCAATCTTTTTAATCCGTTTAAAAGAATCGGCACACAATTTTTTTCACCTATGTAACCTATTATGCCGCACATTGGAACTCCCGGTATTTATTTATTAAATTTTACTTAAACCTAAAGGAAAGATTCTTTTGAATCTGATTTACAGTATAAATTCAGAGGGAGTTAATTCATACTGCAATTATGAGATCAGGTTATTTAATTTTTGCTAATTTTTCGGTAACGGTTTTAATAACTCCGTTATTTTTAGTTACAATTTTGTAAAAATATACACCATTTGCAACTTCGTCACCGTCTTCGTCTCTTCCATCCCAAAAAAGATGATTAAATCCAACCGTAAGCGAGGATTGTGGTACGGTAATTTCTTTAATCAGTCTTCCTGCTATTGTATATATTTTAAGATAGAATTCTTCCGGCGGCTGTATACCTCTTATCTCAAAAGTGAAATATGTATTGGTTTTGAATGGATTTGGATAGTTAAATACGTTCAATAAATCAGCTTTATTATAAACAAAGAAAATCGATCTGGAGAATGTGGAATCAAAAAAGTTGCCCGAAGCATCCTTTGCAAGCACTTCCAATACATGTCTGCCGTCATTTAATTCAGGCTGCCAAAGAATTTCTGCTTTTGAATTAGGATAAGGCATGTAAAAATATTCCAAATCGGGATTGGAAAAATAAAGGAGCTTATTGTTATGTATGATAGTAAAGTAACTTGTGTCCAGCGGCAGCGGACTGTTATCTTCCAGCGTAATTCTTACTTTAGGTTTTGCAGAAATAATATCTCCGTTTAAGATTTCCTTATCGTCAAAAGTAATTGTGAATTTTGGTGGGATAGAATCACGCACTACATAAAAGCTGTTTTCAGCAATGTTATTATAAGTAAAGAATTCATTATGGGGTACTGAAGCTATTACTTTAATATTATTATTAAATATTAATAAAGCAGTATTGATGATGTAGTCAATCGCCGAACTGCTGTTTTCTCCAATGCTTATAACTTTTGTCAGAAAAGCAGAATCCGCTCCGTTAAGAAAAAACTTAGCGACGGTACTGTCAGCCTTGGAGTAACCAATGTTCTGCATAACCGCTGTAAGCTTAGTTGGTAAACCCTGCAGAACAGAATCAGGTGTGAAGGTAATATTCCTGCTATTTATAAAAACTTCAGGCGGTGGATTATAATCGATATGGAAAGATTTAAGCACCATTGGTAATGATGCCCCAAAACTTGAGTCAATTAAAGAATATTCTACTCTTAATTTTGTATACATTAAAGGATTAATTCCCAAAAGTGTCGAGCTTTGAAGCAAATTGATGCCCAGCGTGTCCCAACTTTTTGAATTATTGTTGTACCCTTCCAATACTGCTTGATAATTTCCTGCAGAGCCTGTGGTTTCAAATTCAAAATTTAAACTATTCCATTTTTGAGCGGGACCGACTTCCTCAGTAGTAATACTTCCCTTTGCGTTAAAATATTTTCCGGCAAACTTGCTGAACTTACGTTTATAACCGGAGCTTCGATAAGTAGAGGCATATACTCTATCATTAATCCAATCATACGTCCATGCATAATAACTTTGAAAGGGAGTTCGGGTCAGCCATTCATCCTCGAATACTCCATCTGAAATTCTGATCTTTCTCATAAACCCGTTGTAATAATATTCATAAGGATATATATAACCTTCGGCAGCAAAAAATCCTGAAAATCCCGGATAGGTTGTTCCGGTAAGAAGCATATCGGGTTTTACTAATCTCCAATTGTCCTGCGGGTCTAAAATCCTAAGAATATAACGGGAAGAACCCAAAGTATCTTTTGAACTTATATTGTACACATAGTATCCATCAGAAGTTACGTAAAAAGAACCATCTGCAATTTTAGAATCATCCCATCTTAAGAACCCCGTAGGAATATGTATATCTTCAATTTCTTCGGACAAGACATCTATTCGCTTTACATCGTATGGACTTCCGGTAATAATATAAATTCCTCCGTCGCCGTGATAAAACATTTGATTGCTAATCCTATCATAAAAATCTGAAAAGATGCCATAGAATTTTCCTTTTTCTGTGCCGTTATTTCCGGTTCCCACTTTATAAATTCTGGTCTTACCGGCAACATTATCGCTTAGCTGGAAATACCACATGTTCGCAAAATAGAGATATGTACCATCTGTTGTAATTGTTGTTAACCCAAGCTTACCTATTGCCGTTGTATCAAAAAAGATATCTTCTAAAAATCTATCGTTTGAAGGACGCGGCGGATTCGGATTAATATTAAGAACTAATCCTCGCCGGGATGAAGAATAATTTACATTGTCCGTCTTAAATTGCTTTAAAGCATTACCTTCAGCGTAGTAACCACTTTTGGGGTTATCCGTTATAATAATGCTTCTTACCTCACTCCACTTTCCGTATTCTTCTCCGTCAAATATTCTTGCTCTCCAAAAATATTCTCCTTTTATAAGCTGTGGGGAACGCCATTTAACGAGTCCGGTATCAGGAAGTAAACCGGAAGACTTAATAATCGGAGATGAAAAATTCCGGCTTGTATCAATCTCAATAAAGTATTCTAAACTTCTATCAATATAAAAACCGATGTCGGCAAATAGAAAATCGACATAATTATTTGAAGTTGAATGACCATTTACCGGTGATATAATATTAGGCTCGTTGATGCTGTAAACTGCAAATTGAGCCGAAGCGGAATTATCAGAAATATCAGGTTCCGCAATTCTTAAATCGTCATTCACTCTTACAGTTAATTCGTATAACCCCGCATCAATAGGAATCCAAGTAATTATCGTCGAGTCAAGAATTCCAAAACTCGGCATCTTGACCCTGTCCACTAAATAAGAAGTATCTTTCGATGCTGCAAAAAGTTCAACTGTAACCGAATCTTCCGGAAAAGTTACTCCATAGTTTCTAACGAAAATTTTCACTGCTACAGTATCTTCAATGAGCGGATTAGAGGGTGAAATTGAAATACCATTCGATTTAACTTCAAAATCCGGCTGTGTAGGTAATGCAATATTAATTCCCGGATCGCCTAATAACGTAAGCACCGCAAGTTGATTTCTGTACGCTAAACTATTAGGCACCTTACCCTTTGCAAACAAAATTGATTTACCCAAGTTGTAGTTTCGGTTATTAAAAATATCGTTGAATATAAGATTGTTAATTTGTTTACCTATTTCCCAATTCGTTAAACCGGAACTGCCGAAAAAGGCAAGGCTTCCTTTTCCAGGTACTTTATTAAATTGCTCACCGAAAACATCCTGGTTATCGAAGTGTGCGGTATAACAGGTAACGCTGAAAATAACAGGCAGCCGTCCTTGATTTTCGAGCAGATAAATGTCGTCATTCAAAAATGTCAAGTCCCATTGATATCCGCCGCCGTGCCCATAATAATTTGCTATGGCAGCCCCTTGATTAAATGCGTGCCTTATTTCTGGACCTTCACCCATGAAAGGTATGTACTCAGGTTTATTAGGGTAACGAAATATTTTAACAGCCTCAAAACCGTTCTTTGTTAAATATAAATTTTGGAGAGTCATGCTTGCATCATTAAATCCATAATAGTTTTCATCGCTTGCATTAACTCCGGATGCCATGAGCAGAACATTTTGCTTCCATTTTTTTGATGCATCCGACGGATAGTTGATAATTTTATCAACCAGGATTTCCGCTTCACCCACCGTTTCGCAGGATATTCTGCCTATTGCTAAATCAGGGTAAACGTCATCGCCGGCAACGGCTGCAATTAGATTATCGCTTGCAGATTGACCGAATTCTCTCGATTGATACGGAATCGAAGGAACAAAGTTAGGACGGCTTGTTGGTAATATTTTTCTATAATCATAGCTCATATCGCCAAACAACGCAATATAGGACGGAGCGGGTGTCGCCCAATTTTCAAATGCATATCTTACGAAATAGTGTAAAGCAAATGGGTCTAATAATCCATAGGAAAATTCATCATATATGTCATTTACATTTACGATAACAACGCGCGGATTTACTATTGAAGAATCTAACATTCTGCTTGATCGATAATTGGCAAGAGATTGCGCAGGTACTATAAATTTTGGATGAGAGATTATTATATAGTCAGCGCCGTTTGAAATGTTTTTTAAATCCGAATTGTTCACCCGAACAATAGAATCTGGTTTTAAGTGGTTATAAGTAATTCCCGTTATGAAAAACTCAGTTTTGTTCGATAGGCTGTCATCAAAAATAAATGCGTTTTGGTATTGGGAGAGAAACAAGGGGTTTACTATAATATCAGCAGTTTCCGGTTTAAATATTTTGATACTGTCATCTTCCCAAAGCCAAACCCAAAATCTCGTTTTACCAGTTGAATCATTTGAAGAAAAAAAGTTTAGCTGTTCGTCTTCGGCTCTGAATACTTTCCAATAATCAAACTCAATCCAATTTATCCTAATCTCATCGGAATATGTATTTGGACAAATATCTCCCTTTACCCAAACACTTAAAATGTTTCCTTGAGGATAAATGCTCACACCACCGGCACCAATAAAAATTCGTTTTTCAAATGTCGACTCAGTCTGCCCATCCCAAATTTGTTCACCGATGAGTTTATTATTTATATAAATGTATGCCCGATGTTCAGGATTGCAGAACAAGTTATTAGTAATGCCATGCATGTTTACACGTACATTAACGTAGTTAGAATCAGTATTGATATTTTTGAATCCCGGAAATCTTGCCTCAAAACCCTGTGTTGATTGCCCCCCAAAAGCGGATGCCTTGCCCCAGTACCAAAAATCTCTCTTCTCATCCGGTGCATAGCCAAGTCTTTCATACAATACATCCTGCTCGTAATGAATTGTATGCAGCGATCCGGTCCATGCAGAAAGTTCTCCTTTAGGATAACCATCCTTCAGCTTGTAAAATTTTCCTTTCTTATCACCGTCGAATGTTAACCAATATACGTTTTGCAAATTATAAATATTTTGATAAGTGTAGGGAGTCGGCGGCGGCGGCGTTCCTAAAAATTCAAAATAATCACCCTCATTAAATAGACTGTCCTGATTGGCATCGGTAATATGTACGGGGATTAGTTCTCCGATATTCCACAATTCAATATTGTCAAAAGAAACATCACCCAATTCCATTCCCGCCGAAATTATATCTTCGTATGTTATTTTATACATGCCTTTCTTATTCAAATAGAGCTTAAGATATTTTTTCTGAGGCGAATACCAACTTTCTGAAGAAATTTCTTTCTTAATTACAGAGCTTGATTTATGTACCCAATTAACGGCTTCTTCAGGATTAATTAATTGATCACTGACAAAATTCATCGTCATCGGATCAACCGGCATTTCATATTCAATATAGTTTTGGATTAAATTATAATCTATTCTAATTAGCACACGTTTATTGTGCATCAAATTCCGGTTTACCGGATTAAATTGAAATGGAGCTAAAGATACCGATACAACTCTAACAAATCGGAACATAAATGGTTCATCAAGGGTTGCAGCATCCGAAGGAAAAAATTCATTCTTGCTATAAATGTTGTAGTCGAAATTAAGTGATTTTAAAAGTTCTATTTCATCCTCACCTGCACTATACGGCAGAACCATTTTATTTTGGTGTATTTCGAAGTCACGGTCAAGTATTGTTAAAATTGGTTTTGCCTGCGGCGGCAATCCCAAATTAATGAAGTAATCAGGCAGCAGCGGTTCGCCATAATTCCTTCCGTATGAATTTCCACCTCGAATAATGGTATAATCTATACCTTTAATTAAAGTATCATTTAAACTAAAAACCTCATCAAAGGAGAATTCAATTGTAAGAT
Source organism: Ignavibacteriales bacterium (assembly GCA_020061465.1). Taxonomy (GTDB): domain Bacteria; phylum Bacteroidota; class Ignavibacteria; order Ignavibacteriales; family Ignavibacteriaceae; genus JAGUYG01. The sequence goes on from JAGUYG010000064.1 coordinate 35,319, forward strand.
AATTTTGAGTGGATTCGATTATTCTATGGTTTTGAGAATGTAATGAGAGAGATAAAATGATTAGAATAAAAATAGTTTTTGCCAATAACTTCATAAACAATTCCAGGAGTAAAATTTGGTCGTTAAATTAGATTTTTTTAGGTGAGCGTTCAAGGGGAAAAGTATGTAATCGATTAAATCTTACGATATCCAAAAAATTATTTTATATACTCGTGTTTCGCAAAAAGTTGAGTCTAAAAAGATGACTTCGTTTCAGGGTGTTTAGGGTAATTTAAAAACTTAGGTTACACATTATCCTTCAAGGTCACAGCCTTAGACCACGGAAGTTACTGCGTTATTCAGCAACTTTGAATTTCTGAAACCTCTGACCTTTCCGAGGATCTTTATGACAAGGCTTCGTAAGTCTCCGGCTAATATGAATTACTGAGAACTTTGATTATAACTTTACCAAAAAAACTTCAAATTCCTCACTCAAAACTCAAAATCATTGAAATCCAGCCGGAATTATTTTTGTTAAGTTTCTTTTCCCTTTTTTCGCTTGTAAATAAGTATGTGCCTTGAATGTATAAGCCGTATAGTAGTTCGTAATCAATACTGAACATGAATGTATTTTCTTCTTCCACTATGCCGCCTAACAGCGGAACATTCCTAGAATCATATATCGAAAAACTATTAAAAACGTTTCCGCCTACATTTTTAATCAAATTGCCTTTTGAATCATAATAATTATCACCATGAAGAGTACGACTGTATTGCATAGTCAAATTACACCGGCTAAATAATCTGTATTCAGCAGTAAGGGAAAAAAACATCGAGTTCGGCTGTAAATCCATTCCTAACATAAAGCCGTTGTTAGTTGCCGTTAAAGCTTCTCCGATTCCTGCATGCGAAAACATGTAAGGACGAAGTAGACCATACTCAGCAGTTAGAGTAAGATTTCTAAAAATCAGAGGAGATGTAAGCATTAAACCCGAACTAAAAGCAAACTTGTTTTGAATGTCATTCCACTCTCCTTTAAAATAATTTCCAAGTTCTAAATCATCTAACATAATTGTGGCGGTCAGTTCCAATCCTGGTGTTATTAAATATTTAGCATCTAAAGAGAGGAAAGAGTTATCAAGATCATTTAAAGAACGCTGTGCAGATTCCCAAAACAAAAAAGGGTTTAAATATGCGGCTTCAAACGGTCGATTTGAATAAATCACCATCTGCGAAATTCCCATCGAAAAATTAGACGAAGGCGAAAATCCTAATCGGCTTACGGCAATATATTTTGGTCTTTTTTCTTTCACGCTGCCGATTAAAGAATCTACATAGTATACTTCCGGTTTTTGATTAAGCCAGCCGTGGATAAAATCATACAGCAGCGTTTTGTATGAAAAATTAAATCTGAGAAAATCGAACATTGGCGGATTATCGCTCAGAAATAATCTTCCCGTTTTTCCATATCCCCATAGAATCCTTTCTCTTCCTAACTGCAGACTAAGGTGCTCGGTTTGAAATTTTAAGTAGCCTTCAGTGTTATCAAAAAAGTCTATGCCGGTTTCATTGAATGTAAAACTGTGTTTTACTCGTGTATCCAGCAAAGCAGCTTCCCTTTCATTAAAAACCACACCGTTTGAAGCGCTTAAATAAAATCCGAACCAATCACGATACGAACCATAAACTTTGCCGCCGAGATTCATTAATGAACTATTACCGCTTTGCTCATGCCGGTAAATGAATTTATAATCAGCAAAAGGCAAGGCGCTAAAATTGAGGTTCGAATCACGATGGTTAAATAAGTATTTTTCCTTATACGAAGCTAAATTATTTCCAAATTCTTCAGGGAAGGAATCAAAAATTCCGATTGGCTGTTCTTCGGGATTTATGTAAGAAGTAAATTTTTTTAGCTGATCATTTAAATATGATTTTTCATTTTCACTGATTGCTTCTTGATTTTTTTTGATTTCCAGCAGCGCCGAAACAACCGACTCCCTCGACAATGGTAGAATTACATCGTCGTACTCAGTTAGTATTCCCTGAACATACATTTTTTTAAGAAATGAATATATTCTATGATCGGAGGGGATATTATCAACTTGTGCGTAACCGCCGATGTTTAGGACAAAAAGAATTGTAAAAATCGATTTAAGCTTCATGGCGGAAGATTAAATGTTACCGCTGTTGTTTGCAACTACCTGAAACGTCTTGAGGAAAATTTTCAGATTGGAAATAAAATTCTCCTTGCTGTAGTATTCAATTTCCATATTAACACGCTGCTCGGGAGTAAGCAGTTGTCTTCCGTTTATTTGCGAAATTCCGGTAACACCCGGTTTAAACCTGAACACCTGCTTTTGATATTCATTATAATCTTTTGTTATTGAAGGAAGTTCAGGTCTTGGTCCAATTAACGTCATATCGCCTATCAATACATTAATAAAATTTGGTATTTCATCAATACTCGTTCTTCTCAAAATTTTTCCTACCGGCGTTATTCTATTGTCATTCTGAGCTGTGAAAATTGGACCAATCATTTCGGCATTTTGTACCATGCCTCTAAGCTTTATCATTTTAAAATTTTTACCAAGGTAACCGGAACGCTCCTGAACAAAAAAAACAGGTCCTTTTGAATCTAGCTTTATGGCAATTAAAGCTATCAGAAGAATAGGAGAGGAAATAATTAAGACAAGCACACTTACGATTATATCGATAATTCTTCTTATGAAAGAGAATCGTCTATCCATACCGAGACTACTTCCTAAATTTTGACAGCAAACTTGTAAGCACATCGATTACCCGCTCAACCTGTGCTTCGGTCATACCGGGATAAATGGGAAGAGACAATAAACGGTGAAAAGCATTAGTTGCAGCCGGAAAGTCTTTATCATCAAGAGAAAGAGTTTCTTTGTAATAAAGATGCATGTGCACAGGCATGAAATGAACAGCAGCACCAATACCGGCATCTTTCAACTGATCGATAAATTGTGCACGATTTATTTTCAGAGCCTCAAGATTTAACCTAATTGGAAACAAATGCCATGATGATTCACGATCAGCTTTCATTGTGATTAATCTTATACCGTCGTTATCCTTTAATGCCTCTGTATACCTTTGGGCAATCTCTTTTCTTCTTTGCCACATTAAATCAACTTTTTTTAGCTGTGCTAAACCAAGCGAAGCTTGAAGGTCAGTAAAATTATATTTATAACCCGGCGCTACAACTTCATAATACCATGAGCCGGATTCATTGTATCTATTCCATGCATCACGGTTTATTCCATGCAGGCGCATTACCTTGCATCTTTCGGAAATCTCTTCGTTTTCTGTGCAGATCATTCCCCCTTCACCTGTTGATAACGTTTTAGTAGCATAAAAGCTGAAACATGTTACCTCGGAAATAGTACCAACTTTTCTCCCCTTATAAACCGCAGGCAGCGCATGTGCCGCATCTTCTAAAACTCTAATACCATGCTTCACTGCTAATGCATTTATTTCATCCATGTCGCAAGGCTGTCCCCCGTAATGCACAGGAATTATTACCTTAGTTTTTGGTGTAATGGCTTTTTCTAACAAGTCAACAGAGATGTTGAGTGTTTCATCTTCAACATCCACCAAAACAGGTTTTGCCCCAAAGTAGCAGGCAATCTCCGCAGTAGCCGGGAACGTCATTGTGGGAACGATAACTTCATCATCCTTTCCAATACCAAAAGCTTCAAGGGTAAGGTGTCCGGCGGCAGTCCAGGAATTTACCGCAATAGAATTTTTAACACCGATATAATTCCCGAAGGCTTCTTCGAATTGAAGAGTTTTCGGACCCATGCTAATCCAACCGGATCGCAAAGTATCTACCATCTCCTCAATTTCATCTTCAGAAATAAACGGTTTATGGAATGCAAGAAAATCTTCGGTCATCTATTCTCCCCTAATAAGAAAGATAAAAACATTCTCCACCGCTTAAGTTTTTTTAATGTTTTTCGATCCAGCATAGTAAATGAGTTCTTAATAAAAAAATAGAACTGGTTATTGAATATAGTGAATGATGAAGTTTTGTTACAAATCGACTTATCGGCGGCGCTAAAGTTATCCTCCATGATTTTATTTTACCTGAAGGAAAAAGATTTTTAATTTCTCTTAATGGTATTCCTTTTACATCTTTGTTGAAAGGATTGTCAACTGTAAAATCGTACCACAGGACCCCACCTCCAGGTTTGATAAACTTCCACATTTTCGCTGCAAGCTCCTGACGGAAATTTTCATTTAAAATTGAGCTAAAAACTAATGATTGATAAACGATATCGAAATACTCGGCGGCAAATTCAAGATCGAGGGCACTGCAGCATAAAACTTCGGTTTTTGCGGGAAGAATCTCTCTCGCCTTTTCCGCTCTATTTGATAATAATTCATTCGCTACAATGTTTTCAGGTTTAAATCCCAGTTTCAGAAATAATAATAGATTGCTCCCGTCTCCGCATCCTATTTCAAGAAGTGTCTTATCGCTTAAAGGTAAAATATTCGATTTCCTAATCCAGCGTAAAATAGCTCTCTCTTTTTCGTGACGAATCATCAACTCGGCGGGAGAAAGAGGACTGTAGTGATCGGGCACTTCAGCAGTTCTTTTTTCATAGGCTCTTGTTATTCGTTTGAGCTCTAATTCAATTTCGTTATTTATTACACCGGAATGATTTTCCATTTACTTTCGAAATATTTTTTTCAACCCTATTAAAAATCCGCTTCCGTATGCGATATGCAGAACCGGATATACAGCAAAAGAATAAATTTTGGCAGCGGTTTTAATATCCGAACCGATTACCATAACTGACATTACAAAGATATAAACAAGTAAAGGAAATAACCAGCCTGTAATTAAGAAAGCCAAAGGAATTGATATTAAATAAAGAACGAAAAATGAGGGAACAAAATGACGCAGTTTAGCTTCCGATTTAACTTTAGCCAAAACTAACGGTTTGTATAAACCATATTCAAAATACTGCTTGAATAATGCACGTAAACTTTTCCGCGGGTGATACCATAATTTGATTTCGGGATTCTGATAGATTTTTCTATTTGCCTTTTTTGCACGGTAGTGAAATTCATCGTCCTGATTTCGAATCAGACGTTCATCGAATAACCCAATTTGTTCAAATAATTCTCTTTTCCACGCACCGAAAGTAACGTGATCAGTATAACCTTCAAACTTGCTGTCATGCACTTTACTGCCGCCTATTCCGAAGGGATTTGAAATGGCTGCTGCAACTGCTTCCTGCAAACTCGATTCGGATTTCGTTCTTGTAGGACCGCCGACTATATCGGCGCCGGTTTTATTGAATGTTTCGATAATTTTTAAAAAATAATCCCGGGCGAAATCGGCGTGTCCATCTATTCTAATAATGGGATCACCGGAACTATTTTTTATGCCGAGGTTTAATGCATTAGGAACATAGTGGAATGGATTATCTATCAAACGGATATTCGAATGTCTTAAGCACCACTCTTTAACTATTTCCTTCGTGTCGTCGGTTGATCCACCATCAATTATTAATAATTCTTTATCTTGCGGTTCAGATTTTATGAAAAACGAAAGTATCCTTTCAATATTATTCTGTTCATTTAGTACGGGACATAATACCGAAATCAAATTGATCACTTTCTATTGCTTAGTTTCTAAGATAAAATATTTTTATTCATTTCTGAACTAAAAAAAGATATTACAATACATTTTGTGCGAAATCTTAGCCCCTGACAATTATTGGTTCAGGACCTTTCTCAATTGAAGGTTCAGGCTGCACTATCTAGTCATACTAATGAAATATTTCATTCTTGACGGAGCTTGTATTTAACAGGGTATTTTGTTGCTCGTTTAATGTTAGACAAATGATGGAAATCAATTTTTTCCTTGACCTTTTTAAAATATTAATCTATGCTTAGTCAAAAATAGAACTAAGTAATGCATGGTGATTTACCAAGTTTTGTTTAAGATAACCTCGGAAATGAAATCCCGCTGTCAATCTCAATTTAATTCATTATTGGATTTCGCGTCCTTATAAATGTTCAATATTTTCTGCAAATATGTATCCCAAGAATAATTTCTGATAACAAATTTGCGAGCGTTGCAACCCAACTTTTCTCTTTGGTCTTTATTTTCAATAAGAAATCTGATTCCATTTTTTAGATTTTGTAATGCCTTAGTTGATAAGCCATAATCTTGATAGGTGGAATCAATTTTTCCAAAATCAACAATGATACCTGTTTTTTCATGTAGCACTATTTCAGGTAATCCGCCAACATTACTTACCACCACAGGTTTTGCACACGACATTACTTCAAGGCATGCTATGCTAGTAGCTTCAGCTAAGGAAGGAAATACACTGAAATCTGAACATCTAATGTAATCTACAACTTGATGGTTGGGGATACCACCTGTAAATGTAAAATATTTATCAAGTGATTTTTTATTTACAAAATTTTTCATATTGTTTTCAAGCGGTCCGGTTCCTATTACTAAAAAATGAACGTTCGTATTTCCTTCAATTAATTCAGGAGCAATTTGAACGATATATTGAACTCCTGTTTTAGGATGCAGGCGCCTTAGTATTAATATTAATACTACATCTTTTGCAATCCCAAGTTTGTTGCGCAAATTAGAATGAGAAGGTGAAAATAAATCTGTATCGACAGCATTTGCAAACGTAATGGTTTTATTTATAGCTGCCCCTGCGTTTATAGAAAATTGACTCATTTCCTTACTAACTCCTATAATCTTAAATGCGTGCTTAAATGCATAGTGAATAAAAGGTTTTATTAATAATTGTTTCCCCCTCACAATCAGCTCGAAACCATGCGAAGTAATAATAAAAGGGATTTTGTATTTGCGGCATAAAAGAGCACCAACGAAGCCCGAAGGAACAACAGTTTGAGCATGGACAATATCTATATTAAAATTTTTATGTAACTTTTTCAAAAGCAGGTAAGCAAATATGAAATAAAGCTTATTCCCGATAACCGGCAGATTAGGTATTCTATAAATAGTTATACCGTCTTTTTCCTCACTCGAAGGCGACTTTTTAAATGTTTTATAGCCGACGAGACAAACTTTGAATCCTTTTTTTACTAACTGTCGTGCTAACTCATAAGAGTAAACTTCAAGCCCCCCAATAACAGGTGGAATATTGGTTCCTACTATACAAATATTCATAATCTTTATGATAAGCGTAATTATTTTTTAATCAAGTTGTTATTTAACAAGAATAATATACCTAATAGATATTTAATCAAGAGCCTAGAATATAATTAGTAAATTTTAATTGCTCACGTTATCTTTATAAAGTTAAGAATCTTTTATTTTTTCACGGATGTTCCCGTCTTAATTTCGCCTGATTTTTGATAAAGATAAATAATACAAGCAAATAGAATCCAAAATGAAATGTCTCTTGTAACCCATCCGTGAGACAAAATTCCTGTTGCTTCAAAAAAGGATCGAACAAATAATCCATATCCAATGCCAAGTATTGCGATAATTAAATTTTTTACCTTATTGTTATCTTTGATTGAAGAATAAACTCGGTAAGAATATTTGAAGAAAAGAAATGCGATGAAGAAGGCGCTTATTATTCCTAAAACACCAAGTTCAGATGCACGAAATAATAAAAAGTTATGCTGATGCCCTAAACCTGAGTATTCATATATAAAAGCTAATTGTGTTTCATCCCAACCTCCTAGTTTTACAGGAAGGTATTTGTACATATAATATTTGAATGTACCAGGTCCGATTCCAAAGCTTGGACTCTCACCAATAGCGCTAAAAGAGATATCCCAAAGGTAAAATCTTGTATTCTCAAATATTCGGCTTACCCTAAAATAGGTGCCAATCCATTTTGTTACTTCGCTGTAATAAATGATGAAAGGGATAATTAGAATTATTAATGATGTAATTACCGCCTTTATCCTAATTTTTTTTAGTTTGAAAAAAATATAAACTAAGCTAACAATTACAGAAAGCACTGCTGCCCTTGAATTAGTTAGCAGCAAACCGCTTAGCTGAAGTGCAAAAAGCAGCCAAAGGATAAATTTCTTTTCTTTGCTTTCCGAATTAAATACGAACGCCAATGTTAATGGAATTGTAGCGGCAAAAATTCCTCCTGCGGCGGCTACATTTTTAAAATATCCCCCCTCGTGTAAAATTCCTTGTGTCTGAAGCAGAACTAAAGAAACATCCGAAGTAATAAAAACATAGACTATAGTAACAGAAATAAATATCCCTGCAGCGATTAAATATTTCATATATCTTGAAATATCTTCATTACTTTTTATGAATGAATAAAATAAATATATGAGTAAAAAAAACACCGTTTGTCTTAACGTTTCTATCACTCCTATTTTGAAATATCCTGAGTTTAAGGTTGAAACTGACATTGAAAAAAGTACAAGAAAAATAAATAGAAGCATTGGTGCCGGAAGAGTTGGATAAAGTTTTAGTTCAAATCCATATTGCCTGAAGAAAATAACTAACAAGAAAATGATCCCACTAAGATTTACAATTAATCTGAGACCCTCATTAATATCACTCGTAACAATTAATAAAAGGGTGAGGAATAAGAATGGGAAAATTTTTTCGCCAAAAATAATAATCGTTAAAATAAATATCGGTAACGCAATTAAAGCCGGAAGCAAAGGAAGCAGCAGGATGCATAACATCGAAATCATGATAGAAACAATTAGATAACTATCAGTAATATTTATTATGCTACTGTTCTTCACGTTCCGTTTATTGATGCTGTATAATTAATTTACTTAAGATCACTTCAACCTTGTTATACACTTCCTCAACGGAAAGCTGGTGCATACATTCAAACGAAGGGCATCCATCTCTGCCTGCGTTAGTAAAACAATATTTTTCATCTCCTGATGGAGAGCAATGAATTTTTTTTTGAATAAAATGATGGTGTGATCCGTAAGGAAGATGATGAAGAGGATTCGTCGGTCCAAAAATAGTAAACGTTGGTTTTCCTAATAAGCTTGCTATGTGCACCGGTCCGGAATCGTTTCCGATAAAAAATTTGCATCCCTTAATAACCTTGATTAACTCTTCTACATTGTTACATCCTAAAAATTTTAAACCAAACTGTTTATTTTCATCTTTAACTTTTTGCGGAATATTATTATTAGGAGAGACGATTACACATTCATTGTTAACAACTAATTTCTTTGCGAGTTCAATAAATTTATAAAGCCCCCACTCCTTAGCGCTCCAACCAGCAAATGGATGAATTAAAATATAACCTTCTCCGGTCACTTCAACTGGGAATTCTTTTAATTTTTCGTCATCTTGTAAGGGAATAATATTTCTTATGACATCAAGCGAAATATCCATTAAATGCGTTTTAGTCCTTAGCGGAACGAATTGCGTATACATCGGTTTATAATAAATCTCATTAGTACCTATAATTTCTTTTGCACTGCTGTTGAATATTATCGAAGCTGAGGTAATCATACCGGTTATATCGAAAATGATTTCGGGATTTAGCTCGTTAAGCAGTTTGCGAACTGCACTTTTGGCTATCCTTCCTCCCCAAAAAAAATTATCGTGAGGTAATTCAATTATGTCAATCTTACTTAAAGCTAATTTATATATCGGTGATGTTTCCGGATAGCAGATAAGAAATATTTTTTTTTGATAATACGCTTCAATCGATTTTATTGCAGGAATTGAGAAAACTGCATCACCTAGCTTATGAAGAGAGATAATTGCAATCGAAGCACTTGTAGATTTTTTAATTTTAAAACCCCGGCAAAGGAAGACAAGAAACGCTGCCTTCAACCTAAGTATTTTTTTAATAAACGGATACCTGTTTAATAATTTGCTGATTGCCACCGGGGTAATACCTCGAAATGTTCAACGGTTATTAATGGAGCTTTTAAATCCGGCGTAAGCAACCCGTATAAGCTCTATTGAACTTGATTTCGCAACAATTGAGTTAATTAAAAAGAAAATCGAAAACAATACGATCTGATTTATGCGCCATACTAATCCGCCGGAAAGCGCTATTATATTTTGAATTAATAAAACCGTAAGCAAACTTATTAAACCGTTAACTGCATTAAAAGTCATTTCACCGATAAAAACCCTGTTCAGCTTAATTTTAATCTTTTTGGAGATAAGGAAAAAAGAAACAACAAAAAAGAAGATAAAACTTAATGTTGTACTTAGAGCCAATCCTGCCTGATGTATTTCCGAAACTAATAAAATATTCAAAATGAATTTAAGTATAACACCTATGAGTGTAATAATAAGCAGATGAGAAATTAAACCTGCGCCGTAAAGAATTTTATTTTGAACAGCGTATAAAGAGTAAAAAATCAAACTGATAGAATAAATTTTTAACATGTCATTAGTTAATATGGTGTCGCTGATCGTAAAATTTCCTCTTTGATATAATATTTCGACTATCGCTTCACCATAAAAGAAATAGATAAACGAAATCGGGATGAACACGAATAAATTAATTCTGAAAAAAGAATGAATCTGAGCAGATGACTGCTCTAAGTCTTGTTTGTTAAAAGAATCGGAAAACTTCGGAAATATCGCTGTTGAAATTGCAATCGAAATAATGGAAATTGGCAAAAGAAAAAGTGTAAATGCGTAATTAAGCGCCGATAATCCACCTGGTTCAATGTATAAAAAAAAATATCGATCAATTAGCGAATACAATTGACTGATCGATTCAATTACTATGATGCCAACTAAAGGGAAAGTTGTAGTTATAAATATATTCCGAATTGATTCAATGCTTGGAATTATAAATCGGAATAATTTTTTAGTGCGGATAATTAAATAACCAAGCTGGAGTAAACTGCCGGCGAGATATCCCCATGCTATTGAATGAATACCCCAACTGTCTGCTAATAAAACTATAAAAATGATCACTCCCATATTCTGCAGCAGTTGAGAAAGTGCCGGATACTTGAATTCGTATTCTGCTTGCAAAAAGGAAGACAAAATAGAAACAATAGCCTGAATAGGAATTGTTGTAATGAAAATTAAAAATATGGATTTAACAATTCCTATCTGAATATTTCCGCTTAAATAAAAATTTATTAAAGGACTTGAAAAGGTGAAGAGCAGAACAGTGATAAAAAGACTACCCAAAGTAAAAATAGCAAGGGCTGAAAATAAAAACTGTTCAGGAACAGTTTTCGTATCTGTTTTGGTTTTAATGTAAATTGGAATAAAATAATTTTGAGCAACGTAGTAAATAACAGTATTTATAGTGATGGGTATAACTGCACCGATTAGATAAAAATCGAACTGAACGGATAAGCCGAAATAATTAGCAAATAATATTTCGCGAATGAACCCAAGTCCCCTGCCTGCAAGCCCAACAATCATTAAAAGAATCGATGCACCTGCTATTGAAGAGGTAAACTTGCTGTTCATTCTAATAGGTTGGTTAGGCTTTGATAATTTTTTTAAAATAATCTATCGTAATCTTCAATCCATCCGATCGCTCTACTTTGGGCTGCCAATTCAATACTCGTTTAGCTTTTGAAATATCCGGCTGCCGGACTTTGGGATCGTCAACAGGAAGTTCTTTATAAACAATTTTGTTGTTTGTGCCGGTTGATTTTATAACCTCCTCGGCAAACTGCTTAATTGTAATCTCCGCAGGGTTGCCAAGATTAACCGGCTCCACTTCATTGGATAATAAAAGTTTAAAAATTCCGTCAACTAAATCAGATACGAAACAAAAGCTCCGTGTTTGTGAACCATCGCCAAAAACTGTAAGCGGCTCACCCCTTATTGCCTGTCCGATAAAAGCAGGCAAAGCCCTGCCGTCGTCCAATCTCATTCGTGGACCATAAGTATTAAATATTCTTGCTATTCGTGTTTCTATTCCATGATAGCGGTGATATGCCATTGTTAAAGCTTCGGCAAACCTTTTTGCTTCGTCGTAAACACCGCGCGGACCGATAGGATTTACATTGCCCCAATAATCCTCGCCTTGCGGATGAATTGACGGATCGCCGTATACTTCCGAAGTTGAGGCAAGAAGAAACGTTGCTTTCTTTTCCTTCGCTAAACCTAATGCTTTATGCGTCCCTAACGAACCAACTTTAAGTGTTTGGATGGGAAGCTGTAAATAATCAATAGGACTTGCGGGCGAGGCAAAGTGGAGTATGTAGTCAACTCTTCCGGGAATAAAAATATAATTTGTAACATCATGCTTTACGAATAGAAAATTTTCATTTCCGAATAGATGAGAAATATTATCGATGTTGCCGGTAATCAGGTTATCGATGCAAACTACTTTGAATCCTTCTTTTAGCAAACGGTCACACAGATGCGAACCCAAAAATCCGGCACCGCCGGTTACTACTGCGGTAAATTTATACAACATTAACTCCCGATGTTTGATTTTTTTTCTTTTAGCAAGACAAGAACCGCAATCAGTAAGAAGGAAAAAATACCTCCAAGTATTGTGTTTACAATTAACCTCGGACTTGACGGCTTAAGCGGCGGGATGGCTTCATCAAGAACCTCTACGGTAGGGATGTCTCTGTTTTCTTGAATTTTTTCTTTATAATATTGCTGCTGTAAAAGCATATAAACTTCATTTTGAATTTTTACTTCTCGCAGCAGGTCAGCCAATTCCCTTCCGAGTTCGGGCACGTTACCGAATGCAAGAAAGTAATCCGGATTACTCAACTCCATTTTTTGGTACTGCTCGTTAAGTTCGTTTAATTTTTTGTTTAATTGCTGGATTACTCTGTTATCTTCTCTCAAATTAGGTTTAAGGAGAGCAAGCTCAATCTCGGTTTTAACAATTTCGCTCTTTAGCTTTGCAGCAGCTTCAATCGACGCAGTTAATTGTTCGGGCAGTGAAATAGTTTTATGTATTTTTTGGAATTCAACTAATGCGTGTTCAACAGAATCCATTCGTGCTCTAATGTTTACAAGCTGTGTTTCGATATACTCTCTTGCTCTGCCGGCTCTTGATGTCAGCTTTTCTTTATTGATGATGTCAAGCGCTTCGATAAGTGAATTTGAAAGTTCGGCAGCCAATTTTTTTACTGAGTCTTTTTCGGACGTAAACAACGGAAATAAGCCTGTGTTCAAATCAACCGAGACGAAAAGTATTCCTTCCTTATTTATCTCGGTGTTAGTCTTCTTTAATAACTTTTCTGCAGCTTCATATATATTTCCCGTGTTAAAGTAGCTTTTAAGCGAATGTTTTTTTACTACATACTCGGCTGCGCTCCGGCTGAGAATAATCTGTGCATATAACTGCGGATTTGCCTTAGTTTGAGCGGCAGGAAACAACGACGATAATTCTTGTGCACCCAAAAGTCCGCCTAAACCGCCGAATTGCGGGCTAACTTCAGGCGGCAAAATTGATGCGGGCGAACGGTAAGTGTACGGATAAACTAAAAAAAGTAACAGAAAAATAAATAACGTACTTAACAGCGTTACTTTAATAATTATACTTTTATTTTTCGTTAAGGCTTGTATTATTTCTTGATAAGTCACTTTTTACCTCGATGCAACGATTACTGCAATGGTAGCTGCCACGATTGCGGCAACCTGTCCGACTATTTGTAATGAAGTGGTAAAAACGTCCCAAAATTTTGGAGGCGGCGGATTTTCGGGTATCCATATAGTATCGCCAGGTTCGAGTAGTTCAACATCGTCAGCATCAATCCATTCGCCTGTTTTTGCTTTTATCACTCTTACATCGCCGGATAAAGCCCGCCAGCTATAACCTCCGGCAAGTTTTATGTAATCTTCAACAGTTAATCCTTCTGAATATGGAATCTTACCCGGACTTACTATTTGTCCTAACATAGTAATATAATTTTTCGCTTCGGGAACAGTTATAATATCCCCTCTCATTAAAATAACATCTTCATTCTTTAAGTTCTTTTGGAAGATGTTAACAAAGTCGACAACTACGCGTCCTTCTCTCTGTCGGGATTTTGCTTTTAAGTAATCATACTCATCATCGGTCATATCGGCACGCGGAATTAATTTCAGTCTTTCAAATTCCGGATCAAACGTGGTTATGCCTGAGGTTCTATAAAGAGATGCTTCAATTAACGAAGCATTTTTTCTAAATCCTCCGGCAGATAATATTACCTCCGATAAAGTGGTTACTCCTTCAATTATTTTGTAGTAGCCGGGATAGTTCACATAACCTTCAACTCTTACAAATTTTTCGATAAAGTAATCGGGTATTTCTCTTACTAAAATATTATCGAATTTATTCAAGATGATTTTGTTATTACTTAAATCATCGAGAGTATAAAATCTGCTTGACTGCTTTTCTCCGTTTTCGTTAAAACTCACTATTTCGATTGTGTCGGTTTTTGCGCGGCTTAAAAATCCGCCGGTCAAAGTTATAAAATCGATTACACGTTCATTTTCTTTAAATTCATAAGTGCCCGGATATTTTATCATTCCGTCAATGGATATTGTTTTGTCAACCTTATCAACAAAAATTATATCATCTTCATGGAGCAGCGGGTTGTTTTCTCTTTTTCCTAATCTTAAAAATGGAAGTAAATCAAAAATCTTCTCTTCGCCTTCATTATTTGCTACCCTTATGTTTCTATAGTTTGAAGTGTTCTTCATTGTTCCGGGTATTGCCAATAGTTGTAAAAGGCGGGCATTGCCATTTATTGTAACAGGACCCGGATTTGTAACTTCACCTAATAACGTAACTTTTATCTTTCTTACATCCCTTAAGGAAATAAATACTTCGACATCTTTATAATACTTATTAATTGCTTCTTTTATTTTGTCCTTTACATCTGTTAAAGTAAAATTTTTTAGCGAGATACCACCGACTTTAGAAATATATATATCGCTTTCTTGATTCAGAATTACATCATGAAGAATTTCATGAATTCCAATGATTGAGATGAATAATTTATCGCCCGGACCAACTATATATTCATCCGGATCAACTCCGCTGCCGATCATTTCCCACTGCTGCATCTGAAGGTCTCTGCTGCTGCTTAATTCGGCAGGCTGTCTTTCAGGATAATCCGGGAAAGTTTGTGCAAAAACAATTTGCCCGAAAATAATCCAAAATGCTAATCTTGTTTTAACGATATTCTTCAAATCTTTAACGATATTTTTCTAAGTGAAAAAATTGTAACAACTAATGCAAGCACCGGTCCTATGATCAACACCAGCAGCACATTGTATTTCGATTTAATCGAAAGAAATTCTCTTAACCCGATATAAGGGTCAAAATAATTGGTAAATAACATTATCAAAGCTAATGACAAAAGACTTGCGATAAAACCGATAAAAATTGCATTTAGTATAATGGGCATTTTAATTGTTGAAAGCTTAGCCCCAACAAGTTTCATAGTTTCTAATTCGTTGTACTTGGAACGCATGATTAATTTGATCGTACTATAGACGATGTAAACCGATATAAACACCAAAACAGCGGTAATGATAAAAACATATTTTTTAATATTGTAAAGGTAATTTATAATCTTCGCAATAAATTTGTCATGATACACTACTTCATCCGCCTGTTTAAGTTTTGAAAGTTCAGCGGCAATCATTTTTATGGAATCTTGAACTAAAAGCCCGCTCTTTAAAGTGAGAACATAAGAAGCCGGCAGCGGATTGTAATCCAAAATTCTTCTGAAATCTTCTCCCGTTTCTTTAATGAAGATTTCTGCGGCTTTCTCTTTATCTATGTATTCGATTGACGAAAAGTAATTCATCTCTTCCAAATCCTGCCTTAAACTAATATTTTCTTTTTCGGATGAAGATTCCTTTAAGAAAATATTGATCTTAGCACTTTTACTAATAGCTTCCTGAAATTCTTCCGAAATTTGAAATAGTACAACCGAAGCTATTATCAAAAGAATGGAAATAGATATTGAGATGAAGGACATAAAAAAATAAGACTTAGCCCTGCCTATAAGTCTGAATGATTCTTTAATCCAAAATAAAAGCATAAAAGCAATCTGTTAAATTCAAAAGAAATTTAAGAAGATAAATTTTCGATTCAAAGAATCCATACATTAATGCCGCTTGTATTGAATTTAAATCTAAGTCAGCCTTAGTCAAATCCAATCCGTATGCATATTAAAAGTTTGATTCGTCAAGCCAGCGTGTTATTTCCCATTTTTGTGTAGATAAATTTCTTCTAAGCGAAAGATTAACCCTGCCATCTAGCCTAATAATATCGGTCGGATTAAACGTTACGGTTAGATTAAAGCTTCGCAAAACATTAGCACTCAGTGAGTCTTCAGTTGAAAGAATTACGTTATTCCAAATCAAATCAAGTCGCTGCGAGTTTTTGAACAATCCATAAGTAGTTTTCATTTCTTCATCGCGTCCCCAGGAAACGTCGAAGTTTTGATCATAATCTCTGTAGGTGAAAATAAAATCGTGGCTAATCAATTCGCCGTAGATCAGAGTATCCCGGAATGTGTAAGCATATTGAAAGTTTTGAAATACACCGTCGACGGTTTTTAAATCGGAAATAGTTGAAGACGAACTTCCGATTGACTCATCAAACGCCGGTGCGAACGGATTTTTACAACCGCCAAGGATCACAAGGAAAATTAACGATGAAAGAATCAGCCTTTTAATAAAACCTCCCTTTCAATTCACTCCAACTGGGCAGGTCGCTGTTTTTTGAATCCTGCCAATAATAAATAGCCCAAACCGACCTCGAATCCCGTATCATGCTGAATTGTAAATCGCCTTGATAATCTCTGGGAATATTTGCATCGTTATGCGGAACATTCAACGAATAAGAGGCAGAATACAACAGGCTGTCACCTTGCGGACTTGAAACTGTATTCGACAATATTAATGTCACAGGCAAATTATCCGGTATTTTTGATTTCATATTATTGAAATATTGTTCCTCATCATTTCTGCTCCAATCACTTGCGAGCGAAGGAAACTGAGAGGAAGCTCCGCTTGATGGAGAAAATTTATAATCCATATCCGTAAATGAAGGATCCGAAAAGCAGGCTAAATAATTTTCTACATTCTTATCCTGAAGAGAATATATCAGATTTTGAATCAAGATTTGAGGAGTAACTGCTGATTGAAAATTAGAGCGCGGCTGATCGGGAAGTTCTGCTTCCCGTGTTTCAAACAAATCGCATCCGCATACTAATAAAGCTAAAAGTAATATGGAAATTAAAAATTTCATTACGGAGTAATTATACTAATTTGCTGTTAGGATTGTAAGTGAAATTCTTGTACATCGATTGCCTCTTCCTATCAAATTGATTCACGAATAGAAAATCATACATTCAAAAAATAAACCGCCGATGAATTTTTGAGAATGACAGAGTGAACCTGTTATAATACTGTATTTTCAACCCTGTCATAATGCTTATCTATTTCTCTTTGTAATTCAATTGTTTTTGACAGTGCGTTTATCATTTTAAAATAAGTATATATCTCATCTGAAGTAAGAATTCTACCTCTCCTTTCTTTAAGCCACTTTTCACATACCTGATAACCGCCTATTCGATAATTCCAAGCTTCTTCATTTACATCATCGAAGAATTGGTCATCGTTTATATAAATACGCCCTAAAAGTTGAAAAGATACGTTCTTTGTCTCTTGAAAAACAAATTTCGGTTTTTCTACTTTATTGTTTCCTTCAACGGGAAATTTAGGAATTTTGTTGATTAGAGATTGATGCTTTAATAAGTGTAAATCGACAAGCTGCTCACCGATATCAGCCAACTTAATGAAAAGATTGAAATTTTTAGTAAAAGGAATTCTTGGAAAATCAATCCTCAAAAAATTTGCATATCTTTTTCTGTAAACGCTGCTGTAAAGAATAGCGTAGATGTAATAAAATATTTTTTTGGCGCTAAATTCTTTTAGCGACTCACTTTGTTTATCCTGAGGGTAGAGAAAGTTGGCTTTGTATGAAGTGCTTAATTCCTCAATTAGAGTATTATTTATATTCGGGATAATTAATCCATAAGTTTCTCCAGGTTCAAAGATCATAAGTTGAATTAAGGATTTTTTCCTTTTCCCGGTTTTTTGAGGGTACAGATATAGTGGTGCAAGATAGCAGGTCGTTTTACTCGATAAACAGCCATGTTCGATAATTTTGTCGGTAATCATAAAATGAGAGTAAGGTATTTGAATCTCTTCACGCTTATGAAATATCAAGCCTAAGTTCTCATTCAAAATGTGTTGCATTACTTCTTTACGAGTTCTTTCAATCATATCATCATGGTAAAAAATCCACCTTTCATCAAAAGGACGGTAAAGAATTTTTGTAATCGAATCTTTCCAGTCCAAACCTTTTCTAAGCTTTTCTCTTTGCTCCTTAATTTTCCAGCTCTGATTTTCGCTTAAACCATAAGTTTGTTTAAGGATTTCATCATCAATTTTGGGATCCAGAAACTGCTTTACTCTTTGCTCTAGTTTTTTTTTGTCGAAATCAATAACAAAACCATCTCTTGCTGTCACTATCCCAACGCTGTTCACCGGAAATATTTCCGTAATCTTGTGAAATGAATAATAATGATTTGCCAGCTTATTATCGGTTGGAATGAATAGATAAAATTCCGGATGTGGAACAGCTTTTTTCCATTTCACAGTGTTGATATTATTTTTCAGAAGCCATTTGGATTTCTTTTCCCTTAATCCAAAAATCTCAGAGTGAAATACTTTATTCGTTTTATGCTTGAGCTTGTATTTAATAAAGAAAGCAATTGCTACGCCTTGTTGAATATCGAATACATTTTCATCTTTACTTCCGTCCGGAGCTTTTTCTTTTTTTAAGCTGTTACCATGTAAATCGAGAACATAAATCTCATCAAAGCTGTTAATAAGAGATTGACGCATACCTCTGAAAGTCGGATTATCGAGATAGCTGTGGTTGGTAATAAAACCCAATACACCTTCGCCAGCCTGGTCAATTTTCCATTGCGCGAAACGAATGAATTTAACATAATCATCTTGAAGCCATTTGGGATTTTTTTCACCCAGTGGTTTACCGTCAACTTTGTAGTATTCTCTAATTTCTTCGGATATCCATTCCCCTATATTTGAAGAGTGCCCGGAGTAAGGTGGATTACCGAGTATTACGAGAATCGGCACATCTTTTTTTACTTTTCCGGCTTCATGGCTTTCTGCGGAAAGTGAGGACATTCCAGGAAATCTCGATTCCTCTAATTCTTTCATTTCCAGTGTATTTGTTAAATAGTATTTAATACGCTCGTCATCTTCCATTTTGTAACCAAGCTCTTCCAGAAGAAAAGACAACTTCATATGTCCGATGGCATAAGGTGCCATCATAAGCTCGAAAGCATAAAAATTTTCCAGAATCCGCTCTTTAACAAATGGTTTGACAAAACCTTTTCCAAATCTCTCCGTTATTTCTTCGATTGTTATTTCGATTGCTTTTGCAAGGAACCCAAGAGTTCCGCCGGCTGGATCGAGAAGCGTGACGTTTTTTGATGCTAAACCATCTGAGATTTTAAATTTTTCTTTTAGTATTTGATGAAGAGAACGTACGATGAATGAAACCACAGGTTCCGGTGTATAATACACCCCTCGTTTTTCCCGGGTTTCGGGATCATAAACAGAAAGAAATGTTTCATAAAAATGTAAAACCGGATCGGCGCCTTTTCCCTCGTGATAATATTGATCTAAGATTTTTTTTGCATCGGCAGCGGAAAGCACTTCGGCAATGTCATCAATTATTATTTCCATCTGGAGAGGCAAATCTTCCATTGATATAAATTTAAAAATGTCTCTCAGAATTCCAATAGACTTGGGAATGAATGAATAAGCAAGTTTCCTGTTAAACTCAGTTTCGGCACGAAGACGAGCGGCAAATAAACCATAGGTTATGGTTTGGGAATAAATATCCGCAAATTCATCCTCACTTATTCCGGCAATTAAGAATTCTTTAAAAGCTTCATAAAATCCTTGAATTGATTTCGTCCCGGATTTAAGTTCTTCACTTACGATTTCATCTTTTAGGAACTTTGTTCTCTTAGCAAGTTCAATAGCTAATGTTCTTGCGGTATAAGTTTTGGGGAGTGAGAAATCCAAAAACCGCTCGAACAATTCAAACAATTTATCTTCATTCTCAACCACCGGGAGTGTCGAAAGTTTTTTAATAACAAAAGGACGAGCAATGGATACACTTTCAATCCTTTCACCGTTTCTAAATAAACGGAATTCCGTGAAGTTTGTTAAAATCACATTGGGGAATGTAGCCAAATACCTTTCGAGCTGTTCGCTGTCTTCAATTCTGTTCAGGTCTGCGCCTAAATCCTTAGCTTCGATGTAACCGATAATTTTTTGCTTTCCGTCCCAAATTCTAAAATCAGGATTTCCGGCTTCTGTTTTTTTAGGCAGAATGGTTATATCGATTTTCTTTTTTCTTTGTAACTCAGAAAATAAAGAAATAAAATCAGCGAGATGTTTATAATAAGATTCCTCCCTCGCATCGCCCTTCTTATAGGTGTTGAAGAGATTTGATAAGAATTGGTTAGTCATAAATTGTAAAGCAATAAATTTATTAAATACGGAAAAGAAGAACTTATACTAAGTTACAGCTTTGAACAGAGATTACTGATTTATTTCATTACTTATTGCTGGAACAAATGATTGTCTTCACATTTACTCACAACTCAATCCTCCCGGAAACTGCTCTGCCGATAGTTGCTTCATCGGCAAACTCTAAATCTCCTCCTATCGGAAGTCCACGGGCAATACGGGTAACTTTAATTCCCAATGGCTTTATCAGCTTAGCCAGATATAAGGCAGTCGTTTCTCCTTCAGTATCAGGGTTCAGGGCTAAAATAATTTCTTTTATATTCTCGCTTTCAAAACGTTTTAATAATTCTTTTATTTTGAGTGTGTCGGGTCCTATCCCGGATAGGGGTGACAATACTCCGCCTATCACATGATAAATTCCGTAATACTCATTCGACTTTTCGATAGCTATTACATCGCTTGCTTCCTCTACTACGCAAATTACCGAGTCGTCTCTTTTTGCGCTTTGGCAAATAGGACAAAGCTCCTCTTCCGAAATATTAAAGCAGCGAGCGCATAACCTTAATTTAGTTTTTAATTCATGCAGTGCTTTAAGTAGATTTGCTACGTTTTCATTTTCGCCTTTGAGCAAAAAAAGCGCTAAACGCTGCGCAGTTTTCTTTCCGATCCCCGGCAGCTTGCTAAGCTCTTCGATAGCCGCTTGTAATGGTTCTGCTAATTGCAATTTTACATCCCCGGCAAATTTAATCCAGGCGGCAGCATACCCTGAGTGACTTTCGCCATTTCTTCTTCAGCCATTTTCTTAGCCGAATTTAAGGCTTTGTTTACTGCGGCAACAATTAAATCTTCCAAAATTTCTTTTTCTTCCGGTTTTATTACTTCTTGGTCTATCTCGATGGATACAATTTCTTGATTTCCGTTAGAGGTTGCTTTTACCATCCCCCCGCCTGCTTCTTCACTTACAGTCAAATTACCTAATTCACTCTGAATCTTCTGTATTTCAGCTTGCATTTTTTGAACCTGTTTCAACATTCCCTGCATTCCGCCTTTCATTAAAATCCTCCTAATTCGTCTATTTTTTGAATATTTTGATTAAAAAGTGTTTCAACCCTTCTTTGACATAAATGAAGAAATACGTCGATTATTTGATAAAACCCTTTTTTGTCAATTGTTTCTTACTCAATGCACAATAAAGATTTAGTTTATTTTTCTTCAGTATTCCAACTTTTATCAACATATTTCCCTAAAAGTTCTAATAATGTTGTTAAAGCCGGGTTAATTTCGCTGCAAATATAGCATAATGAATTGACTTTATACACCCAATTTTCATAATTTCCAACCCGAAATAAATCAATCAGAGTGTCTTGATAAACAATTCAATTACAAATAAGACCAATAACGAAGAGGCTTCAAAACAAGGGCTTTCTATTGACAGTTTGGATTTCCATATTGTGGAATACCCCGACTTTTTTGTAGATAACAGCTCTAAAAAGATAAAATGTAAGAACTTAGGTGAAAAATTCGCATCCATTAATTCGTTCTTTTTAGATTATTTGAAAGAATACCACATTCCCACCGGGTATGTTAAGCTGCATTCAAAAAATTCAATGAAATACATCCGGCATACCTTGCTTCCATTTTCTGTGAAAATACTCAACACGGCTGATAAAAGAATTTCAAAGCTGTTTAATTTGAAAGAAGGCGACCAACTAAACCTGCCTATTTTCGAATATCACATCGGTGATTCAAAAGATTCGTTGGTCTCGGAAAGCCACTTAATAGCCTTTAATTTTTGTATCCTGGATGATTTGAAAATTATGAACCGCATTTGTTCAAAAGTGAATGCAGTTTTAAGATCCTTCTTCGAAAGAAGAAATGAAGTTTTGGCAGAAGTTAACTGTATTTTTGGTAAGAGTAATGATAAGCTATACTTGATTGATGATTTCACACCCCGAAGCTTAAAACTATTTCCTGCCAACGGCGAGCTTAACAAACGGGTTAATCCATATAAGATAAAAACTGCTTCCGATGTGAAGAACTATACCGATTACCTTCACAAATTGATGATCGCCTAAGGCAATGTTCACAAGATACGGATATCTAACAATTGGGATTATCGCCGGAATTTCTTTCATCTTAATTTCATCCAGTTTTTTTGTTCAAAACAATTTGGCAAAATGGCTGCTAATACTATTACCGATATTATTTCTCATCTTTACCCTAAATTTCTTTCGCGACCCTGATCGTACTGCCCCTACTACAGAAAAAGTAGTTGTTTCACCTGCTGACGGCAAAGTTCTTTTAGTTAAAGATGTAGAGGACAACAAATATATAAACGGAGCCGCCAGGCAGATTTCAATTTTTATGTCTCCGCTTAATGTTCATGTTAATAGAATTCCTGTAAGCGGAATGGTCGAATATGTAAAATACTATCGCGGGAAATATATTGCGGCGTTTGAAGATAAAGCATCCGATATGAACGAGAGGGCGGAATTTGGAATAAACGGCGAATATGGAAAAGTATTTTTTACACAAGTAGCCGGCTTTGTAGCCCGAAGAATCGTGTATGAAATTAAACCAGGAGATGAAGTAAAAATCGGGGAGAGATTCGGTATGATAAAATTCGGCAGCAGGGTTGATGTTGTAGTACCAGCGGAATGGCAGCCGAAAGTAAATGTGGGGGAAAGAGTCACCGCAGGTGAATCAATCTTATTTGAATTAAAGAATTAATAAATGAATCAACTCAGAATTACTCCTTCCATCATTCCAAACTTATTCACTGCAATGAATATGTTTGCGGGATTTTTATCAATCATTAGTGCAAGCCAGGGTAAATTAATTTATGCCGCTTGGCTTATTATAATTGCGGCTATATTCGATATGTTAGACGGATTGTTAGCACGATTGACAAAATCAAGCAGCCAATTGGGGGTTCAATTAGATTCGCTGTCCGATATTGTAAGCTTCGGTGCAGCTCCGGCTTTTTTGATTTACCAGGCTCACTTACATTCATTAGACGCAATCGGAATAATACTCAGCTCTGCTTTAATGATTGCAGGCGGATTTAGGCTTGCAAGGTTCAACGTACAATTAGTAGGATTCGATAAAGAATATTTTGTGGGATTACCGATTCCTTCTTCGGCAATTACAATAGCTGCCTTTATGCTTACTTATTATGAACCGGAAATCGGATTTGAAGCACCGTATTCGTACTTTGTTCTTCCTATGGTTCTAATTCTGTCATTATTGATGGTCAGCCGGATTAAGTACGATACAATCCCAAAAATTTCTAAGCAATCGCTTAAAGAAAAACCTTTGCCGATTATTTTTTTAGTTCTATCTGTTATCCTTCTAATCATCACGGCAGGTAAAGCTTTGTTTTATATTTTTGTTTTCATCATACTCTTTGGTATTTTGAGATACATTTTCAATATGTTCAAAAATGTAAAAGTGAAATCTTAAAAATTATTTTTCTAACCACTTCGGGGAACATAAATTGTTTAAAGCAAAAGTTTTAATTAAGAGAAGACTTTCTATTTTAGACCCGCAAGGACAGGCTGTTGAAAAAGGTGCTATACATCTCGGACTGAATAATATTAAAGAAACAAGAATCGGGAAGTACATTGAATTTCTGGTAGAGCTTGATGACGAAACTAAAGCCAGTACAGAAGTAGATGAGTACTGCCGCAAGCTGCTGGCTAATCCAATAATTGAAGATTACGAATTTCATCTGGAAAAAATATCATGAAGCTTAAGTTCGGAGTTGTTGTTTTTCCCGGTTCAAATTGTGACCATGATGCTTATTACTCTCTAAGAAAAATTTTAGATCAAGACGTAAAATTTTTATGGCATAAAGATAACGATCTTCAAAACTGCGATGTTATCATATTGCCCGGCGGCTTTTCATACGGAGATTATTTGAGGAGCGGTGCAATCGCACGATTCTCCCCTATTATAAATTCGGTGATAGATTTTGCGGAACGCGGCGGTTACGTAATAGGAATATGCAACGGATTTCAAATCTTGCTTGAAGCCGGTTTGCTCCCGGGTGTTATGCTGAAAAATAATTCCCTTCAATTTATATGCAGAGATATTTATCTTTCGATCGAAAATTATAACACAATATTTACTAATAATATTGAAACAAGTAAGCCGCTGAAAATGCCGATAGCTCATGGCGAAGGAAATTATTATACCGATGAAAATACTTTGACGAGTCTTATTGAAAATAATCAAATTGTGTTTAAGTATTCTTCAAATGATGGTAAAGTTGAAGACCTTTTCAATCCAAACGGCTCATTACTTAATATTGCAGGTATAATAAACAAACGAGGCAACGTTTTGGGAATGATGCCCCATCCGGAGCGGGCGTGCGATTCGGTACTAGGTAAAACCGATGGACGTTTGATCTTTAATTCATTGATTCAAAATATAAATAACTAATAGGTGACAGAATGTTTGGTAATCTTGGCGCAGGCGAAATAATTCTGATTCTTCTCGTAATTTTAATTTTATTCGGCGCAAAAAAAATTCCCGAATTAGCTCAAGGACTCGGAAAGGGAATGAGAGAATTCAAGAAATCCTTAAAGGAAGTTGAAGAGGATATTAAAGTTTCGGAACAGGAAGAATCCAAAAAAAATAATAAGAACGCTTAGATTGTTAGAATTTTTATTCGAAAAATTTACTTCCGGTAAGCAAATCAATTATCAAGCGCATATTTTGTTTAACTCAATTTCTTAGGTGATTACTTGCTGCCTTACACTCCGTATTCTGAAATCTTAGAAAAAATAAAATCGGGGGAAGTCTCACTCGTTGCCCGTGTAGAAAATTTTTTAGAAAGAATCGAAAAGAAAAAACACTTAAATGCATTCAATTTCATTTTCGAAGATGCAATTGAAAAAGCAAGAGAGATAGAAGCAAAAATTCATTCCGGTTCAGCAGGGAAGCTTGCTGGAATGGTGATTGCGGTTAAAGATGTACTTTCTGTTAAAGACAAACCTACAACCTGTTCATCAAATATACTTAAGAATTTTAAAGCGATTTACACAACTACAGCAGTTAAGAAATTAATTGAAGAAGACGCAATAATAATCGGGAAAACCAACTGCGATGAATTCGCCATGGGTTCTTCAAATGAAAATTCTGCTTTCGGTCCGGTATTAAATCCACACGATAATACCCGGGTTCCCGGCGGTTCAAGCGGTGGTTCTGCAGTTGCGGTGGCAGCCGGTTTGTGCGATGCTTCTTTAGGTACCGATACCGGCGGTTCGATACGGCAGCCGGCAGCTTTTTGCGGAGTACTCGGACTTAAACCAACATACGGAAGAGTTTCAAGATACGGCTTAACGGCTTTTGCTTCTTCTTTTGATTCTATCGGTCCATTTGCAAATACTATTGAGGATATAGCCTCTGTGCTCGAAGTTATTTCAGGACATGATGAGAATGACTCAACCTCTTCACGATTGCCGGTTCCAAAATTTTCGGAAGAATTAACATTTCCGAAGGATCGTTCCAAAAGCTCAGAAAACATGAAAATTGGAATTGCAGAAGAATATTTCGGCGAGGGCTTAAAGGCTGAAATAAAAGACAACATAAACCAAATTATTAATTGGCTGAAGAATAATGAATTTCAGATTGTTCCGATTCATCTGCCGCACAATGAATATACTATTGCTGCTTATTACGTATTAACTACTGCAGAAGCTTCATCAAACCTTGCAAGGTATGATGGAACCAGATACGGATTTCGTGCACCGGAAGCATCCTCCTTAATCGATATGTATAAATCTTCAAGATCACAGGCATTCGGCAGCGAAGTAAAAAGAAGAATTATGCTCGGTACCTATGTACTCTCTTCCGGATATTATGATGCATACTACCGCAAAGCTCAAAAAGTAAGACGGTTTATCAAAGAAGATTTTGACAAAGCTTTTAATGAAGTTGACGTAATATTAACACCAACATCGCCAACTACCGCCTTCAAAATTGATGAAAAATCAAGCGACCCGCTGCAGATGTATTTAAGCGATATTTATACAACTTCAGCTAACCTTGCAGGTATTCCGGGAATCAATATTCCAATAGGTAAAGACAGCAGTGGTTTACCAGTAGGAATGCAATTGTTAGCAAATCAATTTGAGGAAGAAAAACTGCTTAGGGTTAGTGCATTTATTCAGAATAATTATCTCAGAAGCTTGAAGTAGGTCTGCATCAATCCTCCATCTCCCAAGATTATTTTCTTAGTTTGATTCAAAATTCCTATTTTTACAAATAATAATTCAATGATTACTCAACATCTGCATAAGGAAATTAATGAGCATTCTTGTCGATAAAAAAACTAAACTTGTAGTTCAAGGCATCACTGGAGGAGAAGGATCTTTCCACACACAACAAATGATTGAATACGGAACGAAGGTAGTAGCCGGAGTAACGCCCGGCAAAGGTGGTACCGAGTTTTTAAGCGTGCCGGTCTTTAATACTGTAGACGAAGCAGTTAAGCAAACAAAGGCTGATACTTCGGCAATATTCGTCCCGCCGGCGTTTGCCGCTGATGCAATTCTTGAGGCAGTCGATGCAGGTATAAAAGTTATCGTATGCATAACCGAAGGAATTCCTGCTGCAGACATGGTAAAAGTTTATAATGTAATAAAAAATAAAGGCGTGGTTTTGGTTGGACCTAATTGCCCCGGGGTTATTTCACCTGGAAAAGCTAAGGTTGGAATCATGCCTGGCTTTATTCATAAGAGAGGAACAATTGGAGTAGTTTCAAGAAGCGGAACACTTACTTATGAAGCGGTGAAGCAGCTTACCGATGTTGACCTTGGACAATCCACCTGTGTCGGAATAGGTGGAGACCCGGTTATCGGATCAAGATTCATCGACGTTATCAAATTGTTTAACGAGGACGAAAATACCAAAGGAATAGTAATGATTGGAGAGATAGGCGGAACGGCGGAAGAAGAAGCCGCCGCCTATGTAAAAAAATATGTTAAGAAGCCTGTTGTCGGTTTCATAGCAGGTAGAACAGCACCTCCCGGACGCAGAATGGGTCACGCCGGTGCAATTATTTCAGGAGGTAAAGGCACGGCAGCAGAGAAAATGGACGCGATGAAAAAAGCTGGAATTAAAGTGATTGAAAGTCCTGCTGAAATTGGAACAACTATGTTAAAAGCTCTTGATAGATTTAAGAAAAGAACAGCTAAGAAAAGGAAAGTTAAAGCTTCGTTAGAAGTAAAGAAAAGTTTAAAGAAAAAAGCTGCAGCAGCTTCAAAAGCAAAAAGCAAGGCTGCTGTTAAGAGTAAATCAAAACAGAAAAAATCGAAACGATAAACAGAGAATAAATACAGGAGAATTAGTTTGAGTAAAAAAACATTAGCTATAATTAAACCTGATGCGGTTAAAAAAAATTATACAGGACAAATAATCACAAATATTTCAGAAGCCGGTTTTAAAATTAAGGCAATGAAGATGGTAAAACTTACGACTAACTCAGCCGAAGGATTTTATGAAGTGCATAGAGAGAGAGGCTTCTTTAGGGACTTAATTGAATATATGACCTCCGGTCCGTGCATACCCATTGCACTGGAAAAAGAAAACGCAGTAGATGAATTTAGAAAACTGATAGGAGCTACTGATCCTGCAAAAGCGGAGAAAGGTACGATCAGAAAGCTTTTTGCAGTGAACATACAAGAGAATGCCATTCACGGATCTGATTCTGATGACAATGCTGAAAAAGAGATTAGTCATTTCTTCTCCCGAAATGAGCTATTAGAAAATTACAACGGGTAGGATGATTATTACACACAATTACAAATGGAGGAGGTATGAGCTTAGCGAAAAATATATTTATTATACTTTTATTATCAGTAGAAGTACTTGCCATAAATGAATTAGTTGTACGTGTTCCGGATATTTATATTTCCAGACCTGGATATATTGACAAATCCATATTAGTTATCGAACCGCACGGTGGCTACATCGAACAATCATTATATCTCGAATATTCAGATCATTATCAATTTTCCCCAGGTCAAAATGTTGAAGTTATTCATCGATTTGAATTGCCTCAAGGATCTGTAATAAATGATTTATGGCTCTGGATAGGAGATAGCGTAATGCAGGCAATAATGCTGGATACGTGGACGGCACGCTCTATCTATGATAGTATTGTCAGCATGAAAAGGGATCCTGCATTCTTAACCAAAAAAGGAGATCAGTATGAATTACATATATATCCATTGGACCCAGGGAGCTACCGGAAAATCAAAATAAATTTTTTCACTCCTGCACGGTGGGTTAAATCTGAGGCAATAGCTGAACTTCCGTTTTTAATGCTTAATGCAAATAATAACATCGTCAAACCTTTAGAGATTTTTTTTAGAGTTAAAGAAGATTTATGGGGTCAGCCGATGATTGTTGAATTGCCCGGACAACAATTCAGTCATTTAGTCGATACATCTGGTTATAAATATAAATATACAAAGATTAACGACATTAGCACCGTGAACAGTCTAAAACTTAACTTTGATTTAGATTTACTAGATGGAACATTTTTCAAATCGGAAGAAAATCGGGACTCATTAAATTACTTTCAGTTCTCCTTTTCTTCTAAGGATATTTTTAGCCTAAGTATAGACAGTACAAGTAAAAAAAATTTAATTGCCCTCGACTTAAGTGGTTCATATAATAAACAATTCTCAACTCTTATCCCCAACCTAAAAAAACTCTTGAAATCCGCATTAAAACCTAGTGATTATTTCAACATATTAATCACCGGCGCTGGAACTAAATCTAAGCTCTCTGAACAATGGCTAATTGGACTTCCGGACTCTATTGATTATATACTAAATTCTTTTTTTGAGAGTGATTTAGCTGATTCTATTGGAAAAACAAAGATACCAACACTTATTTATGCTGATGACTATGCAGCTAATTGCTGGTATTTTCCTGACATAGAAAATTTAACGCAATTCACGCAATATCCAAACTTGTATTCAGCTTCATTTTATTTTAATCAAGCGGAAATAGTTGCATCATATAAGCATGGTTATGAAAGTGTGTTGAGTGAAGTAGAACTAACAAAAGTAATAGCATCCTTGGATTCTTTCCTTTTATCAGGTGGTAGATTTCTTACTTATTTTGATTTCAATAGGGACAATCGGGAACAAGTTGCTACTAATTATATACAGGGATTACGTACGAAATCACGCCAACAAAGTAGCGTCACATTGTATAGAAACATAGACGGGAATATTGGATTAAGTTTTCCTGAATCGATTGATCGTAACGGGACATATTTTCTTCAATATGATGATCCGGATGTTAAGATTGAATTGAAGGACATAAATGGAAATCCGGCGGTTATTTCCAAAAAAATTGGAGATGGGATAATTGTCGTTTCTGGAATTTGGTCATTTAATGACGATGCCCCATTAAAGAAATTATTTGGGGTTCCATTATTAGGATTGAATCGACCAAAAGGTTCAAATCAATTGACTGAAATGTTAAATTTTATAAAAGATGAATTTAAGAATACTCAATTTGACAAAGTATTATTTGTTAGTAATGGCGATTCTTTAATTTTGGAAAACGAAGCAGAGAACTCGGCTAATTTATATATGAATCAATTCGGTGATGAAATTCCAAACTTCAATTCTATTAATTTACTTCGAAATACAATCGTTGTTCATCCATCGATTACAGTAAATAATGTTCAATATTTAGGTAGTGGATATCTGATGAAACTGATATCTGATATTACCGGAGGTATTCATTTTGAATCTCAAATAAATGATTGGGACATAATTTCCTCTCAACTTTCTCCTTATTCATTACCTCGATTGGAACACCTTGGTATTGATAAATATGGTGACGGTGATTCTACAACTATTGAAGAGTTCTTAGAAATAAAGCAAGAACCTCAGGATCCTAATAGTCCAAAATTTTTTATAGGCTCGACTAGCGCTGCAAATGATATGAAATTTAATATTTCAGCAAAATTTTTGGGTATCGATTCAGTACTACATAGATCTTTTAATTTTCCAATTTCTTACGATACTACTAACAAATCGAACGTGGTTTACACAATGTTAGGTTATGAGAAATTGAAGTTTCTTTTTGCAAATGCTGCTTATGATACAGCGCAAATTGTTCAGGTGGCTTTAACATACAATTTATTATGTGATTATACTGCTCTGCTGGCTCTAGAACCTAACGATACTATACACTTTTTATCAGACCCTTATGATGAAAGCGGATTTCCAACCGGTATAGATGTTTCAATAGAAGATTCTATTATTGTATCTGTTTATCCTAATCCGTTTAACAATCAGGTTAAAATAGTGTTAAACCTTTCTAGTAGTTCTCAGGCTTCAATTTTTGTTTACAACATTTTAGGTCAGTTAATAACTACTATTACACAAGAGGAAGAAATTAAAGGGACAAAATTTTACATTTGGAATGCCACCGATTCACGAAACATAAATGTGAGCAGCGGAATTTATCTTTTAAGAATTGTATTAACAGATAATGTTTCTAAAACAGAATCGCATCATGTTAAAAAATTGATATTACTAAGATGAGAATCTACACAAACTAAATATGAAAGATTAAAAAATGAAAATTGTATTAACTTTTCTCTTGGTTGTATTTACTATCTTAAATTATGCTCAAGAAAAAAATGATGGGTTATTACTCGGTGCTGATCTCTTATTATCTGAGTATTCACATTTAATTGAAGGTAAAGGGCTTGGTATCGTTACTAATCACACGGCAACTCTTTCCAGCGGTAAACATTTAGTAGATACTCTATTTGAAGACGGCGGTTTTGATTTAAAAGCTTTATTCGCACCGGAACACGGAATTCGGGGTGCCGCACCTGCAGGCGATCAGATTAATAATCATATAGATGAAAAGACTTCTTTGCCTGTCTTTTCTTTATACGGACAAATTAATAAACCTACAAAAGAAATGCTCAAAGACATTGATGTTTTGATTTATGATATTCAAGATGTTGGAGCACGCTTTTATACCTACATTTCCACTCTATATTATGTAATTGAAGCTGCGGCAGAAAGCGATAAGGAAGTAATTGTATTAGATCGCCCTAATCCGATTAATGGTGTGTCGGTTGAAGGTCCGATTCGTAAAGAGCATTTAACATCTTTTGTTGGTATTGCACCTATTCCGATACGGCACGGTTTAACTGTAGGTGAACTTGCTAACTTATTTGTTTCAGAGTATTTCGATAAATCATTAAAGCCAAAGCTTACTGTAATTAAAATGTTAAATTGGGATAGACAAAAGTATTTCGCTAACTACAGTAACGAATGGAATCCTCCTTCACCGAATATTCCGGATTTTGAAACTACGATTGTATATCCCGGAACTTGCCTTATTGAAGGCATCAATGTGTCAGAAGGAAGAGGAACATATCATCCATTTCTAACCATTGGAGCACCATATATAAATTCAGAGGAATGGATTGATGAAATGACGAAAGTTGGTATTGAGGGAGTTTCTTTAACTGCAGTATCCTTCACTCCCGAGACGATACCGCACATGGCTACTCGTCCAAAATATTTAAATGAAAAGTGTTTTGGTATTGAAATTAAAGTAACAGACAGGGGAAAATTTAACGCAGTTGAATTTGGTATAAAATTAATTTGTAGCCTGCGGAAGTTATATCCGGATAAACTTGAATTTAGACAGGGCGCATTTGACCGGTTAGCCGGCGATGATGCTATCAGAAAAATGATTTTGGATGATGTTTCAGCAGAAGATATTGTGGCATCATGGCAAAGCGAATTGAATTTATTTAAAGAGCTAAGAAAAAATTATTTACTTTATTAGGAATAAGAAATGAAATATTTATTGAGTGCTATCTTACTTGGTTTATTTATTATAGGCTGTGCTGAACGTGAAGAGAAACCCGCAATCGAATCGGAAAATCATTTTACCTACGACACTACAGATGTAGTTACAACGACCGCTGAAAATCCTGAGGAAGATTTCTTTCTTAAATATGCACTTGAAAGGGGAAAAAAGTACAAGTACAGATTGACAAACATATCTCAAGATTACCAAACCATTACCGCAGATACAACTTTTGACCAGCACGTAAATCAAACTATAATTTATTTAATTAATTTAAATGTGAAGGATGTAGATACTGACGGAACAATGGAAATTGAGTGCTCTTTTTCCTCAGTTAAATTGGAGGCTGAAGCAAATAATGAAAAGTTCGAATATCATTCGGGAGTTACAACAGATTCGGTGAGCTTAAGCAGGTTTACCGATTATGAAGCAATAGTTAAAAATCCCTTCTTTGTGCGGCTCTCATCAGCGGGTGAAATTCTTGAAGTATTTAAGGCTGATAAGATCGTCAATAAGTACCTCGAGTTGAAAGGCTATACAGATTCTCTTGGTACGGAAGAAAAAACATTATTAAGAAGGGACATAATTGAGAGCGCATTGAGACCGATTCTCTCACAGTTATTCAGAGAGGTACCTCAAACTAAAGTTGCAAAAGATTCAAGCTGGTTTTATTCGCAGCCCCCGTCACGTTTTATGATTTTTACACTGCAAAATACCAATACTTACAGTGTTGCTAACCTCGAGCAATTAAATAATGAAAAAGTTGCGGTAATAAATGCAGGACTTGAAACAAAAATTTCCGGTGAGAATAAAATAACCGACCGCGGAATTAAGTACGATTTCAAAAAGCCCGAAACTACAGCAAGCGGAAAAATTTATTTTAATATATCAAAGGGTTTTATACAAAAATCGAAAACCCAAACTACGGTCGAAATTTTTTATACGATGGAAATGCCTACACCGGCGGGAATTCAAAAAGGAAGTAAAAAGGAGATTGTCCGTAATACAAACATTGTCGAAAAATTGTAGTATTAGATTGTAGCAAAACTTTGTGCATCGGGAAACCAGCCCGGAGCATTATTTATTGCATCGATTATTTGGCGGGGTTCTTCAATCACCGTCCACATCAAACGGTGACGCGGATCCATAAATTTTTCTTTAATGGAAAGTTCCAGCAAATCAATGCATGAATTAAAATAGCCTTTAGTATTTATCATAATTATTTTATTAAAATGAAGCCCGAGGCGTTTTAAAGTTAACGCTTCAAAAAGTTCCTCAAAAGTTCCGCAGCCGCCCGGAAGCGCGATAATCGCTTCAACCTGTTCGATTAATAACCGCTTTCTTTCGTGAATATCTTCAACGAGCCTTAACTCTGTAATTCCTTTGTGTCCCCACTCAAGCTCATCCATAAATTTAGGAATTATACCAACTACTTTTCCGCCGGCGGACATAGCGCCATCGGCAAGCGCACCCATCAAACCAACTCCCCCTCCGCCGTAAACTATGGTGTAACCGTTTATTGCCAATTGTTTTCCTAACTCATCGGCAGCTTCAAAATAAATCTGGTCGCACTGGCTGCTTGAAGCACAAAAAACACAAACCCGTTTATTATTTTCTGAATTCATTATCCCTTTTAATTCAATCAAAAATTTTATTTCTAACTTTTTTCTTCTTACTACTTACTTCTGACTTCTTCATTATTCCCTGACTTCTTTTACTACTACTTTAATTCCTTCAACCCGAATTACTTTAACTTTCTTACCGCGCTCGATATATTCCCAATCGGCAATAACATCTACTCTTTTTCCATTAATTTCTGCAGAACCTGCAGGACGCAAATTAGTTAATGCAATACCTTCGGCTCCCAATAGTTCAGTTTCACTGGGATATGAAACAAATCCCCTCTCTGCAGTTTCCTCTTCCGATAAGACAAATCTGCTAAACCATCTACTTTTCGGCAGATACTTTGCGAGGATTAGAATTCCTCCAAGGGAAAACAATAAAGCAGCGGATAGCTGAATAATCGCAACAGAAACCATGTCAAAATCAAAATAAGGTTCTGTAGAAATTAAAGACAGGAAAAGCGAAACTATTACCAGAACTATTCCGGAAATACCGGCAATACCAAAACCCGGAATTACAAAAATCTCTAAGGCAATTAATGAAAGCCCTATTAGGAATAATAAAATTTCTATTATTGAAGCAAGCTGCAGTATGTAAGATGAACCAAAGAAAAGAGCAAGTGCAATCAAACCGGCTGTTCCGGGTAAACCCCATCCTGGTGTTTTAACTTCTGCAAACAAACCGAAAAAGCCTATCATAATTAAGAGCGAGGCAACAATCGGATTGTTTAGAAAACGAACAACCTCTTCAGCCCAATTTATATTTACAGAAATAACCTTCGCATCCTTTAAATCAAACGCGCTTAGAAGTTCATTTA
This sequence comes from Ignavibacteriales bacterium, assembly GCA_020061465.1. GTDB lineage: Bacteria > Bacteroidota > Ignavibacteria > Ignavibacteriales > Ignavibacteriaceae > JAGUYG01. The sequence goes on from JAGUYG010000064.1 coordinate 70,133, forward strand.
GATCATTTACCAACGTATCGGCAATCCCATATTTGTGTGCTTCATCGGATGTGAGAGTTATTAGCTGAGTACTATCAACCAAACCTTCCACTACAATTCTTTCATCAACCATACCTTGAGCGATATCCGTTCTTCTACCGTTCCTTTCTGCGGTGGAGCGCATTTCAGAGCGCATGTAAGACTGGTACTTTTCGCCAACTTTGCCTCCAGTCTGATCGACAACTGTTGCAGCGCCTATCGAACTTCCTGGAACCATAGCAATATTTTTACAAGACAACGCTATTAAGGCACCGGCAGAGATTGCACGGTTGTTAATAAATGCTATCGTGGTAATTTTGCTTCCTATAATCGCATCTTTTATTTGTGTCGCTGCATCTACTCTGCCTCCAAAGGTGTTTATTTTGAATACGATTGCATCGGCATTACTTTTTTCTGCTTCTGAAACAAGCCTTGAAATATAGGGTGATAATCCGAGGTCTATATCGCCTTCTATTACGCCAAAATAAATTTTCTTTCCCTGTCCGAATAAACAGATGGAAAAAAGAAAGGATATAGCCAATAGAAGCTTTATTCTTTTCACAGTTATTTCTCCAAATTTTCTTTTTTATTTGCTGAAGATGTTCCTCTGAATTTTTATAGAGATTTATGAACCTAAGTATTTAAAATTAGTAAAGTAAAATTGAGTTTCGTATGCAAATAATGGAAAAAAAATTTTAGAAACAAAATAGTTTTTACTCAAGATTTTTTTGAGGGTATCCACTTACAAAATGATGAACTGCACCTCCTAGAATATAAAGCGGGATTTAACCAAATCACTTTCTGCTTAACACATCGGTTTGAAAATAAATCGCTTCAAGCTACTGTAGTATGATATGTCCCAGCTTATCGCGTTTAGTCTTCAGATACTTTTCGTTATTTTCATTCGGAGGGACTTCTATAGGAACTCTTTCAACTATTTCGAGACTGTAGCCGCTAAGCCCAACTACTTTTTTGGGATTGTTGGTAAGCAGTCTAATTTTTCTTACACCCAGGTCAAGAAGAATTTGCGCTCCAATGCCGTAATCCCTTAAATCAGGTTTAAATCCTAAAGCCTCGTTAGCTTCAACTGTATCTTTCCCCTCTTCCTGAAGTTTATAGGCAAGAATTTTATTAACTAATCCAATGCCTCTGCCTTCCTGCCGCATATAAACCAGCACTCCGCTGCCGCTTCGTTCGATCAAATCAAGTGCAGCGTTTAATTGGTCGTGGCAATCGCATCTAAGCGAGTGAAAAACATCGCCTGTTAAACATTCTGAATGCATTCTAACGAGGACTGGTTTTGCGGGATCTATATCCCCTTTTACTAACGCTATTTGTTTTTTCCCGTCCAATCGGTTTTTATACAGGTGGAGCCTGAAATCCCCGTGTGCAGTAGGAAAATTTATGTCGGTTATTTTTTCAACTATTTTTTCAGTTTTTAATCTGTAATTAATAATGTCTTTTACCGTAACGATTTTAAGCGTAAAAGTTTCGGCAATTTCCAATAGATCCTTAACACGCGCCATTTCGCCATTATCTTTTAAGATTTCACACAAAACTCCCGCAGTGTTTAGCTTTGCTAAACGGCATAAGTCTACTGCAGCTTCAGTGTGTCCGGCTCTTCTTAAAACTCCTTCGTTGAATGCACGAAGCGGAAAAATATGACCGGGACGGGCAAAGTCTTCGGCTCTTGAATTTTTATCAATAAGTTTTTTTATCGTGAGTGAACGATCTGCCGCTGAAATTCCTGTCGTTGTACCTTCAATAGCATCTACGGTAACCGTGAATTGAGTTCCGTGTAATGCAGAGTTTGAGTCGACCATTAAGGGAAGTCCTAATTCATCCAAACGTTTACCGCTTAAAGCCGCACAAACCATTCCCCTTCCGTGCTTAATCATGAAGTTGATTATATCAGGGGTGACGTATTCGGCTGCACAAACAAAATCCCCTTCGTTTTCGCGGTCTTCATCGTCAACTACAATTATAACTTTACCGTTTTTTATTTCCTCTACAGCCTCTTCAACAGAACAAAACATTTTTATACCTGCGTTTTATTTACACATGTAAGAATCATGCGTGATAAGATTTTTTCATCTAACAAAATCAAAATTGTAACAATACATACTGATGCTTATTTAATAAAAGCATTGGCGTTACATGCTTTTAGCCGATTCTTTGCTTGAAATTATTGAAGCTATTGCGCTTCTTTCAAATTTTAATTTTACATTTTCACTTACTTGAAGTAAAACTGTTTTCTCGTCTAATCCGGCAATAATACCGTGCATACCGCCGCTGGTAACTACTTTATCACCCTTTTCAATATTCGAAAGCAGCTTTTCTCTTTCTTTAGCGCGTTTTTGCTGGGGTCTGATTATCATAAAATAGAAAATTAAAAAGATGGCACCGAACATTATTATAGTACTGATCAAACCACTTCCGCCTCCATCTCCGGGCGGGGGCGCCATTAAAAAAATCGATTCCAATTATTCCTCCGTATTGTTTCTTTAGTTATGAGATATTTTATTTATTATTTCCTGTTTCCAATCTATAAACGATTGGTTAATTATTTGTTTTCTTGCTTCGGCAGTAAGCCAAAGATAAAAATACAGATTGTGTATGCTTGCTAATTCAAGTGCGAGAATTTCTTTCGCGTTGAATAAATGTCGTAAATAAGCCCTTGAATAATTTTTGCATGTGTAACAATCGCAATTGTTGTCGATAGCCGAAAAATCATCTTTATACTTTGCATTTCGCATAGATAATACACCGGAAGAAGTAAATAAATTGGCATTCCTCGCGTTCCTTGTGGGCATTACACAGTCGAACATATCAATTCCTCGTTCGACGGCTTCCAAAATATTCTCCGGTCTGCCGACTCCCATTAAATATCTTGGTTTTTCTTCCGGTATCAAGTCAGTAGTAAAGTTTACCAATTCATACATTACTTCAGTTGGTTCACCGACAGCTAATCCACCGATAGCATAACCGTTAAAACCGATATTAACAATTTCCGCTGCTGATTTTTCGCGCAAATCTTTATAAACCGAACCTTGCATTATCCCGAATAGAAACTGTTCATGACCGTATAAAGGATAGGTTTTTTCAAATGCTTCTTTATTCAATACAGCCCAATCGGTAGTAAGCTGAACAGATTTTCGGGCATAATCATAATCACAGGGATAAGGTGTACACTCATCCAGCACCATCATAATGTCAGAGCCGATGCTTCTCTGAATTTTGATTACCTTTTCCGGTGTAAAAAAATGTTTCGAACCATCCAAATGTGACTGAAATTCAACTCCGTCCTGCTTTAACTTTCGCAATTCTGTAAGGCTGAAAACCTGATAACCCCCGCTATCGGTTAGTATCGGTTTATTCCACTTCATGAATTGATGAAGCCCGCCTGCTTTCTCCAAAATTTCCGTTCCCGGGCGCAGATAAAGGTGATAAGTATTAGAAAGAACAATCTGAGCTTTTATATCCGTTTCTAAAAAAAATTGATTTACAGCCTTTACAGTGCCTTGAGTTCCAACCGGCATAAAAATAGGTGTTTCTACTACACCGTGAGGGGTTTCAAAGTAACCTGCTCTTGCTTTTGATGCTTTATCTTTACTGATTAGCGAAAATTTTAACAAATATTTACCGGTTGTTGTAACGATCGAGAATGTGTAAAAACTAAAAACTGCCATTTCGAAGGAGCGGAGCGACTGTCCAAAGGACTCCTTCGGAGAGAAATCTAAGCGCAAATAGAGATTTCTCTCCCGACCATAGGTTCTCCGAGGATCCTTTGGACTTTGGAAAAACATTCGGGATCGAAATGACAACGGCACTTTTTACACAGTCTCGATCCTTCGGATTAAAAAATCAATTTTCAACGGCAAATTTAAGGTAAAAATAGCTCAACTGCCAAAGTGCGGATGACAGAGAAATGAGCTTAGGTAAAGAGTTTTTGCATCACGAAATTGAATTAAAATAAAAAGTGGGATGGCGTTTCAAAAAGAATGCTAGAGTTCTAAATGTTTTATGAATCCTCGACGAGGGCATTGAAAAATAATCCATCTTGGATGGTTAGTTATTTTAGAAATATCTAAACCCAAACTTCGATATAACTGAAAAATATTCTGAATTGAATTATCGGCACATTCACAATTTACATGAATCGGCTTTGTTTGGATGAAGCTTGTGGCGTTTTGATGCGATCAGATCATAAATACGATTGCGGATTTTTCGAGGTACTATGTATAAGAAATACCCCATCTTCCACAATCCTTTCATAGCGGTAATAATTTTGAGCACAGCATCGGATTTAATCAGATATTTATCGTCTTCGATAAGAATTATCGAATCCATAAAATGTTCATGAAAGCCTATTTGTCTAAGCAGTAATTTTCCCTTTTCTGTATGCAGTGAGATCAAATCGAATTTGTTTTGGTTGTCGTGTCGTAATATCAAGTTCACCCACGAGTTACAGAAATTACAAAGACCGTCGAAAAGAATTATCCGTTGTTTCATTATTTATCTATTACCTTAGAAAGGTTATCACCTTCGGTTTTCAAAATTAATTTCACTATCTCAATTTTTGTAAGTGAAGATCTGATAATTAGGATGTTAAATTCATCGATCGACAGATTTTCGCCTTGAGCCGGTATTCTGCCGATTTTTGAAGTTATATAGCCGGCAATGGTTTCATAGTCACCCAAGGGAATATCTAAGTTATATTTTTCGTTTATGTGGTCTATCTCAACTTTACCGCTGATAATAAAAGTATCGGGTGCAATTTTCCTGCAAATATTTTCTTCCACATCGTATTCATCTTTTATATCACCGAATAATTCTTCGATAATGTCTTCCATCGTAACAATGCCTGCGGTGCCGCCAAATTCATCTATTACGACTGCAATGGAAACCTGCTTGCTTAAAAATTCGTTCAGCATGTCAAAGCTTCTTTTAGTATCGGGTACAAAAATAACTTCACGGATAATGCTCTTTATACTTTCGGGAAACTTGAAAAAGTCATACGCATAAATAACGCCTTTAATGTTATCTAGATTTTCTTCATAAACCGGCAGTTTTGAATATCCCGATTCGATAAATGCTTCAAGAGCGGTATCCATAGGGTTATTTATTTCAACTCCTACAATTTCTGTACGCGGTCTCATTGCCTCATAAACTTTTTGATCGCCTAATGCAAACACTTTGCTTATGATATCGCTTTCTTTTTTATTAACCATGCCGGCTTCATGGCTTTCCTTCACAAGAAGCTCAATATCTTCTTTGTCGAAAAGATAACCGATATTTTCTTCGGTTACGTTGGCTGATTGTGTCAACATTGACGAAAGTGAAGCGATAACTTTTACGAATGGAAATAACAAGAACATTAAAGCTCTAACCGGAATGAACGAATACAGCACCATACGGTCGGCAAATTCGCGTGCATAATATTTTGGCAGCAGTTCACCGAATATTAATAAAACGAAGGTTGAGATAAGAAGTATAGAAAATTCGTTCAATCCGAAATAGGATGATAACAATACCGTTGCAAAAGAAGCAAAACCGATATTAACAATGTTGTTTCCTATAAGAATTGTAGAAAAGAAATCCTGCGGTCTGCTTGTAAAGTAGTACACATTTTTAGCCGCAAAAATATTTTTTCGCGCTTTAATTTCAATTTTAAGCTTGTTGGATACTACGAAAGCAAGCTCTGTGCTCGAAAAAAATCCGCTTGCCAATAACAAGATTATAATAAGAATTAATTCAACGGCCATAGTTCAATTATGCTTTATGGTTCAAATGATTTTATACAATATCAAAGTTGTAGTTAACAGATACAACATAGTATTTATTAGCATCGGTAAATCAGTAATCATAATTTCGGTAGCGTTTTCTCCTTTTTCGCTTATATACACAAGATACATATATCTGAATATTCCGAATACAACAAAAGGAGTAGTATAAATTAAATTTTCTGTACCGAATACTGCAATCGTTCTTGAAGAAACCGAATAAAGTGCATAACTAATAATTACTCCGGCAGCGGCAACGGTTGCCATTTGATCGGTAAAATTGAAAGAATAGAAAGCCAAAACTTTTCTTGTAACGGTATTCGGTTCATCTTTAACTACAACTAATTCCGAGCGCCTTTTCATCACAGCCAGGTATAATGAAAGAAACATTGTAGTAAGAATAAGCCAGCTTGATATTTCAACGTTTATTATGAACGCACCTGCCACCACGCGTATCATGAAGCCTGCTGCAATTGAAAAAATATCAAGAAGAACTACATGCTTGAACCAAAATGAGTAGAAAACATTTAATAGAAGATAAACCGCCGCCGAAAGCGAAAACAAAAATTCGAAATACTGAAGAGAAAATAAAACTATAAGGAAGAGTACAAAAGCGGCAATGGCTGCCGATTTTTGAGTTATCTCCCCTGAAGCTACCGGACGATTCTTTTTAACAGGATGGTATTTATCGGCTTCGGAATCGATTATATCGTTAATAATATATACAACGCTTGAGGTTAAGCAGAAGATAACGAAACCTCCAAGAACAATAAAGAGGTATTCTAAATCAAATAAATGCCTCGAAAATAAAAGCGGAACAAATACGAATAAATTCTTTATCCACTGTGGAATTCTAAATAAGCTTATGTAATTTTTTATTATCAAAATACTGCGGTTTCTTGATATATACCGAAAACTTGTTTTAACTCATTAACCATTTCACCCAACGTAACGTAATTGTGCGATGCTTTAATTAAAGCCGGCATTAAATTATTATCGTTCATTGCGGCGGCTTTTATCTCCCTCAGACTTTCTTCCACCGCCTGCTGACTTCTATGCTGCTTTAATTCTGCCAAATTTTTCCGCTGCTTTTTCTCTACTTCGGGTGAAATAGTTAGAATAGGAATTTCGATTTTCTCTTCCGATTCTATGAATTCATTTACACCGATAATGAATTTATCTTTTCGTTCAACCTCGCGCTGATAGCGGTAGGCTGCATTAGCAATTTCTTTTTGAAAATAGCCAGCCTCAATAGCGGGAATTACTCCGCCTAATGCGTCTATCTGTTCAAAAATTTGATTTGCCTGATCTTCCATTTTAGCCGTTAATGCTTCAACAAAATAACTGCCACCTAACGGATCAACCGTATTAATTACACCGGTTTCGTAGGCAATTAATTGCTGTGTTCTTAAGGCAATCTTAACCGCCTTTTCGCCCGGCAGGGCTAATGTTTCGTCCATTGAATTTGTATGAAGCGATTGTGTCCCGCCGAGAACTCCAGCCAATGCCTGAAAAGCGGTACGGATGATATTATTTTCAGGCTGCTGTGCAGTCAATGTGCAGCCTGCTGTTTGAGTGTGAAACCTAAGCCACCAGGAGCGCGGATTTTTTGCGCCGTATTTTTCCCTCATACGTTTAGCGTAAATTTTTCTGGCAGCTCTGAACTTGGCAATCTCTTCAAAAAAATCTAAATGCGAATTAAAGAAGAAGGAAATACGCGGCGCAAATTTATCAACATCAAGTCCTCGTTCAATACACGCTTCGATGTAAGCAAAGCCGTCTGCTAAAGTATAGGCAAGTTCCTGAATAGCGGTTGAACCTGCTTCTCTTATATGGTAGCCGCTTACCGAAACCGGATTCCACTGTTTTACTTCAGTAGAACAAAATTCTATCATGTCCACTATTATTCGCATCGAAGGCTTTGGGGGAAAAATATATTCTTTTTGCGCGATATACTCTTTAAGAATATCGTTTTGAAGTGTGCCCCGAAGCTGCTGAAAATTTACATTCTGCTTTTGTGCAACAGCTAAATAAAAAGCAAATATCATTGAAGCAGGAGAATTGATAGTCATGGAAGTTGAAACTTTATGGAGCGGAATTTTATCTAACAGAACTTCCATGTCCTTTAGCGAGGAGATTGATACACCGCATATACCAACTTCCCCTTCGCTAAGTTCGGCATCGGCATCCCACCCCATCAAAGTTGGAAGATCAAACGCAACGGAAAGCCCGGTTTGACCATGTTTAAGCAGATAGTGAAATCGTTGATTAGTATCTTCCGGTGTACCGAAACCGGCAAACTGCCGCATAGTCCAAATTTTGCCTCTGTATCCGTTTGAGTGAATCCCTCTTGTGTATGGATACTGCCCCGGGAAGCCGATTTCAATCAGATAATCGATATGCTCGATGTAATCAGGAGTATAAAGCGGTTTAACTTCTTCTCCGCTCACAGTTGTAAATTTCATTCCTGTTGTAGGTTGTGAACTTACATCTGATTCATATTTTTTTTTGGCGTTGAAAAACTCTTTATTGTTCATAAGGATCCCTTAAAATATCCATAAAATATTTTCGGTTCTAACTACTAAGTTAACTTACGAGGTTCTTCCGAATCTGCGGTCGAATTCATCAAGAGAAATTTTCACTACAATGGGTCTGCCGTGCGGACACACGTAAGGCATGGATGTAGCAAATAATTGATCGATCAATAACCGCATTTCACGTTCCGAAAGTTTGTCACCTGCTTTTATAGCAGCTTTACACGAATATGATTTGGCAACATTATCTTTAATGTCCAAATCCTTTTCTCTTTCATTATTTTTAAATTCGTCTATCAAATCGATCAACACTTTTTCCTCGGAACCGCCTTTAATATCATCAGGCACTCCGTCAATTACTACGGTATTCTGTCCGAAGAATTTAATATCGAAGCCAAGCTTTGTTAAGTGAGATTGAATTTCTTTTAAGATACCGATTTGACCAGGATCGAGATTAATTGTTTTAGGAAAAATCAACTGCTGCGAAAAAGGAAAATCGGCATCAAAACGAGTGAGCGCTTTTTCATATAAAATTCTTTCGTGTGCTACGTGCTGGTCAATAATCATTAAACCGGATTTTATTTGCGAAAGAATGTATTTATTATGCAATTGGATGATGAAAGTCGATTCTAAAGTTGCCGCTTCGGTTTGTTTTACGGCAGGCTGGTGAAGTATTTCCCTGTTCTCTTTTTCATCAAAGGGATGGGCAACTTCTCTTTCCGTCGATTTCGTTTCTTCTGTAAGCGATCCGAAGATCAACTCTATTTCGCGGTCGGAAAAATCAGTTTTTGCGTAGGACTTTCTTTCTGTAAAAGATGGTCTATCACTAAAATCATTTCGTTCTGTTTTAATGAAAGAATCTAAAGCCAATTTTTCTCGATCTGAGTTTTCATCTGTAAAAACCATCGACGGAACCAGGTCTTGCATTCCAAGACTTCGTTTCACAACCGCGAGTACAAAATTGTATATGTCTTTTTCGTTTTCAAATCTCACTTCTAATTTGGAAGGATGAACATTCACATCTATTCGTTTAGGATCAATATCAAGGAAGAGAACGAAAAATGGATAGTCGCCTTTTTCGAGAATATTTTCATAGGCTGTAAAGACGGCATGATTTATCTGCTTATTGTTGACATATCTTGAGTTCAAAAATAAATACTGCTCACCTTTGCTCTTCTTCAAATAAGTAGGTTTTCCAACGTAACCTTGCAAAGTTAAAAAATCCGTCTTCTCTTCAATAGGGATGAGTGCATCGAGCATGTTATCAGCAAAAACTTGCGAAATTCTTTCTTCCAACAATCCGGCAGTGTAATTAAAGATAAGTTCATCTTCGTTAAAGAATTTGAAACTTAAATCCGGATGACCCAATGATATTTTGTTGAATGTATCGATTATGTGTTTTAGTTCAGTGGCATCAGTTTTAAGGAAGTTTCTTCTTGCCGGAACGTTATAAAATAAATTCTTTACTGCTACTGAAGTACCTTTAGGAAAAGAACCTTTCTCTTTCACAACCACACCGTTTTCTTCAACCCGAAGGAATGTTCCAAGTTCATCATCTTTGGTTTCAGTTTTTAATTCTAATTGGCTTACGGCGGCAATCGAGCTTAATGCTTCACCTCTAAAGCCCAGAGTTGATATGGATTCTAAGTCCTCCAAAGAACTTATCTTACTTGTGGCATGTTTCTGCACACAAAGCAGCACATCTTCCTCGGTCATCCCGCTTCCGTCATCAACGACTTGGATAAGAGCTTTACCTGCTCTCTTTACTATTAGCTCTATGCTGGCAGCTCCGGCATCGATCGCATTTTCAAGCAGTTCTTTTACCACAGATTCTGGACGCTGAACAACTTCTCCGGCAGCAATTTTAGAGGATAAATTTTCAGGTAATATTTTAATTCTGTTTCGATTCATGCTCTCTTCTAACGTAACGGAAAATAGTGAATTCACTTCGTTCTTCTTTGGATAAAAGCTTCCATTTTTTCTCAGAAATCTGCGGAAAAAAAACATCTCCTTCGGCACTGAATTTCATAATAGAAATAATCATCTCATCGGCAATTTTAATGGCAAGTTCAAATATTACTCCACCGCCGATTATAAATACTTTCTCAAAGTTTTGACTTTGACAAAAATCCAGAGCAGATTGAAAATCAGTAAATACTTTTACATCATCATTTGCGATAATGTAATCATTCTTTGTGGAAAGCACAATGTTCAATCTTCCGGCTAACGGTTTGCCTAATGAATCAAAAGTCTTTCTCCCCATAATAATCGGAAAGCCAAGCGTTGTATTGCGGAAATGCTGAAATTCTTCTTTCGACTTCCACGGCATTTCACCGTTCGATCTGCCTATAACACCATTTTCAGCAACAGCCGCAATGATGATTTTTTTCACACCGCAACCTCAAATTTTATTTTAGGGTGGTGTTGATAATCAATCAATTCAAAATCTTCGAACAAAAGTTTATTTATAGGCTTATTTGCAATTTTCAATTTCGGCAGAGGGAAAGGCTGCCTTGTTAATTGTTCCTTAAGCCCTTCCAGGTGATCATATTTTGCATTTGCACTATCATTATCGGCTACATAAATGTGTGCATCGATTATTGTATGGGCAAACATTCCTACTTGTAAGCCAACCTCCTGAGCAATTATGTACGTTAGAATTGAATAAGCAGCAAGATTGAAGGGAATTCCCAACGCAATATCACCCGAACGCTGTGTGAGATGACAATTTAATTTTCCGTCGCTCACATTAAAAGCAAAGCTATAGTGACACGGAGGCAGCTTGCTCTTCGTAGCGTTTCCCGGCTCCCATGCAGTAACTACTAACCTGCGGCTATACGGTTTATTTCTCAATTCATCTATGACATATTTTATTTGATCGACTTCATTAACATGCCATTCACCGTTTTCATTTTTTTCGGCACTTGGAAAGTGTCGCCAGTAATAACCATAGGCAGTGTCAAGATTTCCCTCTTCATCCGCCCAGGCATTCCAAATTTTTGTATGCTGTCTCAGATTCCTGATGTGATCTTCACCCGAAAGATACCAGAGTACTTCATGCAGCAAAGAATTCCACTCTATTTTTTTTGTGGTAAGAAGCGGAAATCCTTTTGTAAGATCTACCTTATAAAATGCGGCAAAGACTGAGATTGTATCAATTCCCGTCCTTGAGGGTTTTCTTACGCCTTCATCCATAACGAGTTTTACTAGATCGAGATATTCCTTCATTAACAAAACCTTTTAAAAAGAATTTAGGTGAATTTATTTACTAATTTACTAAAAAATGCCGAAGTGAAAAATCTCAAAATGTGTAAGTGAAGAGGAAAATAAAAGCACTAGCTTAATATTTGTAACTCAGCATCAATTGAAGATGGTATTTGAACAATAATAAATCAAAATGTTTACGAATTTAGTGTTCGTGAATTTTAAAGCATGCTCCGTGATTACTAAAATAAAAGATAACCTTTAGTAGGTTTATGAGTTATAATAATCATCATAACTCCGCTAACGATCTAAAGGATTGCATAATAGCTTTTTCAAACTTAATTTATTTATGACGATAAATGTTATCCTTATCAATAAGTTTAATTATATTCATTAATTTACAATATACAAGAAGATGCAGAAATTGTTAAAAGTTGAATATACCTATTTATTTGAAGTGATGGGGGAAAAAATTTCTTAAGAAACTGAAAAGTTCAGCGAGAACTGTTGTAGAGAGCTTATCTATTTATCCTTAGCAATGACCTAAATATATTCACACAACACCTAATGAATAACTGATTTTACATGAATGATAAAAATATTTATTCTAAACTTGGGAGCACAATAGAACTAAATATCCTTTTGAAGTAAAAATTGCTGCAGTTCCCTCATTATTTTGTCAACATCAACTCCACCACTTCCCTCAAAATCGCAGGTTTTTGGATTGCCGGAACAGATAAAGCTGCAGTAGTTTTCATCCGGCTCGATTATTCGCGCATTATTTCCTAATGGTCCCCATAATTTTGGTGAGCAGGCAGTTAACGGACAAAAGAGTGAAATCGTCGGTATTTTCAAAGTGGCTGCTATATGCATCGGTCCAGTGCTGGCAGAAATCAGAACATCCAATGCTGAAATATTAACAATTGCACTTCTTAAATTATTGTTTACATTCGGAAAGGATACATTTTTTATTTCAATAATTTCTTCAGGCGGATTATTATCGGTAACTAAAAGACTCACCTCCGGTAAGTGCATAATTTTATCTATCAATTGCTTATATTTTAAAACGGAAAGATTCGGCGCTGAATTTCCGCTTTTTACGTGCACACCTATCATAAATTTCTTCCCCTGCAAATATTTATTTCGCAGGTCATTCTTTAAGTTTTTTTCTTCTTCAGTCAAATAAATTTCGGGATAAATTGATTGAGGCTGTATTCCGATTTTTCTCAACATATCTAAACAATAATCCGCTTCATGTCTTAACGGCTGATACTTTCGGCGGTAAACGTTTTTAACATTGGTTAAAAATTGATAGAACTTTTGCCCCACACCTATTCGATACTTAATTCCGGCAAGAAACAACAGCCAATTTATTTTTTCGTTTGGAAGCAGCATAAAAGCATAATCAAAATTATATGACTTAATTTCCTTAAGCAGTTCAGTCATCTTCTTAGGTATGTTATTTTCAGGATGTTCTAAAGTTAAAATTGAATTTATACAAGGGTTGTGGATGTAAATATCTTTAGTATAATTTCGTACCATCACCGCTACGAAACTACCGGGATATATACCTTTGATTTCGCGGGGTATGGGAGTAGACAACACCACATCCCCTATTCTATCCGGTCGTACTATTAAAAATCTTTTACCTTGCGCAAAGTTTTGCATTGAATAAGTTTGTCCTTCGATTATTTCGAGTTGTATAGATTATTTCAAAAATCATTAGATTTAAAAGCGATGAAAAAAATTGCAATATTAACATCCGGGCATCCGCCGTTCGACGATCGAATTTATTGGAAATTCGGTCGCTCACTCTCTGATGCAGGTTATCCTGTTACGATTATCTGTTCAACACAGCAGTTAAATTTTCAAAATGACAATGTATCAATAATCGGTTTTAGCGATAAAAACTTAGACAAAAGGAATAAGATTTACAAGTTTTACGATTTGCTTAAAACTATTAGTCCGGATATAATCATTTGCGCGGAACCGCTTAGTGTAATTCCTTCTGCTAGATATAAGAGAAATAACCGGCGACATTGTAAAATCATTTTAGACATTACTGAGTGGTATCCTGAAAACGTAACACAGAAATTAAAGGGAGTTAAAAAATTTGTTAATTACATTCTATTATTCCTTTTGAACATCGCCGCAGCAAATTTAGCCGATCATCTTATTATAGGTGAAATAAGTAAAAGAAGAAGATATGATATTATCGCACCGTTCAAATCCAAAACAATCATTGGCTACTTTCCCGTATTGCGTTATTTTTCTTATCAGCCGCCAAAATTTGACGGGAAGAATCTAACACTTTGCTACGCCGGTGTTCTCAACTTTAAAAGAGGAATTATAACTTTGTTAGAAGCAGCAAAGCACCTTGCGGACAATCATAAAGAATTAAATGTAAAATTAAAATTAATCGGAAAGTTCAATGAAGCTGAGGAAGAAAAGATATTTTTGAACGTGATTCAAGATATGGGACAATTAGAAATTAAAATGGTGAATTGGACCGGCTACGATCAAATATCTGATAATTTTTCGGACGTGGACATTTGTTTCGATCTGAGGGAACGCGATTTTATTTATAATAATTCTCTACCAATCAAAATTTTTGAATATATGGCAATGGGCAAACCGTTTATCTTTTCTGACATAAAACCTTTGAGAAAAGAAATAGATTGCAGCGGATTTGGCTTGCTGGTGAATCCTGATAATTTACGGGAGGTTATACTTGCCATCGAATTTTATTTGATAAATCCGCAACTCATGATCGAACATGGGAGAAATGGAAGAAAGGTTGTGGAAGAAAAACTAAATTGGGAAACCGAATCCAAGAAATTATTATCACTAATCGAATCAATTCTTACTTCTTAATTCTTATTTCTTAATTCTTAATACTTCTCTCATTCTCAACCTCAGTACCTTTAATATGATAACCAGATAACCAGCCGTAAATAGTAAATCAAGGAAAATATTTGTAAAGATCATTCCAATTGTTAATAAACATAATGCACTAATCAGTATGACAAGCAAGTTTTGAAATTCATATTTAATCTTTACAGCTTTGATAGAAACGGAAATTAAATAAACCGCCGCAGCTAAAAAGCTTAAGGTAGTTGCCGCCGCCGCACCCAATATTCCCAATTGAGGAATTAAAATAAAATTTAACGTGATATTGATTATGAATGCAGTGGAATCGGAAATTAGGAAATGATAGCTTTTACCTGAGATATAAGGATAAACAGAGTATAATGAAGCAATCCCGCTGAAAATGTAGCCGCTTAATACAAATGGTAAAATTACTATTCCCGGTAAATAATCATTATTGATCAAATGGCTGCCGAAAATTTTAATGCTGAACAAATCGTCGGTAAAAAAAGTGATGAGCAATAAAATTAATCCACTCAGTGCGGTTAGTTTATTCAGCGTTTGCCCGAAATGCTCTTTATAATTGCCGCTGTGAAATAAATTCATTGAATAAGGCGTCCAGGCTGTTCTGAATGATATTACGAACACATTCATAATCATTGCTATTTTGTATGAAAAACTATAAACACCTACCTCTTCTTTTCCTAAAAAGAAGTTTAGAATAAATCTATCCGCTACGTCAACTGCGGCAGCTAACATTCCACCGATAATGAATGGGAAAGCAAACCGGAAAAGTAAGAACAATAATTTACGATCGATGCTTAATATATAATTTGATTTTAACACAGGCAGCAGACTAATAAATAAAAGCAGACTTGAAATCAATTGTGCAAGTAAAATTCCTTCTACCTGCATCTGCAAATAGTAAACGAATAAGACGTTCAGGATTAAATTTATTGCTGCATTTATAGATGAATACATCACAACTCTTGATGCGAACTCTTTTGTCTTTAATAGATGTAAGATAAAGTATGTGGATGTTTCAAACAGGAGACACAAAAAGATTAGACAAATCAGCTTAGCATACTCACCGCTTCCAAGAACCAGTTGAGATATTTCTCTCGATAGAAATAATGCAGCAGCCGTAACGATTAAGCCAAGAATTAAGACAAAATTAAACGCCGTAGAAAAAATTATTTTTCTTTTATTTTCATTTTTTTCTTCAAGATAATATTTCGAGAGTGCTGAATGTAAACCGAATTGATAAATTACTGAAATAATAACGTACAAAGACATCAGCAGTGCATAGTTGCCAAAATCTTCTTTAGAGATATAGTTTGAATACAAAGGCAGCAGAAGGAAGCTGACTGAACGTATGAACAGATTTCCAAGTGTATACCATGCCGTTGAACCTGATAAGCTTTTTTTCTTCGACATCAAATTATGCCTCTTATCTTATATAATTCCTTAAGCTTATTGTTCACCGATTCATAGTCATGATATTTTATTACCCATTGTTTCCCTTTAACACCGAGTTCTTTTCTATATTCTGCATCCTCAATCAATTCCATAAGTTTATTATAGAGTTGTTCTGCATTGTTAGCAATTACAAAAGGATTTTCCGGAAGCCATGCTGCATATTCGTCTGTCATATTCGTTATGGTCGGGATGCTCATCCCTAATGTTTCCAAGCCTGCTTTGCCGTAACCGGTACCGCCCATTGTTCCGCCGACCTGATCGATGCTAATATCTGCTTTACTCTTTATCATTAGAACATCACTTCTCTTCATGTTTTCAAGCAGTAAAAATTCAATCCCCTTTTCTTTTTTAATTTTTTCTATAACTTGTAGTATTAATTCCGTGCCCTTGAACTTTCGATTTGTCGGTGAATGGACAATGGTTACTTTTTCATTATCGATATTTGATTTCGTCGGAAGTTCAGATATGTCATACGGGTAGAATAAATAATACAAATCTTTTTTAAGCGCCAGATGATCGTACTCTGAAGTAATATTTAGATCGCTCAATTCATCCATTTCTTTTATCAATCCTCTCACTCGAAGATCGCTTCCGTAATAACAACAAACTATTTTTTTCCCTTCTTTCTTCCATTGCTTCGCTAACAAGCTGTTTCTTAATAGATCTAATCCGGCATCGTAGTGCACTATCTCGAACTCATTCAAACGATATTCTTCAATTAAACGCCCTGCAATTTTTTTTCTGTTTTGATCGCTTAAATAAAAGTAGATTTGTTCAAAAAGATTTTTTGGCTTGAAGACCGGTAACTCAACAGACGCAGTTGACTCTATGTATTCAACTTTTTTCATCCGCCAAAATTTAGCCAATTGAAAATTCGGAAGCGGAAGATTTAAGCAGATATCTTCAGGAAGATTATACGGATTTTTATGGTAGGTTATCAGCCTGGAAAAATCGCCGCATTGGTTGTGCATCTGAAAAAAGCTGTACGGCACTCCGGCAAAATTTTGAGGAGCCATGTGCAATATTTTCAGCATCACAAATCTTTTATAAATGTATCTCTAAAGATTCCTCTTGCACCGAAATTTTCTTTGAATCTGCCCAAACCCCAGTTGGGATCCATATTCACAGTAAAAATTCCGAAATCTAAAAAACGAAAACCTTCATCGGATGAACGCTTCATTATTTCATAAAAAAGCAGATTAACTGCGCGGTATTCCTGATATGCTTCATCATGGCTGATATAGAACGCAAGTACAACTTTATCGTTAGCACTGAAATTGCACACACCGGCAATGAGCTTCTCTCCAAGAAAGGCACCCCATAGGCGAATTTTACCGGGGAACATTTTTTTTAATTTTATTAATTCGGGTAGAGAGTGGGTTGGCGTAACATTATGCCGCAGCTTCAAATTCTTTTTTAAAATCTCATAATACTCTTCGAACCTTTCACATTCGGCTATTTCCACACCCAGCTTAACTGCTTTTTTAACGGCAGTACGTGCTTCAGATCTAAATGTAGAAAGGAGTTTTTCTTTTTCGATGTCAAGCTGAACCACACTCGATACTTCTCGTTTCAAGTACTCAAAACCATTCTTTACTAATGCAAAATCAATGTAGTTGGAATACTTGGATTGATATATAATCGGTGGGATTGTTAACTGTATTCTTCTGCATTTCATTTGCTGAGCATAATCTGTAAGCGCTTCAACCATTTCAAATGCTTCTTTTAGATTTAGATTCGATTTATAAATAAATCCCCCATAAGATGCGCCGCCGTGTGAAGAAAGTATCTTCTTCCCTTCCCTCTCGATTATCGCAGCAGGAAATACAGCAAATAAATTATCATTCTTACGAAAAATAACGGATGCATCTTGATATTTATTTTTTGGATGGTATGCTAAAAATTGCCGCTTATGAAAAATGGTTCCATTGTCAGATTCATCAATAAATGAATCCCAATCGGAATCGAAAAGGTTTGAATTTTTTAGAGGTATAAGTTCCATTAAATTAAAAACGTTTAAGGTGTTGGTTTAAAATAGAAAGCGGGAGCGTTACTTGAAAGCTGAATTCGTTTTCTTAAAACAAAAAATTTAATGAAAGCGAATGACCGCTTCCCAATCCGAACCTGAATGGAGAAAGCGCATAATCGAATCGTAAATTTCCCCACATCAAGCCTACTCCGCCTGTAAAATTTCTTGCTTCGAAACCGGATTGATACCCGCCGCGTATTGCAATTATGTTGTTATATTTTATTTCTGTTCCGAAGTTTAAATGCAAATTATCAGCGGCAGTATATTTAAGAAGCTCGGCAGCTATATTTAATCCCAAATTCGATTCGATAAAATCGATGGCGTATAATCCTCCTAATCTAATTTCCGTAGGCAGTTTTGTCGCTTCTTTTCTCAATTCACTCAACTTCCCGATGTTCTTGATAACAGCCGCCGCTGTTAATCCTTTTAAAGGAGTTTTGTAAGCAATACCAAAATCCAATCCGTATCCCGATGCTTCATCGGCGAATAATCCTTCATACAAATATTTAACTGAAGTGCCGAAACTGATTTCATCAGTAATAAAAAATCCGGTGGATATGCTGCCGAAAAAGTAGTTAGCATTAAACTTTGATTCGGCTTCGCCCGGTCTAGTTCTAACTTCAATATCGCTTATTGTGGTAACATTAAATCCGAAAGCAATTGGCAATCCGAATAGATAGGTTTGAACGCCTAAAAGCTCGCTTCGAATATCCTGTATCCACTCATTGTGCATAAACATAATTTCCGAATTTTCTTTACCAGCCAATTTTGCGGGATTGTAGAACAGCGATGTTACTTCATCCGAAGCCGAAGCTCCGGCATCACCCATTGCGATATTTCTTGCACCAAATCCTAACTTAAGAAAAGATAATCCGCTGTTGCCCGCAGATTGAGCAAACGCAATACTATTTAAAAGAATTAACACTAACACAATGCGATTAATTATTTTATTCAACTTATTTCTCTTATTTAATTTTACAATAAAAATGTTATGCTCGAAGATTATTAAATATATTAAGTCTCCTTACCAAAAATTTGAATTACGTTATGCATTGCTGATTTTATATCGGAACAGAGTTATCCGAATTCGTTAATTCGATTATATGAATTTATTTGAAACTACTAGCGTAGAGACGGGGTAACTTGTCCCGACTTGTCGCATAGGCGTCAACTTAATTTTTGAATTAACTGATTATAATTCATTCTATCTTTCCTTTGCTCATAAGTGCAAAAATAGAGTATTTGTTTATCTA
>JAGUYG010000107.1 GCA_020061465.1 Ignavibacteriales bacterium
TCCAAAGGACTCATTTGAGGGATGAGTTCTACTTTTCCGAAGGATCAGCCTGATTGTTTGTAGCTTTTCCGAAGGATCAGTCTGACTGCTACGCCGTGTAACTCTGCGATTCTCATTCGAACTCCGTGTAAGAAAAAAATTTCACAGAGTTCCGGAGAGAATACTCAGAAAACCACAGAGTTATTCCAAGAGATTTTTCTTAGACTTCAGTATTTAAGAATTTAATGCCCCAAAATGCATGCGATCATCCATTCATGCATTCATTCAATCATGCATTCGCTTCGTCAGCGGTAGAATTACTTCTTACACCAAATTTCAATTAGCTCATCAATTTCTTGTTTAGTTAGCTGCCTCTTGGAATACATATTTTTCTTTAATCTCTGTCTTAATGCTTCATAAAGAATAACTGCGGCAGCAACGGATACATTCAAGCTTTGAACCATTCCGAACATCGGGATATAGAATTTTTCATCCGCAAGCTCGATAGCTTCTTCAGATAATCCTCTATTTTCATTTCCGAGGACTACTGCCGTTTTACCGGTGAGATTAATTGTGTAAAGATTGGTAGTTTCGCCGCTCGTCGTTGAGGCAAATATTTTGAACCCCTTCTTCTTTAACGATCGATAACAGTCTTCGACAGTTTTGAATCTTTCTTTCTCAATCCATTTGAAAGCCGATGCAGATGATTTCTTACTTATCTTAGGAAATTTTTCTCGATTATATATGAGGGAAACCTTTGGAACCCCAACTGAATCGCAAGTTCTTAAAATGGCGCTGACATTGTGAGGATCATGAATATTTTCTATTACAACTTTCAGAGAGGGCTGACGTGCTTTTAAAACAGCCAATATTCTTTGTACCCTTTTCTCCGATTTAAAATGTTTCATGACTCTGACTTATTAAAAACAAGCTTGTAAACGGTTTTACTTTTATAGCTCCTTGCTTTATCGAGCTTAAACTTTTTTATATCGGTATTGAGATAGAAAGCGGCTAAATCGAGAGTTTTGTCCAGCACCGAATCTTCATTGTGTGCCCAGCATTCGCAGCCTTTTAGTGAAGGAATTTCGGCAGTAAAACCATCGTCCGTTCTGCATACAATTACATCTAAAACCATCGCTGATTAATAATTACTTTCAGATTTTTCACCGGTAACAATTTTTACGCTTGCGCTGGCTCCAATTCTATCGGCGCCGCTGGCAATCATAGCTTCGGCATCCTGACGGGAACGAATACCACCCGAAGCTTTAACACCGATTGCACTGCCCACAACATATTTCATCAAAGCAACGTCTCCAACGGTAGCGCCACCTTTGCTGAAACCGGTAGAGGTTTTAACAAAATCAGCACCGGCATCTTTGCAAATAACACATGCTTTTACTTTTTCGTCGTCGGTCAATAATGCCGTTTCCAAAATTACTTTGCAAACCACATTATGTTTTTTTGCGGCAAGCACAACTTGTTGAATATCGTTGAATACATATCCATAATTCTGGCTTTTAAGCTGACCGACATTCATTACCATATCAATTTCTTCGGCGCCATTATAGATTGCCTGTTCAGCTTCAAATCTTTTTACTTCGGTAGTATTAGCCCCAAGCGGAAAACCTATTACCGTACACACTTTAACATCGCTTGATGAGAGCATTTTACTGCAAAGGGATACAAATGAAGGGTTAATACACACCGAAGCAAAATGATATTTGATTGCTTCATCGCATAATAAAATAATTTCATCTTCTGTTGCATCGGGTTTCAATAAAGTATGGTCAATCTTTCCTGCTAAATTTTGATCGGGAAGCTTACTACCTATGCCTAAACCTGCTGCAATGCGCGATGCCCCAACTCCCACTAAATTATTTACTGCTTTAGGCTGTGTAATAACGTTAGTTTCCCATCCCTTGCAGCTTTCTTCCTCGCAGTAAAAGTCCCTTAAAGTCTTTTCAAGAAACTCAATGGAAACATCGAGGTCTAAAATGGTATGATTCATTTTATTCACCATACATTGTATATGCTTTAAATGTGTTCTTTAATAACATTGCTATTGTCATGGGTCCAACCCCGCCCGGAACCGGAGTAATGTATGAGGCTTTTTGTGCAGCACTTTCAAATTCAACATCACCGACCACCCGGTATCCTTTCGCTTTAGATTTATCTTCAACTCTGTTTATTCCAACATCGATCACTACAACACCTTCCTTAACCATATCTCCCTTAACGAAATTTGGTTGACCGATTGCCGCTATTAATATATCTGCCATTTTGGTGTAGTAAGCTAAATCCTTTGCGGCTGAGTGGCAAATAGTAACGATTGAATTTGCATCCGCTTTTTTTTGAAGCATTAAATTTGCGATGGGTTTTCCAACAATATTACTTCTGCCTAAAACCACTACATGCTTTCCTTTTGTTTCAATTTTATATCTCCTCAATAATTCTTGAATTCCTGCAGGAGTACACGGAGCAAATCCGTCTTTGCCTATCACAAGGTTGCCAACATTGATAGGATGAAAACCATCCACATCTTTTTGGGGTGAGACAGACTCAATCACTTTATTTTCATTAATATGCTTAGGAAGCGGAAGTTGAACTAAAATTCCGTTCACGGAAGAATCATCATTTAAATTTTTTATTAAAGATATTAATTCTTCTTCGCTTATACTTGATGGAAGCTTTTCTGTTTTAGATCGCATCCCGATTTCTTCGCATGCCTTGCCCTTACTCGTAACGTATATTTCAGATGCAGGGTTTTCACCAACAAGAATGGCAGTTAAGCCCGGGGGATTTTTACCGGCTTGTAATAATTCATCAATTTGCTTTTTTAATTCGCTTTTAATTTCAGATGCGACTTTTTTACCGTCGATTAATGTCATCTATCATATTCTTTATTTGATGTTGTAACTTTATTTGTAAAAAAAGTTGAATAAATCGTTTAATGAAGCTGTCGAATTTAAAAATTCAAATAAGTACACAGATATAACGCTGTGAATAGAGATAATAGTCAACTGCTTTTTAGTACTACTGATTGTAAACCTAAATGTTTCTCTAAAGGAAAGAAATCTTTATCATTATGAAGTAAGAGAAGTTCATTCTCAATACAAAACGTACTTATTATTACATCAATTGTCTTACGTATAGTGATTCCTTTCTTCCGAAGTTTCCGATAATTGTCAGCACTTTTAATAGCAATCTCTTCTCCACATATACTAGAACAAGGAAAAGTACGAAGCACATTTTTAGCAGTTTCATAATCTTTGTCATTCCTAAATCCTTGTAAAACTTCTATTAATACATAATCACCTCTAATTACAATTTCTTTTCCTAACATTTCATCCAACTTTTCTACTTGCCAATTATTCTTTCCATTAAAGTAATCTATCAACACGGAAGAATCGACAAATATCATTTATCTTGCCTCATTTTATCTAAATCACCTTCCCACTTCAATTTCCCTCTGAATTTTTTAAGCTTACTCTGATTATTTACTTTTACTAATAATCTTAAAGCCTCGTCAACAACTTCCTTCTTAGTCTTTAACCCGGAAGTTTTAAGAGCTATTGTCATAAGCTTATCGTCAATTACAATATTAGTTTTCATTTCAGCTCCAATTGTCTATAATTTGCATCAATATATACTTAAATAATAAATAATCAATCACGTATTTCTTATCAGCTAATCAAATGATTAATTCAGCAGTAGATGAAAGATTAATGGTATAAATCTTATTTACATTCCTACTACTCTTGCTTACGAATAAATTCCGGGAAAATGATTCGCTCCACTTCTACAGCTTTACCCGTCTCCTGATCAATTTTGAAATTGATTCCGCACAGGTGAACATCATCGGTTGCAGTTTCGTACTTCTGAGGAGTTTGATATAAAAATCTATTCAAGGCTGCCTGCGCCTTCATACCAATTACGGAATCATAAGGACCGGTCATTCCAACATCGGTTATATAACCCGTTCCGTTCGGAAAAATTCTTTCGTCTGCTGTTTGAATGTGCGTGTGTGTTCCGACTATTGCACTTACTTTACCATCTAAAAAATAAACCATTGCTAATTTTTCAGCGGTAGCTTCGGCATGAAAATCAATTAAGATTATGTTTGTTTCAGATTTAAGTTTCGAAATTATCCACTCGGCACTTCTGAAAGGACAATCTATCGGAGACATAAATGTTCTTCCCTGGAGATTAAGAACAGCGGCTTTACCTTTTTTTGTTTCAGCTACATAAAAACCGCTTCCATAAGTACCCTTCGGATAGTTTAGCGGACGCAGAACTCGCTGCTCTTTCTTCAAATAATCCTGTGATTGATGTTTATCCCACGTATGATTTCCTCCTGTTATCACATGTACGCCCAACTCGAAAAGAGCATTACCTTCTTTTTCAGTGCACCCTTTTCCGTCCGATACATTTTCACCGTTGGCAATAACCAGATCGGATTTATATTTTTGAATTAAGCTTGGCAGCCAGGTTTGAACAAGGTTCATACCCGGTTTACCTACTATGTCACCAATAAAAAGTATGTTGAACAAAGCCATATTTTCCGTTAAATGTTAGATAAATATATCTAAATTATGAGTAAATTAAAAAAATCGGTTATATTCATCTCATAAACGGATTGATGAGAAACGGTCTCCTCTTAACTCTTTGATTGTAATTGAATTATGTAATAGATTTGATTAATGCTGAACGACAAAATATTAAATACGCCATTAAGTGAAACTACTTTTTCAGTTTTAGATGTTGAAACGACGGGACTTTCAGCCAGAGATAATAAGATAATTGAAATCGGTTTGGTTAAAGTTGAAAACTTAAAAATAATGGAATCGTACCATTCCTTAATTAATCCAGGCAGGCTAATTCCTTATTTTATCACAAGCTTTACGGGAATAACCAATGACGATGTGTTTGATGCTCCTTTCTTTGAAGACATTGTAGATGAATTGGAAGAGTTTATCGGTTACGATATTATTTCAGGTCATAATCTAACTTTCGATAAAAGCTTCTTGAAAAAAGAATTTATAAGCTGTGGAAAAGAATTTTTACCAAACTTCAATGTATGCACGCTGAAAATAGCAAGAAGACTTTTCCCAAATCTTCGAAGTAAATCTTTAGGTTCGTTAAGTAATTTTTTAAGGATCAAAAATAGATCCGCTCATAGAGCGTTAGGAGATGCACAGGTAACTGCGAGAATCTTAATAAAAATAATTAACCAACTACATGAGTCTTTTGACGTAGAAACCGTCGGAGATTTAATCAACTTTCAATTCAACCCACGGCTTAATAAGAGTAACACCACAATAAAGAAAAAATTAGGGGAAGATGTTTCGGGTTTACCGGATGCACCCGGAATCTACTACTTTCTTAATTCGAGGAATGAAATCATCTACATCGGAAAAGCCAAGTCGTTGAGAGAAAGAGTTAAAAGTTATTTTTCGCCTACAGCACAGCGCAAAGCTAAAGCCATAATAAAGCAGGCATCGAGATTAAGAACCGAAATTACAAACACTGAATTGACTGCACTATTAACCGAAGCAGAATTAATTAAAATTATTAAACCGAGGCACAATACTCAGCTAAGAAAATACGGCAGCAAATATTTTCTTAGAGTAATGACAACCCATAAGTTCCCCGCTATTGAAATAAGCAATCATTTCGATTTTGACGGCAACGATTACTTCGGTTTATTCATTTCGAAGAAAAAAGCCGCTGAAATTTATGAGCTTTTGAATAAAACATTTGCTATAAGAGAATGCACTGATAAAGAATTCTCCAAAGGTAAAGCCTGTTTTTTAGCGGAAATTGATAGATGCACCGCACCTTGTATAAACTCAGATTTGAAGATATATAATTCCGAACTGGAAAAGTTGTACGAATTTCTTTACGGCAAAAATCAATTCGCGCTTACACGTTTGATAATTAAAATGAAGGAATACTCCTCAAAACAGAAATACGAAAAAGCAGGCGAGGTTAAACAATTGATTGATTTAATTTTATCTCAATCGCATAAATCTTCGATTCTTGCAGAGCCGGTCAACTCGGCAAATGTTTTATTTGAAGTAAGCGGAAATTTTGCAAAGGATTATGTTGTAATGTTAGCAGGAAAGATTTATGTTAAAAAATATGTGCTTAAGGAGGAAGATAGATTCGAACAAGTTCTCGATGATTATTTTGAGCATACGATTAATATTAACCCGATGCCCGATGATGAAGACCTTGAGAAAATGAAAATTACTCTCAACTGGTTAATAAAAAACCGGAGCAGCGTTCGCGTTTTTTACCTGAAGGAATACAGAAGTAAAGCGGAACTTTACTCCCGTTTATCTTCATTCGGTAACCCGAATACAGTTCCGGTTGAATCAAATTTTAATATCCGGGAATTATTGGAGTCTCAGTTTTAACCTAAAAAGAACCTTTGGACAATTTTAATAAAATTATTTTTTTGGAGCCCATTTTTTCAGAAAAGCCATAACTTTTTCTTTATCGTGTCCCTTTCCTTTTTCTAACAAACCTGTATCTTGCGAATGCAGCAGCTTTCCTTCTTTATCCAATACGAAAAAATGTGGGTAACCCGGAATCTGCGGAAACTGCGATAGAAATTCTTCGTTTTTGTTTTCCTCACTGAAATTTACTTTCATAACTAAAAAGTTCTCCATCATAAATGAAGTGACCTCTTCATTATCTTCAAAAAACTTATCGAGCCTATGGCACCAAATGCACCAGTCACCGCCAACATCGAGAATAATTCTTTTGCCGGTTTTTTTAGCTTCTTTAATCGCCAACTTCAAATCTTCTGACGGAATTCTCCCCGGATCAAATTTGGTTACAGGTTCATATACTTCTGTTTTTTTATCGCTGCTATTTTGACAATAAGTTTCTACGTTCAAAATCAATAAAGAAAGAATTAAAAAGTACCAGATTTTTGACATTTTGGCTCCGTAGATTTAATGTGTAAATACTTACTTCAAAAATAACATCTTCCAGGAAATTTTTTTGTTTTCAAACTCAACTGAATAAATATATACTCCTGAGGCTAATCGTCTACCATCGCCTTCCGCATTAAATACCATTCGGTACTCTCCTGCTTCGAGAAAGTCGTTCAGCAGCTCAGCAACTTTCTGTCCTAATATATTATAAACTGTTAGATTTACTTTTCCGGCTGACGGAAGTGAAAACTTAATAGTTGTAAAAGGATTGAATGGATTAGGGTAGTTCTGCATCAATTCAAATTTATACGGAGGTATTTTTTTCTTTATCGCCGGAAACGATGATTGAACTTTTATCTGTAGTGAATTTAAATTTATCGTTGGTAGTCAGAGGTCTTCTAGTTAGTATATAATTTGTATCTCCCTCCGAAGGCAAAACAGGAATTCCGGTTGATAAATTTGCATTAAGCTGCGCGTGTGTGTTAGTTGGATTTTTTCGGTACTGCACCGGAGTTAAGAATACAATTGCTTCATTCGGATCCCACCTGTTATTCGCCGGTGAGTTTTCCTTAATAAGCATACTAATTAGTTCTGAATCGGTGATATTAATTGCTTTAAATGGAACCTCAACTACTCGCTGACCTGAAATATTTAATGCAGTATCGAGAGGAAAAGCTAATTGACCTGTAGACAGCGTATCGGTGTTTCCCCACACAAGACAAATGTCAATAGGTGCAATTAATTTTTGACCTGCCGTCGGTGAACCAACGCTAAAAATTAAATTCGTACCGGAGTTGTTAATGAAATAAGAATTATTTTCGTCAAGACTTAAATCGAAAACAGGAATAAATTCTACCGCAACCCCATCAAACTGCTCAGTTAAATAAAAAACGTTGTATCCTTTATTGAGGGGGAAGCCGGAAATTTTTTCTGTTGAAGTATTCAGGTTGCGAATATTTGCTAATAATTTTTTATCGATAATAGATGAGTCAAAAGTAATTTGGTAAGTATGACCTGTGAGCAAAGCAGAATCTACAACATGAACATAAAAGGCAGCCGAAGTTCTGCCTTCAGTATGTTGATAACCAGTAGGATTGATTACGCCCTGAGGTTTTGAGGGCTTTATTCTTCGCGCCACAATATCATAATCATTACTGAACTGTTTCCAGCTTGACCATATTACAAGAAGCTCTTCTTCACCGGTCACAATAAAATCAGGTTCCCATTGAAATGATTCTGTGTATTCATTTACCTGCGATTCAAAAGTGTATCTGTTATTATTCTCGTCAAAGAAAGCTGTATAAATACCTTCACGGCTGCCATCCTGTTTCCAACTTGACCAGACTACGGCAAAGTTTTTACCAACTAATCTTTTTACCTTAGGAAGCCATTGGTATTGTGCGGTAGTTTTATTAGCACGGGTTTCATATCCAATTTTATTCCCCCCTTCATCAAACCTTTGGAAATAAATTCCACCGTCATCGCCATCTTGTTCCCAACTGCACCACACAACAACAAATGAGTCATCATCGAAGACATCCAAATCGCCAAACCATTGATAATCAATCATATAGGTGTTTATTAAAAATTCATCGGTTAACGGAGAACCATCGCTGTTAAATATTCTGCCGTACAAACCGTAACCCGCCGGAGACTCGCTGTCTTGCCTAAAGGACTCCCAAATAATTACATACTTTCCATTACTCATATATTTTACACGAGGTTTAGCCTGACTGTAAGCTGTTGTCTGATTTATTTGAAATTCCTCCCCAATTTTTATGAGGTTTGGCGAAAATCTTTGTCCGTAAACTCCCCTATCACCACCATCCTGATACCAGGAATCCCAAACAACGATTATCTCACCCGTGCTGCTTACATCTACTGCCGGGTTGGATTGCGAATTTAGTGTTATAGTGTTTGCCGTTGTCTCAAGTAAAAGCGGTGGAAGCCTGAATGTTTCAACCTTAACTTTAATATCATATATCGACAACTCATCAATGTATGATGCCCATGCAATCACGTAATCGCCATTAGGACTTGCAGCTATTACCGGTTTTTCCTGATCTCCTTCTGTACCGGTATTTACCAATTGTTCACTAAAAATTTTATTGTCGTCGGTATCAAATCTTTGCAAATAAATATCGCTCTTTGAATAGGGAGAGACTTGATTTATTGAAGTCCAAACTACAGCATAAGAGCCATCACTTTGTTTTGCAATTGAGGGGCTTCGCTGTGTTGTATCAAGAGTAGTGTTAACCAGAAATTCGCTTTGGGGTAAAATTAATACTGCATTAATTAAAAAAAATAAAAAAATCTTTTTCATGTTATCCCCTACTTCATTTGAAAATCTAACAAAGGAAAACTTGTCGAAGGAGCATAGTGATAATGCCACCACTCCGAATCATACGAAACCAATCCAGCAACTTGAGTCATAATACTTCGAAGCAGAGTTCTGTTAGCGATAATTTCAGCAGGCAAATTCATATACGAGTGGGATGCTTCAATTCCGAAGTGATCAAATTCAGTCGGCATCGGTAATTCTTCACCGGTATCAAGATCAACTAAAGATAGATCAATTGCACCGCCGCGATTGTGAATTGAACCGCTTGCAGGGTCGGCTACATAAACAGGATTGGGGAATATTTCAAACATCAAATATTGCACTGCACGCGGTCTGTAGCCGTCATAAATTTTTATTCCGATACCTTTTGGATAAGTTTTTTCGTTATGAACAGTAATTTTCCTTAAACTGTCCTGCGCTAATATTAAACGGTTAATTGCGCCTAAGGAAAGATACGCTTCGTCGGTTGTATAAAGTTTTTGATTAGTAAAGTTATTCTCGGTATTATATCTTAAATCTAAGACTATATCGGGAATGAGTTGTTTTACCGGCACAAGTTCATCATTAGCGGATTGACAAAATAGAATACTTGAGATCGAAAAAATTATTACAACCATTTTTTTAAGCATAACACTACCCCATTTAGTTTTCACAACTCAAAAATAAAAAAATAATTCCACAACCTAACAAAGCCAAAACCCTGCGCGACTGAAAAAGAGGAGCCGGTTGGAATGAAGAACACTAAATTAAGAATCAAGAATTCAGAAATAAGAATGAATTAAAATTGGGTAAAATTTTACCTCTTTCTCTGAACTTCTAGAACACTGCGTAAGGAGAGCAATTTACTGTCGACTCGTTGAGGCTGAACATAAAGTAATCTTTTAGTGATTCTTGAAGTCTCTGTGTCTTTCCGAAGGATCGAGTTTGTGTAAAAAATGCTATTGTCATTTCCAAAGGATCATTTGATCGACGGCAGGGAGAAATCTTCATTTACGCTTTGATTTCTCAGTCGCAGCGTTCCTTCCTGCCTGCAGCAGGCAGGCGAAATGACATCTTTTAGTTTTTACACAGTCTCGATCCTTTGGAAAAGCTTTGTTTTTATATGAAATTTAAACCATCAGCCACAAATACGCCGAGTAGGTCAAGGGGAGTTTTGCCCCTCAACCTCTCACAGAACCGTACGTGACAGTCTCCTGTCATACGGCTGGTGTTATTCAATAATAGTTTTAACAATAACCTATCTGCCAATGATAAAATAGTTTTAGATTTTCTTGTTTTATCAATCTGAGTTTCTTTACCGTTTTTCGATAACCGTTGATTTTGTATTTCTTCCTTATCCATTTCATCAATTTCAGTTCTATTATCATCATTACTCTTCTTAGGCTGCTCTTGCTGTATATGCCGTAATAGTTTATCCAACCTCTGATTTTGGGATTGAAGTGATTGGCTATGTCCGATATTTCTATTTGAGTATATCTCCATATCTTTGCACTTCTTATTACTTCCCTTATTTTCTTCTGGCTGGTCTGACTTATTTCCGCCGTGAATGCCATAAAAAGTTTTCCGTCTATTTTGCTTTTCCTTCCTCTGGGTTGATAACTGAATCCGAGAAAGTCGAGCTTAACTTTTTCTTGCTTTTCTTTTCGACAATAGTCTTTGCAGTATATTATTGCCGTTTTTTCTTCTTTGATTTACAGCTTTACTTCTGCTAATCTTCCTTTAACGGCTCTTAACACTTCTTCGGCTTCTTCTTTGCTGTTGCAGTGTATGATTATATCATCTGCATATCTTACAAAGCTTACTGACGGATACTGTTTTGTTAGCCATACGTCAAGCGTAAAGTGAAGATATAGATTTGCTAACAAGGGACTTATTACTCGTCTTTGAGGCGTGCCTTTACTTTTGAACAATAATTCTAACGATTGCAATTGTTTTAACTTATTCTCTCCCATCGTACTGCCAAAGGTTTTTAATATCCGGTATTCCCGGTCATAACTACACAATTGATAGAATTTCACAAATCATTTATTTCCAGAGTTTTTATTCTGATACAGTGCTGAGAGTAAATTTAAAAGATATGAGTGTTAATAAAACCAATTTTATAACACTACCAGTTTTTAAAAATTTTACACATTGTTATTATTAGGAGAATATGACTACATCTCATCATATTCATACAATAAAATATATGATATACTTACTTACAGTAATGAAACAGAAAATTTCCCCAAAATATACTTCCATTTTAAGAGATAGAAGAAGGGGTAAAATATTCCTAACAGCTTTACAATTTCAAACTATCCAAATCCGTTTAATAACAGCACAACTATCGCTTACACCTTAAAAGAAAAAAACAGCGTCAGCTTAACTGTTTACGATATCCTCGGAAGAGAGCTGAAAGTATTGGTAAACACAACTCAAGAAGCCGGAGAGTATACAACGCATTTTAACGGTTCGAAGTATGTCCGAAGGATTGTTCCGATTAGTGGTGTTTACATATACCAACTAAGAGTTAATGACAAAACCTTTGTAAAAAAAATGCTGCTTGCGAAGTGAGGGCTTCGTAAACCTCTGAGGTGCTTGGCGCATGACGGACAAAAACCTCAGAGGTTGCTCGGGGCAAAACAACAAGTAACCTCCAACGTCTAAAGCAGCGACGTTGGAGGTTTAGCTTAATGACTATTTATATCTCAAATTTAATTCCTTGTGCTAAAGGCAAAGCAGTTCCAAAATTTATTGTATTCGTTTGTCTTCGCATATAAGCTTTCCATGCATCCGAACCTGATTCCCTTCCGCCTCCGGTTTCTTTTTCACCGCCAAAAGCACCTCCGATTTCGGCACCGGAAGTACCTATATTTACATTAGCAATACCGCAGTCAGAACCCCAAGCAGAAAGAAATTCTTCGGCTTCACGTAAATTGTTCGTAAATATGGAAGAAGATAAACCTTGAACAACATTATTATGAATTTCTATAGCGTTACTAACATCTCCGGTGTATTTGATCAAATAAAGAATTGGTGCAAATGTTTCTTCCTGAACAATTTCATAATGGTTCTCAGCTTCAACTAAAGCAGGTACAACATAGCAGCCCGATTCATATCCCTTACCGCTTAATACTTCTCCGCCAAAAAGAACTTTACCGCCTTCAGCTTTAACTTTTTCAAGAGCCTGCATAAAAGTATTAACCGCATCTTTGTCAATTAGCGGTCCTACATGATTTTTTTCATCAAGAGGGTCACCTATCTTTAATCCTGTATAAGCTTTAAGTAATGATTCTTTCACCCTAGCATAAATTGAATCGTGAATAATTAACCTTCTCGTAGAAGTGCATCTTTGTCCGCATGTTCCAACGGCACCGAATACTACTGCGGGAATAGCTAAAGGTAAATCGGCATCAGGAGTTATTATGATTCCGTTATTGCCGCCTAATTCCAAAATCGCTCTGCCGAATCTTCTAGCAATGACTTCGCCTGCGTGTCTCCCAACCCGTGTGGAGCCAGTTACCGAAATAAGCGGAATCCTTTTATCATTTAACATCCTCTCCCCTATCGTTGAACCCCGCCCGATTATCAGAGAAAATACTCCTTCCGGTAAATTATTTTCTTTTAGAACTTCGGCAATGATGTTTTGACATGCTATAGCCGATAAAGGTACTTTCGAAGAAGGTTTCCACAAATTTACATCTCCGCACACAGCGGCAATCATTGCATTCCACGACCAAACCGCCACCGGAAAATTAAAGGCGGAAATAGTAGCTACTATTCCAAGCGGATGATATTGATCGTACATACGATGGCTAGGTCTTTCCGAGTGCATTGTGAAACCGTAAAGCTGTCGTGATAGACCAACCGCAAAGTCGCATATATCAATCATCTCCTGAACTTCGCCCAAACCTTCCTGCAGCGATTTTCCCATTTCATAAGACACGAGTGTTCCGAGAGGTTGTTTATATTCTCTAAGTTTCTGACCAATTTGCCGCACAATCTCTCCTCTTTTCGGAGCCGGCACTTTACGCCATTCTTTGAATGCCTTGTCTGCTGTTTCTAAAATTTTTTCATAATCTTCTTCTGAAGCTTGATAAACACTAGCGATGAATTTTCCATCTGTTGGTGAAAAGATTTTCAATTCACCTTCGCCGATAGTTTCGAACCATTTTGTACCGCTGTTTACGCCAAAATTTTTTTCTTTTATACCTAATGCTTTTATGAAGTCCATTTTAACTCCTCTTTATTTATCGGTTTTTTTGAATCCTAATTGCTTCGCTTAATTCAATTGATCGGAGAGCAATAATTTTTTTAATTTTTGAAGAAATTCTAACAAATAATTAGAAGAAAACCAAAATAATAATTCCGCCTATCATCAGATCAATTAGAACTACGTGAGCGACTAATACTTTTTATTTCAATACATAAATAATTAAAGCGCTTATATTATTTTTATTGAACTTTAAAACTATGCATAATTTATACACAAGGTTTAGCTTCGTTTAAGAATATTCTATGTTCTTTTCTTTCACTTGAAATTCCGCACAGAATAACGTACGTTTGATGAAAAAGAATTAAGCCAATGAAAACTATATCAATTACCGAAGCAAGAAATAATATATATAGGCTAATAGATATTGCACTTGAAGAGGGTGAACCTATACAAATTACCGGTAAAAGGGGTAATGCTGTACTTATATCCGAAGAGGATTGGAAAGCAATAAAAGAAACATTGTACCTGGTTTCTATTCCCGGTATGAGAGAGTCGATTATTAAAGGATTAAAAGAACCTTTAAATAAAACTTTCGATAAAATTGAATGGTAAAGTGGAAAGTTGTTTTCACTAAACAAGCATTGAAAGATGCTAAAAAAATTAGTGAGGCTGGATTAAAAGAACGTGCCGAAAAAATTTTGAATTTATTAAAGGATAATCCCTACCAAACTCCTCCCTCATTTGAAAAGCTTGTCGGTGATTTATCCGGCGCTTTTTCAAGAAGAATAAATATTCAGCATAGGTTAGTTTATCAAGTTTATGATAAATTAAAGACTGTAAAAGTCATCAGAATGTGGACACATTATGAGTGAATATTAAGGAATTTTAAAATTTTATCTACACTGCCAGCAGGTTTTATCTGATGTTTTTTATTTGCATCGATAATTATTTCACTGTTTTTATCACCCGTTTCTAATGACTGAGTGGTTCATAAATCGGTTTGAAATTCCTACCAGGAATTATTACATTTGCACTGCCTTTTAGAAAGCAAAAAATGACAATAAAATTTATTATATTTTCAAAACAAACAGGATTTAAAGACCTCCGGAGCTACTTTATCTCCCGCTTCGAAAACGTATTCTAGTTATCACTCCCCCTCTCGCTTTCTAAATAATTATTCTCAGCAACTTTCCATTTTTTTCTAATAGGAGGAATAAAATGAGTGATAATACTTTAAATCTAACTGAAATTGAAACCGGAAACACAACAAAAGTAACTCCCGATAAGGTACACGAAATAATTTCAAGGCACATGTTAGCCGATGGTTTTAAGATTGTTCTGGACCTTGCTAAAAGCCGTGGTAACAAATTAGTCGATGCAATAACCGGCAAAGAGTACATCGACTTCTTCACTTTCTTCGCTTCAAATCCTTTGGGAATGAATCATCCTAAAATGAATAACGAAAAAGTTAAGGCGGAATTAGCTGTTGCTTCGGTAAACAAACCTTCGAATTCTGATATCTATACAGTGCAGATGGCTGAATTTGTTGACACTTTTACACGGATTGCTAAACCGGATTATATGAATTATTTATTTTTCATTGCCGGCGGTGCGCTTGCAGTTGAAAACGGTTTAAAGGTTGCATTTGATTGGAAGGTTCAGAAAAATTTTAAAAAAGGTTATAAGGAAGAAAAAGGACACAAAGTAATTCACTTCAAGCAAGCCTTCCACGGCAGAAGCGGATATACAATGTCCTTAACAAATACTGAAGTAACAAAGATTAAATACTTCCCCAAGTTCGATTGGCCAAGAATTACAAATCCAAAAATCACTGCTCCGATTCAAGATAATTTAGAACAAATAATTAATTTTGAACAAAATGCTATAGCGGAAATCAAAGATGCGATTGCCAAAAATCCCGACGACATTGCCGTAATCATTATCGAACCGATTCAAGGCGAGGGCGGCGATAACTTCTTTAGAAAAGAATTTTTTCAGGCATTGAGAACTATCGCCGACGAGAATGATATTTTGCTCATGTTCGATGAAGTGCAGACAGGCTTTGGCATCACCGGAAAATTCTGGGCTGCCGAGCATTATGTAAAACCTGATATAATCGCATTCGGAAAGAAAGCTCAGATATGCGGAATCATGGTTAATGATCGAATTGATGACATTGATACCCATTGCTTCAAAGTATCCAGTCGAATTAATTCAACCTGGGGCGGTGACTTGACCGATATGGTTAGATCAAAGCATATTTTAGAAATCATACATGAAGAAAATTTAGTAGAGAATGCCAGGACTAAAGGAGAATATCTCCTTGCCAAACTTTACGAACTGCAAAAGCAATTTCCCGGCTTGGTAAGCAATACGCACGGATTAGGATTGATGTGTTCATTCGAATTGCCTACTCCGGCAATACGCGATCAATTCAGGCAATTATGCTATGAAGAGCAATTAATTATTTTAGGATGCGGAGAACGTACAATACGCTTTAGACCACCGCTTACAATTACCGAAAAAGAAATTGACGAAGGATTGAATGTAATTAAAAAAGTGTTATTTTTGCTCTCGTCAAATAATTAAATTTATAATTTAACTACTTGCATGATGCGGCTCCAAAAACGGAGCCGTAATCATTTTAAATGGAATTAAAATGCCCGGCGAACTTTTCATCGTAAGCACTCCAATAGGAAACCTAAAGGATATAACCATTCGCGCCCTAGAAGTATTAAAAGCAGTTGATATTATTGCTTGCGAAGATACGAGAACCACTTCGGTGCTACTAAAACATTACGATATTCATAAAGAATTAATCTCGTTAAACGCAGTTAATGAGAAAACCCGAATTGAAATATTAACTGATAGAATTAAAGCAGGCACCTCAATTGCTTTAGTTTCCGATGCCGGCACGCCAACTATTTCCGATCCCGGTGTAAGATTAATTTCGAAGGCTATTAGCGAAAAGATAAATGTTATCTCTATTCCCGGTGCTACAGCATTGATTGCTGCTTTAACCATAAGCGGGCTGCCAACCGACTCATTCATATTCGAAGGATTTATTCCGCAGAAGAAAGGGCGGCAGAAAAAGTTGAAAGAATTATCGCAGCAAGAACGCACTGTAATTTTTTATGAATCAATGCACAGAATTGAAAAATTGCTAAAAGAATTAGTTGACTTGATACCCGAACGACAAATTGTTGTTTGCCGGGAACTAACAAAAAAATTTGAGGAAACCTGGAGAGGTACACCATTAGAACTTCTCGACTCATTAAATCAGAAAAATGTAAAGGGAGAATTTGTTGTACTCATTGCCCCTTTAGATTGGAAAAAGAGTTGAGAAATGTTATTCCGAATCGTATGAAATTAGTGATTTGATGTTATAATCCCCTAACTTCTCTCGTCCTTTCAAAAATGTCAATTCAATTAGAAAAGAGATTAGCACAATTTCTCCACCTAACTTTTCGATAAGATTAGCAGCGGCTTTAGCCGTTCCGCCGGTAGCAAGCAAATCATCGTGAAGCAGCACTTTATCACCCGGGTTTACAGCATCTTTGTGAATCTCTATCGAATCAGTTCCATACTCAAGCCGATAAGTTTCCTTAACTTTTTCTGCAGGCAGCTTGCCGGGTTTGCGAATCGGAGCGAATCCAACTCCCAATTTTTCAGCCATCATTGCGCCGAAAATAAATCCGCGTGATTCTATTCCTATGACTTTGTCGATTTTTAATCCATCTATAAAATCCATCAACTCCGATAATGCAATCTTTAAAGCTTTTGGATCGATAAGCAGTGTTGTTATATCCCTAAACATTATTCCCTGAACGGGAAAATCTTTTACGCTTCTGATATACTTTTTAAGATCAGCAGACATTTGTTCCTCATTTTTTGTTCAGAAATTGATTAAGTCTTTCGGAAAAATCTTTTGACGAACGGCTGACAGCGTTCAGTCCCACACAATAATTAACAGCTTCCCTAACGTTCAGCTTAGATATATTCTTTAGTAATGCTTTCGTCATTGAAATACTCTCATCGGAATTTTCTAACAACTTTTCTGCAATTTTATTTGCAGTGTCTAAGCAGTCAGGCACTGCTTGATCAATTAAACCGATTTCGAGAGCTATCTGCGCATTTAAAATTTCTCCAGTAATTAAAAGTCTTCTTGCTTTGGCTTCGCCTATTCGATTGATTAAAAATACCGACACGATTGCGGGAAGGAAACCGATCTTTACTTCTGAATATCCGAATTTAGCATTAACCTCATCTGCAATTATTATATCGCATACGGAAGCTAATCCGCAGCCGCCGGCTATAGCAGGTCCATTCACAGCGGCAATTATAGGTTTGGGAAAATTGTAAATTTTCAAAAATAAATTGCCGATTAATTTCGAATCTTTTTCATTCTCTCGAATTGAATAATCTTTTATTTTATTCAAATATGAAAGATCGGCGCCTGCACAAAAACTGCTGCCCTCTCCTGTCAAGATAACAACTTTGACCTTATCGTCATTCCCGGCTTTTTGAATAGCATCGATTAGTTGGTTAACAATTTCCGGATTCAAGGCATTGCGCTTTTCAGGCCGGTTTAACTTTATAGTCATAATGCTATTTTGAATCGATACTTTTAGCATAATTCATACTCTAAAATTTTCTTGACACTTTCCGGTTTAAGAATAATTTAAAATCTTCCTGGTTAAAACAATTTATCACTTCCTCAGTCTGCATTCCGCCTTTTCTTGCTGTGATAACTCCGTACTTAGTTAGCAGGATATCTTCGGTTGAATGAGCATCGGCGTTGATTGAAAACTTACAGCCCTTTTCACGGGCGTAGTAAATCCACCGCCAATCTAAATCAAGACGATGAGGATTAGCATTAATTTCGATTGCAGTATTGTTAACTGCACAAGCATCAATTACTTTTCGTATGTCAACCTGATATGGATCGCGTGAAAGCAGCAAACGACCCGATGGATGCCCAAGTAAATCAGTATAAGGATTTTCAACTGCTCTTACTATTCGATTCGTCATTTCTTCTTTACTCAAATTAAATCTCGAATGAACGGAAGCAACTATAAAATCGAACTGCTTAAGAATTTCTTCATCATAGTCTAATTTTCCATCGGCTAAGATATCGGATTCGATTCCATGGAATATCTGAAACGAAAGTTTTGAACTTACTTCTACAATCTCTCTTCGCTGAATGATTAGCCTCTCTTCATTTAACCCGTTAGCGTAGAAAGCCGATTTGCTATGGTCGCAAACTGCAGCATAATTAAATCCTAGTTCTTTGGCTGCGGTTGTCATTTCAAGTAATGAATTTCCTCCGTCAGAATAAGTAGTGTGAAAGTGAAGCAGCCCTTTGAAATCCGTGATCGATAAATTTGAATTCGAAAGCAGCTTTTTATCTTGAACTTCGAAGTATTCTTTTTCTCTCATCTCCGGAATTAAATAATTTATTCCGGCAGATGAAAAAATTTGTTCTTCACTCTCACAGGAAATATAATCGGTTAAGATGGCAATTCTATTTAGAAATTCTTGTGATCCGGTTGATAGGAAAAGCTTGTTGAAATAATTAGAAATGTTTTCAGTAATGTGAAATTGCAAAGGCAAATTATTAAACCGGGTTATAAATGAAGTGTTTTTCAGTTCCTCTTTCCGAAAATGATTTTGAAGTTTCGGGAACAAGTCGGATATGCTTTCTGTTAACAATACATAATCCAACCGGGAAATTATTTCTGTTCCTCTTCTGAATTCGCCGGAGATTTCGAATTTTTGAATTTGATTAATTGAAGCAAGAATTTGAGAGATTGTATTGTGAAAATGATCAGCGGTACTTAGCAAAACAAATTTGCTGTTAAATTTTATTTTCTCGATTTCGGTTAAGATTTTTTTCTGAGTTGCTTTTCCAAAACCTTTCAGGAGTGAAATACGGTTTTCCTTGCAGGCATATTCAAGCTCGCCTAAACTTGCAATGCCGAGTTCTGAATAGAGCACCGATATCTTCTTCGCTCCTAAACCGCGCACTGCAAACAATTCTTTTATACCGGCGGGTATTTCTGCACTCAATTCTGATAAGAGATTTGAACTATCTTTTTCGCAATATTCATAAATAACGGATTGTAATCCCTTCCCTATTCCTTTAATTCCGTCAAGTTTCCTGTCTTTAGCCAGAGCATTAAAATCGCCCTGAAATCTTCTGATAGAATTTGCGCCGCTTCTGAATGCGTTTATCTTGAATTTGATTTCTCCTTTAAACTCCATCAAGTCTGCAATTTCTTCAAGAAGATAAATAATTTCTTTTTTCTCTGCCATTGCTTACTTATGATAATGAAAGTTCTTGTGAAATATAAATAAACTATTACGCTATTAAAATAATACCGCCAGTTTATTCATGTAGAAATTACGGCTAAAAATTTTCGTCTAAGGTGAAAATTATAATTTGAAGACTGAAGATGAGCAACATTCAATACATGTTGAATAGTTAATATTAAATTTGTACTGTTCTTTACAGCGCAGTTGCT
The DNA here is from genome assembly GCA_020061465.1 of Ignavibacteriales bacterium. GTDB lineage: Bacteria > Bacteroidota > Ignavibacteria > Ignavibacteriales > Ignavibacteriaceae > JAGUYG01. The sequence goes on from JAGUYG010000107.1 coordinate 19,987, forward strand.
GAAATGTTTAATTGATCGATATTACGGTTAGATTCACGGCTCAAATAATCCATCAACAAATCCTCAATGGCATTGTAATCAAACAGAGTCATCAACGAACCTCGAAGCTGGGAAGCATTGAATAAACCTTTAAGATATCCCGAATAAAATTTCCTATGCTCTAATACAGCTCTTCTTTCCCCTTTGACTTTAATAGCAAGCTGAAGGTGTTTCAGGCATGTTTCTATTTTCATTTTAGTATCAACAATGGATGAAATTTGCCCGCTTGACAACAATTCTTTAGCTTCTTGGAAAATCCAGGGATTCCCGATCGCTCCCCTAGCAATCATTACTGCATCGGCTCCAGTTTCTGCGAAAGCACGTTTAACATCATAAGCTGTTAATACATTTCCGTTAAGCGCAACAGGAATTCTTACAACTTCTTTTATTTTTGGAATCCACGACCAATCGGCTTCTCCTTTATGCCCCATTTTTCTTGTTCTGCAGTGAATTGTTAAAGCTTGTACACCGACATCTTCCATCCGCTTCGCTATTTCTAAAACATAGATACTGTCGGAATCCCAGCCAAGCCGTGTTTTAACAGTAACGGGAAGTGAAACTGCCTTCACCACTTCACTGACAAGATTTTGCATATAAGGCGGATCCTTAAGCAAAGCTGAACCCGCTCCTACTCCAACAACATTTTTCACCCAGCAGCCGGCATTAATGTCAATCAAATCAGGATTCTCAGCTTCGGCTATTCGTGCACCGCCTACCATTGCATCTATGTTTGCACCATAAATTTGAATACCAACCGGACGTTCATCGTCGATTAGTTTTAATTTTTGATGAGTTTTTTCCGAAGCACGAATTAACCCTTCAGTATTTACAAACTCCGTATAAACAACATCTGCACCTAATTGTTTACAGATTAATCTATAAGAAACATCAGTAACATCTTCCATTGGTGCCAGGAGAATGGCTTTATCTATATTTATTTTTTCGATTGAAAACATAGTGTTTATATTTGTCTTGAGTTAAAATAAAAACAAACTAATAAAGAATTAAGGCAAATTGAATATGTTCTTCACACGATACTAATCTCAAATTCTTACTATTAAAATTCATGACTTACTCGCTTCCAAATAAAGCTGAGGCTTAAAATAAAAATTATAAATGTGAATAATGCTCCGGTTAGAAACGGGAACGGATAACCTAAAAATTCAAATGCAAATCCTCCCCAAATCGGACCTAAAACCCTGGCAAGTGCAGAGAATGATTGATTAACACCTAATGTAATGCCTTGCTCAATTTCCGGAGTTGCTTCTGAGATTAAACCGAGAATTGTTGGCTGAAGTGTTCCGGTTCCTATGGAAAGAATTACAACGACCACAGCTAAACCCAAAAATGTTTGACCGAATGGCATAACTGCCAAACCAACTGCCATTAGAAAGGTACCTAAAATTGTCAACTGTTTTCTGTTCAGATATTTTGAAAGTAAGTTCAATAACCCGCCCTGTACAATAACCGATGTTAATCCCATAAGTGTATACATGTATGCATTTTGTTGATCAGAAAAATGATATACTTTATATCCTAAAAGAGCGAATGTACCGTAAATGTTGGCAATGGAGAATGTAAGTATGAAAAAAATGACCAGCATCCAAATTAGAGAAGTGTTACGCATAATTTTTTTAAACGACCCGATATCGATCAATTTAAATTTATTCGTCTGAGAATTTCCTCTGTTAAGGTTGGATTCAGGAAGCAAAAACAGAGTTAAGATAAAAGCAAGCATCGAAAATGAAGCGCTCCCAAAGCCGGTAATCATATATCCATAGTTAGATAAGATACCTCCGATTAGAGGTCCGAAAACAAAACCTAACCCGAACGCCGCACCAATTAATCCCATCCCTTTCGAGCGTTCTGATTTAGTGGTTACATCAGCAATATAAGCCTGTGCTACCCCAATACTGCTTCCCCCTATTCCGGCTATAACTCGAGAAATAAGAAGCATTAAATAGGAGTGAGTGAAAGCGAAAATAATGTACCCAATGGCATTCAGGAACAGACTTATTACAATTAAGGGTCTTCTTCCATATTTATCGGATAGTTTGCCAAATATTGGATTGAAAAAAAATTGAGTAAGCGAATAAACTGCAATTGCAAACCCAATGGCAGTTTCATCCACTCCCAATTCTTTTGTTGCGAATGTTGGAAGGATGGGTATTAATATTCCAAATCCTAACAGGTCAATAAAAACCGTTAAGAAAATGAGTGCTAAAGGGGATCTGTTTCTCAACTCTGCCCTTCCATTTGAGAGATGATTGCGTCAGTAAATTCTTTTGTGCCGATAAAATTTTTAGGATTGATATCCCTTGTTACCTTCTCTCCTTTTTCAATTACTGCAGCTAAAGCTTTTTCTATCTTTTTTGCAGCTTCATCTTCTCCGATGTGTTGTAACATCATAACAGAAGCCAAAATAATTGCAGAAGGATTTGCAATATTCTGACCGGCAATATCCGGCGCCGAACCATGCACTGCTTCAAACATTGCAACAGAATCACCTATGTTCGCACCGGGTGCCATCCCTAAACCGCCGACTAAACCGGAAGCCAAATCCGATAGAATATCCCCAAAAAGATTCGTAGTAACTATGCAGTCAAATTGATATGGATTCATTACCATCTGCATTGCCATGTTATCGACTATTTTATCATCAAATTGAATTTCAGAATACTCCGGTGCAATTTCTTCAGCTATATCCAGGAATAATCCGCCTGTAAATTTTAGAATATTCGCTTTATGTACTACGGTTAACTTTTTCCTTCCATGCTTCTTAACAAATTCAAATGCGTAACGAATAATTCTTTCAGAACCGCGGCGAGTAATTATCCCTATCGTTTCAGCCGCCGATTTGCTGCTATCTATGTAATGTTCAATTCCTGAATAAAATTCTTCCAAATTCTCTCTGAAAATGATCAGGTCTATGTGGTCAAAATATAACGTCTTTATTCCTTTGTAAGTTTTTGCCGGACGTTGATTGACGTACAATTCAAATTCTTTTCTCAAGGCAACATTGATGCTTCTGAATCCTTTACCGACCGGTGTTGTTAAAGGACCTTTGAGCACAACCTTATTTCGATCAATTGATTCAATTACTTCTTTAGGAAGCGGGTCATGATACTTTTCAAGTGCGGTCATACCGGCTTCAACTACATCCCACTCAATATTTACTCCGGCTTCATAAATAACTCTTGTAGCTGCCTGTATAATTTCCGATCCAATTCCGTCTCCGGGTATAAGTGTTAATTTATGACTCAATCCTATTTTCCTTCTTTCGAATAAAAATTTATAGTAAAATGAATACAAATATACAAATTACTCCCTCTTAATTTGTCGGGAATTTATAGATCTATTAAGTAAATGGACTTTTCTAAGTGAGTTCAGATTTGGTTAATAATCATTGAAAGTATTACTAACTTATTCAAGAGAATTGATACTAATTGGGGAGCATTCTTATATAGATAATTTCGTAAAGCTTAGTTGGTTAATTAATCTATTTTATCAAGGGTGCTTCCCTCTCTAATTTCTATTCTGCGATCATACTTAGTAAGAATTGATTTGCTATCCTCGAACGACTGTTTCATTAACTCAATGTCTTTCTTTCTAAGAAACGTGTAACTATTTTCAAAATAAGCTGATTCAGCAGGTAATATGATAAATTCTTTTCCATTCTGAGTATCACCCTTAAAAACCCAGGTAGGAATGAATTCAGCCTTTGAAATGAAAATTGAATCTTTTGTAAAATTTTTTGTAATGAATAAATTCAAAATTGCTCCCGCATCGGAATAGCGCCATCGCTGATTTGATATGAAGTTACCCAATGAGTATGCCACGAAACCGGAATCAAGTTTTCCGGTGTTCGACTTGTAAAATTTTGCAGGCTGCAAAACATGAGGATGACCACCAATAATAATATCTGCTCCATGTTCAATTGCAAATTCAACCGCTTCTTTTTGATATTTATTCGGTTCTCTTTGGTATTCTTCACCGAAGTGAAAGTGAATTAAAACTAAATCAGCAGCACTACTCCTGCTTTTTTCAATATCTGATTTAATTTTATCAAAGTTGATAAAATTTATTAAATATGGTTTACCAGAAGGGACGGAATATCCATTAGTTCCATACGTATAAGCTAAAAAAGCTATTTTGATTCCCTTAATATTAAAAATTCTAATTGAGTCGCTGTCTCTTTGAGAAGTATAGGTACCGTTATAGCAAAGCCCAATCTTATCCAATTGTTCAATAGTCCTTCTTAAACCAAACTCGCCTTGATCCAAAGAATGATTATTTGCAGTGGTAATTAAATCAAATCCGGCAGTCTTTAATGCATAGGCATAAGCATCAGGTGTATTAAAGCGTGGATAACCGGAATAGCCTAATTTTTTTCCGGCAAGAACTGTTTCCAGATTACCAAATGTGAAATCTGACTCCTGAAAATATGGTTTCACTTCGCTGAAAACATTTGTAAAATCAAAGCTGTCTTTCTCGACCCGCGCATAATTATATTGAACCGAATGACACATTAAATCGCCAACTGCAGAAATCACAATGGTTACGGTTTGCTCTTCTTTATATATCTCATCCGGTTGATAATAATTTGTAGATAAGATAAATCTCGAGAAAAACGAAAGTGCGGCTGAAAGCAGAAAAATTATGTAGACAGTTTTCATAAAGATAAAAAAGAGGCTGAACTAAAATTAAGTTCAGCCCGAAAAAATTAGTAAAACAGAAAGACTTTTAGCCCTGCTTTGCCGCTTTCCTCTGAACTTTTACATCCTGCACATCTTTACGGATATCTTGTGCAAGCTTGCGTAAGTCGCTTAATCCCTTTCGAACACGAGTGCCGGCAGCAGATTGTCCCTTTTCATAAAATTTATGAAAATCGACTTCCAAATTCTTTACTGCTTCAACTAATTCATGGTATTTATTCATTTAAACCTCCACTTAATTAATGATAGATATAGTTAATTAGAGAACTCTAAAATAATTTCAGCAATATCTTTGACGGCAACTTCATCGTTTTTATTAAAGACTTTAACACCGTCAGTCATCATTGTCATACAAAAAGGACAAGCCGATGCAATTGTTAAAGCACCTGTTTCAAGTGCTTCGCGTGTACGTTCTTCGTTTATTCTTCCGCCTTCCTCATCCTCTAAGAACATTCTGCCGCCGCCGGCACCGCAGCAAAATCCTCTGCTTTTGTTTCTGTGCATTTCAACTAAGTTAACATTCCCTATTTTTTGTAAGGAATTGCGAGGGTCGTCATATATTTTATTATATCTCCCTAAGTAACATGAATCATGATATGTCACAGTTTGATTTTTATCAGATGAAGTTAATTGAATCTTACCGAAATTAATTAATTGTTGAATTAACTGCGTGTGGTGAATTACTTCATAATTTCCGCCAAACTGCCTATACTCATTACCTAGAGAATGAAAACAGTGGGGACATGCAGTTACAATTTTTTTTACACTGTATTTATTAAGAGTTGCAATATTTTCTTGAATCATCATTTGGGCAAGATATTCATTACCCAATCTTCGGGCTGTATCTCCGTTACATTTTTCTTCTGTTCCTAGAATACGAAAATCAACTCCGGCTTTTTGCATTAATTCAGCGAAAGCTCGCGATACTTTTTTATATCTCTCATCAAAAGAACCGGCACAGCCAACCCAAAATAATATTTCTCCGTTTGAGTCTTCCGACATCGTTTTAATATTAAGTCCTTCAGCCCAATTAGCTCGGTCGTTTTGATTAAATGCCCAGGGAGTAAAATTAGTTTCGATACTTTTGAACACACTATTTAGATTGGACGGAAATTGAGATTCGGTTAAAACCAAATTTCTACGCATATCGATAATAGAGTCAAGATGCTCTATCATCACCGGACATTCTTCAACGCAAGCCATACATGTTGTACATTCCCACAATTCCAGATCTGTTATATAATTATGAACAAGGGTTTTTTCCATAATTTCATGGTCATTTATTCCTGCTACAACCAATGGTGCTTTTTCGGCAGTGCGGTGTCTTATGTCCACGATTATTTTCATGGGTGATAAAGATTTTCCCGCTGTAGCTGCGGGACAATCTGCGGAACATCTTCCGCATTCTGTGCACGAGTAACCATCAAGTATTTGTTTCCATGAGAGATGCTCAATATCGGGTGCGCCATATACTTCTACATTTTCATCTTCCAGATTTAAAGCTTTAATTGTATTTCTTTTTGAATCTAAATTTGCAAAAAAGGTATTAAGCAGCGATGTAAGTACATGAAGATGTTTCGAGTAAGGAAGGTAATTAAGAAATGCAAAGATGAGCAGAATATGAATCCACCAAAATATTTCGTGGAAGATTGAGGCTAAATTACTGCCTGAGCTGAAGAACATTTTTCCTAAAATTAATGAAATCGGTCTTAGCTCTTTATCTGCTAACATGAAATGCTTTTGAGCAATGAGAGAAGCGTTTTGTCCGAACATAGAAACACAAACCAGTAAAATCAGAACAAGAATTAATGCTGCATCAAGTTTACCTGCCCCGTCAACTTCCAATCTTGCTACGCGTTGAATAAATCTTCTATAGAGAGCAAATAGTACAGCCAGAATAACTAATACTCCGAATACATCCTGGATTATTGTAACGGCAGAATAAAAGTATCCTGCGAATTCCAAAGTAAATGGAGAATAAAATCCCTGTATTACTGCCTCAATAACTGCAAACAGAAACAAAACAAATCCCCAAAAAATGAACACGTGTAAAATACCCGCAGCGGGATCGCGCAATAATTTCGCTTGTAAGAATCCGACTTTCCAAACAGTAAGCAATCTTTTACCAATGGAATCAAATCTATCGTCTTGCTTTTTAGCTACCAACATGTAAATAATTAATTTTCTGGTGCTCCAAATAAATGTTGCAAGTGCAATAAGAAAAATCAGGATAAATATGTAGTTTTTTGATTCCATTAAAAAAATTGTCGATTACTCTTTAGAGGGTATTATTTTTTTTCGGAACAGCAAAGTAAATTGCCGCTGAAGCAAATACTTTTACAACAGTCCATACAGAAAATACTGCAGCACCGGCAGTTAGTGATGCGCTTAAATCTTTTAGATAAAAAACTTCCAGATGAATTACACCTATAGCAAGAATTATAAGATTTGCTGCTAACATGGCTAAAACAACGGCAAAATAGTTTTTATATTTTTCAATAACGTAACCTGTAATAAAAGCTGCCAATGGAAAGGCAAGAAGATAACCTCCGGTTGGTCCTATAATCCTAGCAAACCCGATTGCGCCATCCGGTACTTGTGCAAAAACCGGTAAACCCATTATACCCAATAATAAATAAAGAAACTGACTATAGGCTCCGTCTCGAGCGCCAAGAAAAGCACCGGCTAAAACCACCATCATTGTTTGAAGGGTAAACGGTACCGGTTTAACCGGAATAGCAACTTGAGCTGAAACTGCTGTAATTAATGCAAACGTTATTATCCAGAAAAGGCGTAAAGAAAACGCATAGCTGGTTATTTGCCAAATTTTATTCTCTTGAATATTAATTTTAGAAAACATTATTATCCTCATATATAATTTTAAATTTTCGTTAGAAGTAACACTGTATGACTTGAGTTATGAAAACGAAACTTCAAGAGCAAGCTTGAAAATAAAAGAATTTCCCTGAAAAACACTGAAACGATGTTTAATTTTTTATTAGCTATTCGTGTAAAGCTCAGAATTGATTTAAAAAAAGATAAAAATAGATGCGGTTCGCTAAAATGAATGAAGCGCCCACAACTAAAATCAATTGATGTTAGATGTAAATTCAAATAGGCTACTTTCTGATTTAAGTTATGAGCGATTATTGGATATAAAATTCTTCATTGTCCGTAATTATAAGTTTTGTTATTGAAGAATAATCCATCAAATTTTCTAACTACTCTCACAAGAAGACAATTATGCGCACTCACAATCCGTAAAATCTAACACTTTTGACTCATGAACAAAGTTTATGTGAAGTAATATTTTAGTTATCATTTTCTTAATGCATGCAATTGTAAATTTCTTCTCTTTCGGAAAGCAGAATAAATTCTTTGTTCATTTTAATCAAATATGCTTATTAAAGACTGAAAAGTCAAGAATTTAGACCAAATTTTAACTTTTTAAATGAATCATGTTAAAAGAAAAGATTATGGCAATTTTAATAGAATTTATTTTATCGCCTGGCTCACCTTTGATTTTTACCAACCTGTTCAATAAGAGGGAATAGTAAAGACGAACTCAGGATTCTTTTTTAAATTTGATTTATCAACTTCTTTTATTTTAATTTATTTTTAACACACATTGTATTAATTTGTACTGCCAATAATTAAATTTTGAAGTTAATATTGCTTCAGTGTTAATCACGTTCATGAATAAATTTATATCAATGAAACGATTTCTACTTGTAATCCCTTCAATAGATATAAGGGACGGCAAAACCGTTCGAGTTATTCAGGGGATACCGGAACTTGGCTGTAAGGAATACGGCAGCGATCCTGTTGAAATGGCTAAAATTTGGCGGGCAGAGAACGCAAAGATGCTTCATGTAGTTGACTTTGACGGTGCACTTGAACATTCTAGAAAAAATTTTCAGCTGGTTGAAAAAATTTGTTCTTCCGTTATTATTCCTGTTCAGTTTGCCGGCGGTATAAGAACTCTTGAAGATGCCGATTTGATCATGGAAACGGGTATCAGCAGACTTGTTGTTAGCACTATTGCAATTGAGAATTCTAATGACTTCAAAAAGTTATTTGAAAAATATGGATCGGCAAAGATAGCCGTTTCACTCGATGTTTTGGACAATCAATTAATAATCAGAGGCAGGCAAATAAAAACCGGTATTTCTTGTACATCTTTCGCAAAAACGATGAGTGAGATAGGTGTTGATAGATTTATCGTTACCGATGTAAAAAGAAACGGTATGCTTGGCGGACCAAACTTACCCTTATGCGAACAAATAATTGAGGTTACAAATGCTAAAATAACTTTATCGGGTGGAATAAGAAATAAAGATGAATTAATGGATATTCAAAATTTAATGCACACTGGTATCGACTCGGTGATAGTGGGAAGAGCTTTATATGAAAATAGATTTCCTTGTCAAAAATTGTGGCGCTTAGCTGAATCCGGAATATTTAATTAAAGGATAAAAAAATGAACGAAGAACAACCGCGTGTAATTCATAGCAGCTTTTGGGCTAATCTTTTCAAATCCCCTACAGATAAATCCGATCTTGAAAATGTTCTTAAGATGATTCCCCCATTCGCTGAATTGAATAAGAGAGATATTTCAATGTTAACTTCTTTTATTCATATCAGACAATATGTGCCAGGCGAATATATTTTTCATCAAGGAGATCCCGGCATAGGGCTTTATGTAATCCGAGAAGGCGAGGTGCTTATTCAGAGGGCACTTCAATCAGGAGAAACTATTCCTTTAGCAATATTTAAAAAAGGTGATTTTTTTGGTGAGCTAGCACTCGTTGATAATGAAGAGCGTTCCGCTTCGGCAATTGCTCAAACCGATTGCCGGCTAGCTGTGGTTTTCAAACCCGACCTTGATGATTTTATCGAAAAGTATCCTAAAAAAGGGATTAAGATTCTACAGGGTATTTCGCATATCATAGTTACACGGCTGCGTCAATTAAATGAAGATCATATAGCACTTCAGAGTAAATTATTAAATGCTCGGGAGGATTAAAATGAACCTAAACATCAATAAAATTCTTGTTCCGATTGATTTTTCGGATTATTCAAAAAGCGCACTTAAGTATGCAGTAAACTTTGCGCGGTATTTCACTGCCGATTTGTTTCTTGTCTATGTTGTAGAACCGGTTATATATCCGCCGGATTTTTCAATGGGGCAAATTGCTTTTCCGTCTGCCGACCTTGAAATGGATCGAAGGGCGGTAGATGAATTGAACAGGCTTGCCAAAAATGAAATACCACCTGATATAAAGGTAAAAAACATCGTAAAAACCGGTAAACCGTTTCTTGAAATTATTGAAACCGCTTCCGAAGAGGATGTTGATCTGATAATAATCGCAACTCACGGTCATTCGGGTGTAGAACATATTCTTTTCGGCAGCACGGCAGAAAAAGTTGTACGCAAAGCTCCCTGTCCGGTGCTTACATTAAGAGAACCGGTAAAAGGTTTCATCTTCAAGGACAAATTAAATCAGGAGAGAGCGAAGGATTAGACCCGCAGCGAAAAAATGAGCGTATTAATTTTTTCGCTCAATAATAAAATCCACCAGTGCTTCAAGAGCAATTTTGCTCTGCGACTCGGGAAATATTTTTAAAGCTTCTTTAGCCTGCTGTGAGTACTTAATGGTAGTCCTAACAGCATATTCAATTCCGTTCTGTTGTCTAACAAATTCAATGATCTTCTTTACGCTCTCCTTATTATTTTCATTCTTAATAATTCTTCTTATCGAAGCAGCTTCGCGTACAGAGACTTGATTAAGCGAATAAATAAGAGGAAGAGTAATTTTTTTCTCTTTGATGTCTCCGCCAACCGGTTTCCCTGTAAGGCTAAAGGAACCTTCATAATCGAGTATGTCGTCTCTTATTTGAAAGGCAATCCCGATTGATTCTCCGAATCGCCTTAAGGCAGCATGATATTCGGGATTATCTGAGCTGCTCATTGAGCCAATCAAACAGCATGTTTCAAGAAGTGAAGCAGTTTTATCCGAAATTATTTTGAAATATGTCTCTTCGTCTATATCAAGTTTTCTAGTCTTCTGAATCTGAAGCAGCTCACCTTCTGACATTCTCTTAACTGTATTTGATATAACGCCAAGGAAATCAAAATCTTTACCATCAACAGCTATCATCAAACCTCTTGAAAGTAGATAGTCACCCATTAAAACAGCAACTTTATTTTTAAAGATTGCATTTATCGACCAGAAGCCCCTTCTTTTATCGGCATTATCAACTACATCATCGTGAATTAAAGTGGCGGTATGCAGCAATTCAACTAACGCTGCGCCTCTGTAAGTTCGTTCATTAACACCGCCGGAAACTTTAGCAGAGAGCAGCACGACAAGAGGTCTAATCTTCTTCCCTTTTTGTCTTATTATATATCGGGCAATTAAATCGACTAGTCCCACTTTGGACTTCATCGAGGCTTTGAATAAGTCGCTAAACTGCACCAACTCCGACTTGATCGGTTTACTGATTTCGGATAATGTTCCCTTTATCACTTCTTTTTCGCTGCTAACTTTGAAATAAATATACTTACCTCATATAATAAAACCAACGGAACTGCCAGTACAATTTGAGATACGGGATCAGTACCGGGAGTTAAAAATGCAGCCAGAATCAATATAGCTACTATCGAATGTTTTCGATACTTACGCATAAATGCCGGTGTTAATATCCCCAGCTTTGTAAGAAAAAATGATATCATCGGCAGTTCGAACACAAAACCTGCTGCAAGCATAACACTAATAATAATCGAAAGATATTCGTCAATTGCAAACTGATTTGCTATTTCAGCGGAACCGAATTGTGCGGCAAATTTTAATGTTAATGGAAGCATAGCATAATAGGCGAAGAATATTCCGGCTAAAAAACATAACGAAGAATAAATTACGATTAAAGAGATATAGCGCCGCTCTTGCTTTCTTAATGCAGGAGAGATAAACTTCCAGAATTGATAAAAAATATTTGGTATGCTTAAAACTATGCCGCCCATTATTGCAACTTGAACATAAAGGAATAGTTGCCCGAAGGGACGAAGATTTTGCAGTATTGCACCCGAGTCGCGTGCGGGTTTTAATAAAATTACGTCGATCAGATAGTCGATAAATATCCAGCAAACCACAGCTCCGATAATCAATCCGGCAAGTGAATAAATAATCCTCCATCTTAATTCCTCGAGATGTTCGAGGAAAGTCATTTCAGCTTGGTGAGCTTCATTATGGTTTAATTCTTCTTCAAGCTTTTCAGTTTCAGCCACGATTTAAGTCAGTATATAATGGAAATTTGCTGCACATCTGCATTACTTCGGCTTTTATTGAAGTAAGATTTTCTTCATCGTTGACATTGCTTAATACACGGTTTATCATATCGGCAATTATCATCATTTCGTTTTCTTTCATACCTCTTGTGCTAACCGCAGGCGTTCCTATTCTGATTCCGCTCGTTACAAATGGACTTCTCTGATCGAATGGAACCATATTTTTGTTAACTGTCATTCCCGCAGCTTCTAAAGCGTTCTCTGCCTGCTTGCCTGTTATTCCCTTATTCGTTAGGTCGATTAATAATAAATGATTGTCTGTTCCGCCTGAAACCACATCTAACCCGTACTTACTCAATTCCGAAGATAATGCTTTAGCATTCGCAATAACCTGTTGTGCATAGATTTTAAATGAATCGCTCAACGCTTCGCCGAATGCGACGGCTTTAGCCATAATGATGTGCATGAGTGGACCTCCCTGTATACCGGGCATCACTATGCTATCAAAAACTTCGGACATCAACTTTAAACGATCACCTTTCGGTGTTTTAATTCCCACCGGATTTTCTTTATCCTTACCGATAAGTATAATTCCTCCACGTGGTCCTCTTAAAGTTTTGTGAGTAGTAGATGTAACTACATCGCAATAAGGGAGAGGATTATCCAACAAACCTTTTGCAATTAAGCCAGCCGGATGCGCCATATCGCACATTAGAAGCGCACCAACTTTATCGGCAATTTCTCTGAATTTTTTGTAATCCCACTCTCTTGAATATGCACTGGCTCCGGTTACGATTAGCTTTGGTTTTTCTTTTTTTGCAAGGTCATCAATTAAATTGTAATCTAAAACTTTTGTCTCTGGATGAAGCGTATAGCCTACAGCCTGATATAATTGACCGGAGAAATTGACAGGCGAACCATGAGTTAAATGTCCGCCGTGAGCAAGGCTTAGTCCTAAGAATTTATCGCCCGGATTTAATAAAGCCATGAATACAGCCATATTTGCTTGTGAACCGCTGTGGGGCTGGACGTTCACATATTCAGCTCTAAAAAGTTTTTTAAGTCTTTCGCGAGCTACGTCCTCAGCCATGTCCACAAATTCACAACCACCGTAATACCTTCTGCCTGGATAGCCTTCAGCATATTTATTTGTTAATACTGATCCGGCAGCCGTTAATACAGCAGGGCTTACAAAATTTTCGGAGGCAATAAGTTCCAGCTTATCCTGCTGGCGTGAGATTTCTTTTTTAAGAATTTCAAAAATTTCGGGATCGGTTTTCAGATAACTGTACATATTTGTGATTGAATGAATGATTGAATGAATAATGTTTATAAATTTTCAATTTTGTCCACACGCCTCTCATGCCGTCCCCCTTCAAATTCGGTATTTAACCATATATCAACTATTTCTAAAATTTCTTCGTGATTAAGGAAACGCTCACCAAGCGCAAGGAAGTTAGATTTATTGTGTTTCCGGGAGAGGACAGCCATCTCCTTATTAAATACAAGAGCGGCTCTTACACCTTTAAATTTATTTGCTACTATAGAAACTCCGATCCCGGAGCCGCAAACCCCAATACCTGCATCTGAAACCCTTTGTGATACGTCAATTGCGGCTAACTTAATAAAATCAGGGTAATCTACCGATTCAGCAGAAAAGGTTCCGTGGTCAATAACCTCGAAACCTTTCTTTAATAAATTGCTCTTAATTAATTCTTTGAAGCCAAAACCGGCATGGTCAGCAGCAATAGATACTTTCATTACGGCACTGTAACGCTTTTACCAATCCATGTATAGCAGTCACCCGTAATTGGAATAATTTGCCCGGATTTATAACCCTGGAAGAAATAATCTTCTTGTGTAGGAATGGAACCGGAGAGAGCGCTTATTCTTGTTTGGGCTTGCGTTGCCACCGTAGGATCTATTCTGATAGCCCTCCGGTAAGTATCAACAGCTACCTGGTAAACCAGCTTAGCCTTGAAGTCAAACGTGCAGCTTCGCGCAGTCTGCTCGTATAGCAATCCTTCATAGTATATTGGTAATCCCCATCCGTTGCCTAAATCACTTGCTTTTTGGTACTGAGTTCGTGCAGCAGAAAGAAGACCTTTGTCCTTATAAACAATCCCAAGATTAAGGTAATGATCTCTGTTTCCCGGTTCAAGTTGAATGAGCTTTTTATAAGCGTCTTCGGCTTTGTTAATCATATCAAGCTTTTGGTAAACAGAAGCTATTTGTTTCCAATAATTTATTGTTTCGGGGGCTTTGCTTATCAAGAATTCTAACGGAATTAATGCCTCTTTCAAATCGTTTGCTTTGATAGCTAAATCAGCATACTTATATGCTTTAGAGAGGTCATCTTTATTAAGCTCCCACGATTTCTTTGCAAGAGCCACTAATTCTTCGATGTTATCCACTAAACTTTCTAATTCCGAATTCCACCTCGGATTATCAGGTTCTCTTTCACTTAAAAGCGTATAAACGTCGATTGCTTTTGACTTGTAATCGTTCTCATCACGTACATTTGCTTTATATAGCTGACCTAAACGATCATAATAATAGGAAGAAAGACGAGGATTAATCTCTACCGCTTTTTCATATTCCTTAATTATAGTTTCTGCATCGAGATTCAACCATACTTCCGATACAAATGCTTTTCGGGATTGGAAATATTCTTTATCGTCAGGATAATATTGCAGAGCAAACTCATAGAAATAGAGAATTGTATCCTCTATTGCTTTCTTTTCTTCGGATGCTACCTGGCTTGAGTCGTGTAAGTACCATAAAACATCTTCCATTTTATAATAAATCCACTTCTTCATCATCTCCGGGTCTAATTCAATTACCTTCCATCCGAAAGGGAGTGCACTTTCAAATTCTCTGTTTTTATGATATTCGGAAAATAAGCTGTACTGTTTCAGCACTTCTTGAGAATCAGATTGTGAGGGATAAAATTTAGAAGCATTTTCTGCTGCTAAAAAAGCCGATGCCATCGTAAAAATAAATAAAAACATGGCAAATATTTTAATTAACGTTTTCAAGATGAATCCCTTTTTATTTATTATTTATCTTGTCTGATGAACCAGGTTTCACCAAGGCTGAGTCCCAGGTTCAATCTAATAAAATTTTCTGTGAACAAATTAAAATCTTTCGTACCTCTAAATGCATATTGCAATCCAATATCAATCGTATTTTCAAAACTAAGCGGTAAAGATAACCCGCCGGATATTAGATATTGATTTATTCCTTTACCATAAACCATATATTGCGTTTGTTCGAAACTTAAACCTGCACGCCAAATTATTTGTTCCCAAAAGGTAGCGCCGATTTCTCTAATAGGTCTATACTCTAACCCTCCGCTAATTTTGTTTATATCTCTTAGTTGATCCGACGACTGTTTATTAAAAGTATATTGGCTCCAGGGTTGATATAAATAATCTAAATAAATGTTATAACGATTACTTAATAAAAAACTAACTCCTGCAACTATCCGTATTGGAATTTTCATTTCAACATTACCATGCCCTATTGAATCGGTACCCAAACTGGATGTTGAACTCAACAAAGTATCGGCAGAAAATTTTCCTGCAACTGATGCTGAAAGTCCTATTCTTAAATTTGATATGCTGCCGTCGCCGAATAACGAAGAAAGTTCCGGACTGATAAATCCAATTGTGCTTCCCATTCCTTTAGGAGTGTAAGTGCGTAGAAATTGAGCGTTTACATTGTCGGTATCATAAAAATTAACTTCTGAATAATATTTTAAATTACCGATATAGTAATCGAAAGTTGCTCCCACACTTAAATCGAATGGAAGAGTATAAGAGGAACCGAAAAACATCTTTGATATTCCGCCTCTACCCTCGTAATCAATCGAGTAAGCGGGAATGTCCGACTCTTGAACTTCAATTATTTGTTTGACTTTATAACTCACATTTGAGTAAGGAACAATTCCCAGCACAAACCCGATTCCATAATCTCGTTGTACCGGAAAGCCAAACGTAAAGCCGGTGAAGTCTGCATCCTTATAAAAGCTTTTTAATGAATTATTGGAAACGAACAAACTATTGTAGCTTAATCCAAATTCTATTCTGGTTTTTGATAGCCTGCTCCATGCAGCAGGATTATTTGAACCGATAAAATCATAGTCGAATAATGCTATTCCAAGCTGCCCCATTCCGGCACGCCTTGCCGAATATGAAAATTCAAGGTCCCCGACGCCGATCCGGCTGTAGCTGGAACTGCTTTGTGCGTTGTTATCGGTTATAAAAAAGAAAAAGCACAGACAAAAGAATAAAATTTTATTTATCAATTTCTTACTTAAGGTTTATTGGTAAAATAGATTTTCAATTTTGGTCGCTGTAAAACATTGGCAGCATTACTCCCCTTTAATGCAAATAGTTCAAGTCCGTTCAATTCATCCTCAGCGCTTAAAAGCATTCCTTGATTGCTGCCAGAGTCCAGCCATTTTTGAACGAACACTGTAATATTTCCGATGAAGATTTCACCGTCCCCAGAAAGTTTAATTTTATATGAGGTGCTGTCCGAATTGGTGCTGTCTTCAATAAACGCTGCTATTATTCCATCTTTATAATCGGAACCTGTATTAGTATATACATCATCTACAAAGAGTGTAAGTTCTGCCTTATTAATAACAGCACCTTTAGCTAAACCGGAAAGATCAAAATAAAGTTTGGTCTTTGCTGTTAAACCCGCCATAACAATAATATTTTCGCTTCCTGCATCCGGAATTTCACCAAGAACAACACTTACATCAGCGGCAGGCGTAAAACTAAGTGTATCGACATATACACCCTGTTTCTCAATCACA
The DNA here is from genome assembly GCA_020061465.1 of Ignavibacteriales bacterium. Classification (GTDB taxonomy): domain Bacteria; phylum Bacteroidota; class Ignavibacteria; order Ignavibacteriales; family Ignavibacteriaceae; genus JAGUYG01. The sequence continues at coordinate 36,857 of JAGUYG010000107.1, forward strand.
ACTTCAAGCGAAGGTGCAGCAGAAATTATTCCGGTATAGGCTGAGTATCCAACAACTCTGCCGGTACCGTTTTCTGCTTTAATGTAAATTCCGTACTCAATCGGTTTAGCGGTATCTGAAACTGATTGCAGCCATGATTTAACCATCTCATTGTCGATGTTAAAAGAATGCACGGAATCATCGTACACTTTATTTGTGGCAACATCATCAGAATCAAATTGCAAAAGAGAAATACTGTCCGATGTAAAAGTTTCCTGCGTCCAACTATTTCTAATGCGATGAACCGTTATTCCGTAAGAAGAGGTTTCCTCTCCTAACGAATATTCAGTAAGCAACGTAACTTTTGAACTTACAACTTGAATTTGATCATTAAGAATTTCCTTGGTTATAGAATCGGGAAAGTAGAAGAAAAACCTTATCAGTGAAGCCGCTTCAACACCGGCACTCCTCCCAACTAAAAGCCTGCTCGCATTACCAAGCCGCACTGCTTTCTTGAAAGAGTGTGAGCTTTGCGGAAGAGAATCTGTCTGCGAATCGATAACCTGTAAAGTTATCAAATCATCTTTCAATAAATCGGAACCGATTGAAGACGGGGAATCGCCGCAGGAAGTGATGTTCAAAAGTACAATAATACAGATAGGTATGAATATTTTAAGAGGCAACAAACTTTTTATCTCCGTTAAAATCATTAAGAATAAAATTACAGGCATCCATTAAATTATTGGCAACAAAAGTGGGAAAATTATTTTCCTTTTTCAATAGAGAAATGCTTTCCAGTCCATAACCGGTTTTTACCAGGATAGTCTTCAATCCGGCATTCATTCCGCAATGAATATCGGCAACAGAATCACCTATGAAGAAAGAGCTATTAAGGTCTATCTTAAATTTATTCGCCGCTTCGTATACCAATTTTGGTGAGGGTTTTCTGCATTCACACTCTTCGGGTGTATTATAATCAGGATGATAAGGACAATAATAAAATGCATCAATTGTCACACGGTCGTCCCTCAATAATTCATTAATTCTAATATTGACGGCTTCGACATCTGCCGTTTTTAACAGCCCTCGAACTAAACCAGATTGATTGGAAATAACAATAAGCTTAGCATTTAATTTCGTTTTAAGCTTATAAAGAGCTTTGCCTGTCTCCGGGAAAAGAGTAACTTTTTCGGGGTCACCTAAATATCCGGGGTCTTCATTCAAGGTTCCGTCGCGGTCTAAAAATACACCCACAAAAGCCATCAGTTAGAGTCAAGAATAGTTTTGTATAGTTCAATATATTTTTTTGCGGAAGAGTTCCAGCTAAAATCAGCCTTCATGCCGTTTTTTATTATCTTACTCCACAATTTCTGATTCTTGAAAATTTTTAAAGCTCTTGTTATTTCTTTAAGCATTGCCTGGGAATCGTAAGCTTTAAAAACAAACCCGTTTCCTTCTCCGTTCTTTTCATTAAATTTAATTACGGTATCAGCCAAGCCCCCCGTTTCGCGAACAATCGGAACAGTTCCGTACGTAAGGCTGTACATTTGATTTAAGCCGCAGGGTTCATACTTCGAAGGCATCAAATAAATATCCGAGCCGCCTTCGATTAAATGAGCAAGTTCATCATTAAAGCCAAGATATGCGGCAAATTTCTTAGGATATTTTCTAGTCATTTTATCAAAGAAGACATGATATTTCTTTTCACCGTTACCTAATAAAATCATTTGGAGATTAAGTTTCATCAAATCTTCAAAAGCTTCATTGATAAGATCAAATCCTTTAGTATCGTACAACCTTGAGATAAGTCCTACAATCGGAATACTGTCATCGTATTCAAATCCAAACTTTTGTGCCAACTCTTTTTTATTTGCTTGTTTAAGTTCTAAACTCTTTACAGAGAACTTCTTCGGAAGCAGCTTATCTTTTTCAGGATTCCAAACACGCGTATCAATTCCATTAA
>JAGUYG010000062.1 GCA_020061465.1 Ignavibacteriales bacterium
CATATAAGGTTTTATTGACAATCTAAAGATCCTACGGATAAGTCTCTCTCTTTTTAAGAGAGAGATTATCCAAAGGGATGCCTTTGGCAGAGTGAGTTAAATTTATTTTGGACAGATATGAACTGCACAGATTACACGATTATGTATATCCGTAAGTTTACGAATCAGTCTAATTAATTCTTTTAATCCGCTATACAATCCAAAAATCTAAACAAATGAAAAAATTGCTCACAAATTTTCTCATTGATAGTAGCCAATAGATTAGGTTTCAAAATTTATTTTAATTCTTTAAATTTTAACCATGGAAAATGAAATACAAGGTAAACCAATAATTGAAGAAATTGTTGAAGAAGATGTAACCGTAGGAACGGAATGCAAGGTTATTTTATTCAATGATGACTGGCATACATTCGACGAAGTTATTAATCAGCTAATTAAGGCAATCCATTGTACATTCGAAGCGGCAAGAACAATTGCATTTGAAGTTCACGTAAAAGGGAAATCAATAGTATTCACCGGATTATTAAAGGACTGCTTAAGAGTCTCCGCAATTCTTGAAGAAATTGCTCTTAACACTCAGATAATTACATAAATAAAAAATAGAGTAAGACTTACTATTTAACTTTTCCTTCCTGAAACTGATGCTGATGCACCTCCTTTGAAATTGTAACTACAAGCGCTTATCTCTATATTTGCAAGCAATTTATAATCAATTAATAAGGACAAATTGAGAAAACATAGAAACGAAATCAGAAATATTGCTATCATTGCACACGTAGATCATGGAAAGACCACCCTTGTTGACCACATGCTTAAACAAACCGGAGTTTGGCGCGAAAACCAGCAAGTTGAAACTCGCATAATGGATTCTAATGCCTTAGAAAAGGAACGGGGGATAACCATCCTTGCAAAAAATTTAAGCGTGACTTATCATCAAACTAAAATTAACATAATAGATACTCCCGGTCATGCTGATTTTGGCGGCGAAGTAGAGAGAACTTTAAAAATGGTGGATGGTGTGCTGCTTTTGGTAGATGCTGCTGAAGGTCCGCTTCCTCAAACAAAGTTTGTGCTCAAAAAATCTTTAGAATTAGGATTGAAACCGATTGTTGCCATCAACAAAATTGATAGAAAAGATGCGCGACCAAATGAAGTATTAAATGAAGTGTTCGATCTATTTGTATCTCTCGGCGCTAACGACGAGCAATTGGATTTTCCGTATTGCTTTACGATAGCTAAACAGGGTATAGCAAAAATTCAGTTAGAAGAAGAGAGTGATTCGCTTAAACCGTTGTTTGAAATAATTTTAAAACACGTTCCTGCACCGATGGTTTCATTGAATGAACCGTTTCAAATGCTTATTTCTTCAATCGATTATAACGACTACCTAGGAAGAATTGGTATAGGCAGAGTACGTAGTGGAACACTCAAAGTTGGTGAGAATATAGTACTCATAACGAGCAAAGGCGAAAAAATAAATTTTAAAATATCCAGACTTTATTCGTTCGAAAATATTAGAAGAATAGAAACAAACGAATTAACTGCCGGAGATATTGGAGCAGTAGCCGGACTTGAAGACGTTGATATCGGCGATACAATTGCAAGTCCGTTAAAGCCCGAAGGACTTCCTTTTGTATCCATTGATGAACCCACCATAACTATGAACTTCATTGTAAATAATTCGCCGTTTGCCGGTTTGGATGGTAAATATGTTACTACAAGAAATCTAAATGAAAGACTTTTGAAAGAATTAAAATCCAACGTGAGCTTGAGGGTAGAGATTACGGACTCACCCGATGTATTCAAAGTAAGCGGAAGAGGTGAACTTCATCTGGCAATTCTAATTGAAAACATGAGACGTGAGGGATATGAGCTTCAAGTAACAAAACCTGAAGTAATAATGAAACGAATTAATGATGTCCTATCCGAACCTATTGAGCATGTGATTATAGATGTACCGGATGAATTTACTGGAATAGTTATCGAAAAGCTCGGAAAACGTAAAGGCGAAATGAAAAATATGCTTACATTTAATGATAATACACGGCTCGAATTTTTTGTTCCGGCAAGAGGACTGATAGGTTACAGGCCAGAATTCATGACAGATACAAAAGGAACGGGAATACTTCACCATAATTTTCATAATTACGAACCATATAAAGGTGAAATAATACATCGTTCAAAGGGTGCTTTAGTTGCAATGGAGAGCGGTACTGCTTCTGCTTATGCCATGTTCAAACTACAAGAAAGATCGGTATTTTTTGTTGAACCCGGAACTAAAGTATATGAAGGAATGGTAGTGGGAGAGAATTCGAGAAGTAACGATATGCGTGTAAATGTTACAAGGACGAAACAATTAACAAACATGAGAGCCTCCGGTGCCGATGAAGCTATTAGATTAGAACCGCCTGCAATCCTTACGCTCGAACAGGCGATTGAGTGGATTACAGAAGACGAGTATGTAGAAATTACTCCGGCTAACATTCGGATTAGAAAAAAATATTTAACCGAGCTGGATAAAAAGAAAGCAAAACTTTCAGCTAAGCAGAATAATTTAGAAAACGCTGCTTAGAAACGAACATAATTTAGTTATAATTGATTAACAGAGGAGATAAAATGGAAGCTAAAATTATAGAAGGTTTAAAACCTAAAATTTTATGGCAGAGATTTTATGAAATTTCTCAAGTACCAAGACCCTCAAAAAAGGAAGGGAAAATTTTAGAATATCTTAAAAAGCTATTAACACAATTAAACATTAGTTATGAACAGGACAATGCCGGTAACATAGTTGCATTTGTTCCTCCATCAAGCGGTTATGAAAACTCGCCCAAAGTTGTTCTTCAGGGGCATGTTGATATGGTGTGTGAAAAGAATAAAAGTACAAATCACGATTTTGAAAACGATCCGATAAAACTAAAACTAGAAAACGGTTGGATGCGAGCCGAGGGAACAACGCTTGGCAGCGATAACGGAATAGGCATAGCCGCTGCTCTGGCGGTGATAACCGATAAGGATGTTATTCATGGTCCTATAGAAATTCTTTTAACTGTTGATGAAGAAACCGGACTTACGGGCGCAAATAGCTTACAGCCAGGTTTTATTAACGGTAAAATATTAATTAACATGGACTCCGAAGAGGACGGCGCTTTTTATGTCGGTTGTGCAGGCGGGGTGGATACGGTTGGTGTATTTAGATTAGATTATGAAGATGCACCCGAAGGTTATGAACTTTATGAATTAATGGTGACAGGATTAAGGGGAGGACATTCCGGTTTAGACATTAATCAAGGAAGAGGGAATGCTATTAAAATTTTAGCACGTGCTTTAAAAGCAATCGAAAAAATGAATTATAAAGCAGCAAAAATCGAAGGGGGCAGCTTAAGAAATGCTATACCTCGTGAAGCTGAAGCAATTGTTTACTTAACAAAAGAAGATTATCAAAAAGCTGTTGAGATTATTAAATCTCTTGAAGCAGCTATTTCCAATGAGCTGCACTTTACCGACAACGGTGTAACGGTTAAATTAAATAAAGTTGATTCACAAATTCAGAAGACCATTAAGAGAGAGTTAACAGACAAAATCATAAACGCTTTGCTTGCTTTACCAAACGGAGTTGTATCTATGAGTCAGAATATTCCTGGTTTGGTGGAAACTTCAACCAACTTAGCTACAATTAAAATGAACAGCGAAATTAGAATCGGAACAAGCCAACGTAGTTCCATTGAAAGTTCCAAGAGATATATTGCGCAAAGTGTGGCAGCAGTATTTAAATTAGCCGGTGCAAAAGTAGAGGTTGGCGATGGTTATCCGGGATGGAAGCCTAATCTTGATTCTGAAATTCTTTCAATTTCTAAAAATGTATTCAAATCTTTATTCAATAAAGAACCCGAAATAAAAGCTATACATGCCGGCTTGGAATGCGGAATATTAGGAGATAAAAATCCCGGTCTGGATATGGTTTCTTTCGGACCTACAATCGAAAGCGCTCATTCACCGGATGAACGTGTAAATATTGAAACTGTTGAAAAATTTTATGAATTGTTGAAAGGAATTCTTAAGAATTTAGCCGAAGAGAAATATTATTAATATATATCAAAAGGGGGCTGTATCATAACTGTCATTTCGACGAACTAAGTGAGGAGAAATTTTTTCCGAAGTTTTTACGTTCTCAATTCGAAATAAGATTTCTCTCCCGAAAGCATTCGCATAGGCGTCAACTTAAGGGAAAGGAAATATAAGCTGTTTGTCCAAAGAAAGCCTTATTTTTGTGTAAAACCAAACAAAAAAGGGCAATTCA
>JAGUYG010000076.1 GCA_020061465.1 Ignavibacteriales bacterium
AAAATTGGGTCATTGATAATTATTTGTGATTGGTGATTTGTAATTTTTCCTTTAGCTTTTTTTCCAAGCGAAGTCTTGGAAAAAATGTAGATTCTTAATCGTCAGAAATTAAGAGAAAATCTCTTAGTTATAAAATTCCAAATCTCAAAAAACAAATTATCCGTAGGATCCATAGGACAAATAATGTTCAATCTTCTCCCGACTGCTGTCGGGATCGTTCCGAAAATATCAATAAATCAAACCGAAGCGTGACAAGCTTTTCCTGAATGTATTTCCGAATGATCCCAAAAGCTTTCGGGACGGAATCATTTCGATACGATTTTGAATTTGTTATTTGGTGTTTATTTGTAATTTGAGTTCTGTTATTTGTTTTTTACTTACAATTAAAATTTCTCCAAGAGTCATTTGACAAATATCTTTGGTTAGATTCTTAAATACGACTATTTAAGAAAATATCTCTTGGGATTTAGTAATGAGATAAATCTCGTTCTACACTTTTCCGAATGATTAATTTGGTCGAACATCGGAACGATCGAGACCGTGTAAAAAGTCAGATTGTAGTGCGATTCTCTGAATCGCTCTTGCAATTTTTTATATTATGATCGGTTTTTTCCAAAGGATCGTTACGATAAATTTAAACAAGCGAAACAGCCTGTCTCGGCTTGGCTAATATTCAATTAAATTTCAACATGTATTCATTTCCCGACGGCTGTCGGGATCGTTCCGAATATTATAATTGCCTCACATTATTTTTTTACCGAGCCAAGGCGGGAGTTTCGCTCTACAGTTTTTACACAAACTCGATCCTTTGGACAATCAAAACTTAACTTCCACCTATTCGGGATTTAACAGCCATGGAAATTTTAACGATCTTATGTTTTACTAATGTTTATCATTATCCACATTTGTAATAAAGCAAGATAAGACAATAAATGTAATGACATGATTGATTACAAAGTCTCTCCCTTCTCAAGGGAGAGATTGAGAGAGAGTTCCTATTATTTTGAACAAGATGCTTTAATAAAAAATTTTACAATACTACACGAAGAATTCCTCATCCCGCTTATGCGAAGATTGGGAGTAATAAAGATTTAACAAGTTTTTTAATCATTTTCACCCATCCGCAATATCTGCAATAATTAAAATGAGCTGCTTAATTTATAGTTGAACCGAGGTATTGCTTAATAGGGGGAAATTACCACTAATTAAATTTTTTTATTGCAAAAGTTGTGCTAATAATTTATTTTCTATTCAAATATTCTAAATAAGTTGCTTTCCATCGGGCGAGAGCGAAGTTGCTTTACACATTGAGGGTTTTCATTCGGCGGCTTTCTCCAGAATTTACACTAATTAACTTTACTAAATGGCTGAGCTATGAGTATAGTTATTGCATTTATATACATTACTAGGCATCCGATTTTTTGTAATACCATTCCTTATGTAAATGTCAATCCCTGAGATGATAAAAGGAGCACCATGTGAAAACTTTTACAAAAGGTATTTTAGTTTGGTTTATAGTTTTAATTTTTTCCGGTACTTCACTTCCTCTATGGGCTGCGGAGGCTGCTAGTTCTTCGATCAATAAAGGAAATAATAAGTCAATTGACGGAAGCAGTAATATATATCTTACAGCAAGTATTCATGGCACAACAGATTTTGAGCCTAACACTGAAACAAAAAATTTTTCGAACGCCGGCAATATAGATTTCTTCATTGTAAAGGGTATGAATGCCGTCATCGATATTATCTCTCTTGATGCCGGTATCCTCTATTCACAGAATTTTAATTCTTATCTCGGAACAAATGCAACTATTCCGCAAGGGTGGAGTGTCGCGTTTGGAGCTACTCAGGTATTTAAAGATACAGGAAACGGAAGCAACTCTGCAGGAGGAGCCTGGGCTTATGGGGCATCACCTGATTTTTCTTTCGGCGCTTTAAGAAGCGGTACGACCGGAAACATAACTTTAAGCGTTAATTTTATTAATAACTCCGGCACTACAATAGAAAAATTGACATTAAGCTGGAACTATGAACAATGGCGTTATGCTAATACCTCAGGTTTTAATATATCAGGTACAGGCGCTCTTGCGGGTAATGCTAATTTAGATGCTCTTGATTTTGCAGGAGTTGCAAGCGGAACAAACGGAGTTGTATCTATTACTCCCATTTCAATTACTTTGACAAATCTGAATATAGCTGATGGCGAAATGTTCGGTATACAATGGGTTACAACCGATGTTAGCTTAGGCGACAACGGAATTTCGATAGATGATTTTAGCTTAACGGTTAACTTTGCACCTGTATTAGCATCAATAGAAGGCACAGCATTAAACTATACGGAAGGAGATGCAGCAGCATCTATAACAAGCACTCTCACCGTTTCTGATGCAGACGACGCTAACATAGAGAGTGCGGCAGTTCAGATAACCGGCAATTATCAAAACGGTGAAGATGTTTTAAACTTTACCAATCAGAGTGGAATAACGGGAAATTTTACATCAGCAACGGGATTGATGACACTGACCGGAACATCTTCATTAGCAAATTATCAGGCTGCGTT
>JAGUYG010000079.1 GCA_020061465.1 Ignavibacteriales bacterium
AAAGCTTTAAAGCACATTGCGCTGAATAGAAAAAAGAAAGAGCAGGTAAAAGGCAGGCATTTTGAGATAAATGCATGCGGCGGTTTTCAATTGAGTTACTTTGTCCCCGGATTAAATATTTTCTATGAGATTGACAAAGAGATAGCTGTTTACGAGCATATAAACGCTCTTGCCTCGGAAATTAAATTTTTTCTTAAGCATGAAAAGCTTCGAACCGAAATAGCGCAAAGAGGATATGAACGCTCGCATAAAGAACATAAAGCACAAACTTATCTTACAAAATTGATTCATCAAGTAACCGGATAATAAAAGTGAACTTTAACACGCTGATGAAAACGTTTGGAATAGATGTAAAAAAATTATTTAATGCCTTCTTAGGAATGCTGTCTTTTATAAAAAACTATTTCAAAATGAAGAAGCAAATTTCGTTATCGGATAAAGAATTTGTCATAACAAATTTCTATCCATGTCCCGATGACCGCTTTCAAAATGCCGGTTCCGTTTCTAAGCACTATTTTTTGCAGGATTTATATGTTGCCCAAAAAATTTTTCGGCATAATCCGCAAAAGCATGTCGATATCGGTTCGAGAATAGAAGGCTTTATATCGAATGTAGCGAGCTTCAGGGAAGTAGAAATATTCGATATTAGAGAATTTAATTTCGATATTCTCAATGTAGTGTTCCGTAAAGCCGATATAATGGATGTTAATTTCCCTCTTTCCAATTATACAGATTCTATCTCATCTCTGCATGCTGTTGAGCATTTCGGCTTAGGGCGATACGGTGATCCCCTTGATTATAACGGACACATAAAGGGATTAAACAATATTTACAAGCTTTTGAAACCAAACGGCAAGTTTTACTTTTCGGTTCCGATCGGAAAACAGCGCATAGAATTTGATGCGCACAGAGTTTTCTCAATTTCATATTTGCTTAAGTATTTCGATAAAAAATATAAATTAGATTCGCTCGCATATATTGACGATGACGACAAATTATTTTCCAATGTTGGATTGAATAGTGAGAATATCCAGAATAATTTTGGATGTAATTACGGCTGCGGAATTTTTGAGTTAACAAAAATATAAACACATAATATGAGCAATCATCCGTTAGTATCAGTAATAATTACTACGTATAATTCCGAAAAATTTATTCCGCAAACATTACAGTCAGTTTTAAATCAGACGTATAATAACCTTGAAATAATTGTAGTAGACGATCAATCATCCGATCGTACTCAAGAACTGGTACGGAGCTTTATTTTAGATGACGATAGGATAAAATTAATTACTGTTAATCATGCAGGAAGACCCTCAGTTACAAGAAACACCGGTGTGGATAATTCAACCGGCAGTTTTATTGCTTTTCTTGACGGCGACGATATTTGGACTGCTGATAAAATTGAACGACAAATTAAATATCTATTAAATGATCCCGAGTGTGCGCTTGTTTATTCAATGAGCATAACTTTTGGCGATGTCAATTTCTTTTCTCCTCATTTTGAAGTATTGCCCTTACTTGCCAATGCGGCTAAAACCAAATTTGATTTAATTAAGAAGGGTAATTCAATAACCTGCTCTTCAGTGTTGTGCAGAAGAGATGCTTTTTATAATGCCGGAAAATTTGATGAAGACCCGGAATTGAAAGTGGAAGATTATGATCTCTGGATACGTATTGGCGATTTCGGAACTTATGGTTTTATCCCGCGGGTTCATGTTTATTATAGAATTCACTCCGCACAATTTTCAAGCGGTTGGGAAACTAAGATCAAACGGATTCTATACCTTGCAAAAAAGCGAAATCTCGATTTAGCCGGATACAACTTTTATCGTAACCGCGGATTGTTTTTTTTATTAATTCGAAACTCAATTCAGTTATTACACTATCTTGCAGCCGGGTTAGGTTCTCTTTGGGATAAAATAAAGGATGCTCTGATTAAAGGTATATGAATACATCACAAATACGGGTTCTTGCTATTACTGCAAGAGCAGATTATGGAGGCGGACCGGAACATTTATTCCGATTAGTAAAAGAACTTCAAAACAAAGTGTGCTTTTTTATTGCTGCCCCGAATGATAAGCCATATTACGACAGATATGCTTCGCTTATTGGAATAGAAAAAATGATTTCGATGCCGCACCGCAAATTTTCCTTTTCGAAGCTTTTTGAACTATCGCGATTTGTAAAAAAGCAAAAAATTAATCTTATCCATTCGCACGGTAAAGGGGCCGGATTGTACGGAAGATTGCTTAAGCTGTTAACGAATGTCCCGGTTGTTCATACATTTCACGGTTTGCACTTAGATGAATATTCTTTTATCGTAAAGAATTTGTATTTGTATCTTGAACGAATTTTATCACTGTTAACATCAAAGATAATAGCAGTATCTGTTAGCGAACTGCAAAGGCTAGTGCAGAATAAAATTACACACAGCTCAAAGGTTCAAGCAATAATGAACGGAATGATAATGCCGGATGAACATGCAGTTTTTTCTGAGCAGAAACCGTTTAAAGTTTTGACCGTCTCGCGCTTTGACTATTCGAAAAACAGCGAATTGATGATTGATATAATGAAAGAAGCGAGAGCAAGAGGAAAGATTAACGAGCTCATATTTGTCTTCGCTGGAGATGGCCCTTCATTAATAAAAATTAAAGAGGAAATAGAGAACGAAGGCTTCAGCAATCATGCCGTATTTACAGGTATGATTGAGAATCTCTCGACTTATTTTAAGAATTCATTTTGCTATATTTCAACATCAAGATGGGAAGGATTACCGCTTGCGGTTATGGAGGCGATGTCTTACGGATTACCTGTGATTGCTACAAGAGTTACAGGAAATATTGACTTGATAGAAAATGGGAAAGACGGATTTTTATATGAATCGGAAAACTCTGCCGAAGCTGCAAGTTATATAATCAAACTTTCATCGGATAAAGATTTGTGGAAAAGATTTTCAAATGCAGCAAGAGAGAAAATCAGAAACAAGTTTACGGTAAAGAAAATGGCAGAGGAAACATACCGGCTTTATGAGGCTGTTAAAATGCAGGAAAGAAGATGAATGATGTAATCAAAACGGCGATCGTGCACGAATGGCTTGTGAATTATGCAGGATCTGAAAAGTGTGTGGAATCGTTTACCAACATCTGGCCCGATGCAGATGTTTTTTGCCTCGTTGAATTTTTAACTAAAGAAGAAAAGCAAATCATCTTAAAAAACAAGCCTGCAATAACTTCCTTCGTTCAAAGCCTTCCGTTTGCAAAGAAACACCATCGATCTTACTTCCCGCTGTTTCCGATTGCAGTTGAACAATATGATTTACGCGGATATGATGTTGTAATCTCCAGCTCGCATTCTTATGCGAAAGGAGTTTTAACCGATGCTAACCAGCTTCACATCTGTTACTGCCATACTCCGATTAGATATGCATGGGATTTGTATCATCAATATCTGCAGGAATCGGGACTAAGCAGAGGATTGAAAGGCACATTGGTTAAATACTTATTGCATAAAATCAGAATGTGGGATATTGCATCGGTAAACCGTGTTAACCACTTTATTGCTAATTCGAATTTTATTGCCAGAAGAATTTATAAGCATTATGATAGAACAGCAAAAGTTATTTATCCTCCTGTTGATGTGGATAAATTTAATTTCAATCCGGATAAAGAAAATTACTATTTAACCGCCGCGCGTTTTGTACCTTACAAAAAGGTTGATTTAATAATAGATACGTTCAACAGGCTGCCGGATAGAAAACTTTTGGTAATTGGAGATGGACCGGACGAGAAGAAATTAAAGAGAAAGGCTACTCGGAACATTGAATTTTTAGGTTACTTGCCGCAGCATGAATTAAGCATGTACATGCAGCGAGCAAAAGCATTCGTCTTTGCAGCGGAAGAAGATTTCGGCATAACTGTTATTGAAGCCCACGCGTGCGGGACGCCTGTTATTGCATTGGACCGCGGCGGCACCGCGGAGACAATCAAAGATGGTAAAAACGGAATTTTGTTTTCGGAACAGAATGTCGATTCATTACTCGAAGCAGTTATTCGCTTTGAGGAGTTTGAAGATAAATTCGATTTGGAATTTATTTATCAATCCTCTTTGGAATATGCAAGAAATATTTTTGAAGAGAAAATATCGGAATATGTAAATCAAAAGTGTGAAGAATTTTTTTAAGCGTTAATAGGTAATGATAGTTAATCAAAAATCTCTGCGTAACATTAGAATTTTACTCGATTTGATTTTGTTGTGCGGCAGTTTTCTAATCGCTGCCGTTTACGCACAATCGTTCGAAATACTGATGATGCGGGATTACATGTTCATATTGCTTTTAGTGCTGGGCGTATTGTGGGTATTTTCATCCAACGTAATCGGATTTTATGAAGACTTCACCTCACGTTACTTCGGATATCAATTTTTTAATATAGTAAAGAATATTATTGTTCAATCAGCCGTATCCGTTATATTCATCTTCTTAGTGAAGGAGGATCTCTTTACAAGAAATTTTATTCTTGCTTATTCAATTACACTTACTGCATTTATTTCGTTGCGCACATTGTTCTTTAAGAGAATATTAATTCTTGCAAGGGAAAAAGGGAAAAGTGTACGCCGTGTTATAATCGTTGGAACAGGCGAAATAGCGGAAAGATTTTATAATATGATAAATTCCAATCCGAATTTCGGTTTTCAAATGCTTGGATTTGTTGCTGAAGAAAATGCAGAGATTCATGGTAAACAACTTCTCGGGGGTATAAGCGATTTTGAAAATATCATAATAGAAAATCATGTGGAAGAAGCTGTAATTGCATTGCCGGATAATGCCACGGGTAAATTAGATTCGATTATGAAAATTTGTAACAAGCACGCTGTCAGAACTCATATAGTACCCGATTACTTTAAGTTCCTCTCAAAAAAGTTTCGCATCGGCATGATTGGCGACTTCCCTATAATAACAGTAAGAGACGAGCCGCTGCAAGAAGTACAATGGCGGTTAATTAAGAGAGCCTTTGACGTTATTGTTTCTTTGTGCGTCATTATTTTTATAGTTTCCTGGCTGTTCCCGGTTTTAATCCTGCTGCAAAAACTTACTACCAAGGGTCCTGTCTTTTTTGTCCAAGACAGAATCGGAAAGTACAATAAAGTTTTTAGATGCTACAAATTCAGAACAATGAAAATAGATGAGGAAAAAGATGGATTTAATCCGGCTACGAGGTTCGATCCGAGAATAACCAAATTCGGTCATTTCTTAAGAATATCTAACCTGGATGAATTACCGCAAATATTTAATATATTGGGCGGGGATATGTCTTTAGTTGGACCAAGACCTCATGCCATTCCTTACAACGAACTTTACAGAGAAATTTTCGATGAAATAAAATTAAGGCATCTGGTAAAACCGGGTTTAACCGGTTGGGCACAGGTTCATGGCTTACGAGGCGATGTTGAAGACGAAGAAGAAAATAAGCAATTGATAAAAAAAAGAATTGAATACGATATTTGGTATATAGAAAATTGGTCGCTGGGCTTAGATATTCAAATTATTTTATTAACGATCTGGCTGATGATACGAGGTGTTGCAAAAGGATATTAATAACTCACATTACGCAGAATTCATAAAACTGTTTGTCTTTGTTCTCAAAATATGCAATATATCGGCATTATAAGGTTGTAAAGACGGGGCAACTTGTCCCGAATCCTTTCGGGATGCCCCGTCTCTACATTCTATTTTCATCTACCATATAGATTTTTGCGTAACATGAGTTAATAATTTTTTGTTAAGATGTTTTGGCAATTCCTCATCTGCATAAAACCTACATATTTACAGAAACATCGTCAGTCTTATCAGAGTTTACCAATCTATTTACTGCAATATTTAATCCAACAATAAACCAAACAAGCGTAATTATTTCGTGGTCGCCAAAGTTCCATTCAGTTAATCCGGCAACTAAAAATGAAACAAAACATCCGATAGCACCAAGACTATAAGATGATGCAAAAGGAATCATTTTATTTTTTTTGTAAATGTTGGTGAACATGAGAATGATTTTTATAAATAGATACATAACTGCTGCAAATCCGAATAATCCTATGGTAGCCAGCAAGTGAATAAAATTATTATGAAGATGACCCTGAATTTCTTTGTCGTAATAATTTTTATACTGCTTGTAAAGCCCGGCTAAATCTATATCGCCCACACCGAACAACGGACTCGATTTAAACATTTTCCATCCCGCCTTCCATAAAGCAAGCCTTGTGTAATTTGAAGGAATATAGGGATCGAATATGCTGGCAATTCTGCTTCGTTTTATATATGTCGCATATAATTTATTTTCGTAAACTCTCAATTTGGAGGGAAGAAAATTTAATTTATAAACTAAATGCACATCGATCGAATCCTTCAAAATATTTTTCACCTCAAGAATATTGCCGTTAAAATCACACATATAAATTTTCTCTTCGTGAAAAAAAGCAGAATGTACAGGGAAAAAGTTTTTTGCTTCCGAAATTGTAATCAATTCGTTCCTATCAATTTTATAGAATTTTAAAACATTATCTTCAGAGACAATCAAAGTATCATTGTTTAGAATTACTGAGTTGATTTTTCCTTTTGTCTGCGCTTCGGTTAATTTGTTAAATGGAAGCCCATTATATAAACTAAAAAGTTCTATTTTGTTATAAGAAGATAACACAATCAAACTGTCATTCACCGTCAATCTATCAAATCCATTTAGCGAAGGATATTTTTTTATCCCTCTTCTTTCAGCAAGATTTGTGAAAATGGTAAGCCCGCTGTCTCTATCAAGCACGTATAAATTATCGTTCGCAAATGAATAAGAAGTTGTAAAACCGGGGGAAGCGAATTCGTCATCAATAAAAAAATTATTTGATGAAGATTTTGTTAAAATCATAAAGCGAGTATCAATCAAATGTGCAATGTATTTATCATCGCAAAATTTAATTAAATCAATTATGGGGGAAGGAAATTGAACAAGGCTTTTCAGCTCATTCCCTGAATATTTAACCAAGCCGTTTTCATAGTCGCTTATCCACAGTGTATTGCCTTCAGCAAGAATCGAATTTGCTCTGCCATTAGTTTCAACTGTTATTAAAGCGGAAATTTTACCCGCGTCAATACTGAAAATATGTACTTCGCTTTTATTTTTTTCGATTAGCACCAGTAATAGTACTCCGGCTATTGCTGGAAGAAGCAAAAACCAATTTCTTTTAATTAAAATTATTATGAATATACCTGCGGCAGCTCCAAGCCAGCCGGTTCTTTTGTAAGTAGCAAGAAGAGCGGCAGACGAAATCAAAAACATTAATAGTATAGAAAGATTTATTTTCCAGTCTCGTTTTTCATTTATAAGAAAAGCAAAGAGAAAAACTACCGTAAAGCTGATTATTTCGCTTGCAGTAATCGGATATTGAAATAACGAAGGTCCTGACTGTTCGATTTGATATAGATTTTGTAAAAAATACTCAATCGATTTGACGAGATAAATTCCAATCGAAATAAGAGATGCGCCCAAATAAATCATTACGAACATTTTTACTTTTTTCATATCCGATGCGGCGAATGCAGCCACATAGATAATTGGTAATAATAGTACTCGCTTCAAAAGATTATTAAATGAAGCTGCGCTATCGGCTGAGAGAACGGTTGAAATAATTTCTGCAGCAATGAATAGTAACAGAGGAATTTCCAGCCCTGTTATTTTGAAAGGAATTTCTTTCGAGATTAATGAGCGGATGATAATCAAAAGCAGAGCGCCGTAATATCCAATCTGATTGATAAATATTGAGTTAGTCAGACTGAGAAGAAAAATAATTATGAAAACAAGAATTGTTTTATCGAAGAGTGCAATCGTTTTTTGACGGGATAATATCATATTGCAAGTAGATTCTTTATGGCAGTAAAAGGCTAATTGTTATTACTATCTCTAAGTCAAAAAAAATCATGGGTTAAGTTAATAATTTTTACGGGGTTTACATATAGAAATAATTCGATGAGTTATTGTTGTCTTGATAGATCGGTTTGGATTAACCGTCCACGCCGTAAGAAAAAATTACCTCTTCTTCCCGGAGGGAAAGTAAAAATTACATTTGATTAATCAATTCCGTAATTTTGTTGCAGTAAATTACGACGGTATAATAATTGTTCTTTAATAATGTTTTAAGCGTTATCGGTTACATTTCAAATTAACTATTGTCATTTAAATTCTTGACATTCAAAAGTTATCAATATAATTTGCCTCAAACCAAGTTAGAAAATAATTTGCGGGCTGCCACCATGTCTAAATTTACAATTTTCAAGGTCATTTCACTATTAATCATTCTTCTTTTCACTTCATTTCTATCCCTAAGCTGCAAAGGTGATAGCGAAATTGTTTCCATTACGGATCCCGTAACACCGGGAACGCAAATAACCTTGATGGTTACATCTCCGCAATCGGGAGATACTTTAGAGGTTGCTTCTTCATTTGAGATCAAATGGACAAGCAACACCGAAACCACATTAAAAATAGAGTACTCAACCGATAACGGAGGCACCTGGACCACCATCACCGGCAGCGCTTCCAATACAGGAAGTTATTTATGGTATCCTATACCAAACAAGCTTACCTCCGAAGGAAAGATTAGAATTACCACAACGGATAATTTAGCAACCGACGAGAGCGACGGCTTTTTCTACATCGTAAAGAGTAAAGCCAAATCGCTTACGCTAACTAAACCCACCGGCGGTGAAGTTCTTTTCGTTGGGCGGAGCTATAATATCGAGTGGCTTTCTAACGGCATTGAAAATATCAAAATAGAATTCTCAACAAACGGCGGAACAAATTGGAATGTAATTATTCCAAGTTATCCTGCCGACAGCGGTTACTATAAATGGACACCTATTCCCAATTCTCCTTCACTTGAATGTCATGTTAAGATAAGCGATGTATCGAGCGATACAATATTTTCTTCAAACAGTATTCCTTTTGCTATAAGCATTCCGCAAGATATAAGAGTTACCTCACCGAATGGAGGCGAAACGTGGGAAGGCGGCAGCAGCCAAACAATAACATGGTACAGCTCTTTAGTAGCAACTGTGAAAATTGAATACACTATTGATAATGGATTAACCTGGATTTTAATCGCCAATAATATTCCGAGCACAGGTTACTACACGTGGGATCCGGTTCCCAAAACTCCATCAACAAATGCAAAGATTAGAATTTCCGATGCGAGCGATGGCTATCCTTCGGATGCAAGCGATGATGTATTTACTATTGAACCGGAACAAGCATTGAATTTAATTTCACCAAACGGAGGTGAATCGTGGATGTCGGGATCGAGTCAGTATATACGCTGGTCAACCGGTAGTAGTGGAGGAAACACTAAATCTATTCCTGCCAGAATCGAACCATCCCGAAAGCCTTCGGTATTAAAAAGCAGCAGTGATGAAACATCCGGAGCGATATCGGATATTAAAATTGAATACAGCACTAACAGCGGATCAAGCTGGACGACAATTGTAGAAAGAACGCCTAATAATGGATCGTATGTATGGACACCTGTTCCCTCGCACAACTCGGCGTTATGCAGGGTCAGAATAAGTGATGCTGATGACGGTGTACCGTTTGATATTTCATCAGATAATTTTACGATTTATACAGATATTCCTCAGCAGATTACTGTAGTTACACCCAACGGCGGCGAGATTTGGGGTGCCGGTTCGAGCCAAACTATTACCTGGATGAGCAGCGGAATTGCCTCAGTGAAAATTGAATACACTATAAATAATGGAAATAGCTGGAATACAATTACCGAGAATACACCTAGCACAGGATTTTATACCTGGAATCCTCTGCCAAATACTGCTTCGACAAATTGTAAGGTAAAAATTAGCGATGCATCTGATGGATTCCCTTCGGATGAAAGTAACGGCACATTTACCATTTCACCCGAACCGGCGATAGTTGTTCTTTCACCGAACGGCGGCGAAAGCTGGTCAGCCGGTACAAGCAATAATATTACATGGAATTCCGAAAATGTTGCCAATGTAAAAATTGAATTTACTTCTAACAACGGAGCTACATGGAGTACTATAATCGAAAGCACACCAAGCAGCGGAGTTTATACCTGGGTTAACATACCCAACTTAAATTCTACTTTGTGTAAAGTGAGAGTAAGCGATGCAGCCGATGGTGTTCCTTCCGATGTATCCGACGGGAATTTTAGTATTTCAACGGGCGTAAAACAAATCAGAATAACATCTCCAAACGGCGGTGAAGAATGGGAAGCAGGTACTCAAAAGCAGATTACATGGTTAAGCACCAACATCAGCAAAGTAAAGCTTGAGTATTCAATAAATAACGGTGTATCATGGCTTACTATTGCCGATAATATTGATAACACAGGGCTGTATTATTGGGAGCCAATTCCAAATACACCTTCTACATTATGCAAAGTAAAGATAAGCGATGCTGAAGCCGGCTCTCCTTTTACCGATGAAAGCGACGACGTATTTACAATTCTTCCCGAACCAAAAATTGAAGTGCTTCAACCTGCAGGCGGAGAAGTTTGGTATGGCGGTTCAAGCGAAGAAATAAAATGGTATTCAGAAAATATTGCGGATGTCAGGATAGATTATACTACGAATAACGGGGCAAGCTGGAAGAATATAACCGAAACTTCCGCAAGCATAGGTTCATATATGTGGAGTCCGATTCCGAATGATAGCTCTTACCTATGTGCAATAAGAATTTATGATGCAGATGACCAGCAGCCATATCACATTTCTCCTGTCTTTACAATTATACCCGGGGAACAATCAATTCAAGTAGTTTCTCCAAACGGCGATGAAGTATGGACGGCAGGTTCAAACCAATTTATCAGATGGGCTTCATTCAATGTAGAAAATGTAAAAATTGAATTTACTACTAACAACGGTGTTAGTTGGAATCTTATAACTAATAGTGTCCCGAGCAGCGGAGTATATAATTGGGCAAGTATACCTGCGATACCGTCTGCCAACTGCAAGGTAAGAATAAGCGACGCTGCCGACGGTTATCCCTCCGATGTTAGTGATGCTACTTTCTCAATTGTCCTGCAATCGGCACTCACTGTTCTGTCTCCAAACGGCGGAGAGAGCTGGACTTCAGGCACTTCGCAGAATATTACATGGACATCCACTAACGTTTCGGATGTTAAGATTGAACTGAGCACAAACAACGGAGCTAATTGGACGACTATAGCAGAGAATACTCCAAGCGACGGCTTATTCGAATGGGTTGTTCCTTCTGTCTCTTCCTCTTTATGCAGAATTCGAATTACCGACAGAGGAGAATCACAAGTATCGGATATATCAGATGATAATTTTACAATCAATCAAACGCTGCAGGGTATTGTTGTTACGTCTCCTAATGGCGGAGAAGCATGGGAGAGCGGTACTTCGCAAAATATAACCTGGAACAGCAGCGGTGTTGCAAATGTTAAGATAGAATATACAATTAATAACGGTGTTAATTGGAATGTCATCACCAATAGCACACCAAGTAACGGTTTCTACATTTGGAATCCGATTCCCAATACTCCGTCTACTAATTGCAGAGTAAGAATAACAGACATTGCAAACAGTTACACAGATCAAAGCGATGAACTGTTCACAATTGCACCCGAACCATCTATTGTTGTTACTTCGCCTAATGGTGGAGAAGTTTGGCTTGCCGGTACAACTCAAATAATAAAATGGACTTCAGAAAACGTAGAAAACGTAAAGATTGAATTTACAAGTAACGGCGGGGCAAGCTGGACTTTAGTTGAGCAAAGTGCAGCAAGCACAGGTTCATATAGCTGGACAGTTCCGTCAATAAATTCAGAGCTGTGTAAAGTAAGAATAAGCGATGCGCTTGACGGCGCTCCCTCTGATTTATCCGACGGTTATTTTGCAATTTCAACCGAAGCTGTTCAGAATATTACGGTAACATCGCCAAACGGCGGCGAAGTATGGGAGAGCGGAACTTCGCGAAACATTACCTGGACAAGCACCGGAATTACAAATGTTAAGATTGAATTCACAACTAACAATGGTGTAAGCTGGAGTACACTAACAGCCAGCGTGCCGAGCAGTGGATTTTACATTTGGAATCAGATTCCAAACACGCCTTCAACAAATTGTAAAGTAAGAATATCTGATGCAGCCAACAATAATATTTTTGATGAAAGTAATGATGTTTTCACAATCGCACCCGAACCGTCTATTGTTGTTACTTCACCAAACGGCGGAGAAATTTGGCTTGCCGGTACAACTCAAACAATAAAATGGACTTCAGAAAACGTAGAAAACGTAAAGATTGAATTTACCAGTAACGGCGGTGCAAACTGGACTTTAGTTGAACAAAGTGCTGCAAGCACAGGTTCGTATAGTTGGACAGTTCCGTCAATAAATTCTGAATTGTGCAAAGTAAGAATAAGCGATGCGCTTGACGGCGCACCATCCGATTTATCCGACGGTTATTTTACTATTTCAACCGAAGCTGTTCAAAGTATTACGGTAACATCGCCAAACGGCGGCGAAGTTTGGGAGAGCGGCACTTCACGAAACATTACGTGGACAAGCACCGGAATTACAAATGTTAAAATTGAATTCACAACAAACAATGGTGTAAGCTGGAGTACACTAACAGCCAGCGTGCCGAGCAGTGGATTTTACATTTGGAATCAGATTCCAAACACTCCTTCCACAAACTGTAAGGTAAGAATATCATACGCTGTTAACAGTAATCTCTTCGATGAAAGCGACGGTGTCTTTACAATCGCACCCGAGCCGTCTATTGTTGTTACTTCACCTAACGGCGGAGAAATTTGGCTGGAAGGCACTACGCAAAATATAACATGGACATCGGAGAATGTACCTTTCGTAAAAATTGAATTTACAACCAACGGCGGAGCTGATTGGTCTACTATCATTCAAAGTACCGAAAGCATAGGCGCATATAGCTGGTTAGTTCCGACCACTAATTCAAATCTTTGCAGAATTAGAATCAGCGATGCCTTGGACGGTGCGCCGTCGGATGTTTCCGATGCGTTTTTCACAATTACTAACCAGGCAGTGCAGAGTGTTACTATTCTTGCTCCTAACGGAGGTGAGACCTGGGAGAGCGGAACGGCTCAGTATATTACCTGGACTGCAACAGGCATGACGCAGGTAAAAATTGAACTGACTACAAATAACGGGTTAAGCTGGTCGCTGATTGAAAATAATGTTGAAAACTCCGGTGCGTATGAATGGAATCCTGTTCCGAATCTTAATTCAACTCAATGCAAAATTAGAGTAAGCGATGCCGTTGACGGCGAACCGGTTGATGAAAGCAATGCTATTTTTTCGATCAGACCCGCACAATCGCTGCAGGTTGTTTATCCAAACGGCGGTGAAGTAATTATAGCAGGTGAGCCTGTTACAATTCTTTGGACGTCGACGGGAATTGAAAAAGTTAAAATAGAGTATACTGTTAATAATGGGTTGCTTCCCGAAGATTGGTTTATCTTAGTAGAAAGCGCTCCAAGCACAGGCTACTATGAAACCGGCTTCTCTCTCCCTTCATCTCAATACAGAATTCGCATAAGCGATGCAGAAGACGGTTCACCAAGCGACCAAAGTAACGGTACCTTTACAGTAGCTCCGCAGCCGCCGCCTAAGAGCATTGCAGTTATCAGTCCAAACGGCGGAGAGAACTGGCTGGTAGATAATACTTATGAAATAAACTGGACTTCAAATAACGTTGAAAATGTAAAAATTGAGTACACAACAAACGGTGGATTTTCGTGGAACTTAATTGTAAACAGCACCGCATCCGATGGTATTTTCGAGCAGTGGACCCCTAGAATCCAATCCGATAGTTCTGATATTTGCAGAGTGCGAATTACAGATGTAACTGATCCTTCAATCTATGATGAATCTGATGGATTCTTCTCCATTCATAAAGGAAGATTGTTAAGATTAACATTCCCAAATGGTGGAGAGAAGATTTTTGGAGATACAGTTATAACTTGGATCAGTGTTGGAATTGCTGAAGTAGGATTAAGATATACATTAAGTAATGGGATGGATAATTGGCCACTAATAACCCCCAGAACAAAATCAACGGGTGCATATCATTGGACTCCACCTGACGAAATTTCTTCTTTAGCACGTATTATGGTATTTGACGCTGATGATCCAACTTTTAGCGATCAGAGCGACAGTTTCTTCGATCTCAACCATAATGCACTAAGTTTGATAACACCGGGTGGTGACAGAGCGAACATTGCACGCGGTAGCGATTTCGCTATTAATTGGGCGGCGTCAAAAGATATAAAAGCAGTAACGATTGAATACTCTGTTGATGACGGAAAGACCTGGAATTTAATTGCCGAAAATGTTAAATCGGAACCCGGCAGAGATAATTCGTTCATCTGGCAAAAAGTTCAGGTGCAAGAGGGACCTATCCGATTAAGGATAACAGATCCGCTCAGCAAAACGGTAACTTCAAGCGGTAAGCTGAGAGTGATAAACTAAGACAGAGCTATTTATGTTAATTAATCATGTTACGCAGAGAAGTTCGAAACGTAGAGATGACATCTTTTAATTATAAAACAGTTATGCATCCAAATAGCATCTACATACAAATATTAATGATTTATAAGTATTACAAAAAGATGTCATCTCTTAACCATGCATAATGTGGCTTAATTACTATATGGCTAACAGAAAGGGCATGCATTAGACAAGCCCTTTTTAGCATTTGTTTAATGCTTCTAAAAAAAATTGCTTAGTAAAATTTCATTTGTAATCCGACGTTTTTACTTTTAAAACCTCCAAGGTTTAAGCGGTGAACAAATAATCAAAAACCTCGGAGGTTTGAGTGAAGTGTAAATGTAAGTACCGCTTGGCAAAGTCTTGCGCACAAAATTCAATTTCATACTTTCCGGCTGGTTTGAAGTTTTCTGCAAGTGTGATTATTTCTCTGCCTAAAAGATCAAACACTTTTAGCGTGATGTAGCCGTCTGATGAAAGCTGATAACTTATTACAGTGGTATACTGATTCAAGTGAAAAGTGACTTTTTGGAAAAATATTTGTGTAAAGTAGATTCATAAAACACCCACCTAAATTAACCGCTAAACACATATAAGCAGCTTTAGAGATGATTTTTCGTAATTCATCAGGGATTTTGTAATGGATAGCTTCTGCCGAAGGCATCACTTTGGGAAAAGAAGACTATCGGATATTTCTTCTCCCATGCTCTATTTTACCACTATTCTGCCAAATGAACAATTTTATCTGTAAGATTCGATACAAACGTTGGACTTATCTCAATGCCGTAGAGCTAGGTGACATGAGATTGTGTATTTCTGGTGATCATTCCTTCGGCACACGTAGATATTTTTTTTATCTTCAATTGTTTCGATTGTTTTTTCGTATTTTTTTACAATAATTTTATCAAACTGACCTTTGCGATCTAGAGGAACAGTAAGTTCTATTTGACTGTTATCATTCTTCAGAGTTTTACTGCATGTCCCATTTTTACTATTTCCACTATTCTTACTCGTATGTAATTATGGGAATTTATTACAGGGAGCTTGCAAGGTTAAGCTGGTTTGAAAGAGCATTTGCCAATACATTTTTCGGTAAAGTACCGGATGGTTCGTTCGAAGATTCTATTGAAATGTTTAACAAAGCACTTATGATTAATAACAACATGATTGTAGCCACTTACCAATTGTCAAAAACTTATAGGGCGTTAGGCAGCGAAAAAAAAGAGGTGGAACTGCTGAAGAAAGTAATAAAATTACCCGAGAGAAATTTCAGAGATAAATTTGCTAAAAGAAAAGCTGAAAGACGATTGGGAAAACTAATTTGACTGAAACGCGCATGCTGTAATTTTTTTTGTTAATAAATTAAGTCAACGTTACTTCGCTTCTAATTTCCTATATTCAATCATTCCTCCTAAAACATTCTTTGCATTAAATCCATGCTTCAATAAAATTGCTGTTCCGGCTTTTGACCTGTTGCCCGACCTGCAAATTACAGCGATCTCTTTATCCTTATACGTATCCAATTCGTTAACTCTTCTCTCAAGCTCCTGAACAGGGATGTGTATTATGCCGTCAATTTTTCCAAGGGGACCGGAAATTTCAGCATCCGTTCGAATATCGAGAATAATTAGAGTTGAATCGCTTTTCATCTTAACAATTAGTTCTTCCGCACTCATAGAAGGTAACGATGCCTGAGCGCATGCAACAGGATTAAATGAAAAAATTGTAAGTAAAGAAAAGATAATTAACTGTTTCATTGCAGCTCTATTTGATATTAATTTAATCCGCACATGCCGGAAGCGCAGCCCCCTGTATATGGTACGCCGCAATTGCCGCTCTCACAGCTTGAGCCGGAATATGATGACGAATTATCAATAGAGGCGCTGAATGCCGAAAATAATTTTTTGTTTTCTTTTGAATGACAATTCGGACAAAAAACTTCTTCCTGGTTTAAGGAAGACTTGTGAAGCACTTCAAATTTAGCACTGCATTTTGAACATCTGTATTCGAATACCGGCATAATTTCTCCTTTAATTTTTTCGTTTTAATTTGAAGTAAGTATTGTTGGATTTAAAGTAATTTTCGTTTTCATCGAGTTTGAAATCAAACATGCGTTCTCGGATTTTTCTACAATTCTTAATGCTCTTTCTTTATCTTTTTCATGCACAATCCGGACGGTAGGATTTAATTCAATTTCTGAAATCATAAATTTGCCGTCAACTTTATCCAGCTTACCTTTTGCATCGCTTGTGAAAGAAACAAACTCAAGCTTTGAATTTTCTGCAATAGCCAAGAATGTGGTCATCAGACATATATTTGCTGAAGCAACAAACAGGTGTTCGGCGGACCATGTATTAGGCACTCCTTTGCTAAATTCGGGAGGGGTAGCTACTTCAAATGAGGTCATATCCAGTG
Organism: Ignavibacteriales bacterium; assembly: GCA_020061465.1. GTDB lineage: Bacteria > Bacteroidota > Ignavibacteria > Ignavibacteriales > Ignavibacteriaceae > JAGUYG01. Next base: position 16,982 of record JAGUYG010000079.1, read on the forward strand.
CAGATAAAACTCCAAGCCTTCCTTCTTTCCACTCAACAATTGTGTTATAATAATGAACATTATCCATTTTACTTTCCTTGTTTTCTTAGTTTTACTGAAGTTTGATGAAGAATAACGATTTAAGTTTCAGCCCGTGTAATTTTTTTTTCGAGATTACTCATCGTTTAAATCAAGTAACGAAAGCAATTTGTTATGCGCATCCGGGGAAAGTTCAACGTTGTACTTTCGATACAAATCGATTGTAACCTCTACCGTCTTGAAATAATTTTGGCAGCCCGAACATTTATCAAGATGCTCTTTAATTGCGGCACATCTTTCTGAGTTTAGCTCTTCACCTAAACTCTCGCAGATGTGATGCATTACTTCCTTGCAAGTAACTTTGCTGTTATTCATGTTGAAACACCGAATTTATTTCTTTTCTAAGAAAAGCTCTCGCTCTGTGCAGGCGCGATTTTACTGCAGGTACAGATAGATCTGTTACAACGCCGGTTTCTTCGGTAGATAACCCTTCTACATCCCGCAGTAAAAAAACAATTCTGTATTCGGGCGAAAGTTTTAAGATCGCTTCATCCAAAATACTTTTCAATTCTTTATTCTCGATTGATAGATTCGGTAAAGTGCTCCAATCGGACATATATTTGTCTTCAATAAGCTCGTCATCATTATCAATCGATACAAACTGATGTCTTTTTTTTCTGTATTCCATCAAGCAGTGATTCGTTACAATTCTATAAAGCCATGTCGATAGTTTAGATTTTCCGTCAAATTGGTGCAGTGATTTTATCATGCTGTAAAAAGTTTCCTGCATTGCATTTTCTGCCCTTTCAGGATTTCGGCAAACCTTGAATGCAAAATTGTAAACTGTTTTCTCGTACTTCTTAACTAATTCGGCTAATGCTTTCTTATCGCCTGCAACGGCAGATTTGATCAATTCTTCTTCGTCCATAAGATGATAGTTTTTCATTAAAGTTTCAGTATAAAGTTAATGTAATGTGATTAAATTAAATAGGCATCAATTATTGTGTTTTATCATTCAACTCCAGGCTGCGCCATAAATACCAGCTCGCTATAGAATTAAACGGCGCCCAATTGTTTTTCTTCGCAATTAAAAAAATTTTCTTTTCATCGGGTAAATTTTTTAAACCGTAAACAAGCATTGTTCCCCTCCGGATTCCGAGATCGCTTACGGGCAGTACATTAGGACGGCATAATGTAAAAATCAGAAACATTTGCACAGTCCATATTCCTATTCCTTTTACTTTCGTGAATTCAGTTATAATCTTGTTATCGGATTTATTTTTTAAGTTGCTGAAATGAATATCACCAATAAGAATACTGGAAGATAAATCTTTAACGTATTTTACCTTTGCACGGGAAAGACCCAGCATGCGTAAATCTTCATCCTGTGTATTTAATATTTTTTCGGCAGAGGGATCGTTATTAAAATAGGCAAGAAATCTGGTGTTTATTGCCCGCGCTGCCGTTATTGATAATTGCTGTCCCACAATTGCTTTCAGCAATGAGATGTAATAACTTTTACGCGGCTTTAATAAACATTTTCCGGTTAGATCAATAATTCTTGCAAGTTTCTTATCGTGTTTATATATATGGTTTGTTCCTTTTTCTATTTCGATAGAATTCATTATTATTAGCAGCGTTATTAAATGATGTTCCAAATATAGTTTAAAATGAAATTTCCGAACAAAAATCCGGATACGGTTAAAAATAACAGCTTATTTGCCGGTATCGAACCGGAACAATTATCCATAAGCGTCCACCAGAACGATTTTATGGAAGTGAACGAGGGCGACATTATCTTCCAAAGCGGTGATAAGAGTGATTATTTGTATTTGTTAGTTGAAGGGGAAGTAAAAATTAAGGTGACCAATGCTCCAAACTTTCATGTTGTTTATAGAAAAGATAAAAACGAATTCTTCGGGGAGAGAGAAATTTTTGAAAAAGTAAACCGGCATTCATCGGCTGTAGCAAACATAAGCTCATTGTTGTATCACATATCTCAAAATAATTTAAAAACACTTATCCAAAAATATCCTCAGATCAAAATAAATCTATCTGAATCGATGCAGCCGGGCGCTGAAGATGAAACTGCAGGCAGCTCGTCTATTTTATCCCGCATAGAATCCTTTGCATTGGGCGATTATCCTTCAAAGAAAGTGATAGTTCCGCCCGAAAAGGAAGAAGTAATACAAGCTAATAATGCCGAGGAAGTTCCACCACATGTTGAACAGCCGCCCGAAACAATACCAGAAGAACCCCTTTCCGCTGGGGAGGAAATGGAAAACGTCCCTCCGATTGAAGGAGTGAAAGCCGCAGAAGAGCTTGTTGAAAATTTGGATTGGGATTTCGAAACAGCCGGAGAATCACTAACTGCAGACGATACCCCACAAGAAATTAAAACGCTGCCAATTGAATCAGAAGAAGAATCTGCTCCAATTGAATTAGAAGAGACAGCAGAGAGTATATCACCCGAAGAAATTTTTCAGGATTCCCATCAAGCAGTACAAGCCGAAGAATATCCTTTTAAGGACGAAGACATACCAAAGGATGAAAATCCAATTCAACAAGAAGAAATTAAATTAGGCAGCGCATCGCTTCAGTCTGATATTTACTTGCAAATTATGGGTGACTTGTTAGGTTCGATTGCATCTTCAACCACAATGGATGAACTGCAAATAAATGCCCTTGATGCTGCAATAAAATTATCGAATGCCGATGCCGGATTTTTGTATACGGTTGACATGTCCGGCGGTTATTTAGCCAGAATTCTTCCCGCTGATTCTACTCCATCAAAAATTAGAATAGATAGTTTTGCCGCCGGATATGCGGCTTACAATTGTGAATTCCTATTTATCGAAAATGTTAATGAAGATGCAAAATATAATTCCAAATTAGACAGCAGTAATATTGAAAATATCAAGCAGTCTGTTTGCATTCCGATTCGACGGAATGCTATCGAAACAATTTTTGTAATTGAACTTCTGAAAAAATCTGCATTTAAGGAAGAAGAGTTGAAGAAGTTGGTGCTTCTTCAAAAAACTGCTGAAGGTGCTGCTAAAAGATTAGAGAAAAGCGATGAAACTGCATTTAGGGAAAAGATGAAATCCCTGGGTGAATTTGCTAATTTTTTGATTAAGGATGTCCGCACTCCGTTGCTATCTATTAAGTATTATGCAGAGCATATAAAACGAAAAGACATCGATGCGGAAATTAAGCAAATCGTTGAGATGTTAATTGCACAGTCCAACTCGGTTATCGATCTTTTACAAGCAACGTTTGACTACACCATTTATAAGCTAACACTTCATGCAAGAAGTCAAAGCTTCAACAATATGGTGAATGAATTGCTTGGAGTATTAGCAGAGTATGTTGAGTCAAGAAATGCTAAGCTGTATAAAAAACTTACTTCGGATGTAAAAGTAAACGTTGACAAAAGAGTTTTTTATCAAGCTTGTTACCAGATTGCAAAAAAAGCCTGCGATGCAATGCCCGGCGGCGGTAACATTTATGTGCAGTCAAAATTAGAAAGCGGTGCTGTTCTGCTTGAATTAAGAGATGAAGGCAAAGGCATTCCGAAGGAAATAATTGATGACATATTCAATCCGTTTTTTACATTCGGCAAGGAAAATGCTACGGGTTTAGGATTAGCAATTTCAAAAAAAATAATTGAGGAGCACGGCGGAAGCCTGACCGCCGAGAGTGTTGAGGGAAACGGAACCGTGTTTATGATATCCTTGCCGGTAGTAGATTAGCCTCTCCACTTTACCCACAATTGCAGTTTCTAATCGGCAGTCTTCAAGCTGCAATTTTACCTACCGATGCTTTAGCGTAGGTAGTCTAAAATCTGCAATTATTTTCAATTTAAAATCAGTCTTCCTTTGGAATAGCGTCACCATTCATGGTGAAGTGGTAATTAGGTTGTAGGTAGTGGGTGATGGGTAGGTTTATGACTAGTACTAAAAATATTAACGCCTCACATTGGTCTTTTTTTATATTTTCTTTCTTCTTTCTTCTTCCTTCTTTTTTCTTGATTTTCAAACTACCTTTAGATACTTTTTGCGCGTCTGCAGTTTTAATATATTTTTTGTGAATGAAATTTAACCTGATTACTATATTAGGACCAACGGCAGTCGGTAAAACACGACTGGGAGCTTTGCTTGCAGCAAAATTCAATGGGGAGATAATCTCTGCCGATTCAAGACAGGTATATAAGGGAATGAATATCGGTACCGGAAAAGATTTTGCGGATTATCTCGTAAACGGTAAGCAAATTAAATATCATTTGATTGATATAATTCATCCTTCCGAAGAGTTCAATCTTTTTTTATTCAAGAAATATTTTTTTGAAGCATTAGATGACATAAACAGCAGGAATAAATTTCCTTTTTTAGTCGGCGGCACCGGCTTGTATCTAAGCGCTATTCTGCAAAACTATCAACTGCCCCCTGTTAATTTTGAAATTGAAGAATTTAAGGCAATGCAGCAATTGTCCCTAAAAGAATTGCGTGAAATTCTTTTCGGCTTGAATCCGCGTCAACACAATAAAACAGACCTTCTGTACAAAGATAGAATTATAAAAGCCATCTTAATTGAAAAAGCTAATGCTGAAACCAATACAAGTCCATCCCCAATTAATTCTTTGGTAATCGGTGTGAAGGCTGAAAGAGAAATCATTAAAGAAAGAATTACAAAAAGATTAACAGCCCGCTTAGATTCAGGAATGATTGAAGAAGTTAAAACGCTGATAGAACAAGGAATATCGCATGACAGACTGTGTCAATTAGGTCTTGAGTATAAATTTATCAGCTTGTATTTGCAGAACAAATTAATTTATAACGAGATGTATCAAAAGCTAAATTCAGCAATACACAGCTTTGCCAAACGCCAGATGACATGGTTCAGAAAGATGGAGCGGGAAGGGATTAAAATAAATTGGATTGAAAGTGGAAATTATCAAGATGCGAGTAATTTAATTGAAACGATATTCTCTTCTGATAGATGACAGATGAAAAATTTCCCGCTGGAGAAGCGCGATTACTTAGGATTATATACTTTGACTTTAACCTTTAATTTAAAGTATATTAAATCAAGATTAATATTAACATTGATAAAAGCTTTTCATTACTATATAATTTATTGATGAGGACAATTTATGACAGATATAATTAAAAAATTATCAGATGAAATTATGCTTTTGCCCCGTGAAATAAGGGCGGAATTGGTGGAAAAAATATTAGAAAGCCTTAATGTTCCAACTCAGGCAGAGATAGCTCGGTTGTGGAAAATTGAAGCTGAGAAACGTGTAAAAGAATACGATGAAGGGAAGATTGAAGCTATAAATGGTGAACAGGTAGTCAGAGAAATTAGAAACCGACTTGCACGATGAAATACACTTTTCATCCCGAGGCTCGTGACGAACTTTATGAAGCAGTAAATTTTTATGAAACCAGAGAAATCGGTCCTGGTTTAGAATTTTTAGAAGAAATTTATTCAACCATTCTGAGAATTATCGAATTTCCTGAAAATTATCCTCGATATTCAGAAAACACTCGCAAATGTCTTACCAACAGATTCCCTTTTACTGTAATTTATCAAATAAAGAAAAATGAAATTTTTATTGCCACATTTGCACATCAATCACGAAGTCCTGGGTATTGGAAAGAACGATTATAATAGTTGTTCTCGATCAATTCTTTTAATATTAGCAAATAATCACAGAAAATTTTTCTTAAAAAGATTGATCCATGTTAAGTTTAAAATTATTTCTTATAGCAGCGAACAATAGGAAAGGAAATTTGATCATAATTCTATAGGTGCAAAGTTATATTTATAAATATATAATTTTGATAACGCCAAATGACCTGGTTTAGAAAGATGAAACGGGAAGTGATTAAAATAAATTGGATTGATCCAGTTAGCATTATAGAAGCCGAAAAAATAATTACCGGTTCAATCAATGACTAAACATAAAGAACTTCCTCCGAATGTAAAAAATTATTTGAGCAAGAGAGCTTCAACAAATTTGGAGCTTGAAATTAATATTACTTCGCCTCTTCACTTAATAATTGTAGTTCCGGCAATTTCTGAATATGAAAATCTTTTTACTTTAATAAATTCATTATTAATGAATCAAAGCAATTTTCTTTCTCATACTGCTGTAATTTTCGTAATAAACAATCTTCTTTCTTCAAATGAAGAAATTAAATCGAACAATAAACAAAGCATCAAACTGTTAAGAGCGCTAATTCAAAAGAAAAATGATTATCATCCGCTTATAAAGAAAACTTGTAAATCAAATATGACCTTCGGATTAATCGACGCTTCCTCGAAAGGAAAAGAGCTGCCGGATAAAGAAGGAGGAGTTGGCTTAGCAAGAAAAATTGGTATGGATTCAGCACTAAAAATTTTTTCATATAACTCATCTGCTAAGAATATTTTAGTGTGTCTTGATGCTGATTGCACTGTTCAAGAAAATTATATTGAAGAGATTTATGATCAGTATAATAAAAGAAATTTGAGCGCCGCAGTTATTAATTTTGAACATCCTCTTTACGTGGCAAATGGGAATGCAGCGGCAATCATTTGTTATGAAATATTTTTAAGATATTATGTTTTAGGATTAAGGTTTGCAAATTCGAAATACGCACACCACTCAATCGGTTCCACAATTACATGCGATCATCTAAGCTATATTAAAGCCGGCGGAATGAATAAACGAAAGGCAGCAGAGGATTTTTATTTCCTCGAAAAGCTTTCTAAATTTTGTGAGATAAAAAGAATAACCAGTACGAAAGTTTATCCATCCTCAAGAAGTTCCTGGCGTGTGCCTTTCGGAACCGGTCAAAGAGTCGAAAGGTTTTTAACAAAAATAAAAGAAGAATATTTACTCTATAATCCTGAAAGTTTTGTCGTACTGAAAAAATGGCTAAATGTTTTTAACAATAATAACTGCGTGATGCCGTCGGATTATCTTCGAGCAGCAAAGCAAATTCATCCTCAGCTTGAAGAATTTTTATTTGCGCAAAAATTTGATGAAAGCTGGTCGAGGATCGTCAAAAATTCGAAAACTCAAGCTCAAATTCAAAAGCAAAAACATTTGTGGTTCGATGGATTCAGAACGCTAAAACTGATTCATTATCTTCGAGATAAAGCCTATCCTCTTGTGAATATGTTTGATGCGATTGATGATCTATTCGAAAAGATTGATCTGAATTCTCCTATAAAAAGAGAAAAAAACACTATTCCCTCTTTGAAGGAGCAGAGAATGTATCTTAATGTTTTGAGAAAACTTGATAACGATGAGTTTAATATGTAGCACAGCGTAGCAGTCAGACTGATCCTTCGGAAAAGCTACAAACAATCAGACCGATCCTTCGGAAAAGTAGAACTCATCCCTCAAATGAGTCCTTTGGACAACCCTTCTCTTAAGAAGAGAAGGGCTTATCCGTAGGATCTTTAGATTGGCA
>JAGUYG010000088.1 GCA_020061465.1 Ignavibacteriales bacterium
AAGAGAGAGACTTATTATCAGTGCTAACTTTGTATTTGTATTTCTGTCAGAACTGCGAATAAAAAGACATCACTATTAATCTAAAGATCCTACGGATAAACCCTTCTCTTGTTAAGAGAAGGGTAGGGTTGAGTTCTACTTTTCCGATCGAAGATTCCTTTGGAAAGGATCGGTCTGATTGTTTGTAGCTTTTCCGAAGGATCAGTCTGACTGCTACGCTGTGCTGCTTTGTGAATTAGTGCTTTAGTGGCTGATTGCTTGATTTCGTTTGTCGGAACGATCCTTTGGAAAAAACCGAAGTTTAATTTGCCACTGAGTCTCCAAGACACTAAGAAACACAAAAAAATATTACTTTATAGTCACCCTCTATGCTGAATTTCCATGTATTCGAAGCTGCCGCTTTGAGTTACAATTAATAATTATTTCAATATGCCAATAAGCGGCGATGATAATTTATTTGACCGAGATGATAATTCAGATGCGTAGCAAGATGAATTAAGAAAAATTCCGCGGTCATTTTTTTGTCAAAAACATGTTCGGGATAAACCACCTCAAAATCTTTTGGATCTAATTGGCTTAATGTTTCTTTAACAGTTTTTATCGCGAGATTTATTTGTGAGATTAATTCTTCTCTCGGCACGTTTCTTTTGCTGAACTCTTCGTCACGATTGCGTACGTAATCGCTTCCGCCAAGCACAGCTCCAATAAAGTGACATAAATTTCCAACTATGTGCAGGCATAGATTGCCGCCCGAGTTTTTAATTTCCCCGCTTAAATTCCATAAAGAATTTTCGTCCGGATATGAACCAATTTCCTCTTGCAGCTTAAGTAAATCTCTTTCAAATATTTCTATTAATGATTCTCTAAATAGTTCTTCATTCATCTTATTCCCTCAGAATATTTTTTTAAAATTTAGATTTTCAAAATGGAAATCGGGATTGGGCAAATCAATAGTAAAGCCTGTTATCTTACCGTCGGCATTAAGTGTGAAAGTAACAAACCCATACGGCAGAAAAGGATCGTTAAATTTTATTCGGAATGTATTAAAGTGCCAATGTTCCAATTCTGAAGTAAATAATTCTTTAGTAGGAAGCATTGTCAATTTAATTCCTCTTTTATCTCCTTCAATTACTACTTTACCGTACATTTTATCTTCATAAGTTCCTGCATATTCGCTTAAAGTAAAGGAAGGCGAAGTTCCTTTAATCCTCGAAGCATATCTTTCATTTCTTTTAGTTTCAACTTCTTCAAGATACTTTTTAACTGCTTCAATTCCTTCAGTAACATAATCTACCTCTTTGTCATTTAAAAATAAATCTAATATTTTCATTCGCAGAGGATTTACAAGTCCTGAAAGTTCATTAGTAAGAATTACAATACCAAGGCTGTCTTCGGGAACAATAGTAACCCTTGTATGCACACCCGGCAAGCCGCCGCCGTGTTCAATTATTTTTCGTCCGGAATAATCCATCAATCCCCAGCCCAATCCATAGCTGCGAAAATGTATTCCGTAAATTGTCATGCCGGGTCCTCCGTCCATAGCAAGCTGAGAAGAAGTAATAGTCCTCACCGAAGCCTCAGATAAAATTTGTTGATCTTCGAACTTTCCGTTGTTTAGCCACATTTGCAGCCATTTTAGTAAATCCGAAACACTAGAATTAACTGATGCAGCAGGACCGGCATTATCATAATTCATAAACTCCTGGGGAACTCCGTTTACATGAGGATATGAAATGTTCATTCTTTCATTAAAAATACTTGTAGTTGTTGAAGATGATTTCATTCCAAGCGGTTCAAAAATTCTTTCTCTTAAAAACTCATCCCACGATTTGCCCGTAACTGCTTCTATAACTTCACCGGCAGCAATATACATCACGTTCTGATAACCATACTTAGCCCTGAAGCTGTTTTTCAACGGCAGATGTTTGATTCTTTCAACTACTTCTTTTCTGGAGTAATCGGTTGCATACCATAAAAGATCTCCGTCAAACGTTCCTAAACCGGAACGATGACAAAGCAGGTCTCTTACTGTAATTTCACTTGTTACATACGGATCATATAGCTGAAACCATGGCAGATGATTTATTACATTATCGTCCCAATTAAGTTTTCCTTCATCCACAAGTATTCCAATGCAGGCAGCAGTAAAAGCTTTTGATACGGATGCAACACCAAAGATGGTTTCCGCATCAACTCCGTTGGGTTTATCTCTATGCCGCAAACCAAATCCCTCGCTAAAAACAATCTGATTATTTTTTATAATACCTACTGCCGCTCCGGTTACGCCGGCTTTTTCCATTCCATTTTGAATGTATTCTTTCAACCATTCTGCTTCAAACCGCTGCTGTGCAAAGAGCGAAGGGTGGATGAAGAAGATAGTGATAATAAGAAAAGATTTAGTTAAAATAGATTTCATATAATGTCTCCAATGGTAATACTAGAGAATAGATGAAAAAGTTTTTCGAAGCCTCTTTCGAATAGTTCTCATCTTCACTAAAACATCAGATATAATCCGTAATATTTGAGTACCCATCACATCTTCACTTTTTTAAGTATGGATGAATCAGGTTTAAACTTCCAAGACCGTTATACTTTTTAAGATCATTACGATAAAGGTATGCCACTGTTGAGTTCAAATAAACAAAACGTATGTATTTCATCGGAAAGTGAAAATAAACGCGTTTCGCTGTTGCAGCTTAGGTAATGAGTCGGCTCAGAGAATGGTGAGTTGATTATTAGCTTATCAATTTTATCCATTCTTAAATTGTTCTGTTTTAAACTATTCGCTCAAAAGTTTTTCAGCCCAGCTTTTAAAACGATCAATATACTTCCACAATAGATCGATATCTTTCTTTTCGTAAATATCCCCGCTGTAAGAGACTGCTGTCTTATGTTCAATTATTCGTTCCAGATGATTCAATGCCGATTTCTTTTCTTTTGATTCAGCAACCATCTCTTTTACCAGGGAAACTACCTGGTGATGGTCTTCGCTTTGACTCTTAGTCCCGCCATACTTAATACAAATTGCATCAGAATAGGCAATGGCAGAGTGAACAAGGAGAACACCTGCAGCATTCCAGTATTCATATTCCTTAGCAACTTCAGCACCGTTATAAAAGCTTTCAGCTACTATCCTGTAATTTCTCGCAGCCGATTTATCAACTGATTTCCTGGTTGTCTTTTTAACCATGCAGCAATTCTTTTATTTTCAGTCCGGAAATATGAATACCTTCTTTTATAATATCTTTGACAGGAGATTTACCGGCTTTAGCGCGTTTAGCAAATTCAATTTTGGTTATATAAAATGGAGCTAATGAAACGCCAAATTTCTTTTTTAATCTAGTGCTTAATTGAGTCAGCCGTTCTTCAATTTTCTTTTTATTAGTTTCAGTGTTATATAATATACAAATGTCATAATCGCTGTCGATGGTTTCTTCTTTGCGCACAACGCTGCCAAATACATAAACACTTATTGTGTGCTTTCTTAATGAACGTGATATTTCCTTCGAAATCAGTTCAACGTATTTTCTTTCTGCAGCAAGGACCGGAATAAGTATTTCATTAACCAAAAAATGTTCGCGGTTCAATGTAAACAAATGCTCTCTTCCACCGCGTACTCGTTTTACTATACCGAGTTCTTCTAACATAGACAGTGTAATTAAACAATTTTTGGGAGTGAGTCCTGCTATTCGCGCAACCTCTCTGCCTGAAATGCCAACTGCGTAATTTTCTAACGCACGCATAACTACGATATTAGACCAAGTTGAAAACAATGTGTTGAGTACTTTATTAATAATCATTTTCGTTTGTTTCTTTTAGGAAACATATGTTTCTTTTTGGAAACACATGTAATTATTTGGTATTAATAACACCATACTATTTTTATTACTCAAAGTTAATTAAAAACTTAGCTTATCGCATCTCACCATTACCTTTTGACTGTCATCCTTGGCTTGCATCCCGCCAAACGGGGCAAGATGGCAGCTTTCATCACAGTACCTGTCACGATTTTATCAAGATATATTTATTGTTTGAGGCATGTATTTTTTACAATTACATGATTTTTGATTTTACTATTCCCACTTCAACTTAATTAATTGCTGCATCTTATCTAAGAAAAAATACTTTTTGTTTCCGCATTTCAAAATAAAGAATAGATTTCAATTAGTCGATAAAAAAATAACATACTTAGCAGCCATCATCAACTGCTGTATTTCCTATACGCTCTTTTCAGCTTAATATCATATTTGTTTTGCTTGTAGCCAGCACCATTATAACCGCGGGCAAAGGCAGCCCAGTTATGATTTCTCAAATGCCTTACGAGATTTTCAGACTCGATAAACCTGCCGAATGCTTTTAGATGATAAGCTTCCGATTTATACGTAGCTTTTACATATAACTTTACGGAATCGTAACCGACTTTTTTATAATGAAACCCCATGATCTGAAAGATGCCCCACGATGCGGATTCTAGTGCGGCATCTTCATTAATCAACTTAGCTTTGTTAAGTCTGTCGTGTTCGGCGCTTCCTCCTTTGTAATATTGTTTAGTCCATTTAGGATAGAGAACATCTTCATTGTCTTCTCTAAAATCTTCGGGATTCAACCCTTTATTTTTTAACTGCTTCCAAAAGATGTGTCCTTCAAAGAGAATTTTTGGTCTGCCGTCTGTAAGAAAACCTCTTCCGCTTGATTCAACCTCATAGACAGCTTTAACGGCGGCAAGCTCAATGTTTAAAGAAGCTGCTAAAGCAATTAAATCTTTTTCGGCTAAAAATTTTTCTTCAATTTCTTCAAAAGTATTACTCGAAATATTATGAAGAACAGTCCATGTTTTAGTACCGACTATGCCGTCAGCTACCAAATTATTTTTCTTCTGAAAGTCGATAACGGCTTTTTCCGTACCTTTCCCGAAGATTCCGTCAACTATAAGATTATAACCGGTTTTGTTTAGCAGCTCTTGCAGCAGCCTTACTGAATCGCCTTTTGCCCGAAGTTTTAATGTTGTCATTAACTAATTCCTTGTGATGTTTACTAAAATATTTTTTACTCGGCAGAATTTATTATCTTCGAACCACTTTTTTTTCGCAAGATAAAAGCTGGTTGGTTAGAGTTGAATTCATCCGGAATAGATTTAATGTGATTAAGTGGAATACATAAACACAAATTTGGAATTTTGTATATAATTTTAGAACAAGATCTGTGAGTGTGTCAGGGCGTTTTGAACAATCGCAGAGGTGTTTTTTATCATTTCGAATTCTTCAGGTGTATAACACAAAATATCAAGATGCTTTGGAAATTTTATTTGTTTCAAAACAAAAGACATTCTTTTTAAAAACGGTATCTCTTTAAAAACATCTGATATAATAATAAGATCTATATCGGAAGCTGGAGCAGAAGAATCAACTGCCCTTGAACCGAAGAGGATAATTTTTTTTGGCTTTAAATTCTCTTTCAAAACAGGTAAAACCTCATTTTCGAGTTTTGTTAGCCAGTATTTATTGTCCATTTAATCCTCAATTTTATTAATTCTCTCAGATAAACTATCAAAAATCTTTTTTGCGGTCTTAACTTTTGAAGTGGCTGTTTCTTCATCATATAGCTCAAAAGGGACACTTGCGCTAACATCGGGGTAACGCGAAAACATGTAATCACCAACCAGTTCCAAAACATCGTTCATTGTTTCTTCCGATAATTTTAGCAGGTTAGCAAGTTCATCGAGATAATGGATTCTTGGAATTTGACTTCCTTCCGATGCAAGAATGGCTTTGAATAATTTTTCTATTCATTGGTGAGCAAGAAAAGAAGCAATGTTAAAATCCCCAATAGAAATATTTTTTTCAGCCATAATTAAATCATGTTTCGATTACTTTAGCCATTTTTTTGCTATTTCTTTATTCATTTAAATTCTAAGCAGGCTTTAATTAATTTGATAGTTTTATTTTAGTGATCCTGTTTTAATTTATTCTTGATTATTCTAATTCAAAAATAAGACTTTGTCCCCCTAACTGAAAGAAAGATTTTAATAAAGCATAATGTATCCGGGATTGATTAAAAATATTCGACATTCTGCTTGTAAAAACAAACAGATTACGAAATCTTCATTATTATTTCCCTAATTCTCGCAAGATGATGATCGTCATGTTCACACATAAAATAAACCCAATCGATAATTCGCATCTGCATTTTTAGTCTGGGGTGAAAAGAAGAAATTGCCGCGTGCTTTTCATCAAGCGCATCAAATTTTTTTACAAGCGATTCTCTGGCACTCCTAAATTGTTTTAAAATATCGCCGATGGATTTAGAGTTGTAATTGGATTCATTAGTAGCGCGGTTGGTTATATCAGCAGCAGTTAATATTTCTGCGCCCGATAGATAGACGTCAATTCTTTTCTCACCTAACTCCTCAAGTGAGAGCAGATGCCCCGCATGTTCCTTAATCGACCATTTCCCTTCCGGCTTAAAAGTTAAGCTTTCTTCGGAAAGGTTTTCAATAAGTTCTTCAAGTCTTACAGGTGTTCCTCTAAAGCGTTCGAGTATGGAGGGAAAAATTTCTACAGGAAAATCAAATTGAAATTTTCTTTTTAGCCAATCTAATTGTAGTATCATGTTCCAGCCCTCAATATATTTTTTTTGATAAGTTTAGTTTACTCCTTTCGCAGAGATCACATCTTGCGCAACACAATAGCGACTTAAAAGATGTCATCTCTATGCCTCGATTTTTTCTTAATAGGAGTTACTAATTCAATCTTCTCGCTACAACCACAACTGTTTTTAAATTTTCTACAACGCCCGAATTATCGTTCAAGGCTTCTAAAAACACGATATAAATTCCCATGCGCAGTGCATTGCCGTCATCGTTCAATCCATCAAAAATTATTGAACCGCTTGAGCCGCTCGGTGAATTATTAGCAAGCGTACGGACTAATCTTCCTTTGCTGTCGAAAATTTTAACTCTTATTTGTGCAATTGTTTGTGTCAGGTTATAATTGATTATAGTAAAATCTTCAAAGCCGTCATTATCCGGTGAAAACGGATTTGGTGAAACGGATATGTTCGACTCCTTATTTAAGTTAGTTGTGAAGATGCTGTTAGCTTCACCCGGTGTTGCACCTGCTGCGTTTACCGAAGTGCTCCAATTCAATGGATCGTTACCACCAAGATTCGGATTTATTCTTTCTAATGATCTGTTCTTTGTGATTAAAATATTTTTATTATGCCATTTATCTGAATACCAAACGGAATCAATCGTATTTCCTTTAACGTCTTTAAGTAAAATTAATTCGCCCGTATTTACTAATCCCAAAGTTGAACTGCCTGCTGTATTTATAAAATTATTATCGAGCAGATACTTTGTGATTACTAAAGAATCGGCGGCAAAAATAAAATAAAATTGCGGCGGAAGAATGAAGCTCGTATCCGATAATATAAAGTAATTCCCTCTTTCATCTTCAAATCTCCAGCCGCCTATATTTATTGAATCTTCTGATAAAACATATAATTCGATGAATTCATTGTTATCACTGTCGGGATCGAACATTATTTCATTAATAACTGCATCGTGCCGGTTATAAGGAGGAATGAAGAAAAGAGAATTTACTGCGCCTGGTGTAGCTTTGCTAATACTGAGTGAGGTTGCCCAATTGGAACTATCGTTTGTGGCTGCTTCTAACGAAACTCTTTCAAGTGAGTAACCGTTTCTTCCGCCCCATGCCGATTTGTAAAAGAAGCTGTCGATTATTGCATCCCTAAAATCATAAACCATTATGCCGTCGGATGTATTTCCGAGCGTGCCGAATGCCGCTTCGATTATTTTTGAATTTATTTCCGGATAAAAGTTTTGTATCGAACTGCTTCTAGAAATTATTAGATATTCTCCAGGAGCAACAAAAAAATCTTCATTAGTTAGATAGCTTTTAGTCGGAGTGGTTAGAACGTCGCTAACCGACCAATCTTTTAAATTCAATGTATCGGATGAAACATTTACAAGCTCAAACCATTCAGGCTCACCTCCGGCTGGCGCATACATTACTTCGTTGATGAGAATTATATTTTGACGGAATCCAGGTTTCAATTTTTTCTCGGTATAATTGTTTAAAGTATCTTCATCAAGTTCATAGATAATGTTTACACCAATAAGCATATCACCCGATAAATTTTCAACGGCATTAGAAGAAGTTATATTTACTGAATCTTCCGGTTGCAGCATACCGCCAATATTAGAAGCTAAGAGAGTTACTGTGGATTTATCTGCTTCATCAAGAATATAAAATTGAACTGAAAAAGATTCAGCAAGAGCTTGCCCGAAATTTTTTACTTTAGCCGAAACAGATACATTATCACCCAGCACAGGGAAACGGGGTTCGAACGATACTTCCGTAACAGATAGATCATATTCCTTTACAGTAATGCTGTTTATTCTGCCGGGAGTGCTTTGCTCAATATCGATAGAAGAGCCCCAATTGTTTTGAAGAGTAGAAGATGCATCTTTATCTCTTCTTTCAAGAGAGTAGCCGGAGGTACCTCCCCAATCACTCTGGTAAAAGACGGAATCCATTCGTAATCCTCTTTTATCTTTTAACACTACTCCGTCAAAGTCGTTATTTAAATTGGGAATATTTAACCTTACAACTTTAGCAGGAATTAAACGATGATAGTTGTAGATCGATGTGTCTCTCGATATAATCAGATAAGAATTGCCTTGCATAAAAACTTCTTCAGAAATTTTTACTTCGGAAGGAGTAGTTAAAATATCCGATATTGTCCAATCCTTCAGATTAATGGAATCGTCATGCGTGTTGAATAACTCAATCCATTCAGGTTCACCGCCCGAAGGTGTATACATTATTTCATTAATAACAATTGTATTAGGCGGATAACCCGGTTCAACACTTTTAAAGCCGGTATTATTGCTTGTATCCTGATCTTCTTCGGAAAATATTATTGCGAAGAAATCCCGCGCATTTTGCAAATTTGAAATTACAAAATCAAAATTGTAAACGACTGAATCATTCGCACTCAAATTTATTATGCTTGATCCGGTAATGAATTGATCCGGAAGCGAATCTCTATTTGTATCTTCAAACAGCTTCACTATGAATGAGGTGTTTTTTTCGCCTAAATTTTTAATGAAAGTATAAAGAGTAACATCATCCCCAAAGACCGGAAATTGGGGATCGATATTAAAAGAAGATACAACCGGGTCATAATCTTTTTTAGTTACCGAGTTGATATAGCCGGGGGATGCTCTGTATTTATTTATAGATGTTTTCCAGTTGGATGAATCTGTCGAAGCATTATCGGGATCTATTCTTTCCAACGATCTGCCGCTCGAACCGCCCCAGCTTGATTTATACTCTAACGAATCGATCGTTCTGTTTAAAGAATCTAAAAGAATTATTTTATCGCCTGTGTTATTCAGTGCGGGAAAATTCTTTACAACGAGCTTCGAAGGTATATTAAAATATTTTTTAATTGAGCTATCCGCCGCAATAACTAAATACTCCTGTGGATAAAGTAATATTGATTGATTGATAACCGTTACCGTATCTGCGTTATCTGCAATACGATAATTTTTCATCTCAATGATTTTTTCACTGCGATTGAATATTTCTATCCACTCGGGTTGATTGGTCAATGGAGCATACATAAATTCATTTATCACCAAATCGTTGCGAAGTTCATTTACAACAACTCCTTTTATAGAATAATAAGAGATATTGTTTGAAGTATCCTCATCAAGAACTGTTTCGATGTAAGCGATAAAATAATTATTCCCTTCGTTTATATCTTCAATTAAGAATGAAGCTACTATACTGTCCTGCGAATTAAGCTGCAAATTGCTAATTGAATTTAACAACTCATCAGCCTGCGGTATTGAATCCCGGTTGGTATCTTTAAACAACTTGACAGTAAAATCATTCGAGGGCATTAACCCTTTATTGACGATTTTTGCATTTATCTGAATCGTATCTCCAACTATCGCATAATTCGTAACCGACTTTAGTTCGCTTAAAACCAAATCATAATTTTTCGGCGTGATAGAATTTATTGTGCCCGGTGTTGCTTTATATCTGCTGATTGATGATCCCCAATTATTCGGATGAGTGCTTTCATCTTCAATTGAAATTCTTTCGAGAGATCTACCGCCCGTATTTCCTCCCCAAGAAGGGAGATAACTTAAACTGTCAATTAAAATTCCCAAAGAATCTTTCAACACTACAGCATCGCCGGTGTTATTTAATGCGGGAAGATTAAACACCACAATTTCGACGGGAATTGAATAATAATTTAGAACACTGCTATCTCTGCTTAAAACTATGTATTCGCCGGCAGATAAAAATACATCCGAATTTGTAATGACAACTGAAGCTGAATTATCGGTAAGCCTCCATTTCTTTAAATTGATGAAGTGTTCTGTTCGATTAAATACTTCAACCCATTCAGGTTCACCTGAAGAAGGAGCATACATAATTTCATTTATCACTATATCATTATAATTATTACCCGGCGGGTAAACCGTAAGCATAGCGCTACGCCGGTTATTGGAATTGTTTTCATCCAAGTCGTGCATAATTTCGGCAATTATATTATAACTGCCGATTTCCAAATCTGTTATTGAATGAATCGCAATTAGAGAATCGTTTGAAGATAAATTTTGAAAATTTTCGAAATAGATTTGTTCATCATCATCCGGTAATGAGTTATTATTTTCATCGTTATATAATTTCACTTCGAAAGCTGAGGCAGTCTGTGAACCGGAATTTTTTATCGTAACATATACGTCTACAGTTTCTCCGATAATTGGAATTGCGGGATTGAAAGTAAGCGAGCTTAATACTAAATCATGTTCGGAAGGTGTTACAGAATTTTTAGAGCCGGGGGTGCCGTGAAGTGTTAATGAATTTGCCCAATTGCTTTTTGCACTGTCGCCGGCAGCAACTTTTTTCTCATCAGAAAATCCGGTTTGATTATCAGCCGAGTAAGTGTAAACATCAAGGGTATCGCCTGCCGGAGAGATAAGCCACAAAGGGCGGTCTGATGTATTTGCCATTCCGCTGGAACCGAAAGCATTATCGGAAATTTTTACGATCAATGCCGAAGGAGGAATGAGGTTGTTGTAAATGCCCGAAACAAAATCATAATCGCCTTCCAGAACTACAGCATAAGAAAGCGGGGGTAACAGCGTTCCGTACCCTGCGGAAATTATTGCATCGGTTGTAGTAGTGGTATAATATTTAATTCTATAACCGGTTAAATCTATGGCATCGGTTTCACTTAGGTTGAATAATTCTATGAATTCATTTTGTCCGCTTACCGGATTAAACATGATCTCGTTTAAGATCAAACCGGTTTTTTGCTGTGCAGTTACCTGAAGGAATGCGAAAATGAAAATTGTTGATAAAAGTTTTGACATCAGGTTGTTTGTTTTCAATATAAAAAAGATTTGGATCAAATCCCGAATTTTTTATTTAAAGCCTGATGGGAATACAGACCTTGATGGTTGGTTATAACCATTGATTATATCATCTTCTTTTTATTAAATGTAGTATTAGCCACTAATTAACACGAATAACACGAATGTAATGTTTTCTAGTACACACCTTTTATTGCCGGTTAATAAACCTATTTCCGTTTCTTATCGAGGTTTTGCACGTGCGAATATGCTAAGTAATCGAAAATAAAATCGGGCAGCATTTTTATTAGAGATGCTCCAATCACTAACGGAAAAGGAAACTGGATAATTCTTTTTTCTTTTTTCATCCCTTTGATGATGATGCTTGCTGCCTTTTTAACATCCATTAAGAACGGCATCTTAAACTCATTTTTATCTGTCATTGGCGTTTTAACGAATCCGGGTTTTACCGTTAAAACTTTTATATTGTATTTTCTCAACTCGACTCTGATGCTCTCTAAAAATTTTGAGGCGGCGGCTTTGCTTGCGCAATAAAAACCGCTCTTCGGAAATCCTCTTACTTCAGCAAGACTGGAAACACCTACAATCATTCCGTGTTGCTGTTCTTTTAATTTTGGCAGTAATGCTTCTACACAGTAAATCAATCCTAATACATTAACTCCGAATATTTCTTCTGCATATTTCGAATTAAAATTTTTGGTTTTTATTCGATGGTCGACTCCGGCATTGAGTAAAGCAATATCAATGCGGTTAAAAACTTTAAAAATTTCAGTAAATGCATGGGTTACTTCTTCTCTTGAACTAATATCGCACCTAAGTGTTAGTATATTTAAATCATCGCGGCTGATTCTTTTCTTTATTTCTTCAAGCAATTCGATTCGTCTTGCTAAGAGAGCGAGATGACATCCTTCGTCGGCTAATTGCTCTGCAATCTTAAGTCCTATGCCGCTTGAAGCGCCTGTAATAACTACAACTTTATTTTTTAGATCCATTGTTAACTTGCTAAGGTTACCTTTCTGAAAAATTAAAAAAATTATTTGAATTTGTTACCAAACTATATAATGTGTTATGTGTTATACGGTTGTAAAGACAGGGTAACTTGTCCCGACCAAAGGTTCTTTAGGAAAAACATTCGGAATGCCCCGTCTCTACATTTGAGATTTCAAATTAAATTTCTGTTATCGATTTAATATATTCAGATAATTTTATCTAAACTAACGGCAGAGAGACTTTTGCGAGGGTTTTTTTACCCGGAATACTTTCAATCGAAAAATCGCCTTTGTGTAATTCAACAATTCTCTTTACTATAGTAAGCCCCAAACCTATACCCGGCTGCTCGTGAACAAATCTATTAAATTGAAAATACCCTCCGATATTTGCAATTTGTTCCTCGGACATTCCCAAGCCATGGTCAATTATGTATAAATTATATTTATCCTGATTTATTAAACCCACAATTCGTACCGTATCCCCCTTGTTTGAGAATTTAAATGCATTATCAAGTAACTCAATAAGCACGTGTTTAAAATTTTGTGAGGAAATTTTTAATTGAGCCGTTCCGATTTCGATTATCAAATCTTTCGTTCGATCTATTTCATCCGCCATTTCAAATGCAGTGGTGGAAATAAACTCACTTATGTGGTCCGTAAATCCGTTAACAAACGATTGCTGCTGCTGCGGGTCTTTTGAAATAAATTCCAGATTTATGGTAAGCAGCACTTTTTGTATTAAGCTGTTAAGCCTTTCGCCGGCAGAATGAATTTTTTCGGCAAAGTCATAAACTTCTATTTTCTTTAATGACTTAAAATCCTCCATAAGTATTTGGCTGAAACCTAAAATTGACATAAGCGGAGTTTTTAATTCATGCGGTATTGCAAAGGATATGCTTTGTCTCAGATCTTCTATCTTCTTCTCAAATAATTCTTTCTTTTTCAGACGGACTTTAATCACGTTCAACAATTCTCTATGATCGAACGGTTTTGTTATATAATCATCAGCGCCTATCTTCATTCCTTCACGGATGTCCTTAATTTCGGATTTTGCTGAAAGAAAAATGAAAGGTATTGTCGCAGTCTTCGGATTGTTCTTCAGAGAATTCATCACCTCAAATCCGTTCATTTTCGGCATCATGATATCGCAAATTATCATATCGGGCATCTCATTAACGGCTGCTTTGATTCCTGATTCACCATCCATTGCTGAAACTACATCAAAATTTTCGGTGGTTAAAATCTCTTTTAGCGTATAAACATTATCGGGCAGATCGTCTATAACCAGAATTTTTTGTTTATGAGAATTCATTCGATGAAGCTTATTTTAATATTGAAAGTAGAGGCTTTTGCTTAAAAGTAAATATCTAAACAGTAAAATAATTTTTATGAAAAAGTTAATCAAATATAGTGCTATTTATTTTAACCTGGAGGTGATTCACTTTTCTATTTACGAACAAATTGTTATCTTATCAACAAAAATTATTCCAATGTTTGTAAGCAATTTTGTCTCGGTTGACGAGGTTTTAGTACGTGAAGAGGTTATAGATTCATACTTTGCCTGCGATTTGGAAAAGTGCAAAGGAGCTTGCTGTACCTACGAAAGTGAATTTGGCGCCCCGCTTAGAAGTGACGAAATATCAATAATTTCGCAGGTTTTAGACATCGTACAAGAATATTTACCGGCGAAAAATCGTGAGATATTAGAAAAAAACGGATTTTTTGAACTTAAGAGCAGCGATTATTTTACAAGAAGCGTAGACAAAAAAGATTGTGTTTTTGTTTATTATGAGGGCAATATCGCTAAGTGCTCTATTGAGAGAGCATATTTTGACGGCAAAATCAAATTTAGGAAGCCGCTCTCTTGCCATCTTTTCCCGATACGAGTTGCACATTTCGGCGGCAATATATTGAGATTTGAAGAGTTCAGGCAGTGTTCGCACGCTCTCGAAAAGGGCGAAAAAGAGCGGGCAAGACTAATCGACTTCTGCAAAGAAGCATTAATTAGGCTATTAGGTAAAAACAGTTACGATAAATTAAAACAGGTATCCGGTATTTAAATATGTTATCATTAAACCAGAAATTAGCACAACAGCAAAAACTTTCACCGCAGCAGATTCAATATCAGAAGCTGCTGCAACTTAATACGCTTGCACTTGAACAGCGAATAAAAACCGAATTAGAATTGAATCCGATTTTAGAAGAGATAATGGAAGTTGAAATTGATTTAACACAAGAGCAGCCGGAAAAAGAAAAAGAAGAAGCACAGGAAGAATATGAAGATTTTGATAAGGAAGAATTTGACCTTGAAGATTTTATGAACGATTCCGAATATGAATCGGATAGAGTAAACAGAAGCAAAGACGATGAAGTTTACCAGCCTGTGGCTCCTGCACGCGAAAGCCTGAGCGAACATCTTACCAATCAGCTTCGTTTATTAAATTTGAATGAGAATCTTTTTACACTCGGCGAAGAGATAATAGGAAACCTCGACAGCGATGGATATCTTAAAAGAGATTTGAAGGAAATCCTGAACGAATTAAGTATGTTTGAGCACATCGAAATTCCTTTCAATGAAGCGGAAGCGCTTCTTAAAAAAATACAACGATTTGATCCGCCTGGAATCGCATCGAGAAATTTGCAGGAATGTCTTTTAGTTCAGTTGCGTTACTCCGATTTTGATCCTTACTATAAGTACCTTGCCGAGCAACTGCTTGAACATTTTTTTGACGATTTCACAAAAAAACGTTTCGAAGCGATTAAACAAAAGATGAATCTTACAGATGAAACGCTGAAAAATGTAAATAATCTGATTCAACGGCTTGACCCTAAACCTGGCGAAGGAAATATCGAATCGGAAGAGATGAATCAAATAACCCCGGATTTTATTATTGAAAAAGTGGAAGATAATTTCATCATTACATTAAATGATAGAAGCGTACCTTCCGTTACGCTGAGTAAAACCTATCTTGAAATGATTGAGAACAACAAACGCGGCAAGAAAAACGAGAGAGAAAAAAACACTTATAAATTCTTAAGAGAAAAATTTGAATCGGCTAAATGGTTTATTGCCTGCATCCAGCAGCGGAGAGAAACTTTAATGAAAATCATGCGGGCAATTCTTGAAAAACAATATGAGTTCTTTGAAAAAGGACCGAAGTTTCTTAAGCCTATGATCTATAAAGACATCGCCGAAGAAATACAGATGGACATCTCTACTATCAGCCGGGTGGTAAACGGAAAGTACGTGCAAAGCCCCATGGGTATACACGAACTAAAATATTTCTTCAGTGAAGGACTTTCAACCGATTCGGGCGAAGAAGTTTCTAATAAACACATCAAAGAAAGATTAAAAGAATTAATCGAGAACGAGGATAAACACCAGCCCTTCAGCGACGATAAGTTAGCCGAAATGTTAAACCAGGAAGGAATTCACATCGCACGAAGAACGATTGCAAAATATCGAGAACACTTGAGGATTCCCATTGCAAGGCTTCGTAAGGAAATATGACCGGAGTAATCATTGATATCTTTTTAATAATTATTCTGTTCGGACTGTTTGGATTTATTCATTCCATTTTAGCTTCAACAAAAATTAAAAAAATCCTTATTAGCAAATTTGGAAACCTGATTGCTTTCTATAGACTAACTTATGTCCTCATCTCATTCATCACTTTATTTATTGTTTACGATTTAGCTCCTAAGCCGCACATAATAATTTATGACTTACCTTATCCTTTCGACTTTATTATTTTACTGCCGCAAATTGTGGGATTAGTCGGGATTTTATGGACATTAAGATACTTCAACTTAAAAGAGTTTTTAGGAATTGATCAAATCTTCCGCTGGCTTAATAATAATTACGATGTTACGGACATGGATGAGAAACTTACTTTAAGAATTGAGGGACCTTATAAATATGTGAGACATCCGATTTATTTTTTCTCAATAATCATTTTGGCTTTCAGACCTCAAATGGATTTGTTTTACTTGACTGCTTTTGTCTGCATATGTATCTACTTTTATATCGGCTCCTTGTATGAAGAAAGAAAGATGATTGATAGATTCGGCAGTCAGTATTTGGATTATCAAAATACTGTACCGAGGATTTTTCCCATCAGCTTATCGAAATTATTCAATTCAAAAAATGCTATGGAAATTAAATGAGAATTAGTTTCAAGATTTTATTCATTCTGACATTATGTGCTTTTACCACAAATTCGCAAACCGACAGCGTCCTGGTTAAAATTGGAAATAACACGATAACTGCCCGAGAATTTAAAGAAAGATTTGAACTAACGCCGCAGATATACAAAAAAGGCGTTGGCGGATTAGAGAAATTAAAATCCGACTTGCTATATTCAATGATTGCTGAAAAACTTTGGGCATTGGAAACCGAAAATTTAAAGCTTGATTCAAACCAAATAATGAACACTACTTTCAAAGCGCTTGAGAAAATGTTTATACGAGATGCGCTGTATCGTTTTGAAGTCAAAAATAAAGTTACTGTCAATCATGATGAAATTCTTGAGGAAGCAAATAAATACATCACAGGATTGATTTTAGATCCTCTCTTTGCTGAAGATTCAACAAATATTTTTAAGCTGTATAATAACCTCTTAGAGGGCACTTCGTTTGATTCTATAAAAGGTCTCACCGGTTCAGACCTGCCTAATGTTGAAGTAGAATCAGGCGACTTAGAAGAATCATTCGAAGAAGCCGTGTTCAAACTTAAGCTTAATGAATTTACACCGCCGTTAAAGTCCAACTCGGGTTGGTTTATCTTCAGGCTTAGCGGAACTTTCCCGAGCCAGAGGTCCGGCGAACAATTCAGTTCACTTTTGAAAGAAGCAGAAAAAAATCTTAACGAAAAAAAAGCTGATCAACTGTCGCGTGAATTATACAAACAGCTAATTTCAGGCAAAAGAATTGAAACCGACGGTAATTTGTTTTGGAATATTTCTGATAAGATAAGCGCAATCCTAACTGAAAAGAAAATCAAAGATTCGATAGCGGATGATTCACCTGTGATACTTGAAGGAGCAGATATTATCAGAATCGAATCGGAGTTCGGCAGCGATACTCTTAATATGCCTTTCATTCATTTTGACGAACAGCCTTTATCCACAAAAGAATTTTTGCGTTATTTTATTTTCGAAGGATTTTACAGCGCACAAGTTGAACCGGATATTATCGCAGCAAAATTAAACTCGAGAGTTAAAAGAACCATTGAACTTGAACTTTTTGCGCGCGAAGGTTATAAACGAGGATTACAGAATTTACCCGATGTAAAACACTCTTTAGACATGTGGAAGAACAACTATTTAGCAAGCATATTTCGAGCAAATATTTTATCTCCCATTGAAGTAGAAGAAAATGAATTGTACGATTTCTACACTGAATTAACAGAGCAAAAAAATTATAGCGCGACCGAAGTAAACATTTTGGAAATTTTAACCGACAGCCTTGAAGTTGTTGAATCAATTTTGAATAAGCTTAATCAAGGCTCTGACTTTCGGGAATTAGCAAGGCAGCATACAAAAAGAGTGTGGACACGTGAAAACGGCGGAGAGTTCGGCTTTTTTCCGGTTACAATTTACGGCGAAATCGGCAGAGCAGCAGCTAATATGGAAATAGGGGAAATCTACGGACCAATTAAGCTTCCCGAAGGATATTCAATCTTTAAATTAATTGATAAACGTACAAACGAACATTATTTCGACCAGCCGTTTGAAGAATCAAAAGAAAAATTAGCAAGGCAGCTTAAAGTTAAAAAGCTTAATGACTTTTTAACAGAATACACAATCAAGCTTGCCAACGAGCACGGAGTAACGATAAATGAAAATTTATTTAATAAATTAGAAGTGCAAAAATTAGACATGTATGTTATTCGTTACCTGGGTTTTGGCGGAAGAGTTACTGCGGTGCCTCTTACTTACTCTTTCTCAGAATGGTTTGAACTTTGGCGGCAGCAGGAAAAAGATATACCTTAATTTTTTTGAAACGGGAGTAATAAAATGGGAAATAAAATTAAAGCAACAACCATATTAGGAATTATTCATAATGGAGAAGCGGCATTAGGCGGCGACGGTCAGGTTTCTCTTGGCAACACCGTGATGAAACACAATGCTGTAAAAATCCGGAAGTTAGCCGCAGGAAAAGTGCTTTGCGGTTTTGCCGGCGCTTCGGCTGATGCCTTTACTCTTATGGAAAGATTTGAAGATAAGCTGGAGCAATATAAAGGAAATGTTTACCGTGCCGCTGTTGAACTTGCAAAAGATTGGCGTACAGATAAGTACCTCCGCCGTCTTGAAGCTATGCTTGCCATAATCAGTGAGGACAAAGCATTGATCATATCTGGCAACGGCGATGTAATCGAACCTGACGATGCTATAGTTGCAATCGGTTCGGGTGGAATGTTTGCCCTGGCTGCTGCTAAAATGCTGAAAAAATACAGCAGCCTTTCGGCAGAAGAAATCGTTCGAGAATCTCTAAAAACTGCTTCCGAAATTTGCATTTACACAAATGAGAAAATTAACGTAGAAAAATTAGCTAAATAAAAACCGGATTAATAGATGAAGAAAAATAACTTAACAAAAACTTTTACTCCCACTCAAATAGTCGCCGAACTTAATAAGTATATAATCGGACAGAACGAGGCTAAGAGAGCAGTTGCAATAGCACTTAGAAACAGATGGAGAAGACAGCAGATTACCGATCATCTGAAAGAAGAAATTTTACCGAATAATATTATCCTTATCGGACCAACGGGAATTGGAAAGACTGAAATAGCACGCCGCCTGGCTAAGCTTGCCGAAGCGCCGTTCATTAAAGTTGAAGCTTCTAAGTTTACCGAAGTAGGTTACGTCGGAAGAGACGTAGAATCGATGATACGCGACCTCGCGGATATTGCCGTTAACATGGTCAAGTCTGAAAAGACGATGGAAGTTCAGTCAAAGGCAATGGAATTAGCGGAAGAAAAAATTCTTGATATTTTAATTCCCCCGCTCAAAAAAACAGCCCACCCTGCACCTGCAAGTGCTTCTGAAAACATTCAGGAAAGCGAAGCATACCAAAATGTAAAAACCAGAGAATGGATGAAAGCTAAATTAAAAAGCGGTGAGATGGATGAAAAGATGATAGAGTTTGATGCAGCTTCTCAAAACTCTTTCGGAATGCAGGTGCTTGGTCCGTTTGGTATGGATGATCTCGGAATAAATTTTCAGGAAATAATGGGCAACATCCTTCCAAAGAAAAAGAAGAAGAGAAAAACTCCCATTGCAGAAGCCCGCAGAATAATCGCACAGGAAGAAGCTCAAAAGCTAATTGATATGGAAGCCGTACAGAAAGAAGCATTAGAACGTGTGGAAAATTCCGGTATTGTATTCATTGATGAAATAGACAAAGTTGCCGGAGGAGGACGCTCGGCAGGACCCGATGTTTCCCGTGAGGGGGTTCAAAGAGATCTGCTTCCAATTGTTGAAGGTTCAAACGTAAATACTAAATACGGAGTTGTTCGTACAGAACATATTCTCTTTATAGCTTCTGGTGCTTTTCACGTTTCAAAACCTTCGGATTTAATTCCAGAACTTCAAGGACGTTTTCCGATTCGAGTTGAATTAAGAAGTTTAACCGAAGATGACTTTGTCAAAATACTTACCACACCTGAGAATGCGCTGCTAAAGCAATACTGTGCCTTGCTCGAAACCGAAGGTGTCAAGCTCGAATTCACGGCAGAAGCAATTCGCGAAATTGCACGAATAGCCACCGAAGTAAACGAACAGGTTGTAAACATCGGTGCAAGAAGACTACATACTATTTTAACTACTTTGTTAGATGAAATTCTTTTTGATGTGCCTGATAAATTACCAGCCGACAAAGTGCGGATAACTCCAAAAATCGTAAAGCAAAAACTTGAATTTATCGTCAAGGACCGCGACTTAAGTAAATTTATTTTGTAACAAACTATCTGAAAGAGATGACATCTTTCCGAACAGCGAAGTGGTAAAGAGATGTCATCTCTAATCAAACATAACATTCTGTCTTCTGACTTCTGACTCCTTACTTCTTCCCAAAAGAACACAGCCATTAATAGCGGCAATACTTCTGTAGTATTAAAAGAAATGAATTTAAAATTACGCTTCATTTCGAAAAGGAAATCGCAGAAGTCCAATTATTGTAGAATAACGCCATACCAAATTATCCACCGATCCTCGTAAAGGATTAATAAAACTTAGCTTGACTTTAGAACATAGAGATAGTATTTTTTAGCAGCTTAAATTATAGGGGGTAATTTTAATGTATATCCTCCAAAATATTAAGTTCAAATCCGGCTTTTTCACTTCTTTACGAATTATCTTCGGTACTATATTCATATTCTCCGCATTAATGAAATTTATGGATCTTAATGCATTTAGCATTGCATTGGGTAAGTTTAAGATGCTTAATTTATGGCAGATCGAATTCTTGACCTATTTTTTCCCTTTCATCGAAGCAACCTTAGGAATTTTGCTACTCTTCAATATAAGAACAAGTTTAACCGGATTAGCTGCTACATCTCTACTTGCATTATTTACTACTGTCATAGTAAGTAAAATATTTGAGGGAGAAGAAGTAAGCTGCGGCTGCTTTGGCAGCTTAACAACAGACAAAATTGATTTTACAACTGTATACCGAAACATAATTTTTATCGCGATGGGAGTAATGATTACTTCGTTTTATAGGGATAATAAATTTCACAGTGAATTAATCGCAAAATTAAAAGGAAAAATAATACTTAAGAATATATTTAATGTTTTCTTGATTATAATCTTTTTCTTTCTTGGAGTTCAATCATTAATTTTTGCTTTGCAAAACAAAGAGCTGAAAAATCGATTATTGCTTTTAACTACTGATAGAGACGTATTAAAACCAGGTGAAATTGCAAAACCTATCACAGTTACCTCTTTAGAAGAAAAAGAATTTTATATCGATTATAATAACAATCAGATAACACTAATATTTCTTCTTTCAACAGGTTGCAATCCATGTAAATTAAACATACCTAATTGGAATGAACTTGCAAATTCTCTTAAAGGTAGAGCAGATATACGGATAATAGGAATTTCTTTGGACTCTACTTCGGCTATATTGGAATATTCAAAGAAGAATCAGATTCTATTTCCAATTTATTCGGTAATGAAGGATGAATTTAAAATAAATTATAAGGCGTTTGTAACACCACAAACTTATCTCATCGACGCCAGGGGAAGTGTAATAAATACTTGGACAGGTATATTAAACCAAAACTTAATTGATGAAATTTTTAAGAAGCTAGATATAACACAAAATAAAACAAAAAAGGAGGTTTATCATGAATAATCGAACCGGTTTAATTCTAATAGTATTCCTGTTAGGAACAGTTATTTTCGGTTTCAGTGAGTTAGCGTTTGAAAATAATGTATTCGCTGACACTAAGTTACTCTGCTGCCACAATGGAATGTGTTATGACACACCGTGTTCGAAGACCGGGGTAATGGCTGATGTTTCTCCCTTACCTCACAAATACTATGACTGTCATTCATATACATTTAATTGTCGTACATGTCTTGATTATGAATATACAGGATGCATTTGCTGGATAAATAAACCAAATGTTTTTTGTACAAATCCAGATGGAAGCCGATATTACGGACAGATAGTACCATGTCCAACCCAAAAATAATATGAAACTTATGAGATGAATTTGAGCTTCATAAAAGTATTTGCATTAATAATTTTGTTTAATTCTATTTCTTACAATCAGCAGGCACAATATTCTTTTAACGAGATAGATTCAATAATAAATCTTGGTATAAACGGGCTTAATATAGACAGCGTGAATTCTATCATATCATCTTTGCAGGGATTTAAAACAAGATGGGCTTTAGCAGAAAACAGAAAAGATGTTGTAAAATGGTTAGTAAATTACTTTAATTTAACAGGTTTCAATGAAGTAAAGGTGGATTCTTTTATTAAAATGTGTCTTAGTGTCTCATATGATACAACTTATACTCTGCAAAGTAATGTTATTGGAATATTAGCGGGAAATATTGATACGGCACAAAAAATTATTATAGGCGCCCATTATGATTCAGCGAATGACTATGGCAATCCTTATCTAAATGCGCCCGGTGCCGATGATAATGCAAGCGGTGTTGCTTGTATTTTAGAAATAGCTAGAGTTTTAAAACAATTAAATTATACTCCTTCATCTACTATTTATTTTATTGCTTTTGCAGGTGAAGAAGTGGGTTATCCAACCGGATCAAAATATATTGCCGATTCATTAAGAAAAGAAGATTCAAATATATCGTTGATGATAAATGTCGATATGATTCTATATTCATCAAAGGAAACAGATCAAAGCGAATTCTTAATCCATTCATATCCTTATTCAGGTTTTTATAAGGAATTTGCAAAAAATATTTCGATAAAATATTCGCTGTCTAATATAAAAGATGGGTATTATGATCCTGTTGGGGATGCTTCATTTTTTGAAAACAACAATTATCCTGCTATTTTCTTTTCCGAAGCCGAATTGAGCCCATATTATCATTCAATTAATGACATAGTGGAAAATTATAATCTAGATTATTCAATAGAAATTATAAAAGCAGTACTAGGTTCAACTGTTGCATCTTCCGAATTAATTAATTTTCCTAACCCGGTTACAAAAATAATAGTCGATCCCCTATATCAGAAGATTAAGATTTCCTGGAATAAAAATGAGAAAGAAATAGCAGGATATAATTTGTACAGATCACTTGAAAAAAACGGATCGTTTATAAAACAAAACACTGAAATTGTTGAAGATACATTTTTTATTGATTCTAAAGTGGAAAGTGGCACATACTATTATTATGAAGTTAAAGCCGTTGATAGTTCTGGAAGAGAAAGTATTTTTAATAATGTTGTAACCGCTCGCTCAATATCACTTGATAATGGTATTTTAATTGTTGATGGTAATTCTGACGACATTAATTGCGAAGAATTGAATTCTTTTTATTCTTCATGTTTTATTGATTTTAAGACTTCAAGTTACGATGTATCAAAATCAGGTGAAATTACTCTTTCTGAATTAGGCGCTTATTCTACAATCGTTTGGCATAATGATGATTTTAAATATTTTCAGCACTCAGCCGAATTAAAAAATATATTAAAAAATTACTTAACCTTTGGAGGTAAACTATTTTTTACAGGATTTTATCCATCAAAAAGTTTAGATACAACTTATTCTTACCCAAAGGTTTTTGAAGAAGGGGATTTCTTTACTGATGTACTTAAAATTCAATCGGTGGATTGGAAATTCGGTTCAAGATTCATCGGTGCAATTGCACATGGAAATAATTATTCTGATTTATTTGTCGACTCAACAAAGACCCGTGCATCCATGGGCTATCACTTAACAAATGTCGAAAGCATATCGGCTTCTCCCGCTGCATATGAAATCTATTATTACAATACGAACTATGACTCAACAACGGCGCAAGGCAGTATGAAAGGGATGCCTGTTGGTGTGGAATACCTTGGCGATGATTATAAAGTAATTACTCTAAGTTTTCCGCTTTACTATATGCAAATGGAACAGGCAAAAGAATTAGTTCAATATATTATGCTTGACAAATTCAATGAAGTAACTGAGATAAAAGAAAGTGATTACAGCGGGAAAGAGATTTCAAAAGTATTCAATTTATTTCAAAACTATCCTAATCCTTTCAAC
>JAGUYG010000112.1 GCA_020061465.1 Ignavibacteriales bacterium
AAATAAGCCTTTCCCTTTTTAAGGGAAAGGTTGGATAGAGTTCAAATTATAAGCGTAAAAAATCTAAGAGATATTTTCTTAAATAGTCGTATTTAAGAATATATAAGTTGTTCATTATTAAATCATTATAAACGTAACCTAAAAAAGAAACAACACTTTTAAGATGATAAGAATGTTCTCATAATATTGTGGATAATAATTTCACCCCTTTGGGGTTTTACCTTCTCTTATTACAATTTTTTAGAATCATTACACCCCTTCGGGGTTAATTGATTCGCGCTACGAATTAAAACTAATCGGAACGATCCCGACCGAAGGTTCCTTAGGAAAAGCTTTTCCTAAGGAACCTTCGGTCGGGAAAAGAACTAAAATCCCGAAGGGATGGTATGATTCTAACAAAACAATACCCCATCAGTAAAATCCCGACCTGCCCGCCACTACAAACTGATGCAGGCAGGCGGGAGGGATGATATTATTTTTTGGTATTGAAAGGCAAAAAATAAATCCTAAGAATTTTACCTTACACATCATAGCTATGCAGTAGCTGGTAGGGTTTCGTTTTAGAAATCTAATTAACATTTTATGCGAGTGTGTTTTGAGTGGTTACAGTCAGAAGACATTTTAGACAAATCAATAAAAAACCGCTTATTTGTATAAGAAATAGGCAATTGATATATTTGACCAAATGAAAAATCTCCTTCAAAAACCATTTGTAAAGAAGTTTATTTACTTTTGCATCGGCTTTTTTTTACTAGTGCTTATCTTGGACCGCTTCGTTTTTCCATGGTATGTCAGTTCACCCGAAACAACTGTTCCGGATGTAGTCGGACTAATAGAGAGTGCTGCAATTGGACGTCTCGAAGATGTATCTCTGCAGCCGGTTGTAGGTGATACAACCTTCGACCAAAGATTTCCGAAAGGAACAATAATTTTGCAAAGACCAAAAGCCGGCGAAATGGTAAAAGAGGGAAGAAGAGTTCATCTATATATTAGCGGCGGCGAACCGATTGTATATGTTCCGCAGTTAAGAGGTAAGTCTATTCGCGATGCTAAATTTTCACTCGAACGGCTTGGATTAAAATTAGGAATAATTGAAGAAGTTCCTTCTAATCAGCCAAAGGATATGATATTCGATCAGCAGTACACCGAGGGAACCCCATTGAAAAGAGGTGAATTTGTGGGAGTATCGGTAAGTATCGGGTCAGGCTTAGGTGAAATAGCTGTTCCTGATCTAATCGGAAAATCATTAACGGAAGCTCAGATAATACTTTCAGATAGTTCATTAGTGATAGGTAAAATAAATTATCAGCGTTCATTCTCGCTGCTGCCGAATACTATTCTCGATCAATACCCCAGTAAAGGTAACAGAGTTAATAGGGGCGATGCCGTTGACCTTTTTGTAACAAAATCAGCCGATACCGAAGCTGAAGAATTCATCGAGGAATGATGGGTATTTTAGCACCTTCAATTTTGTCAGCCGATCTTTCAGATTTAGCCGGACAAATCAGGTTAGCGGAAATAGGTGGAGCAGATTGGATTCATTGCGATGTGATGGATGGTCATTTTGTTCCTAATCTCACTTTTGGGCCCATTGTAGTTTCAGCAGCAAAGCGAGCAACCAAACTTCCTCTTGATGTTCATTTAATGATCGAAAAGCCGGATAAATATCTCGAGGATTTCGTTGAGGCAGGCGCCGATTATCTGACGGTGCACTTCGAAGCAGATGTTCATTTAAATAGAACTATTTCACGTATCAAAGAGTTAGGAGTTAAAGCAGGCGTCTCTATTAATCCCGCAACTCCAATCAACTCTTTAAACGATATTGCAGAATATGTAGACTTATTACTTATCATGTCAGTTAATCCAGGATTCGGAGGGCAAAGATTTATTTCTAATTCATTAAGAAGAATAAAAGAAGCCGTTGAACTTAGAGAAAAATTAAATGCAAACTTTTTAATTGAAGTTGACGGCGGTGTAAGCAACAAGAATATAAAAATGATTAAAGATGCCGGCTGCGATGTATTTGTTGCCGGTTCATCGATATTTAAATCCGGCAACATATCCGCTGCTGCGGCTGAATTGAAAAATCTTATAATTTAATTTTAAAATTTAATAGGAGATATGTAGTTATATGAAGTTAGCGTTAGTTGGCGGCACCATTATTACTCCCTTCAGAAAATTGCCGCTTGGTGCTATAGTGATAAATGAAGGAAAAATTATTGAGTTAGGTAAATTAACCGACGTCCGATTCCCCGCTGATTGTGAAACTATCGATGTAAGCGGTAAACTATTATGTCCGGGATTTGTGGATTTATTGGTTCATGGCGGGGCTGGTTATGGCTTTGCAGACGATTTGGAAGGCAGTATAGAGAAAATAGGACGCTACTTTCTTGAACACGGCTCAACTACCGTGATGGCTTCGCTTTTTGCTAAGCCAAAGGATGAACTAATTAAAGATTTAAATCGGATTGCAGATTACATCGAATCACATCCTCATTCCAACATCCGCGGCATTCACATGGAAGGTCCATATTTAAATAAAGAATTAAAAGGAGCAATGAACGAAAGTTATTTGTGGAATCCGACTGCCGAGTCGTGGGAAACAATTTGGGAAGCATCAAGAGGACATATAAAAATTATGACAATAGCTCCCGAATTGCCGGGCGCCATCGATGTTATGAGAGCTGCCGCGGGTAAAGGTGTAGTTTTATCTATCGGTCACTCGATGGCATCTTATGCCGATATTGAAATAGCAATTGACAACGGTGCCGCTCATGTTACCCATATTTTCAATGCAATGCGTTCATTTCATCATCGTAATCCCGGAGTAATATTAGGTTCACTGCTGCGCAATGAACTGAAGATTGAATTGATTGCAGATAATCTTCATGTCCATCCTGCAGTTATGGAACTGCTGCTTAAGCTTAAAGGCGCCAGCGGAATAGTGCTTGTGTCTGATTCAATCAGAGCCGGGGGGATGCATGAAGGTGAGTATGAATTTGCCGATCAAAAAGTATTTATGAAATCAAAGAGGGCTTATCTTGCCGACGGCACTTTAGCAGGAAGCACATTGACTTTAAATACAGCCATTAAGAATATGGTTGAAAGCGCGAATGCAAAGATGACCGAAGCCGTAAGAATGGCATCCCTTAATGGAGCTAAAGTTATAAACATGGATCATACAAAAGGTATTTTAGCAGTGGGAAAGGACGCCGACATTGTTGTGTTAGATGATCATTACGATATTGAGATAACTATAATGGATGGTCAAGTTGTATATCAAAAGCAGGTTCTTTGATTGATTGATAGAAGTTTTTCTATCAATTCAAAACGAGAGGTATTATCTTATTTGCTGAGGCAAAATAATATTTTCGCAAATGACGCTGCAGTCGAATTGATCCTTCGGACCGGGCGTCTCTACAATAGAAACAGCAGATTTTATTTTTGTTGTTGATTGAAACGGATTTCGATAGTTCTATTTCAAAACAGATTCTCTGGTTAATAAATAAGAAATAAAAAATAATAACTTCGATAAGACAATTATTCCTAAGGTGACGGATTGTTAATTAAAATTACAAATCTCTCTCAACCTGAAGTATTTAAAAATTACAGCGCAAGGTATAAAATTTTTAGAGATGTGTACGGCTACGGTCTAATCGGAATTGAACTTAACAACATAAATGCCGCACTTGCCGAGACTGTCCAGAAGATAGTTCTGCGTGAAAAAGAAATTTGTTATAAAGCCAGCGGACAGAAAACTAAATATGTTGATTTATTAATTCCCGGATTCCTCGATAAATTAAAAGAGATTGCCCGGAAAATTGTTTCCCACGGTGATGAGGACATCGGATATAAAATTATCAACGTGATTAAAAATTACGAAGAATATGACGCTAAGGTTTATCAGATAGGAAACCGCACATTTAATTTCAACAAGTCTTATGTTATGGGGGTGCTGAATGTTACTCCCGATTCATTTTCCGATGGCGGAAAATTTCATAAACCCGATGATGCTTTTAAGTATGCCGAAGAAATGTTGGGAAATGGAGTGGATATAATTGATGTGGGAGGCGAATCCAGCAGACCCGGTTCCGAACCTGTTTCGCCTGAAAGTGAACTAAAAAGAGTGATGCCTGTAATTGAAAAAATCTTAAAAAATTATCCTGAAACCATTTTATCCATCGATACAACAAAAAAAATTGTTGCCGAAGAAGCATTGCGGGCAGGTGTTAAAATCGTAAATGAAATAAGCGGTTTTACATTCGATCCTTCTATGATAGATGTTGTAAAAAAATATAATGCCGCCGGTATTGTTATGCACATGAAAGGAATACCTGCCGATATGCAGAATAATCCGGTATACGAGGATGTAGTTAAAGAAGTTTACGATTTTCTATCTCAGCAAGCATTAAAGTTATCGAAAAAAGGTATTAATAAAATTTTTATCGATCCGGGCATCGGCTTTGGAAAAAGAGTTGAAGACAATGTTGAACTGCTGAGAAGACTTGAAGATTTTAAGAGTATGGGTTATCCCATTTTAATTGGAGTATCACGCAAATCCTTTATCGGGAAAATATTAGAGCTTGATGTTGATAAGCGAGACATACCTTCTGCCGTTATTGAAAGTTTAGCTATTAGATACGGAGCGCGTATCATCCGTACTCATAATTCAAAGATCGGTGTCCAAACTTCTAAATTAACAGAGATACTTACTTAAACGCTTTATGTTTGATTTATTCAAAATAGGATTTCTTACTGTCACCTTTGCCGATTTATTAGACATTGTAATTGTTTCGGTTGTCATATATAAAATTTATACGCTGCTTAAAGGAACTATTGCCGCACAAATCTTTATCGGTTTGATGCTGGTTTTGCTTCTCTCTTTTGTATCACAGGCGGCTAATTTCCGCGCACTAAGTTTCCTTCTTAACTTAGTAACCGAAATCTGGGTAATTGCTTTTATAATTTTGTTTCAACCCGAAATTAGAAGACTGTTAGTATTCTTAGCCCGCAATCCATTTTTTAGAATGCTTGTGAAACCCGATTCACCTGGAGCAGCCGATATTATTGCCGATGCGGCATTTGAATTATCGCAGCATCAGCATGGTGCTTTGATAATTATTATCAAATCCACTGGGATAAGAGGTTTTACCGAGACAGGCGAATTGTTAAACGCTAAGCTGTCGAAAGATTTACTCATGTCCATCTTCTTTCCGCGGTCTCCTCTTCATGACGGTGCGGTAGTAGTAAGGAATAATATTGTTGAAGCTGCCAGATGCACTTTACCGCTATCGTCTACAACAAGCGTAAACGGTGAGAGCCTAGGTATGAGGCATCGTGCCGGATTAGGTATTTCGGAACAGGCTGATGTGGTTAGCGTTATTGTTTCAGAGGAAACTGGCAGTATTTCTTTAGCAGAAAATGGTCAATTGATAAAAGGCTTATCTAAAGATGCTTTGAGAAAAAGGCTGACACGCGCTATTAAGATTCCTGCCATTAAAGGATGGAGAGGATTGATTGAACATTACATCAAAGCGAAATAATGTTTGTGCTATCATTCCCTTTTATAATGAAGCTGGATTTATAAAAGATATTTTACTCCGCACTTTTCCTTATGCCGATCTTATAATTGCAGTAAATGATGGATCGACGGATAATTTTCTTTCGCACTTTCCTCTTGTTGATAAAGTATTATTGATCTCCATTCCTCAGAATAACGGCAAAGGTTATGCGTTAAGTGATGGATTTAAGATTAGCCTAATATTAGGTTTTAAGCATACCATTGCGTTGGATGCAGATTTGCAGCATCCTCCCGAACTTATTCCCAAATTTATCGACTCATTAAATTCACACGACCTGATTATCGGAAACAGATTGAAAGAAATCTATAAGATTCCAATTCATCGAATTTTCAGCAATTTATTAACATCGTTACTTCTATCAATTAAGTTAAGAACGAAAATTTATGATAGTCAATGCGGTTTTAGAGGATTTAAAAATTCAGCATTAAAATTTGTTTTGCTTGAACGCACCGGTTATGAAGCTGTAAGCGAGATTATTATTAAATCCGTGAAAAATAGATTAAGTATAGGATTTATTGATATACCTGCAGTATATCATACTGAAAAGAGCAAGATAAAATCAGCTAAAATTATAAAAGAATTTGTGAAATTACTTTTTACTCCTGTTCAAAACTTCGGAATTAATTTTAATCAAAATCAAAACTAAGAAATTCCGCCAGGATAGAAAGACTTAAACTTGCTGAACTCAGAAGGAAAAGTAATAACTTTTTTAAAACACGTGTAATTATTCAATTATTTTTTTCGACATTCTTATGGCTGCACGCAAGAAGTGGGAAATAAAAGGCATAAATGAAAAGCAAGAGCTTTCAGACGCTGCTAAAATAATTTTAGGGAATAGAATCAATAATCTTCTTTCTTCGATAAAAAATTATTTCAGTGAACCCTCTGTCGAAAATTTACATTCAGTAAGAATAGCCCTCCGACGGGTGAGGTACTCTATGGAATTATTTATAGACTGCTTCAGTAAGAAAAAATTTTTAGCTTTCTACCGGGCAATAGAAAATCTTCAGGATATTTCTGGCAGCGTGCGAGATTTGGATGTTATGCTTCAAAACATAAACACGATAGTTCATGAAGATAAAGTGAAGGTATCAAATAAAGTAATCGAAAATATTATTCAACGCCGGGCGAATCTGTTAGATGAATTAAAGTTTCAGCTTATGAAGTTTATCCACGGCACACCGCTAAAAAAGTTTAAGGAATTATTATGATAATACACACCTATGGATGTGTGATTTAATAACTAAAACAGGAGGAGAAAAAAATGAAACTGAAATATTTATCACATTCGGCTTTCCAGATAACTACAGAAAATGGTAAAGTGATTCTTATCGATCCATTTCTTGACGGCAACCCGAACAGTCCGGTTAAGTCAAAAGATGTTAAAGCTGATTATATTGTTGTTACTCACGCACACGGCGACCACCTGGGAGATGCTTTTAACATAGCCAAACACAGCAAAACTACTTTTATTTGCGTAAATGAATTAGCAAACTACTGCAAAGAAAAAGGTTTCAATGCTCACAATATGCACATCGGCGGGCAGCATTCATTCGATTTTGGCACTGTAAAATTTACAATTGCACATCACGGATCGCAAACACCCGATAATAAATATGCCGGTGAGCCTGCCGGAGTTATTTTGTCGATTGAAGGAAAAAATATTTATCACACCGGCGATACGGGATTATTTTACGATATGAAGTTGATCGGTGAAATGAATCCTATCGACTATATGCTGCTTCCAATCGGCGATAATTTTACGATGGGCATTACCGATGCGGTAAAAGCTGTAGAATTAGCTAATCCGAAAGTATGTATTCCCATGCATTACAATACCTTTCCGGTAATAGAAGCCGACCCTGAAGAATTCAAACAAAAGATTGAAGCTGCGGGACAGAAATGTTATGTGATGAAGTTCGGAGAGGAAATAATAATTTAGGCAATTAGAGCTAAACACCGAAAAAGCAATAGTAGTATGTTTTAAATACCCCGCCGAAAACAATTTTCCGGCGGGGCTGAATTTTTTAGCAGCCGATTGATCGATGTATAAAAGTAATGAAAGAATTAATTTCATTACAGAAAAAATATTATTCACCTCTATTTTATCAAAAACTATTAAATCTTATCTTACGGCTGTTTGAAATCATTCATCCAGAAAAAATGAGTTAATGGGCAAGGTAATTTCTATAGCAAATCAAAAGGGTGGGGTTGGCAAAACCACTACCGCAATTAACCTATCCTCTTCATTAGCGGCTGCTGAAAAGAAAACACTATTGATAGACATCGACCCGCAGTCTAATTCGTCTTCCGGGTTAGGCGTGGTAAATCATTCCCCATCGGTATATGAAACCCTAATCGGAAATGTTAAAAATTCAGACGCTATCATTTCAACTTACATGCCCTATCTGGATATATTGCCTTCAAACATAGATCTGGTGGGTGCGGAAATAGAAATGGTCGATATGGAAAACAGAGAAAGCCTGTTAAAAAATTCGATTGACGGTACACGTTCAAAGTATGACTATATAATTATTGATTGTCCGCCCTCGCTCGGCTTATTGACTCTAAATTCTCTTGCGGCTTGCGATTCGGTGCTAATTCCGGTTCAATGTGAGTATTTCGCTTTGGAGGGTTTGGGTCAACTTCTGAATACAATAAACATCGTTAAACAGCACTTCAATAAAAACTTAACTATTGAAGGCGTATTGCTTACAATGTTCGATACAAGATTAAGACTATCGCATCAGGTTGCCGAAGAAGTAAGAAAATATTTTGGCGATAAAGTATTTAAAACAATTATTTATAGAAATGTTCGGATATCCGAAGCGCCAAGTTACGGTAAACCTGTTATTCTTTACGATGCTATTTCTACGGGT
This sequence comes from Ignavibacteriales bacterium, assembly GCA_020061465.1. Classification (GTDB taxonomy): domain Bacteria; phylum Bacteroidota; class Ignavibacteria; order Ignavibacteriales; family Ignavibacteriaceae; genus JAGUYG01. The sequence goes on from JAGUYG010000112.1 coordinate 8,462, forward strand.
GCAAAAAATTATATCGCTTTAGCTTCAGAGTTGTTGGAAAGAAATCAAGCCGAAATAAAAGAAATTAAGATTTAAGATATGAGCAAAGTAAAACCCGTTTTAGGGAGAGGATTAGACGCCTTAATGAAACCCCGTAAGCCGGAAGATACGGGAGAATTAGAAAATATATACTCTGCCGCAAAAGACGACGGAATTTCGCACGATGTTCTTGTCAAAATTCCGGTTAATTCGATAACTCCAAACCCCTTTCAACCGCGTATTCATTTTGATGCTGAAGCTTTTGAGGAATTAAAAAAGTCTATCTTATCAAACGGACTAATTCAACCTATTACCGTAAGAAGAAAAGGTTTGGATGGTTTTCAGTTAATATCCGGAGAACGAAGATTAAATGCATGTAAAGATATAGGCTACCGTGATATACCTGCTTACATCATTAAAGTCGATTCTGATGAAGCAATGCTTGCCATGGCTCTGATTGAAAATATTCAACGGGAGAAATTAAATCCTATCGAAATTGGCATGGCTTATAAAAGATTAATGGATGAATGTCATCTTACACAAGAACAGATTGCCGAAAGGGTGGGGAAGGATAGGTCTACTGTTGCCAATGCTATTAGGTTATTGAAACTGCCCAAAGAGATTTTGGACAGCCTTGCAAAGGAAGAGATAACTTCAGGACACGCTAGAGCTTTAATCAATTTGCCCGCACCGGAAATGCAGTTAGAGTTGTTAAGGAAGATTAAAAACGGAAATTTATCCGTAAGAAAAGTAGAACAGCTTGTAAAAAAATTAATGCAGCTTGGTAAAGGTGATAAAAAGTCTTTCTCTTTTGTACCGAAGGTAAATCATATAAATACAAGCATCAATTCTATTGAAGACAGGTTAAGAAAAATTTTCGGGACGAAAGTTATCTGCAAACAGCGTCAGGACGGCACCGGGGAACTTATTATTGAATTTTATTCAAACGACGAATTAGATCGGCTTTTCGAATTATTTGAAGTTATTGACAAATCATATAGTTAAATCGTTAATACTATTTTCGCTTATGCAGGCTTCTATTTGGGCTTTCGATGCCGGAATGGAAGATACTACCGCCGCAAAATCAGATTCAGTTTTTCAGATGTCGAAATCACCTTGGGGTGCGGTTTTAAGAAGCGCAATTTTACCCGGATGGGGACAAATCTATAATGGTTCATATCTTAAAGCACCTATTATTTGGGGTATAGCCGCTGCACTTATTTATGGATGGATTCAAGATAATAATGACTATAAGTTTTATCGTGATTTATACGTTACAGTACCCAATAACCTGTATAAAACAAGGCGCGACTTCTACCGCGACAGAAGAGATATGTTTACCATCTATTTAGGACTAACGTATTTTCTTAATCTTGTGGATGCGTATGTTGATGCACACTTGTTCGATTTTACGGTTGAAGAAAATTTTTTAACGAAAGATCCAATGCTGAACTTGAAAATTAATCTAAGGTAAATTTTGAAAAGTAATATTACGGTCTGTAAAAACTGCGGCAGAGAAAATCCGTTGTATCAGCTAATATGTAATAGCTGCCAGAGTTACTTGAGAGAACGAGTTTATAATATCGATCTCTTCTCAACAATGGCTCTTCTAATAGAAAGCCCATTGAATACGTTCAGAAGGATTATATTCTCCGAGCATAAGAACTTTTTAATTTTTCTTTTTATAATTATTTCCGTCAAGTTCTTTATAAATATTTATTTCTTTTCTTCCTTAAGAGGAGGTTTGAGCTTTGCGATAACACCGGTTGGCGTGTTTATAATTGTCCTTGCGGTTGGAGCTGTCTTATTGATTCTATTTTCACTAATTGTAAATGTGTTAAATGGAATCCTTAAAATTGATTCGCGGGTAAAAGATAATATTGCAATTTATATTTATTCACTGATTCCGTACTTCTTCGGAGCTGCGGTATTATTTCCGGTTGAGCTGATAATCTTTGGTGAATATTTATTTGATATAAACCCTTCGCCTTTTGAAATTAAACCATTTTATGCTTACGTGTTACTTGCCTTTGAAGGGATACTAATTATTTGGTCTGTATTTCTTTCGACCATGGCAACTTTTACACAAACAAGAAAAGTCTTTTACTCTTTAATAATAGGCATTGGATTTCACTTAATATTATTTTTATTTCAATTCTCAATAACATTAATTATTTAACGATATAATCACTATGAATATCTTCGAAAAAGAAAAACAATTATTTCTGAATACTTACCGTAGAATTCCCATCGAAATATCACATGGGAAAGGTGTTCATCTTATAGATGTTAAAGGCAAAAAGTATTTGGATTTCTTTTGCGGCTTAGGTGTAAATGCATTGGGGCACTCGCATCCGCGTATTATTGAGGCAGTAACGAATCAAGTAACCAGGTTTATGCACTTATCGAATAATTACATCACCGCCATTCAGGTGGAATTTGCAGAAATGCTGATTAAACATTCGGGCATGAGTAAAATCTTTTTAACTAACAGCGGAACGGAAGCTATTGAAGGGGCTTTGAAAATTATTCGAAAGAAATTTGGTCCCGAAAAAAAAATATTCGCACTCACAAATTCTTTTCACGGCAGAACCTATGGTGCACTTACGCTTACTGAGAGAAATAAATATAAAGCCGGATTTGAACCGATGCTGCCGGGTATATCGTACATCAATTTTAACGACATCGAAGATATTAATAACAGAATAGATAAAGAAACTGCAGCAATCTTCATTGAATTCATCCAGGGTGAAGGCGGAATAAATGTTGTATCGGATGAGTTCGCAGAAAAATTGAACGAGCTTCGTAAAAAATTTGGTTTTGCTCTTGTTGCCGACGGAATTCAATGCGGATGCGGCAGAACAGGCAAGCCGTTTTCTTACAACTATTATGATATTCATCCTGACATAGTAACAAGTGCAAAAGCAATAGGCGGGGGCTTACCGTTAGGCGCTATTCTTACTTCCGAAGAATATGCCAATGTTTTGGTACCGGGTAACCATGGAACTACATTTGGAGGTAATCCTGTTAGCTGTGCCGCAGGTAAAGTTGTGTTGGAAGAGATTTTTGAAAACGGATTAATGCAAAACGCATTAGATTTAGGGAGATACTTCAACCGGCAGCTTGAAGAATTAAAAATACTGTTTCCCGAAGACATTAAGGAAATTAGAGGTAGAGGTTTTATGATCGGTATTGAATTATTTTATGATGGAAACTCTACTGTAGATATGCTAAAAGAAAAACAAATTTTGGCAAACTGTACCAATCAAAATGTTATTAGACTGCTTCCTCCTCTGATTACAACAAAAGAAGACATCGACTTTTTCTTATATAATTTTCATGAAATATTAAAACTAAAACAGCTTTGAAATGGATATAAAAACCGATGTATTGATTATTGGCAGCGGTATCGCCGGTTTATTTGCAGCAATTAAGATTGCAGAGTTTGCCGAAGTAGTCGTAGTAACTAAAAAGGAAAAGACAGAATCGAATACAAACTATGCACAAGGGGGAATAGCATCGGTAATGTCAAGTGAAGATTCATTTGAGACGCACGTTAAGGATACACTAACGGCGGGAGCAGGACTCTGTAATGCTAAAATGGTTAACATTATGGTCAAGGAGGGACCGGATAGAATAAGGGATTTAATTGAACTCGGAGCGGAGTTCACTCTTAAAAACGGAAAACTCGATTTAGTTAGAGAGGGAGGACATTCTGTTCCAAGAATAGTACACGCCAAAGATTTAACAGGAAAAGAAATTGAACGTGCTCTAATTGATAAGGTTAATAGCTTTAATAATATACGATTAATTGAAAACAGTTTGGCTATAGATTTAATAACAGAGCACAATGTACTAAAGTTGAAAGAGGGACCGTTAAGCAATCGGAACTGTTGGGGTGCGTATGTAATGAGGGGGGAATCAAAAGAGGTTATTAAGATTGCTGCAAAAGCTACTGTGCTTGCAACAGGCGGATTAGGACAGGTATATTGGCATACCACAAATCCTGCCATAGCTACCGGTGATGGATTTGCGATGGCATATAGAGCCGGAGCAAGAATCGGAAATATGGAGTTCATACAATTTCACCCGACCTCACTATATAATCCAAACAAAAAGAACAATAATAATTCTAACGCCTTTTTAATTTCCGAAGCGGTAAGAGGATTTGGGGCAATACTTCGTACAAAAGATGGTAATCCATTCATGGAAAGATACGATGAAAGAAAAGATTTGGCTCCGCGCGATATTGTAGCAAGAGCAATCGATAATGAATTGAAAAAAAGCGGTGAAGATTGTGTCTACCTGGACATAACTCATTTACCCGCAAAAAATATCATAGATAAATTTCCGAATATATATAGCATTTGTAAAAATTATGGGATAGACATCACTAAAGAATGGATACCTGTTGTTCCTGCTGCTCACTACGCATGCGGCGGAATTGTGGTAGATGAATTTGGTCGAACATCACTAAAAGGTTTGTATGCTTGCGGTGAAGTTTCTATGACCGGTGTACATGGAGCCAATCGATTAGCGAGCAATTCGCTGCTTGAAGCAATAGTTTTTTCCTTTAGAGCTTCTAAGAATATTAGAGAATTTTTACGAAACTATCCGTCTGATATTCCTGAAATACCGGGTTGGGATGATTCCGGTGCTTTAACTTCTGATGAAAAAGTTTTAATCACGCACAGCATAAAAGAAGTAAAACAGATAATGTGGGATTACGTCGGTATAGTAAGGTCAAACCAGCGTTTGCTGCGCGCAGAAAAACGAGTACACAATTTATATACTGAGAATGAAGAGCTTTATAAAAAAACTAAAGTATTTGAAGAAATTCTTGAATTAAGAAATTTGATTACATGCGCACACATGATCATCAAGTCAGCTAAGATGAGAAAAGAAAGCAGGGGATTACACTATACAATAGATTTTCCTGAGACTTTAGAAGCTCATTTAGCTTCCGATACTATAATTCAAAACCTTCACCCCTAACAAATTGCTGAAAATATTTCTTAAGCACTCCATATCTCAATCCTCTGGAACTTACTACCAATTTATCCAAGCCCAATATTTGCATAATGTAAATTAATATTAACGCTCCGGCTAAAGTAACATCGTTCCTTCCCTCTACAACTTTTTTATATTTCTTTAATATTTGTTCGGAGGTTAAACTTGACAGATTGTCAATCATCTTTTTGATTTCGGATTCATAAAGCCAAATTCCTTCGATTAATGGTTCATAGAATTCTTTTAAATTTTGGTTTATGCAGGCAAGCGTTGTAGGTGTACCTGCAACAGCAATTCCTTTATTCGGTGCCGGGATTTTATTCAACAAGGAAAGAGAATTGGCTAAGAAATGAGATAATTCTATTATTTCTACCAATGATGGGGGATCGCTGGTTAAGAATTTTTCAGTAGCGCTTACAACTCCGACAGGAAAACTTTTTTTGATTTCGATATTGTCTTTAGTCCCGAATATTAATTCGGTGCTGCCTCCGCCAATATCTATCACTACGTTTCGTTTATTTTTAGTAAGATAATCCTCCACACCCCAATATGCTAACTCAGCCTCTTCTTCACCCGAAACGATTGTCACTTCATGCTCATAACGCTTGCGAATTTCTTCGACAATTTCGAAAGAGTTTGAAGCAATGCGAAAGGGATTTGTTGCTGTAACAAATATCTTCTCGACTTTGTGCTTTTTAATAATATTTGCGTATTCATCCAAAACAGCAAAAAGTTCTGCAATTTTATCTTTTGTTATAGGGGAGTATGTATTTAGCCCTTTACCGATTCTAGGAATTCGTTGGTGATTTTCTACTGTTATAATTTTATTTGAACCGCTTTGGATTTTTGCAATGAGCAGCAATATAGTGTTGGTTCCGATATCAATTGAGGCAACAATCATTATTTTTTTTTATTTTAACTACTGAAAATCTATAATAAATTATGAACCAGCTCAAAGCATCGGCAAAAGTTTTTTTGCTCTTAACATTTATCTTTGGCAGTCTTTGGTTAGGAAGTTATTTAACAAAACTTCTGTTGGTATACCAATTATTTCAAGGTAACGAATTTGAATTAAAAGATTATATAAACGATATCAACCTGGGGGCCATCTTAAAAACTATCAGTGCAGCCTTTTCGGCTACATTAATTTTATATCCGTTATTTATACTTTCCTTTGGTTCATTCCTGATGTTTTCAAAACTTAACTTAAAGAAAAATGGCTGGTTGTTTATCATCACCATGCTGATAGTAATAACCGCACCGATGGAAATATTTCTCTTAACGATTAATTACAAAATAAGTATTTTATCTTTAACATCACCCATTCCTTCCAATGAAATGTTAAGCTTAATTATTAAAAGAATGAATATCCTTGGAAGTTTTCCGCTTGTAGAACTATTATGTTATTTAGCAATCGTTTATCTAATTATTTTTAAACCTCTGCATAAAGATACAGTTTAAGAAATGAAATTAAAAGAAAAAGAATTCGAAGAAACATTTCAAGAGCTGAGAGCGTTAGCCAACCAGCTTGGTGCGGAAGTCCGTTTTGAAAAAGGCGACTTTAAAGGAGGTTATTGCATTTTAAAAGAAAACAAAGTTATAGTAATTAACAAAATGGCAAACCTTCAACGCAAGACGATGATACTTGCCGCAGCACTTAAAGAATTGGGTGTTGATCAAATATATTTAACTCCCAAGTTGCGGGAAGTAATTGAAGAAATGGCAGAACAGCAATGAAAATAATAATAATTAACGGACCAAACTTAAATAACTTAGGTTCGCGTGATGAATCATATTACGGCGATCTTACTTTGAATAAAATAGAAGAAATGTTGAAGAAAGAATTTCCCGATGATCAACTTACTTTCTTGCAATCGAATCATGAGGGTGAGATAATCGATCTTATTCAAAATGCACCTGTGAAATTTGAGGGGCTTATTATAAATCCCGGCGGGTATGCTCATACCTCTGTTGCAATACGTGATGCACTTTCAGAATGTAATATTCCCAAAATAGAAGTACATCTTTCGCATTTAGCCAATAGAGAAAACTTTAGACAGATTCTAATTACTGCTCAGGCGTGCAATGGTTATATTTCAGGGTTTAAAGAACTAAGTTATGTTGCAGGAGTTTATCTGCTAAAAAAAGTCGTTACAAAAAATTGAGGATAAATTGATAAAAGCAGTCGTATTTGATCTGGATAATACATTAGTCGATTTCATGAAGATGAAACGGCGAGCGATTGAGGAAGCCATACCTGCCATGGTGGATGCCGGGCTTGATATCACCACCTCCGAAGCCAATCAAATTATAGATACTATTTACAAGGAACAGGGGATTGAGTATCAGCAGGTTTTCGACGAATTCCTGAGACGTGTATTAAAGAAAGTTGATTACAAAATTCTTGCTGCCGGAATCGTTGCTTACAGGCGAGCCAGAGAAGCCGCTTTAATTCCTTACCCACATGTTTATTCGACACTAAATCAATTACTGAAAATGGGAATTAAAATGGGTATAGTATCCGATGCGCCAAGTAAAGAAGCCTGGTTGAGATTAGCTTATCTTAACTTTCATCATATCTTTGATTCTGTGGTTACATTTGAAGAAACCGGCGAGCGAAAGCCAAATCCGGCTCCTTTCTTGATGATACTGCAAAAGCTCAACGTAAAACCTGAGGAAGCCTTAATGGTGGGCGATTGGGCTGAGAGAGACATCGCCGGAGCATCTAATTTGGGGATGAAGACTGCTTTTGCCAGATACGGGGATACTTTTAACACGGTTCAGCATTTTGCCGATTATGAGTTAAATGACATTAGCGAGCTGTTAGATATTATTATTAAAGAAAATAGTTTATAAGTCTTACTTAAAGTTTATACTTATTCGATGTTCTTAATATTGCCATTTTGAACTCAATTACTTATTTTAAGCTCAAACTTTTTCAAGAATCAATGAAAGATCTATCAATAAAAAAACTTTACTACTCAATCAGTGAAGTAAGCAAAATAACTGAAGTTGAGCAATATGTTCTTCGTTATTGGGAAACCGAATTCGAGCAGCTTCGACCTCAGAAAAACAGAGCAGGCAATAGAATATACACTAACAAAGACATTCAACTTATTTTGTATATTAAACAATTATTGAGGGAAAAAAAATACACGATTGAAGGGGCAAAAAAAATCTTAAATGATAGTGAAAACTCCGAGAAAGCCCTAACCGCAGAAAAGGATTATTCGGATCATAGTCCGGTTGTGGTTGATACTGAACCTAAGAAAGAAAAATCCGGACTTAAAAAAGACCTTGAAGAGATCAAAAATATTTTAGAGTTTCTATTAGCAAAATTATAATACCTCGGAACGTGGCGCAGCCCGGTAGCGTACCTGAATGGGGTTCAGGGGGTCGCGGGTTCAAATCCCGCCGTTCCGACTTGAAAAGCCTTAGAGAAGATGTTTCTTCTAAGGCTTTTTCATTTCAATACTAGAGGGTGGGATTGTAGATAAACGGTATCTCAAATCTTTCTTAGTGAACCAAGTAGTTTGAATAACTAATTGAAAAAAATTTTCCTTCCTGATTGAAACCCGATTGCAAATGTTTAACACGAACGCCGGGAATCTTTTCTTAGTAAGCAGTACTTTTAATTATTAACATTGCATGACACATCGAAATTTTTTATTACAAGAAAATTATTTTAAACACTCATGTTCGATCCAACGTACTTACTAAGCATTGCTTTCTATTCTTTGCTTTTATTTTGACCTTCGTTTATATTTGACAATCAAAATTCGTAATTATGGCAATCATTTGATGCAGAAAATCTCAATCAGAAACTTATCCGAACACATAGGGGAGGAAATAACACTTCAAGGCTGGCTCTTCAATAAAAGATCAAGCGGAAAAATAAAATTTTTAATCCTAAGAGACGGTACAGGGTATTTACAATGTGTATATTTTAAGGGAAGCGTTTCTGAAGAAGTATTCGAGCTTGCCGATAGGATAGGGCAGGAATCTTCAATAACTGTAAGAGGTAAGGTTAAAGTGGAACCTCGAGCACCGGGCGGATATGAATTAGATGCTACCGTTTTAACCGTCATCTCCGAAGCGCATGATTATCCCATCACTCCTAAAGAACACGGTATTGAATTTTTAATGGATCATCGGCACCTTTGGCTGCGGTCGACCAAACAGGCTGCCATCATGAGGATAAGACACAGGCTAATTAAAGCTATAAGAGATTTTTTTGATAATAATGGATTCACTTTGATGGATCCGCCCATCCTTACACCAGCCGCCTGCGAGGGAACTTCAACATTATTTGAAACCGAATATTTTGATTTAGGGAAAGCATATTTAACTCAGTCGGGTCAATTATACGCGGAAGCCGGCGCAATGGCTCTCGGAAAAGTTTATACATTCGGTCCAACTTTTAGAGCAGAAAAATCAAAAACAAGAAGGCACTTAACTGAATTTTGGATGGTAGAACCCGAAGTTGCATTCGCAAACTTAAATGATGATATGGACCTCGCCGAAGAATTTCTTGAGTATATTGTTCAAACAGTTTTGAAGGAAAGGGAAGAAGAACTTAAAGTTTTAGAACGAGATACCACTCTGTTACAAAATGTTAAAAGACCTTTACCCCGTATAACTTATAAGGAAGCTGTAGAGATATTAAGAAAGAATGATATAGATTTTCAATACGGCAACGATTTTGGCGGAACCGATGAAACAATCATATCAAATCAATTTGATAGACCCGTAATGGTGCATAGATACCCTGCTGAAGTGAAAGCATTTTACATGAAACGCGATCCTGAAAATGAAAAGCTTGCATTAGCCGTAGATGTTCTTGCCCCCGAAGGCTACGGTGAAATAATTGGCGGAAGCCAGCGTGAAGATGATTACAATACACTGCTGAAAAGAATTGAAGAACACAACCTGCCGAGGGAAGCTTTTGAGTGGTACCTCGACTTAAGAAAATATGGTTCAGTTCCGCATGCCGGATTCGGATTAGGACTCGAAAGAACCGTTGGATGGATTTGCGGTCTTGATCATGTTAGGGAAACAATTCCTTTTCCGAGAATGATTTATCGCAATACTCCTTAAATGATCTTATGCTGAACGCCCTTACAGTTCAGCCCACAGTTTGTATATTAAATGAATTATTAAAACATATTTATCGAATTTAAATTAAATGTTATTAGAAGTAATAATTTTTATCACGCTTGCCCTAATAGCAGCAGTATCGGCGATATTAGTGGTAACGCGCAGCAATCCGGTGATTTCTGCTTTATTCTTAATTTTAAATTTTGGGGCATTAGCCGGAATTTATTTGCTGTTGAATGCACAGTTTATTGCCGTTGCACAGGTTATAGTTTATGCTGGTGCTATTATGGTTCTTTTCTTATTCGTCATCATGTTACTGCGACCGGAAAACGAAAAGAAAATTTTTTCTTCCAATCCGTTAATAAAAACTCTTGCTTTCGTAATCGGAGGCGTCGTTTTCATTCAGCTTATTTATCTTATTTTTATAGTAAGACCTTCAGAATCACAATCTCCTGAAGTTGCGCAAAGCATTCAAGCCGGAACGGTCGAAAAAATAGGCACCCTTTTGTTTACAGAGTATATACTTCCCTTTGAGGCAGCAGGATTTTTATTGCTTGCCGCTACAATCGGTGCGCTGGTATTAGCTAAAAAGAAATTCGAATAAAAGATTATGCACATACAAATCGAATATTACCTTATCCTAAGCGCTTTCATGTTCATAGTTGGCGTTGTTGGGGTATTAACCAGAAGAAATGCAATTGTTGTGTTTATGTCGATTGAACTTATGCTTAACTCGGCTAACTTAACAATGGTTGCTTTCTCATCCTATCTGGGAAATGCAGTTGGGCAGTTGTTTGTGTTTTTTGTAATGGCAGTTGCCGCTGCCGAGGCTGCGGTTGGACTTGCTATCATCATCGCACTGTTCAGAAACAAGCTTACAATAAATATAGATGAGTTGAATATCCTCAAATGGTAATAGCCCTTATCAAAACAATATAAGTATATGATACAATTAATTTACCTATCTGTAATTTTGCCCCTGCTCGGTTTTTTAATAAATGGGATATTTGGCAGCCGTATTAAAAATGAAAAAGTAATAGGAACAATAGGAAGCGGTGTAATAGGTCTCGCCTTTTTTATCTCACTTTTAGCTTTTATTGAAACTTTGAGTTTGCCTGTAGACCAACGGCAAACAATCGTTGAACTATTTACGTGGTTAAATGTAGCAAGCCTGGATGTAAGCTTTGCATATCAAGTAGACCAGCTTTCACTCGTAATGGCACTAGTAGTAACCGGCGTCGGATTTATCATTCATGTTTACTCAATCGGTTACATGCACGGTGATAAAGGTTTTTGGCGCTTCTTTTCTTACATGAATCTTTTCATCTTTGCTATGATGAATCTTGTTTTAGCCGATAATTTCGTTTTGCTGTTTCTCGGCTGGGAAGGGGTCGGTTTATGTTCATACTTATTAATTGGATTTTGGTATGAAAGAAAATTTGAAAAAAGCACAACTGCCGATGCTGCAAAGAAGGCATTCATTGTAAACAGAATTGGTGACTTCGGATTTTTGCTTGGCATGTTTTTAATTTATATGACCTTCGGCAGCTTGAACTTTAATGATGTTTTTTCTCGTACCTTAGCCTTTAACGTAGACACAAGCACCTTCAATTTAATTGCTCTTTTCTTGTTTATAGGTGCTACGGGTAAATCGGCGCAAATTCCGCTTTTTGTATGGCTGCCAGATGCAATGGCAGGCCCAACTCCCGTTTCAGCATTAATACATGCCGCTACTATGGTTACCGCAGGAGTTTACATGGTTGCAAGATGCTCTATTATTTATGCTTCTGCACCGGCAATACTAACGCTCATTGCTGTTATTGGAGTGCTGACTGCAATATTTGCCGCTTCAATCGGATTAGTTCAGAATGATATTAAGAAGGTACTTGCTTATTCTACTATAAGCCAATTGGGTTATATGTTTTTGGGTTTGGGAGTCGGTGCCTTTTCAGCCGGAATATTTCACTTGATGACACACGCCTTCTTCAAAGCATTGCTGTTCCTTAGCGCTGGATCCGTAATACACGCTATGCATGAGCATCAAGATATTCAAGGTTACGGCGGATTGAAAAAGTATCTGCCGCATACTGCATTAACATTCCTTATTGCAGCACTCGCTATTTCGGGTATTCCTCCGCTCTCGGGATTTTTTAGCAAAGATGAAATACTCTGGTACTCATTCGCAAACGGTAGTTTAATACTCTGGTTAATTGGAGCGTTCACAGCGCTTCTTACAGCATTCTACATGTTCCGACTCTACTTTTTAACATTCGAAGGAAAGGAAAGATTCGGGCATGATAAGCATCCTCACGAATCTCCGAAGGTAATGACGATTCCATTAATAGTACTGGCAGTTCTTTCGGTAATTGGAGGTTATATTGGAATTCCGGAAATATTTTCGGGTGAGCATGGGAACCTGTTTCATACGTGGCTTGCACCGATTTTTAAAAATACCGAACGGAAATTAGCCATCTACGGAGCGCACACACATTTAGAGGAAATACTTTTAATGACTATCTCAGTAGCCGGTGCAGCATTGTCAATCTATTTTGCACGACACGTTTATCTTAAGAATCCGCACATTGCCGCAAACACAGCAAAGAAGTTTAAGAAAGCATATAATATCCTGTGGAACAAATATTATGTTGATGAAATTTATGACGCTTCCGTCGTCAATCCGATAGTTAAAGGCTCGGATAAAATTTTATGGCGCATTGCAGATAATAAGTTAATTGACGGATTGGTGAACGGAACAGCATCTGTTGTTGAAGTCTTATCTGCAAAGTTAAGAAAAATGCAAACCGGTGTGGCTCAGTTTTATGCCTTGGTTATGATGCTCGGAATCGTAATAGCTTTATTCTGGATAATTTTAAGTTTATAGCTTATGGAAAATAACTATCTAATTCCTTACTTACTGTTAGCTCCTTTTATCGGTGGAGTGCTTGTATTATTCATCAACAAGAATAAAGAAAATCTTATTCGATATTTTGGTCTGGCAGTTTCCCTCATTGTGTTCATCATATCACTTATAATTTATTTTGATTTCGATAACGCTGACGGCGGTTTTCAGTTTTTATATCGGTTCTCCTGGATTGAAAATCTGAACATAAGTTTTTATGTAGGTGTTGACGGACTTTCATTGCTGCTGGTTCTGCTTACAACGTTTTTAACACCTCTCACGCTTCTCTCCAGTTGGTCAAGCATAGACAAGAAAGTGAAAGAATTTACATTTTTCATGCTGATGCTCGAGTTGGGAATGCTGGGTGTATTTGTATCATTGGACATGTTTTTGTTTTACATTTTCTGGGAGGCAATGCTCATACCGATGTATTTTATAATCGGAATCTGGGGAGGCAAACAAAGGATTTACGCTTCGATTAAGTTTTTTATTTATACAATGTTCGGCAGCCTTCTGATGCTTGTTGCGATCATCTGGCTGGCAGTCTATGCTTCATCATCATTAGGATATTTTACTACCGACCTTGTAGAATTATATAAAGTAGGTCCGACAGTTCCGAAGACGATTCAAAACTATATGTTTCTCGCGTTTGCATTTAGCTTTGCCATTAAGGTTCCGTTGTTTCCATTGCATACATGGCTGCCGGATGCACACGTTGAAGCACCAACTGCCGGTAGCGTTATACTTGCAGGCGTACTCCTTAAGATGGGAACTTACGGATTGCTGCGTTTTTGTCTGCCGCTTTTCCCGCAATCATCTATTTCCTTTGCACCGGCTATTTCAGTTCTTGCTGTAATTGGAATTATTTACGGCGCACTCGTTGCAATGGTTCAAAAGGATATGAAAAAACTCGTTGCTTATTCTTCGGTGGCTCACCTTGGATTTGTTGTGCTTGGTATTTTCGCCATGAATCTTGAAGCAGTTCAGGGTGCGGTGATACAAATGATTAATCATGGACTTTCCACCGGGGCACTCTTTATTTTGGTAGGAGTTATTTATGAAAGAACCCACACTCGCGAAATTTCGGAATACGGTGGTATAGCAAAGATTGTTCCTATTTATGCTTTTGCACTTTTATTTGCCTCTCTCTCCTCCGTTGGTTTACCCGGATTAAACGGATTCATAGGAGAGTTTTTAATTCTTTTAGGTTCTTTCAAATCGACTGTGTTGAATAATATATGGTTCACTGTTTTCGCAGCTTCAGGAGTTATTTTTGCGGCGGTATACTTATTATGGATGTACCAGCGCGTAGCTTTCGGTGAAGTTAAAAATCCTATGATGAATGAATTAAAAGATATGACTAAGCGGGAGATGCTTGTTTTACTACCCATCTTTGTATTCATTGTGTGGATCGGAATTTATCCTTCAACGTTTCTGAAGGTATCGGAGAAAACGGTAAGAAATATATTAGAACAAGTAGAGACACCACATAAAGCTGAGTTGAAGTAGGAAATCTTATGTCGCGAAGAAATAGTTCGATTTTCATATTACTAATCTCATTTATATTGTTCTTTGTAAGTACTGAATTATTCGGAAACGAGAAATTTATTGATACAGCAGCAGTTCTATCTTCATCGGGAGAAAGTTCACTAAAGCTGCCTGATTTTTATATGGTTTTACCGTTTTTTATTCTTCTGCTGATGATTGCAACCGGACCGTTATTCTATAGGCATTTTTGGGAGCGCCATTATCCGAAAATTTCCATTTTGTTAGGTTTGATCATCGTTATCTATTACATCTTTTTTTTGAAAGATACCGGCAGCTTAGTTCATACCTTAGCAGAATACATTTCCTTCATTGCATTGTTAAGTTCGTTATTCGTTGCTTCGGGAGGAATACTGATAAAGGTAGATAGAAAAGCAACACCTATGCTTAATGTTATTGTGCTTTTATTCGGTGCCGTAATTGCCAACATAATCGGTACCACAGGCGCATCGATGCTGTTGATAAGACCATTTATAAAGATTAATAAAGACAGGATAAAACCGTATCATATAATATTCTTCATATTCATTGTAAGTAATATAGGAGGTGCTTTAACTCCGATAGGTGATCCTCCGTTGTTTCTCGGTTTTCTAAGAGGAGTGGAATTTTTCTGGTTTATTCAGCACGTGTGGTATATCTGGCTGCCTACAATTCTTGCGGTAGCAGGATTTTTTTTCATTATCGATAGCAGAAATGAAGAAAGCGCAGAAAAAGTTTCGCGAATTTATTCGAACCAAATTGAATTTAAAGGTTTTAGGAATATCATCTATTTGATGATAATTGTTATCTCTGTTTTTATAGATCCTGCTGTTATAAGCTGGGTTCCGAATCTTCATCCTTTACCGATAGGATTAAGAGAAATAATTATGTTTAGTATGGTTTATATTTCCTATAAAACTTCTGATAAAGCGTCGTTAAAAGCTAATGAGTTCGATTTTGAACCGATTAAAGAAGTAGCTTTCTTATTCGTTGGAATATTCGCAACAATGATTCCTGCATTGCAGTTAATAGCGTACGAAGCAAAAATAAACGGCAAGGACCTTACCCCGGGTATTTTTTATTGGGCTACCGGATTGCTCTCGGCATTCCTGGATAACGCACCCACTTATCTTAATTTCCTTGCGGCAGAAATGGGTAAGTTTGACCTCGACATCAATCATAAGATCGAAGTACTGAAATTCGAAATTGAACATCCGGTTTATCTTACAGCTATTTCGGTTGCTGCCGTATTCTTTGGTGCGATGACGTATATCGGGAATGGTCCGAACTTTATGGTTAAATCAATATCTGAACGAGCGGGAATTAAAATGCCAACCTTCTTCGGCTTTTTAATCAAGTATTCAATTCCTATCCTACTCCCGATTTTCTTTTTTATTTGGCTAATATTTTTTTACGGGGAGGTGTAATGAATAATCTTAATGAAATAATTGAGAAAAACATACACGGACTTTATTACGGCAGCAGAGTTTTACTACCTTTTAGTGCAGTGATACTGAAAGCTGTTATAGAATCCGATATTATAACCGATTTCAGTTCACATTCAAAGGATGCACTGGTAACACTTACCGAAGACTATACCGAAATCTATTTCTTAGAGTATAAGGACATAGAAGAAAGCATAAAACAATTTGAGAATATAAAGCTAGTTTTAGTTGAAAAGGGTAAAGATATTTTCGACTTTCAGAACCACGAGAAGATTGCACTTTACTTAGAAGAAAATCATAAACTAAGAATTGAAAAAATTAACGACGATATATTATTTATCGAGTAATTATGTTTAACAATATACAAGAATTTTACAATATGCTGCCGATGATAATAATTGGGGCGGGCATACTGGTATCAATCGTGATTGAGATGTACTCACGCAAAAGCGAAGAACTTATTGCATGGTTCTCTGTCTTTATATTCATTGCGGCTGCAATTTACTCCCTCCTAACGGTTAACTCGACTTCAATAATATTGCAAGGAATGTTAGCAACAGGAGGCAATGTAAATATACTCTATTTTATCTTTAACTTTGGCGCCGCTATTGTAACACTCCTTTCATTGGATTACATAAAGAAGTACGGCACTTACTACGGTGAGTATTATATTCTTTTACAGTCTTCTGTACTTGGTATGATGTTTATGGCTGGGGCAAAAGATCTTTTCATGATCTTCCTCGGTCTTGAGTTAATGTCAATCTGTTTTTATGCGCTTGCCGGTATAAACAGAAAAAGACTGAACGCTAACGAAGCATCGTTAAAATATTTTCTGTTAGGAGCTTTTGCAACCGGTTTTGTAGTCTACGGCATAGCATTAATTTTCGGCACTGCACAAACGACTTCAATAGATTTGATAGTGGCAAAATTTCAAGAGCTTTCAGGTAATTTATTGTTCATTGCCGGAATATTACTTTTCGTAATAGGTTTTTCCTTTAAGATTGCAGCGTTTCCGTTCCACATGTGGGTGCCTGATGTATACCAAGGATCCGCTACTACAATAGCCGGTTTATTTTCAACCGGAGGCAAAGCCGCAGCATTTAGTGCTTTGATAGTAACCGTAGGAGCAATATTCTCAAGCACCATAGGCAATTTGTTTGAACCCTACCTGATTGTAATCTCTGTTTTTTCGATGCTGATAGGAAGTATCGTAGCTATTGCACAAGAAGACATCAAGAGAATGTTAGCTTACTCTTCAATTTCACATGCGGGGTATATGATCATTGGATTTGCAGCGGGAAACTCTGAAGGACTTGCAGGCATCATTTTCTATCTTGCTGCATACACATTTATGAATCTTGGCGCTTTCGGTATTATTGCCTTGATTGAAGGCAAGGATGAAACCAATCTGAGCATAAAATCGTATGCGGGTCTTTCGCATCGAAATCCGCTTTTAGCGGCATTACTTTCCGTCTTTATGTTTTCATTAGCCGGTATTCCACCGTTTGCGGGATTCTTTGGGAAGTATTATATTTTTATAGCAGCCATTAAAGCTGAACTAACATGGCTTGCTATTCTTGGCGTTGTGTCAAGTGCAATAAGCGTTTATTTTTATTTAAGAATTGTAGTGTTAATGTATTTTAAAGATGCTGAGTTTGAAATTTCACTTGAAAAAAGCAATACCGGTCTTTTTGCAGTAATAGTTTCGGCTTTATTGGTGATTGCCTTAGGAGTAGCTCCGGGTTCAGTGATAAATCTTATTTCATCTTTCTTCTAAAATAATATTAATAATTAATTCAAATTGTAGAACAGATTAGAGCGAATCGTTTACACGTCGGAATCTGTGCTGAATGTAAAAACATGATGAATACTTTTTGATATTGAACAAATTTCTGTATGTAAAGCAGTGCAAATAATTTGTGTACTTTTTTCTTCCTGAATGGTCACTAAAAACAAAAGAGATTTTATTATTTAATTAGAAGGATTTGTTCATTTAAATGATCCCCCTCTTTTCAACATCTCAAGTTCGCGAAATAGATGAATTTGCCTTCAATAATTTGAAGATGCCGGGAATATTATTGATGGAAAATGCTTCGCTTCAAATTTTTTCCTTCATAAAAGAGAAGATAATAGCACTTCCGGATATAAGAAAAATTGGATTCGTTTGTGGAAAGGGAAATAACGGCGGCGATGGATTTGCAGCCGCCCGTCATTTTGCTAATGACGGGTATGAAGTTACGGCAATTTATTTTGGAAATGAAAATGAATTTTCCGGCGATGCCGCAGTTAATTTTAGAATACTAAATTCTCTTGCTTCCGATAATAATAAAATACATCTAAAACTATATGAATCTGAAAAAGATATAAGAGTTTTAAACGGATGCGGGGTGATAGTTGATGCAATGTTAGGCAGCGGCTCAGTAGGAACTCCGCGGGAACCTTTTTTGTCGATACTTAGAGAATTAAATATCTATCGAGCAATCAAGATTGCGGTTGATATTCCTACGGGTTTGAATTCCGATACAGGATATTTTGAAGAAGCGTTCAAAGCCGATTTAACAGTTACATTAGGTGAGTTTAAAAAAGGATTATTTGTAGGAAAAGCCCCTGAAGTCTGCGGAGAATTAGTAAAAGGAAATATTGGAGTCCCTTCTTTATACTTCGATAATTTAAAAGTTGATGACTATTTAATAGAACCCGAAGATGTGATTGATGCCCTGCCGCAAAAAAGTAAAATCTCACATAAATATTCCACAGGAAAAGTGCTCGTTATTGCCGGCTCAGGAAAATTACCCGGTGCCGCATTGTTTACTGTAAAAGCTGCATTAAAAGCAGGCTGCGGAGCTCCGGTGCTTGCGTTTCCAAAATCAGTACGGAAATTTATTCATAAAAATTTACCCGAAGTTGTTGTTGAATCTTATCAAGATGAAAATACAGAAATTTTCCGTGTGAAGAATATTGGTGAAATAGAAAAAAGGCTTAGTTGGACAGATGTATTGGCAATTGGACCCGGATTGGGCAGAGACACCGAAACTTTAGATGCTGTTCGAACAATCATCAAAAAACGAAAATGTGAAAAAATGGTAATAGATGCCGATGCACTTTTTGCGATTGGGGATAGTGAATACAAAAAATACAATTTAAAAGGATTCGTATTAACACCTCATCACGGTGAATTTGCAAATCTATTGGGTATCGATGTTAATGAACTTATAAAGGATGTGTTAGGCTACGGTAAAAAATTTTCCAATGACACTAAATCATTTCTGGTGCTCAAAGGTGCTCCTACAATAATATTTAATCCCAAAGGAACGGCTTTTGTAAATACAACCGGAAATCCGGGCATGGCAAAGTTTGGTACCGGTGATGTGTTAACCGGTGCATTAGCCGGTTTAATTGCGCAAAGCAATAACATAGAATCGGCTGTTTTAACCGGAGTTTACCTGCACAGCCTGGCAGCGGATTTGTTACTAAAAAAATATACCGAGTACGGTTACACTGCTTCCGATATATTAAGCAGCCTTCCGAATGCAATAAATTTTTTGAGGAAATCTTTTGCTTAATTATCTACGCAGGCACAAATTATATCTTGTTTATGTTCCCCTTACTGTTTACTGGCTTGTGCTTTTAGCCGCAACTTCATTCCCGGCACCTGCTTTTACCGAGTTCGGAATAAGCGATAAGGTTAATCACTTTCTTGCTTATTTTATTTTAGCCTTTATGGTTAACTTAGCCATAATAGTTCAGGAAAAATATCCATGGCTGAAAAAGAATTCATCCATAAAAATTTTGTTTATTGTTTCTATTTATGCTGTGCTTGACGAAGTTCATCAAGCCTTCATTCCGGGGAGAAGCTGTGAGTTCTTAGACTGGGTTGCTGATTTTGCAGGTGCTGCATTGGGAATCGTAGTACTTAATTTTATTCTTTATAGAATAGGTTATCCAAAATCAACCGAATCACAAACGGAAGCTTGAATTAGTCTGAGTTACTTAAAGGAACTATTGACTAATAGTTTTGTAAAAGGACTCAGTTATATGATTGACAAAGGAAACATCATTTATTAATTTGCGGGGCAATAATATACCCCATAGGAGAAATTAAATGGCACTAAGAAAAAATCCAAAAGCAGATTTAAGGCGTATATACAAAATAATATTTAAATTTAGCCTTATTCTTTCACTGCTTATTATGATTATAGCTTTTAAGTTTTTTCCGAAGATTGAAGCCGCCGAAACAGTTTTCGAAGGAACGCAAGAATTGGTAACGATGGAAGATATCCAGCAAACTAAGCAGGAGAACCGACCTCCTCCGCCCCCGAAACCACCAATCCCTATTGAAGCTCCATCGGATGATGTGCTTGAAGATATTGAAATAGCCGATACTGAAATCGATTTTGATGCTCAGATTGAAGCTCCTCCGCCTCCACCTAAAGAAGAGAAAAAGGTGGAAGATGAACCTCAATACTTTGTAGCAGTTGAAGAAATGCCCGAACCCATTGGCGGAATTGCAGCAATTCAAAGCAAAATTGTTTATCCGGAAATAGCTAAAAGAGCTGGTGTTGAAGGAAGAGTATATGTTTTAGCTTTTGTTGATGAAACCGGAACCGTTACAAAAGTTGAAACAATTAAGGGCTTAGGAGCCGGACTTGATGAAGCTGCTTTAAATGCTGTTAAACAGACAAAATTTAAACCCGGTAAACAAAGAGGCAAACCGGTTAAAGTTCAGGTATCGATTCCTATTATATTTAAACTTCAGTAATCGATTTATTCATATTCATCGAATTGAGGCTGTCCTTAAATTATTCACTACTTTTCGGACAGCCTCATTTTTTTATCCGAATCTCAATTCAATTCTTGAATCCAGAATCCGTTTGGCAATTGAAATTAATCATGATATTAAAATTACTGCATTGGCTAAAGAAAAAGTTTATGAAAAGGTGCAGAAAGATGACCGATTTTAATTTGAAATAGTTAAGAGCTACGAATTAACACGAATTACACTAATTCAACTTCAAAAAATTTTGTGAAAATTCGGGTAATTCCTGTCTAAAATACCTGCACAACATAAAAATAGTTCAATTCACACACTTAAGAAAAGTAATAAAGTCTGGAAATATGCTGATCCTGTCTCCTTATTTCGTTAACATCTAAACCCGTTCGATTTTTTATCCGATTTCTATTTCCTTGCAAGGCAATGCTAAATTGGCTAATTTTATTAACAAAAATTGGCATTCTTAAATGTTTCAACTTGTATTAATGCCGCATTAAGCTCTTAATTAACTCTAACAATAACGGTTCCGACTTGACAGGAAAAATTAAAAATCTCGCCGGATTGCTTTCACAAATATTCCTCATTTTAAATCTTCTATTACTTTATTTCCTTAAGTATAAAAATCAGAATTTATCCGTTTCATCCTTCAGCTTATTGAATGCGGGAAATATATTGAATTTAATAGTCTGTGCGGCTGGAATAACCGGTATTGCATTCCTTTGGAAGCGCAATAAACAGCAAGGCGAAATTTTTAAGTACCTGATTTTAATCTTTATTTCATTTATTCTTCTGCTTTTTGCTTGGTTTTTAACAACCATAAAACTTCCCCTTCAAAGGATATACATTTTGCAGCATCCGATTAGTCATGTTTTTTCCGGAGCAATTTTTATCATTTATCAATTTTTTACTTTTGCTGTAGTTTCGATTATTTGGATGCGGATTATTAACATTAAGGATTTGCTTTGGTTGCGGGGAGTTGTAAACTCTGTTTTAATCACATTATTAATTTTAACTTTCGCATACTACTATTCGAATTTGGGTAGGACGTTTAAGAGTGATTTGAGCGATTCACCAGGCAAAGGCAACACTGCCGTTGTATTGGGCGCTGCTGTTTGGTCCGATAATACACCGAGTCCAACTTTAGCATCGCGAAACGATAAGGCATTAGAATTGTTTAATAGTGGAATAGTCGATCAAATTGTTCTTACCGGAAGCAATGCCCCTGGAGAGTTAAGCGAAGCTGAGGTATCTTTCATTTATCTAAAAGCAAAAGATGTAGATACTTCTCGGGTTCAACTAGAAACAGAAACTACATCTACTTCGGCACAGATTAGATATATAAAGGACGTTATTATTCCTAATGAAGATTTGAATAGTGTAATAATTATTTCCGACTCTTATCATCTTCCGAGGGTAAAAGAAATTTGCAGATTTTTTAATGTAGATGCTAAGCTTACTGCTTCAGAACTTACACTGAGTTTTGAAGATAGAATCTACTATCAGATTAGAGAAAGTATTGCTCTAAGTATTTTTTGGTTTTTTGCTTTGTAATTTTAAGAAAAAAGTTCTTTATCAGGGTCAGCCAAAAGCTGCTCTTTTGATGAACTATATTAAAATAAACCGCCTCAAAAAGGCAAAAAAAGGGAGATCATCATGTCAATGTTTAACTTAATAGAAGAATTCGATCACGAACAAGTGGTCTACTGCTCAAACAAAGAAGCGGGATTAAAAGCAATCGTAGCAATTCACAACACTACGTTAGGGCCTGCATTAGGCGGAACGCGCATGTGGAAATATCCCACCGATGAAGCTGCACTAAAAGATGTACTTAGACTTTCAAGAGGAATGACATACAAAGCTGCTATTTCCGGTTTAAATCTTGGTGGTGGTAAAGCTGTAATAATCGGAGATTCAGCAACGCAGAAAAATGAGCTGCTCCTCAGAACGTTCGGAAAGTTTGTTGAAGGATTAGCCGGAAGATACATCACTGCCGAAGACGTAGGCACTTCTGTGAAAGATATGGAATATGTTAGAATGGAAACAAAATATGTTACCGGAATTTCCAAAGCATTAGGCGGTTCGGGCGATCCGTCTCCTGTAACAGCGTACGGTGTATACGTAGGAATGAAAGCCTGCGCAAAATTCAGATGGGGGAGTGATTCGCTTAAAGGAAGAAAAATTGCTGTGCAGGGTGCCGGACAAGTTGCCCGTTATTTATGCGAACACTTGTATAACGAAGGCGCAGAAATTTATGTAACTGATATTATCGAGGCGAAAATTAAAAGAGTGCTGGAAACTGTTAAAGCCAAAGTTGTTAACCCTGAAGAAATTTATGATACCGATGCAGAAATTTTTTCGCCCAATGCACTTGGCGGAATAATAAACAATGAAACTATCGGACGATTGAATGCGGAAATAATTGCCGGCGGCGCTAACAATCAGCTCGAAGATGAGAAAGTGCACGGACCAAAGTTATTAGAGAAAGATATACTCTATGCACCTGACTATGCTATTAACGCAGGAGGTTTAATAAATGTAGCTAATGAACTTGAAGGCTATAGACAAGACCGCGCCCTTAAGCAGGCAGAAAGCATATATGAAATAATTACAAGGGTATTAGAAATTTCAAAGCATGAAAATATTCCGACTTATGAAGCTTCGAACAAAATTGCAGAAGAAAGACTGCTTCATGTTGGCAGGATAAGTAATATTTATACCGGTAAATCATTTTTTTCCGGCAGACTTGGGGAGTTGATTAAGAAATAGGATTGATGAAGCAGTTAGCCGATAAATATTTTATCGATTAGCCTGACTACTTAACAGAGTCGGGCTTTTTATTTTATATTGAAAAAGTAGTTTATGTTGTTAGTAGGTCTTCGATTTATCCAGCGTAGCGAACCCACCCCGCCCCTCCCTTTGGTAAAGGGAGGGTGGTTGCCCTTTTTTCTTTTAAGTGTGTCGTTCTCCCCTTCTCGGAAGGGGAGAAAAAGAGGGGTTCGCCGAAATACGAACAACTTAAAATATTTCGCTCCTAACGGAGCTTGTGTTTTGTTACGATTTTTTGTTTCTACTAATTTATCGCGCCTCTGGAGCTGAAGAACGTATGTGTTTGTTTTCTAACTCCTTTAGGAGTGACATATTAGTAGTAGTGAATAATTCCCAAAATTGCCAGAACTCCGTTAGGAGTGACATATTGTTTTCTTGAAGGAATTGTTTAAATGGCTATCCAAAGGATCCAATAAGGAAAGCTTGAAATTTGTTTTGGTTATTCATGTCCGTTCACTAAAGTGAACGGAAATTGATAGAAGTTTAAACAAGAGGAAGAGAGAGAGAGGGTGGAACGTTTTTTCTTTTAAGTGTGTCGTTCTCCCCTTCTCGGAAGGGGAGAAGAAGAGGGGTTCGCCGAAATGCGAACAACTTAAAATATTTCGCTCCTAACGGAGCTTGTGTTTTATTACGATTTTTTGTTTCTACTAATTTTTCGCTCCTATGGAGCTGAAGAACGTATGTGTTTGCTTTCTAACTCCTTTAGGAGTGAAATTATTATAGAACTGATTACCCCTTAATTAACCTGAACTCCGTTAGGAGTGACATATTGTTTTCTTGAAGGAATTGTTTAAATGGCTAAAGCCTGAAATTTGTTTTGGTTATTCATGTCCGTTCACTAAAGTGAACGGAAATTGATAGAAATTAAAACAAGAGGAAGAAAGAGAGGGTGGAATGCTTTTTTCTTTTAAGTGTGTCGTTCTCCCCTTCTCGGAAGGGGAGAAGAAGAGGGGTTCGCCTAATGACGATACACCCCACACAAGCCGCAAAATTTCCCAACCTAAAATATGCACTGCTACTTTTGTCTTTATGTTAGAAATATTAATTTGCAATCAAATACTTTTAATCATGACTAAACTCTTCAACAAAAAGAAAGAACAAGAAAAACGCAGATACCTGAGGAAGAATATTACTGCAGCCGAAAAATTAGTATGGAAATATTTGAGAAAGAGACAAATTTGCGGAGAGCGCTTCCTTCGTCAATATAGCATCAAACACTACGTTGTAGATTTTTATTGTCCGAGATTAAGGCTAGCAGTAGAAATTGACGGCGAGACGCATTTTGAAGATGAAGCGGCAATTCAATATGATAAAGATAGGCAGGAAGAGATCGAATTACTAGGTATTCAATTTCAAAGGTTTCGTAATGAAGAGGTGTTTCAAAATTTAGATCGAGTAATTGATACAATTGAAGCAAAGGTTAAAGAATTGCAAATTAAGAAAGAGTGAGGGATGTGGTCTATACTGAGATTTCGATTTTGTACAGCGTAGTGAACCCACCCCGCCCCTCCCTTTGGTAAAGGGAGGGTGGTTACCCTTTTTTCTATTAAAGCGTGTCGATCTCCCCTTCTCGGAAGGGGAGAAGAAGAGGGGTTCGCTGTGGTACGCAAAATTTCATACAAGCCAAAACATTCTCAAACAAAAATTATTTCAGTAAGT
>JAGUYG010000036.1 GCA_020061465.1 Ignavibacteriales bacterium
CCAAATTAATTTTGTTAAAGTCGGAACGATCCTTTGGAAAATTTTATTGTGAATAATTAAAATATTACATTGTTTTTACACTACAATGGAACTCATCCCAACCCTTCTCTTAAAAAGAGAAGGGCTTATCCAAAGGATCTTTATGATTAAAACTTATGACTTGTATTAAATATTCTGCCTGTCTACTGCCAGGTAGATCAGAACATAGTTATATAAGGTTTTATTGACAATAAGTCTCTCTCTTTTTAAGAGAGAGATTAGAGAGAGTTAAATTTATTTTGGACAGATATGGCTTTAACATAATACTGAAAATAAAACCTCCGAAGGCAGGCTCGCTTATCTATTCAGCAAACTTGGGGTTTGAACCGGTTAAAAATCTTTTGAAAATAATAATTCGGCATGGTACTATTTACCGCTCACTGTGTAATATAATTACACAATAGGATTTAAAATGCCCCCGTTAGCTCGTACCATAGATTCTCAATTTCTTATTCGTGTAATACTAAATGAAATAGGCGTAGAAGAGAGAGAATATTTTGACCGATGGCTCGAAGAGTCTGATAAAAACAAGGAAGAATTCAGCAATCTGGTTTTGCTGTGGGATAAGTTTGATAATTCTTTCGTCCCTCCTGCCCCGAATACTGAAGAACAGTGGGAAAAAATTAGAGAGAAGCTAAACTCTCCAGCACCTGTAACAAAAGCAAATAACTTTCATCCGGTTCCCGGTATGGATAATTCACGTTCAATCTTTCATAGCCGCCACCAGAATTTTATTCTTAAGGAACGTAAGCATGGTTCCGGTTTAACATGGATTACACGCGCGGCAGCATTAATAATTATTTCTGTTTCTCTTTTTGTTCTCTACAAGAATTTCGCTCCATCGCAAAAGCCAACTGAAGAAATAACCCTTCAAAATATGACCCCGGCTTTGAAGAAATATACTCTTATTACCGAAAAGGGTGAACGAAGAACTTTTCCGCTGGCAGACGGCACGATAGTTTATCTGAATGCCGACAGCAAATTAATTTATCCGAATATTTTTTCGGACGACTCAAGGGAAGTTGAATTAGCAGGAGAAGCATACTTCTCCGTTGTTCCCGATAAAACACGACCATTCAAAGTTATATCGGGCAGTACCATTACGGTAGTAACGGGCACCGAGTTCAACATAAAAAACAGAGATAATCGGGTAAGCGTTGTTGTAGCAAAGGGTTCGGTAAAAACATACTTGAAGAATTCATCAACCAGCGTTGCATTAACAGGCGGCGAAATGGTTTCCTTTACAGAGAAAAGCGGCTTCAGTAAAACCGTGAAAGTTAATTTAAGCCATTACCTCTCATGGCGGCAGGACCGTTTTTCGTTCTCGCATACACCGCTTCAGGAAGTGATGGAAGAAATTGAAAGATATTACAACATTCAGGTCGTTTTCCTTAATGATTCTGTAATGAAGAAGAGATTTACCGGAACGTTTAATGCCGATTCATTAGAACAAATATTTTCTGTAATAAGCCTTACTTTGGATGTTAAAATTGACCATAACGGTCGTAAAGTAATAATTAACTAATAATTCAATAATTGGCATAGTGGTAAAGGGAATTGCCAATGAAACTATTTAGAATACAGTATATAGCGGCAGCAATCATTTTTTTACTTTCTTCTCAAACAGTATTTCTGCAGCAGGGAAGAGAAAATGTTGATTCTACCACAGGCGGCATAATAGAAGAGGAATCAATAAACCTTGACAAGGTGGGCGGCGATAAAAACTTAAAGCAAGGTAAAACTTGTCTTGCTTCAAAAGTTACTTTTTCGCTTGTTAATCAAAGCCTTGCCGAAGGATTGAAGCTTATCTCCAAATCAACCGATGTGAACTTCGCTTATGATGACCGGATATTAACGATTGACGGCATTACGCATTTAGCCGATAATGAACCGCTCCACAGTGTGTTGGATAAAATGTTAGAGCCTTATGATATAAGTTACTTTGAATATGAACCCGGCAAAGTTGCCCTGGCAAAAAAAACAAAAATAGATGAGAGAACAGGCGGAGTAAAAGGTGTAATTAAAGATGAATCCGGCGAAATTCTGATGGGTGCGAATGTTATGATTAAAGAGCTGCAAATAGGCTGCGCATCCGATTTGAAGGGTGGTTACGCTATTAGAAATATCAAACCCGGACAGTATAATCTCGAAGTATCGTTTGTCGGTTATGAAAAAAGCACAAGAAAAATTAACATCCAGGCTGGGATGATTATCGAAATTAATTTTAGGCTGAAGCAAAGTGCATTTCAAATAGGCGGAATTGAAGTTGTCGGAACGACCGATTTGATTCCGAAAGATGCAACTACGAAAACCATTATTCAGAGTGGAGAGATTGAGCACTACCAGGCTTCCAGCTTAAA
Source organism: Ignavibacteriales bacterium (assembly GCA_020061465.1). GTDB lineage: Bacteria > Bacteroidota > Ignavibacteria > Ignavibacteriales > Ignavibacteriaceae > JAGUYG01. The sequence continues at coordinate 2,400 of JAGUYG010000036.1, forward strand.
GGATGTTCTTGACCTTGTACCTGGAGTTCAAAAAACTGATAACCCCGGACTTGCTAAGACAAGCCAAATTGCAGTCCGTGGCGATGAGGGCGATGCTCTCTCAGCTTTCGGTACCCTCATTGTAGTTGATGGTACTCCGATTTCCAATAATGCAAATCTTCAATTTGAAAGACTTACCGGTTCTAAATTCGGAACGTCAAATCTCGGAAGAGGTGTCGATTTAAGAACAATACCTGCAGATAATATCGAATCGATAGAAGTTATTACCGGTTTACCGTCTGTCCGCTACGGTGATGTTACTGCAGGTGTTATAAATGTTCAAACGAAAATTGGTCCGGCGCCGCACCGGCTAAAAGTGAAAGATAATCCCGATACCAGAGAAGCAAATTTCGGCGGCGGAATAATGTTAGGAGAAACGGGACTGAGCTACAACGTTAATTTAGCTCAGAGTGAAAGAGACATCAGAAAAACCGGCGACGAGTATGTAAGGTTAACCGGTCAAGCGGTATTCTCTAGTGTTTTATGGGATAATGCTTTGAACATGAATAATAAATTCAATTTCCAAACAATCTATGATGAAGAAGAGCCAAAAGGCGATGTTCAGATGACGCGTAACTATAACAGAGGTTTTACGTTAGGGCTTTCTTCATGGGGAAAATATAAACCGATAGATGAAGTCTCTTCAATCGATTATAACGTATTCGTTAATATGCGAAGAGAGAATACTATGAAATCGTCTTTAAGACAATCCGACCTTCGCATACTTCCCAGCGGCGATACAATTTCAACTTATCTTGGCAAAGTTGAAACGAGAGGTGTTGAATGGACGATAGGCGGAAGACTGGAATGGAACAGAGTTTTTTACACGGGCGATATTATTCATAAAATATTAATCGGTACCGATCCTCAATATAATGCAAACACAGGCGAGGGCGTTGTCTTCGATACTTTGTTCAGCTATTACGGTGTTGAATCAGGCAGAAGACCATATAATTTCGACGATATACCGGGGCAATTCTTAGTTAACTTTTATGCGGAAGATAAAATGACCGGACATTTTGTTTTTGATTTTAGTTTGATGTTTGGTGTAAGATACGAAATGTACAGACCGTACAAATTTAATTTCTCCGGCTTATGGGGAGACGGAAATCTTATCGAATCGCACCAGGGAACTTTCTTCAATCCGCGGTTAAATCTTATGGTTTTCTTATCCGAGAATAATCAAGTAAGGCTGAATGCGGGAACAACATCCAAATCTCCTTCAATGAGTCTCATCTATCCTGTAGAAGAAGTTTTCACATGGCGAAACCCGATCGATAGCACCATTTCATATTTTAGGTTCGATAGACGTGTTCCCGATCTTAAAGGATACCGCGAAGCTCAGTATGAAATATCTTACGATCATAAGTTCTCAAACATGATCGGTACTTCCCTTTCTGCATATTACAAACGAAGAGGGAACGAACCGAAATCGCAGACTCAGCCTGCATTCACTTATGCAACCTTGGATGATAAAGTTTACGTTTATTATTTAGGGAATAGATCGATAAGCGAAAACCTCGGAAATACCGAAAGCAAAGGGATTGAATTTTCTCTCCGCACTGCAAAAGTACGTCCGCTGAATATGGAATTTCAAGTAGTAGGCTCTTATAATTTTATTAAAAATTGGCGCGGCGGTTATTATTACAGCTCAACACCGGATACTGCCAGAGGGCAATATCCAAATTATACAGTTCCGGATGTTCCGATTGATACTACAATGGGATGGGCGTATGCGCCAACAAGCCACAATTGGAGCGACCGCCTGCAATTAAATTATTACATTAAATATACATGTGCGCCGTTAGGCTTGTGGGTAACCCTGCGTGCCGAACAGCTTTTATTTGAAAGAAACCAGAGCCTGGATAGAGCACCGCAGGATTTCGATAAATTGAATGAAACGCAAAAAATACAGTATCTGTTCGATAGAGAGATAAGAAGAAAACCTGTTAAGTGGTTGTTTAATTTGAACATCAGCAAGTCTCTCTTTGCAGGAGCCGAAGTTTCATTCTATGTTAATAATTTTTTAGATGATCCTGCAATCAGAACTTATAGTTCAACTCCTACGAACATTACCGAGGAAGTAAGAAATCCGGCGCTTACGTACGGGCTTGAGTTCAGCATGATGTTAGATAAATTCTTTGGCGGCAATTAGACGTGAAAAAGTTTTTATTAAATATTGGGCTTCTGATGTTAATTATCTTTGGCTGCAATCAAGAACCTCCAACAATGGTTGACGGCGAAGCAAGCTTGCAGATAATTGCTTTGTGGGATTCATCCCCTACAGATGATATTACCGATATCGTACCGCTAAAAAATGCAAAAGCAATTATCAACTCGGAATACGGAGTTCAAATTCATTACACCGATGAGGAAGGAAATCTGACGATTAATAATTTGCCGGTTGCTACTTATAATGTATCGATAAGGATGCAGCATCCCGAAGACCCGAACATTTTACTGATTGGAAATATGAGCGGTATCGAGCTTCCTGCAGGCAAATGCTTTTGCGATACAATTTTTGCGAAACCGATTTCCAGCTTTGGAATTGCTATCAACGAAATATATACAGTCGGTCCGGTTAACAGCATTTTCTTTTTCTTCGATCAATATCTTGAATTATATAACTCAAGCGACAGTGTAAAATATTTAGACGGTATGATCGTGATGCGCTTTAGCAGCAATTCCGATGGGAAAGGACCCGGTGCAGATGAATACGATGACGGACGTATTTGGGGTGTAACGTATATATTCAAATTCCCCGGAAGTCCGGGTGAGGAGAATCATCCGTTTTATCCGCGAACTTTTCTTGTGTTAGCGTCGGATGCGGTTAATCATAAGAGTGTTGTTTCGACAAGCATCGATTTAAGTAATGCAGATTGGGAGTTCTATAATCAATTTTCTGCAACTGATATAGACAATCCCAACGTGCCTAATTTAATTAATCTGAGGTCGGATAAAACTTCGGACTTTTTGTTAGGATTGAATAACGATGTTGTGGTTGTTGCAAGCGGAGAAGATTCAACATGGGAAGACGGAATTGATATCTCCACTGTGATTGACGGCGTAGAATTTCAATCCGGTCCGGGGAGTAAAAAAACATTGGATTACAGAATAGACAGAAGCTATGCGCTTAGCCCCGGCAAATACAGCGGCAACTCAATGCAAAGAAGAGAACCCGGAGGAGATACAAATGATTCTCTTTTGGATTGGGAAATAATTCCATTTCCCACTCCGGGTTATCATAAATAAGTATGTGAGAAATATTTTATAAATAATTTTTAAAAAATTAAAATGATAAATCAACAAAAAAATATTTTAAGGCTTCTAAAAGCTGCTGCTGCATTCTCTGCCGCTCTGCTTATATCAATTGCTGGCTGTAAAGAAACTCCGCCGGTTATGGTTGACGGCGATGCGCATATTGAAATTTTGGCGGTATGGAATATTTCTCTTGACGATTCACTACCCGAATATATGCCCTTAAAGAATGCGCAGGTAATTCTTTCTTCAGAGTACGGTTTGCAGGTTAAGCAAACCGACAGTAACGGAATGTTAAATGTTTCGGGTCTTCCTTCATCCACCTATAATATTTCTGCCCGGATGCAGCACCCTGAAGACCCGAATATTATTATTGTGGGCAACATCCGTGATATCGAAATTATTTCGGGAATCACTTACAGAGATACAATTTATGCAACGCCAATCTCGAGTTTCGGAATTTCAATTAATGAAATTTATTCCTGCGGGCCGGTTAACTCGATCTTCTTTTTCTTCGATCAATATCTTGAATTATATAATTCGAGCGACAGCGTGAAATATCTCGACGGTATGATTGTAATGCGCGTATCGGGTAATAACGAAGGGAAAGGACCCGGCGCAGATGAATACGACGATGGTCGAATTTGGGGAGTGACATATATTTTTAAATTCCCGGGCAGCCCGGGTGAAAAGAATCATCCTTTTTATCCCAAAACTTTTATCGTGCTTGCTTCCGATGCAGTTAATCATAAAAGTGTTGTTTCTACAAGCATAGATTTAAGCAATGCCGATTGGGAATTTTATAATCAATTTTCAGCTACGGATATAGACAACCCCAATGTTCCGAACTTAATAAATATGCGATCCGACCGAACTGTTGATTTTTTAATTAATCTTGTTTCAGATGTAATAGTTATTGCATCCGGTGTAGATTCGGTTTGGGAGGACGGCATTGATATCGAAACCATTATAGACGGTGTTGAATATCAATCGAATACCACGAGTGCAAAAACTTTAGATAAAAGAGTTGATAGAGGATTTATGCTAAGTCCGCCCCGATACAGCGGACAGTCCATGCAAAGACACGAACCCGGCTTAGATACAAACGATGCATCATTAGATTGGGAGATTATTCCTTATGCAACGCCGGGGTATCATAGGTAGTGGGTAGTAGGTGGTAGTTTCTTTGTCGTCAAATTCTGCGTAAAATGGAAAGGAATTAGAAAATAATGCACATTGTCATTTGTAGTCATTTGTAGTCATTTGTAGTCATTTAATTGTTTAAACCATGAATGACAGCAAAACGAATGACTATTAATGACTTTGATCATTTTGGTTCCGGCTTGACTGGATTAGGGAGTCAGAAGTAAGAAGTCAGAAGTAAGAAGTCAGAAGTAAGGAGTAAGAAGTAAGAAGTAAGAAGTCAGAAATCAGAAATCAGAAATCATAAATAAGAATGAGGAAAGAAATAATTAATTAATGGAAAATGTTGTAGAAGTAAAAAATTTAACCCACTATTACGGGAAAAAGCTTGTTTATGAAAATCTCAACTTCAATATAAAGAAGGGGAGTATTTTCGGTCTTCTCGGGAAAAACGGAACCGGGAAAACAACAACTATAAATATTCTTAACGGTTATCTTAAACCGACTTCAGGGCAGTGCTTGATGTTCGGTGAAGATTCGTACAGACTTTCTCCTGAAACAAAAGCACGCGTGGGTTTTTTAATTGAAGGTCATATTCAATATAATTTTATGACGATTAAACAAATCGAAAAATTTTATTCGGCTTTTTATCCTAAGTGGAAAAAGGAACCTTACTTTGAGCTGATGGCAAAGCTGCAGGTTACCGAAGATCAAAAGATCGCTAAGATGTCATGCGGGCAGCGTTCGCAGGTTGCGTTAGGACTTCTGTTAGCTCAAGACCCCGATATTTTAATACTCGACGATTATTCAATGGGGCTTGATGCAGGCTACAGAAGACTCTTCCTCGATTATCTGCTTGAATACACTAAAGGAGACAGTAAAACAATCTTTATTACATCGCATATAATTCAAGACCTCGAGAACTTTCTTGAGGACTGTGTTATTATGGATTACAGGTCCGTGCTGGTTAGCATGCCTATGAAAAAGTTTCAGCAGGAATTCAAGCAATACAGGTTTACAACTCCGGTGCACAATCTTACAATTAAAAAGAATGAATTCATTAAAAATTTTGAAATCATTCGCGGCAAAGCAAGCCTGTTTACTTTTGCCGATAAAACTGAAGTCGAAAATTTTTTAACAAAAGAAAGCATTCCGTATTCTGATTTAAGTCAGGTATCAATGACTCTCGAAGATGCTTTTATCGGAATAACCGGAAAATATTAGGAGGCAAGTTTGTTCAAAGCTTTAGTATATAAAGAATGGTTAAAAGTCAGATGGACGTATATAAGCCTAAGCTTAATTTCTATGCTTGCGATACTTTATATTTTTCTAAACGTATCTCACGGCATCGAACTAAACGGCTCGGTTGCTTTTTGGAGTTTCGTTATTTATAAAAAATATATGTTCACTGCGGATATAACTTACCTTCCTTTTATTATCGGAGTTGTAATTGCTTTAGTGCAGTTTTATCCCGAAATAAACAGCGGCAGGCTTAAGCTTACCTTGCATCTGCCAATGAAAGAAAATAAGATTCTTCTTCAAACCGTTTTAATAGGCGGCGGATTAATTTTATTTCTTACTGCGTTCAATTTATTGTTAATCGGCGTATTCTCCGCTTCATATTTCCCTGTTGAAGTAGCAAAAAACACTTTGCTTACTTTGATACCGGCTTACCTTGCGGGTCTAATTGCCTACTTTGCCGTATCAGCCATAATGGTTGAACCGATATGGAGCAGAAGAATTCCGATGATAATTTTTTTCGCCGGATTTGTTTCCGTTTTATTCGGCTTTGGAGATTACACCTCAACGTTGTTGTTATTTTATCTGATTACAGGTTCGTTTGCCGTGGTTACTATAATTCTTTCGGGGTTTTATTTTAAGAGAGGAATTAAATAATGCTGATTCGTATTTCCCGGTTTCTGCTGCTCATTATAATTGTAATTGCATGTGCGCATTTTATTCCGAAATTATATTGGATGAAGTTTGAAAAGAGCATCCGCACACCTTTCGTTGCCTACAGCCCGGTGTTAAACGATTTTCTCATTTCATCTGAATCTATCTCCGACTATAAGTGGAAAGATTCAAAAGATAATCTTTACGGCAGAGAAGAATACGACTCGCTTCTTCCTTTCTTTAACTATCGTCAGCTTGCGGCAACCGATAAAATGCCCGATTTACTTAACGGAATTGAAATAACACTTGAAAAAGTACGATTAAATAATTTTATGTACAGAATCTCTCCGGCAGATATCGATTACATAGCAATACCTTTATACTCGATGCTTGAATCGAAATCAGGAAGAGTAAATCTTGAAATGCCGGACGATTTTTTCCGTATTACGCAGCGAGTAGAGTTTATTGACAGTAAGACAAATAAAATAGATGAGGAGAAAAGTATTCTCTTTACTAATGAACTCATAGAGAATGGTTTTTCATTCCCGGCAAAATTAATTGCAGGCAATCCCACAACGCGTAAACCTTTTGACGAAGGCTATTTTGTAATCGATTCTAATAATAAACTTTTCCATATCAAAATGGTTAAAGGCAAACCTTTCTGTGTAAATACAAATGTACTGTCTAATCTTGGAATAGTTCATATATCCGCTCTCGAAATGAACCTGAGAGAATTTTATGCATACATCATTACCGGTGACAACAAAATATTTTTATTAAGCTACGATAATTACAAGCTTATTGAGCTGCCAGTAAAAAATTACGACTATAAAACCGACGTCCTGCGAATAATCGGGGACTTGTTTTACCGGACAATCTCCGTTATCAAATATGACAATATCGAAACTTTTGTTACAGATAGAGATTACAATTTGATTAATCAGTACACCGAAACATGGCAGGGTAAATATGAAAGCACCGCAGGGCTAATATCAAACTACCTGTTTCCGTTTTCTATCAACTTCGGAAGCAGCAGAAGTTCGCTTAGCAATTTGTTTATAAGAATTCCCGGCTATCAATCGATATTCCTGTTATTAGCATGTGTCTTAATTGCAGTTGGTTTGATAAAGTATAGAAAAGAATCATTCAAGAAATCTTTTACGGATTTACTGCTGGTTCTTTTTACCAGCATTTATGGCTTGATAGCAATTATCGCCATTAAAAATGTAGAATAAATTTTAAGAGAAAAAATGAAAAGATATATTTTATTTATCGTACTCTTAACAATCGGGTTTACATCCGTTCGATACGCCCAGATTAGCAGAACAACCGCTATGGGCGGCTTAAGCTATTCGATAATCGACAAAGACCACTCATTCAATCCGTACGACCTTGGAGGAAACCCGGCATGGTTGTATGCTGATGAAACAGAAACCTATTTAAAATTTATTCCATCACTGAAATCTACAAACGGCGATTATCGAAGATACTACGACCCGAGAAGTTCGAATCTATATAACCTCGGATTTAAGGGAATTAAAACCATGGATACTGACGGTACCTTCCTAGGCGAAACATACTATATGTATGATAGAAGGGTAGATGTAAACCGTACATTAAAATACAATACATACTCCGGTGAAGCTTTCTTCTTTACGGATACGACTACAGGAGGATTTACATACAATGGACCTTCGGTAAGATTTATGTACAGCTTTGAACCTTTGAAAAATTTATACGCCGGTGCGATGATAAATTATATGATCTTCAAAGGATTGAAAGATATATATTCAAGAGCCGATGCGCTTTACAGAGACGTTGACGGAAGCCTTGGTATTGCATATAAATTCCATGAAAACTTTGCCGCTGCTGTAAGCGCAGTTATTTACGATGAACAGGAGAAAATCGAATCCAAAAGTGAAGACCTGATGGATGTAGAAATTTATAACTTCAGAGGCGAGACATATTCGATAAGAAAAAGAGCAAGTTCGGTAAATCAAAAAGTGAGGAAGGAAGGTAAAGGATTAACATCTCAAATTTACTGGTTTTTGGATCCCAAATTCGAAATTGGTTTGCACGGTGATTTAAGCTCTTGCGACTTAAGAGTTTTAATACCGTTTTCAACTGCAACAGAATCCTTTAAAGAATATGAAGAGGGTTATACAAACTTTTACCGCTACAGCTTAAAATTCAGAGCGCGGTATATGCTAACCGATAATTTATTAGCCGGAGCTTCAGTTAATCATTATTACAACTCAAGCTGGTCGAAAAATCCCGCAAGAAATTTATTGCTTTGGGAATGGGAAGTAAATCAAACCACATTCGGTATAGGCGGTTCGTATAAATTTTCTCCCTCGCTGCTCATCGGATTGGAATATGAGCTTGGAATGGTTAAAAGCGACTCATCCAAATATATCGATTCAAGAATTACAAATGTTGAATCGCAAAACCACCTGGTTAAAATAGGTGCTGAGTACGAAATGTTTGAAAATCTTTTTTTGCGAGCCGGTTATAACTACGGAATTCTTGAACATGATTTGCTCGGCGGTGGAAAGGATGTAAAATATTTTCTGATCAGCGGAGGCATAGGATTAAAAATCTTTAAATCATTTTCTGTCGATCTTCGCTTCGATTACTCGAATTACAAACCCGATTTGCCGGCACAGACGAACAGAAGCTCATTCGGAACTTACATAGAAGCGAAGTTATTTGAATTTTAAAAAATCGTTCACATAAAAATTTTATTTGGAGCTTTAACATGAAAAAATCTTTACTAATAATTTTTGCAGTTGTATTATCAATTTCATTCTCCCTCTCTCAAAGCTGGAGAAAAGCGGTAACTGCAACTTATCCTTCCATCAACGACGTGTGTTTTATTTCTGAAAACGAAGGATGGATAGTTGGTTCGGCCGGTGCTATTTATAAGAGTATCGATGGGGGATTAACTTGGTCCGAACAAAACAGCGGCATTTCAGTCTCTTTAAGTAGCGTCTACTTTCTAAATGCGCAGCAAGGATTTATCGGCGGTGCTAATAGATATTTTTTAAGTACAGTTGATGGTGGAAATACGTGGGCGGTTGATTCAATTGAAGCAATTCCTAATGCCTCTGCTTCCATTAGGTCAGTTTATTTTGCTGATAATTTACGCGGTTGGGTAATGGCTTCAACTTCTTCTGCGGGCTGGGTGGCAAGAACTACCGACGGTGGGGCAACCTGGTTGCTTGACTTAGATTTTTCCGGCGGTGATTTGGAGGCTATGTCATTTTATGGTGCAAGTAATGGAATCGTTACCGGCGGCGGTGTTGGAAAGGTTGATTTATTTTATACAATTGATGGCGCAACATGGACAAAAGCCCCTGTACCCGCGTTTCCTCCGGTTTATACTAGAAGCGATATTCGGGGTGTATATATGGTTGATGCAAACACCGCATATACATGCGGCTGGGGTTCTATGATCGGCTTACAACCAAGCATTTATCTTAAAACTACTGATGGCGGGGCAACATGGGAATATTTAACACAGGCTGAGGAAAATAGAACTTATGATAATGTAAACAGCATTTGGTTTAAGGACAGCAACAATGGTATATCGGTTGGCGGGGCTACGCGTGGCAGCGTTGTTACAAGAACTACCGACGGTGGTGTGAACTGGATACCAATCAGAGCACCATTCGGTGCAACTCTGCAAAGTGTTACAGGCATCGGAAACAAAATTTGGATAGTCGGAAACGGCGGTTTGATAGCGACTTCATCCGACTTTGGAGATAGCTGGCAGTTAATTACTCCCATCCCTTCAGGTACGCTATATAGAATTCAATTCTCGGGAGCCGGTACAGGATTCGCCGCAGGCTTTGACGGCGTTTTTTTGAAAACAACAAACGGGGGTCAAGACTGGATGGGCGGTTATCTGACGGCAGGATTACGAACTATAAATATTCAGGATATTTACTTTGTTAACGAAAATGTTGGTTATGCAGCTCACTCTTATCGAATGGTTGCAAAAACTACAAACGGCGGAACAGATTGGTTTGCGGTAATAGCTGATACCATGTCACCTACAACAACCAGCTATGGCGTTCATTTTGTTGATGAAAATTATGGATTTGTAGTTGGAAGAATTGCCAGTGGTGTTGATATCATTTATAAAACAACCGACGGCGGATCAACGTGGTCTACAAAAACAGGATTAGTCGGAAAAGATTTACGAGGCGTCGAATTTGTGAATCAAAATCGAGGCGCAATTGTAGGTGATGGTTTGAACACCATCTATACAAATGACGGCGGTGAAACCTGGACTCCTGCAACGTTTTCTGATGTACCCTCAGAGCTTCAAACAGCGAACATCCGCTCGATCACCTTTCTTGATGAAAACACTGCCGTTGCAGTTGGTGATAAGATTATATTAAAAAGTGTAAACGGTGGTGCTGAGTGGAAATTTATTCAAACCGGTTCAAACATTTTACTTAATACAGTTCATTTCCATGATCAAAATGCCGGTTATGCAGTGGGGCAAGGTGAAGTGTGGAAAACAATTGATGCCGGCGAAACATGGACAAACATTCACGATAACGATGTGATAACCGGAAATCTGTATGGAGTTACTACTGATCAGGCAGGAGATGTTTGGATAACTTCATCAGGCAGCAATATCTTCACAAATAAAGAACCTTCAGGTATCATAGACAATTATATCGGCATGTCGGATTTTAGTTTAAACCAAAATTACCCCAATCCGTTTAATCCGTCCACTACAATTGAATTTGAAATTAATAAAGGTTCTAATGTTACGCTTGAAGTATTCGATTTGTTAGGTAGAAAAGCAGCAGTGCTTGTAAATGAATATAAAGCGCCTGGCAGTTATAAAGCAAATTTTAATGCTGGCAATTTAGCCTCCGGAATTTATTTATATGTGCTTAAAGCAAATGGTAAAATAATGAGTGGTAAGATGACGTTGTTGAAATAAAAAAACAATAAAATCCTTTAGTACTATGAACGCCTCTCACCAACCCGCAGGGTGGTGCTGCGGGTTGAGGGGTGTAGGAAAGCAGAGGAATTAGAAGTCAGAAGTAAGGAGTAAGAAGTCAGAAGTCAGAAGTAAGGAGTCAGAATTTAGAAATAGAAAGAATAAAATTTCACAATTGCATTAAGTTCTCTGAAATGATTGATAATAATTTTGGTTAATAGAATTTCGAACTCGTGCTTGTCATCGTGTAGATAGAGGTCGAATTATTGTAAAAATTAATATTAGCTGAAATTCAAATCCTTGAAGAGGATTAACAAAAAATAAGAAAGAACAATTAAACTAAATGAATAAAAACGCACGTTTATTTCAATTTATCGCAGCAATAATTTTTTTCTGCCTCGGATATTTATATTCACAAATTCCCGGTGGATACAAAAGCGGGCTGGATTATATCAACAAGGAAGATCTTCACACTTACATTACTTTTTTAGCATCCGACAGTTTGAAAGGACGATCTGCCGGTTCACCCGAAAATTTCGAGGCTGCGAAATTTATTGCACAAAAATTCAGCAGCTTTGGACTTAAACCTTATGTCGAACCTAAGTCTTCGAGTTCAAAAACTGAAATTGCCGCTGATGACGATGATAAAGATGTTCCGATGTACGTAACTCCAAAGCATGAAGAAACTCCGTTCGAAAAGTACTTTCAAAAATTTTATATACTCGATTCAAAAATCGATCAGGAAAATACAGCGTTAAGCATAAGCACTAAAAATGAATCAATCTCCAAAAAATTGTCATACAACTTCAAAAAAGATTTTTTAGTCGATTACAGGGAATTAAAAAATCTCGCAATGGAAGCTAAAGTGGTTTTTCTTGGCTACGGTATTGAGAAAGGTGAAGAGAGCTACAGCGATTATGTAGATGCAAACGGAAAAGAGATTGACATTAAAAACAAAATTGTCCTCATCGTAGAAAGTTTCCCGGGTGAAAAGGATTCGTTGAGTCCTTTCAACAAAGTGAAAAATCATATTTATAAAAATACTAGAAGAAAAGCCGAGACTGCTTTCGAAAAAGGTGCTGCTGCTGTATTAGTAACTAAATCGCCTTTTAATGATTTTCCCCCCTTCCCGGTGCACTATGAAGGTTATGCAAACGCATTTTCAAAATCTAATTTCACATTGCCCGGATTAAAAAGAAAAGAATCCGTTCCGATTTTTTATGTTGACGATGCAGTGGTTACTGAGCTTTTCGATCAAAGCGGAAAATCATTTCTTAAAGTACTTGCTGAAATAGATTCGAGTTATAAAGGGAAACCGTTCGAGCTGAATAATAAAACAGTTGCATTCGACATCAAGTTTGACAATAAGCTTGTGCCGGTGCAAAATGTTATCGGGTACATTGAAGGAAGCGATCCGGTTTTGAAAGACGAATACATTGTAATAGGTGCGCACTATGATCATGTTGGTTTTGCTTATTACGGCGCGATGGATAAGAAAAACATCGGTCAAATTCATAACGGTGCCGACGATAATGCATCAGGCACTTCCGGAATAATTGAGCTTGCCGAAGCTTTCTCAAAAACAAAACCAAAGAGAAGTATAATCTTTATTGCTTTTACTGCCGAAGAAAACGGTCTGCTTGGCTCAAGATACTATGCTTATCAAAATCCGTTTAGAAGCACCGAAAAAACTGCAGGCATGATTAACCTTGACATGATAGGCAGAAATGAAGACAACGTACTTTGGGTAGGCGGAATATTTTATAGCGATGAAATGAAATACCTTGTTGAAGAAGCCAATAAAGAAATAGGATTCGAGCTGCTTTATAATGTCGGCTTATTAACATTTGGAAGCGATCAAGGACCTTTTATAAGAAAGGAAGTTCCATCTATCTTTTTCTTTACAGGTTTGCATGACGATTACCACACACCGTTGGACGACGTTGAAAAAATTAATTTCGCCAAATCGGAAAAGGTTGTCAAGCTCGCTTTTATATCGGGGTGGATGCTCGCAAACAAAAATGAAACCCCAAGGTACCGCGAGCTCACGATGGATGAAAAAATAGCGCTCGTAAAACATTCATTAGAGCGGCAGAAAAAATTTAAATAACGTCCCGTAGCACAGAGGACTCCTCTGTGCGACAAAAAAGAAAGCTAACTATGGAAGAGAAAATGCTCATAAAAAATATATAAGAGACAAAAAAAAGTTAAATAACATTACATAATTACATAACACAGAGGACTCCTCTGTGCTTAAAGAATTGACAAAATAAAACTAATTATTCTACTCAACCAGACAAAATGAGGCAATCTAAATGAACTATGCTCGTTTAACTAAATACTTTTACGGTTTACTTGTTTTCTTATTTATTCTTCAAATTCAAAATTTTGCTGCTGAACCGCCAAAATACGAAGAAGGAAAAGTATATCGTCATCAGCTAAGTAACGGATTAACCGTATTAACTATGGAAAGACATATTGCCCCGTTGATCTATCATCAGCTTACGTATAAAGTAGGTTCAAGAAATGAAAGATTAGGAATAACCGGCATCTCGCACGTCGTTGAGCACCTGATGTTCAAAGGAACGGAAAAATACGGCAAAGGCGAAGCTTCAAAAACTATATCTAAAAACTCTGGCATATTCAACGCATTTACATCGAATGATATGACGAGCTACTATGAATATCTTCCCAAGAATAAAATTGAAATTGCACTCGATATCGAATCGGATAGAATGCAAAACAGCATCTTCGATCCTGAAGAATTTAAATCTGAAATTGAAGTGATACTTCAAGAGAGAAGAATGAGATCTGAAAGCCAGGCAAGCGGAATTCTAAGAGAAGAATTAAACTCAGTTGCATATTCTTCTCATCCAAACCGCGATCCGATTATCGGCTGGCCCAGCGATTTACGAAATATGACACGCGACGAAGCTTATGAATACTATAAAACATACTACACGCCTAATAATGCATTCCTGGTTTTAATAGGCGACTTTGAAACCGATGAAATGTTAAAATTAGTAGAGAATTATTACGGTAAAATCCCGAGCGGTCCTGATGTAAAAGATACTTGGGCATATCAAGAGCCGCAGAAAGTTAGAAAATCTCTTACTCTTCATCATGCAGATATTACTCAGCCCTCATTAAGAATGTCATTTCACGTTCCTACTTACGAAGATCCCGATGCAACGGCTTTAAGATTGGCAGGAATGATCTTATGCGAAAAAAGCCGTGATGCAAGGCTTTATAAATTGATGGTAGATCAAGCCCAAATAGCTACTTCTGTTGCAGGGGGTTTTGGAATGAGCAAAGATCCAACTTTGTTTTCTATTAGCTGCACATTAAGACCCGACAGCAGTGTTGATAAAGCAGAAGCAATGATTTGGGAACAAATCAACAAAATGCAAAACGAAGATGTAACGGATCATGAGCTTCAAAAAGTAAAGAATAGATATAAGTTTACTCAGGTTACAAGTTATACAAAGAATGCAGATATCGGCGGAAGAATAAACCGTTACGAAACTTATTACGGATGGGATTTTTACTACGAATTTGATAAGAGAATTTTTGAGGTAACTAAAGATGACATTAAGCGTGTGATGAATAAATATTTTGCGCCTGAAAAAGTTACTGTTGCTTACACTTTCCCGAAGGAAGGTGCAGAAAAGAAGGGGAGAAAACCGGTTGATGATGAAAATGAAACTGAAGAAGATACCGAGAATCTTTACTTAGAAGATCAGGATAAATTTTACTTTCTTCCGCCTGCTGAAGCAATTGAATTAACCGCCGCGATTGCTTCAAACTCAATTGATGAAATTATTAAACCCAAACCGATTGCGCCATTAATTAAAACGATGAAGCTAAAGAACGGCATCACGCTTCATACGATAGAAGACCATTTGGTTCCTGCTGTAACTATAGTCGGCATGATTGAAACAGGATACATACCTGAAAATCTTGAGGGCAGACAGCCGGGCATAGCGACACTTTTAGCCGACGTAATGAACCGCGGCACAAAAGAAATGAACTATGAACAAATCTCTGAAAGAATGGCTTTCGTACCGTTTTCATTTTCGGTAAGCGGCAGTTACCGCGGTTTTTACTTCCAGGGGTATTCACTGCTCGAAAATGCCGATGAAATGATGAGCATCGGATACGATATGGTAACCGATCCGCCGGTAAGGCAGGAAGATATTGATAAGCTGAAACCGAGGCACATAATCGGTGCAAAGAACAGATTCAAAAAAACCGGTGTGCGGGCTTTCTATCACATGTTCAATAATATTTTCAGCGATCATCCGATAACTAAATACAACAGCACCGAAGAATCGATAAAAAGCATTGTAAGGGATGATCTGCTTGCTTTGCACAAAAAATATTTTAATCCGGATAACGTTACCATCCTTATGTTAGGAGATATGACTCCCGAACAAATGAAAGAGCTTGCCGATAAATACTTCGGCGATTGGAAAAATCCCAACGGGCTAACAGATATGCCCGAAACACCTGCTGTGAAGGAATTATCTAAGAAAGAAATTAAAGTGTTTCCGGAAAAAGATTACACCGAATGCACAATCAATGTCGGATTTGCCCCATTCAATAATATCGATTCGGGTGAAGCTGAGACGGTAAGCGTATTAAATTACATTCTTGCTGCAAGTGCACTTACTTCAAGAATGGGTGTTGAGCTACGGGATAAGCAGGGATTGATTTACGGAATTAAAAGCGAACTGTGGTCCACAAGCGATAACTTCGGCTATTGGAAATTTAATACAAAAACCGGGCCCGAAAACACTGAAAAAGTTATATCCGGAATCTTTACGGAAATTAGAAAACTGCTTGCAGACGGAATTACCGACGAGGAATTAGAAACAGCAAAGCAAAGACAATTAGGATTGCTTCCATTCTTCGTCGAAACTCCCGACGATGTTGCACAGCGGGTTTACAATTTAATAAAAGAGAAAAAGCCGTTCGATTATTTCGATAAAAAAGCGGAGAGAATTTTAGCTGTAACCAAAGACGATGTATTAAGGGTTGCAGAAAAATATTTCACTCTTGATAATTTTATTATTGTAGTCGACGGACCAATAGAAGAAAACTCATTGGATGGATTAGAAGAAAAATTATAAATCAAATAAAGCTGCCGGTAAAAGCGGCAGCACTTTTATTCGTTAAAATTAGGAGGCTCAGATGAGAATTTTTACAGCCAAAGTAAAGCTCATTGCAGCAAGTGTTATTTTGTTTTCATCAATCGCACTCTCTCAGATACCCGATTTCCATTGGAGTACCAAAGGAAGCGGAACACTTAATGATCAAGGGATGGCAATTGCTGTCGACCAAATGGGATATGTTTATGTAACGGGTCAATTCTTTTCTACTGCACTCTCCTTTGCACCCGGTCTTACTATCACAATGCCGGGAGGCAGCGGCAATTGCGATTTCTTCCTGGCTAAATTCGATCCGATGGGAAATGCAATTTGGGGTATGAATGGCGGCGGTACTTTAACCGACCGCGGCTACGGCGTCACGTTCGATCATCAAGGACAATTATTAGTTACCGGTCATTACTTCGGTACTGCAACTTTTGGATCGCATACGATGACAAGCTCGGGCAACCTCGATGCTTTTACATTTAAAGCAGATACCGCCGGAAATATAATCTGGATGAAAGAAGGTAAAAGTGTATCGCAGGTTTCTACCCGCGGAATCGCATCCGATTATTACGGTAATGTGGTTATAACAGGTTATTATGGAAGTGCAACAGTAGACTCAGTTCGGTTTGATGACATAAAATTAGTTACAAACGGTGCAAGAGATGTATTTACAGTTAAGTATAACAATAACGGCGATGTTTTGTGGGGACGAACAGGCGGCGGCGTATTAAGCGGTGAAGAAGGCAAAGCGGTTGCAGTTGATATCGCCGGGAATGTTTATGTAACCGGTATGTATAACGACACAGCATCTTTCGGATCAGTCACTCTCAACGGCAACGGCGGCTCCGAAATATTCATAGTGAAATATGATGCCGACGGTAATTTAGCCTGGGCAAAAACTGCAGGCGGTCTTAAAACAGATGTCGGTTATGGAATTGCTTTAGATGGATTAGGAAACTTATATGTATGCGGAAATGTTGACAGCGCTGCTACGTTTGAAAGCACTAATGTTTTAACGGCAGGCGGATACGATGCCTTTGTTGCTAAGTACGATACTTCCGGAAATCTTATTTGGGTTAGTCTTGCAGGCGGTGCCGCTAATGATGTTTACTTGGATATTGCGGTTGACCGCTTTGGATATTGTGTAACAACAGGATACTTCAACGGTCCGGCAACTTTCGGTTCATTCGTGCTAGATGGTTATGCCGGCGATGATGCAAGTTTTGTTAAATATGATCAAAGCGGCGGTGTATTATGGGCAAAGGAAGGAATCGGGACAGATAACGATCGTGGAATTGCAGTAACAGCCGATGGCGGCGGTAATCTTATTGCATCCGGTTATTTCAAAAGCTGGGTAAAATTCGGCAGCGATTCTCTTGTATCAGCCGGCGTTGAAGATGTGTTCATTATAAAAATTGGCGATAACATCATCCCCGTTGAACTTGCATCATTTACCGGAAATTTTGAAGACGGTATGGTTACGCTTAAATGGTTAACAGTTACAGAACTGAATAATTACGGTTTTGAAATAGAAAAAAGTTTTGACAAAACAAATTTTGATAAGATAGATTTTGTTAAAGGAATCGGAACTACGACCGAAAAACAATTTTATACTTACATCGATAATGATGTAAAAACCGGTAAGACTTATTACAGGCTTCGTCAAATTGATTTCGACGGCACGTTTTCATATTCCAATATTATCGAAGTGGATATAAATATTCCATCGAAGTTTGAACTTGAACAGAACTATCCGAATCCGTTTAATCCTTCAACATCAATCAAATACAGCCTTGCTGCAAAATCCAAGGTTGAGTTGAAGGTTTATAACATTCTAGGTAAAGAAGTTGCACTGCTTGTTAACGATACTCAAGATGCAGGCAGCTATGAAGTTCAATTTTCCGTAGGATCCTTTGGAAATGCAGAAAAATTATCCAGCGGAATTTACATATACGAATTGAATGCAGGAGCTTTCAGCGCGAAGAAGAAGATGATGTTAGTCAAGTAAATATTCTTAAGCCTTTGAACGACAAAGGAGGTTTGAATATCAAAAACCTCCAACGTCACTGTTTTAGATGTTGAAGGTTGCTTTTAATCGTTTAGTTGTAGGTCAACTTGCCAAGTTGACCTACAGTTTCAGCTTTGATTAATTGAGAATGAGTGCGCAGAACGAATCGATTTTAGTCCTGCGCTTATTCTTCAAATTATTATGATTAAAAAAATACTACTTGCATATCGTTTACTAATTAGTAACCTTCGAGGTCTTAATCATCGACCTCGAAGGTTTGAATATCAAAAACCTCAAACGTCACTGCCTTGGACGTTGGAGGTTGCTTTTAATCGTTGTAGGTCAACTTGCCAAGTTGACCTACAAAACGCGTTACACAAAGAAATTCGAAGAGTAGAGATGACATCTTTTATTTAATAATCAAACTTGTAGCATAATATCGTCGACACTCGAATATTGATGATTGATGGTACAGCAAAAAAGATATCATCTCTTAACTGTAAGTAAGGTAACTTATTAGCTTTTTTTATTGTTGAACTATTACTCTTGTAGGGGAATGAATGAAAAATAAAGTGCGGCTCTCGATCCAGATTATTATTCTCGGGCTGATTGCTTACGTAGCAATCAGACCATTATTCGACAGCAGCTATTTAGCAGACTTTGAATCTTATTGTCCTTTTGGGGGATTAGCATCTCTCGGAAGCAAACTAAATCAAGGAACGATGTCCTGCAACATGAGCGAGGTTCAGTTGCTGCTTGGCATCGGTTTGATTGTAGGAGTTATTCTGGTGGGAAAATTATTTTGCGGTTATATATGTCCGATAGGTTCGGTAACAGAATGGCTGGGAAAGTTAGGTGAAAAATTAAGAGTTCGAATCGATATGCCATCGCTAATCGATAGACCGCTTCGTCTGCTAAAGTACGGAATTCTATTTGCAGCACTTTACTATACCATGACTTCAAGTGAATTATTCTGCAAAGAATTCGATCCGTATTTCGCAAGTGTCTATCTGTTCGATAACACAGACATTACTTTATATTTTGCAATTCCGGCATTTGCCTTAACGGTGCTCGGTGCTATTTTCTTTAGACTATTCTGGTGCAAGTACTTATGTCCGCTTGGTGCATTAAGCAACATATTCTTAAATGTAGCGGGCGCCGGTGCAGTAATATTAATATTCGTAATTGCAAATCTTTTAGGCGCTCAGTTAAGCTATGTTTGGCTCGTATTAGGAATTATAATTGTCGGTGCCGTTACGGAATTAGGTTTTATGCGAAGCTTTTTGCTTCCTGCACCTAAGATTACACGTGATACTTCATTTTGTTCTGACTGCGGTATTTGCGATTCAAAATGTCCGCAGGGAATTAAAATTTCTGAATTTGAAAAAGTAAACC
Source organism: Ignavibacteriales bacterium (assembly GCA_020061465.1). Classification (GTDB taxonomy): domain Bacteria; phylum Bacteroidota; class Ignavibacteria; order Ignavibacteriales; family Ignavibacteriaceae; genus JAGUYG01. The sequence goes on from JAGUYG010000036.1 coordinate 22,255, forward strand.
ACATAGATTGTAACTTGTGCTCGGATTGTGTATTCGAATGCCCCACATCAAATTCATTAACAATCGGCAGCAAAGAGAAATATAAGTATTTGGCACCCGCTGCAGTTGTTCTGCTTATTGCACTTAGTCTTGGTGCGGCGTCAGATTTTGAACTTGCAACCATTTCGGAAAAATGGGGTGATTATGAAAATGTTAATACAATGCAAGTATACGAACAGTCGGGAATAAAAAATGTGAAATGCTACGGCAGTGCGATGTCGCTTAAAAATAATCTTGTAAATGTGGATGGAATTTATGGAATAGATGCATTCGCAAAATCCCACACTGTAAAAATATTTTACGATCCTGCTGAGATATCAGAGACGAAGGTTAAAGCATCAATCTTTACTCCTATAAAGATGGAAACGCGTAAAATGAAAGAAGGAGAGCTTGCTGAACTTAGTGTTTGGGAAGCACACGTTTATGGTTTGTTCGACTTGATAGACTTTAACAATATGTTTTATACATTAAGAGAAGATGAAGGGGTTTACGGATTTGAAACCCACTTTGGAGAGCCCGTAATTGCGAACATCTTTTATGATCCGGTAAAAACAAATCCTATGACGATTAAAAACCAAATAGAAAAGAAAAAGATTACAGTTAAAAAACAAACCGGTACTGAAACTATCGAATTAAACTTTAAAGTGGATAAGAACAGCAAAGAGAGTGGTACAATTAACATTGCAGATTACAGACAGAGAATATTCAGAACTTACGATAGGAAATTCAATAAGTATAAAGAATACGATTTCAACCGGCTTTCTGTCCTTGTCTTTCCGATGCCCGAAGCCGGTGTTCCTGCTCTAAGAAGATATTTTGGTTCATTAACAAGTCATCTTTCTGCCGATGATGGAATTGTGAGATTTTCAACAAGATACAATGAAATGCCTATGGCTTATGTATTCTTCGATCCTAATCAAACCGATGCGGAAAAAATAAAAACTGCCTTAGTTAAGGAGAAATTAACTGTCTTTATAAGCGAAACGGAAACTAAGGATATTGATAATCCCTTCAAGATTAATCCCAAGGGAGAAATTTATCCCGCCGGAGAAATCCCGATAGACAAGGAAAATTTATGATTCATCTTAATAAACTATTCACCATAACAAAATAGTGAGGTCACAATGAAAAAGTTATTTACCGTTTTAATCGTTTGTGCTTTTACGGTAATTACGTTCGGTCAAGTATTTGACTGGCAGTGGCAGAATCCCAAGCCTCATGGAAATACCATGAGAGCAGTGAAGATTCTAGGTCCCAATACAATCGTTGCCCTTGGTGCAGCAGGTACAGTTCAAAAAACAACCAACAATGGGATTACGTGGGAAGTTTCCTATGTAGATCTGCAAGGACGCGAATTCAGAGGAATTGATTTCGTCAGTGCCTCTATAGGTTACGCATGCGGATCAATCGGACTGCTTGCAAAAACCACAGACGGCGGCAGTACATTTACCATATTAGATGGCTCAACTACCGAGCTGTTATATGATATTGATTTTATCGATGCAGACACAGGTTTTGTGAGCGGGGCTAACGGAACTTTGTTAAAAACTACCGATGGAGGTACAACATGGAACCCTGTTACAACTCCGGTTACAAATGCAATCTATGCGGTCTGTGCACAAGCGCCGGATAATCTTTTTATCGGTACAGTTTCAACCGGTGCTACACAGCGTTTAAGCCGCTCTACTGATTACGGTGCAACCTGGGTTGAAATTACACCCGCAGGTTTGGCACAAACTATCTGGGATATAAATTTCATCAATACCACTATAGGCTGGGTTGCAACTCAAAACGGCGGCAGAGTTTATTATACCACCGATGCCGGCGCTACATGGGGTAATACTGTGGTAAACGGGCTTATCGTACCCAACACAGTTAAATTTAAAGATGCTTTAACAGGTTTTGTGGTTAATAATAACAACGGTGATGTATATAAAACTACCGATGGCGGACTCACCTGGGCTGCATCAGGTACCGCAGGTGAACCTCTTTATGCTGTTGATGTAAGCAATAGCACGGTCTACGCTGTGGGCAGAAGCGGTTCAACCTGGAAGAGCACCGATGAAGGAAATAATTATTTTGCTGCCTTCGATGCTGTTACAGTTGGTCAAGTAAGGTATATCCGTTTTGTTAATTCAACCACTGGTTATGCTTCTACGGGTTCAACAACCACAACAGATTCTCTGGGTTACTTACTCAAAACTACTAACGCCGGTATGACCTGGACAGATGTTGGATATAACTTTAAACATTTAGTCTATTCATTTGCATTAGCTTCAAGCAATGTTTGGTACATCGGCAGAGGCAGAAATGCTATATTTAAAACTACCGACGGCGGAGCTACTTTTGTTGAGCAGGCTCAGCCAATCACTTCGGCAACTGCACACTTTTATGATATTGGTTTTGTCGATGAGAATAATGGTTACGCATCTACTTCGACCGGAGGTATAATAAAAACAACTGATGGAGGCACTACCTGGGAAAATGCTAATTCTCCGTTTGGAACAACCGCCGTATATGCCATAAATGTTTTTAGTGCAAATAAGGTTCTGGCTGTTGGCGGAAGCGCTAAAGCATTTATGACTACCGACGGAGGTGCTACCTGGGAAGCAGTTACTACTAATATCCCGGGTAATTTCTTTACTACAAGATTCTTAAATGATAATTATGGTATTATCGCAGGATTTAATTCGCCTAACCCCGTCGCGGCTAAAACTACTGACGGAGGTACAACTTGGACTCCATTAAACTTCCCGGTTGAATTCGACGGTAATAGTTTGTGGGCTATCGGATATAGAGATGAAAATTATATCTGGTTAGGCGGAATAAATGGATCCATTTATTTCACTACCGATGGAGGAACATCCTGGACTAGTTCGAAACCAGTTTCAGGAAATGCTATGTATAGCATCAGTATCGTGAATAATGACATGTGGATTTCAGGCGGTAACGGTACTATTCTGAAAGGTTACTCCGATCCAAACATTCCTGTAGAGCTTGTTTCTTTCAATGCAAGTGTGAACGGTAAAGACATTAATCTTGTTTGGAAAACTGCAACCGAATTAAACAACAGCGGATTTGAAGTTGAAAGAAGATATGCAAACGCAGGCTGGGAAAAGATTGGTTTTGTTGCAGGCAAGGGAACCACTACGGAAATCTCTCATTACTCTTATACCGATACTCCTGCTAAAACAGGTGTAATTCAATACAGATTAAAACAGGTTGATTACGACGGAACATTCGAATATTCCCAAATCGTTGAGGTCGATTTAACAGCACCAGTTAAATTTGCTTTGTCACAAAATTATCCGAATCCGTTTAATCCTGCAACCTCGATTAAATACAGCTTAGCGGCAAAATCTAAGGTTGAGTTGAAGGTTTATAACATCCTCGGTAAGGAAGTTGCACTTCTTGTAAATGAGACACAAGATGCAGGAAATTATGAAGTCCAATTCAACGCAGAAAAATTATCAAGTGGAATTTACATATACGAATTGAATGCAGGAGCGTTTAGCGCGAAGAAGAAGATGATGTTAGTCAAATAAATATTCTTAAGCCTTCGAACGACAAAGGAGGTTTAAATACTAAAAACCTCCAACGTCACTGCCTTGGACGTTGGAGGTTGCTTTTAATCGCAATAAGTTTATGTGATGGTCAACTTAACAAGTTGACCTGCAGTTTCAGCTTTGATTAATTGAGAATGGGTGCGCAGGGCTAATTGATTTTCGCCCAGCGCTTATTCTTCAAATGATAATATGAAAAAAATACTTCTTGCATATTGTTTACTAATTAGTAACCTTCGAGGTCTTAATCAGCGGCCTCGAAGGTTTGGATACTAAAAACCTCCAACGTCACTGCCTTGGACGTTGGAGGTTGCTTTTAATCGCAATAAATTTATAAGATGGTCAACTTGGCAAGTTGACCTACAGTTACTTTGATTAATAGAGAATGGGTGAGCAGGACAAATTGATTTTAGTCCTGCGCTTATTCTTCAAATGATAATAATGAAAAAAATACTTCTTGCATATTTTTTATTAATTGGCTGTGTTTGCTTTGCTCAAACGAACATTGCAACTCTAAGCGGAACAATTACCGATGAGCAAGGCGAGCCTTTGCCGTTCGCTAATATTCTTTTAAAGGAAACAAATAACGGCGCCGCAGCCGATAGTAAGGGTAAATACAAAATTATTTCACGCGCTGGTGTATTTACCGTTGAAGTTTCTTTTATTGGTTATGAAAAAGTTTCAGAAAAAATTGAACTGTTTGAAAACAAAACGGTTGAAAAGAATTTCAAACTAAAATATACCTCATTCGAAATCGGCACTATAGTAGTGGTTGCAAAATCGGATTTTCTGCCAATCTCTCCCGAGACAAAAACCACCGTTACCTCGGGCGAAATTGAACACATTCAGGCTTCAAGTCTTAATGATGTAATGAAGCTTACGCCAGGTGTTGAAACAACTAACCCCACCTTAAACACTGTTGAAAAAGCACAGATAAGAAGCGGTGATGCATTAGGCACACAAATTATTCTCGATGGAATTCCGATTACTAATAATGCAAACATGCAGGTAGGTATAGGATATTCTTCTGCAAACAGCGGCATCGACCTTCGCTCTATTCCGGCTGAAAATATTAAAGAAGTTGAAATTATTCGCGGTATTCCCTCAGTTCAATACGGCGATTTAACCGACGGGCTTTTACTCGTACGAACCAAAGCATCTGCCGATGCACCAAAAGCAAAAGTAAAATATAATCCGCAGCTTTATGAAATGAACTTCAGCGGCGGAATGTTCTTAGGTGACTGGATATTGAATGCTAATTTTAATTTAGCATCTTCCGAGCGTGATATCCGTGTGCAGGGCGACGGTTATACAAGAATTGCCGCTCAGCTTTCTCTCGAGCAGGATAAAGAAGAATTCAATTGGAAAAACATCGTTTATTTTACAAGAGCTTTCGATGAGTATAAGGAAAAACCTGGTTATGCTTTAAGAGAAGCATGGTATAACCGCGATGTTAATATTAAATATACGGGAAACTATTCGAGATATTTTGATTCTTTTAATAAGCTGTCGGCAAAATTATCGGTCTCTTATACAAGGCAAAATTCGTACGAACAGAGATTAGTTTCGCGCGACAATATTGTTATATCCAATAGGCTGACCGAAGGAACGCAGGAAGGAAGAATAGTTTTCGGTTCTTACTTAGGCAATAGAAATATTCGAGGTGATGTTTGGAATATTTTTGCAGATGCAAATTACAGCTATAAATTTTTTACATTCGATTATCTGAACGGTTTAATAGCAGGCGTTACTTACAGAAATGATTTTAACAAAGGCGAAGGAATTATTTTCGATCCGCTTTTTCCTCCCTCCGTTTCGGTTACTACACCGCGCTTAAGGACTTACAGCGATATCCCCGGCTATACAATTCTTAGCCTCTATGCCGAAGATAAAATTACCGGAACATTATGGAAGCCGTTTACATTGCAAGCCGGTGTACGCTATGAGGCATATCGCCCGAGCGGTGTGAACTTAAAAGGATTAATCGGGCAGGCAGATTTAATCGAATCGGACAACGGAAGTTTTCTTAATCCAAGAGTTGCTTTCTCGATGAATTTAGCTGAAGACACTCAAATTCGATTAGGTTACGGTGTTACTTCAAAATCGCCGCCGTTGGGAATGATCTTCGCGCAAGAAAAATATTTTGATATTATCGATACGGTCTCGGTTGTAAATCCGCAGTATCCGGACAGCAATTTTTCTCTTGTTTCAACATTTATTCGTCAGCAGGCGAATCCCGATATAAAAGGGTATAAACAAACAAAGTATGAGTTGAGTATTGATCAGCAGTTTGAGTTTTTTGGTATCTCGGTAACGGGATATATCAATGAAACGAAGGATATGTTTCAAGGATTTGGTGAGCCGATGACTTATTATAAGCGGGCTTACCCCAATTGGCCCGATCTCGACGGTTCACATGTTACGCGTTACTATCTCGATTCATATTCAAAGTATGCTAACAACGGCTGGCAAAATGTAAAAGGAATTGAAGCAGCATTTACAACGAAAAGAATTCCTGTTGTAAATACAGTACTAAAAATTGATGCGGCATATACATATTCCGACAATGGAACAAATAACGGTTTCTATTTTTCTTCTGCAAGATTCGTCCCAACACTCAACGAAGAAGTTATGCCGATGTACACGTCCCACGAAAATTATTACAAAGATTTACTAATCAATTACCGCTTTGAAATTCAAGCAAAAACTTTAGGTTTATGGCTGACGCTTCATTTGCAGCAAAAGCTGATCGAAATAAACGGACGAAGAAAATACGACGATACACTCGCTATTGGCTATTATACAATCGGCGGTGAATTGGTTATGCTTTCTCCGGAACAGAGAACCGATGCGCAATATGCCCCGTTGAAAAGGACAGTTCAATGGTACGATTTGCTTGAAGAAGATAAACCTAACAAATGGCTGTTTAACCTGAAGGTAAGCAAATCATTGTGGAAGGGTGCGGCAATTTCATTTTATGTAAATAACTTTTTTAACAATCAACCGCTTTATAGAAGACAGAGAAGCTCACCTGCTTCACCGAGTTATGAAAGAAGAAATCCCAATATATTTTATGGAATAGATTTCAGCAGTGCAATTAATTTGAGGTGATGAAAATGAAAAACAAGATATTAATATTTATCTGGCTCGGCTTACTCTCATTAAGCTGCAGCGAATTTTTAAGTGTAGATCCCAAGCCTGAAGTAACAGAACGAGAAGTTACGTTTAAAATTGTATTTAAAGATAAATCCGGCTTTATGAATACATTATACGGCAGCGATTTTGTTCGCGATGCATTTGTAACGCTTAAATCAAATCTTCTCGGTTCGGAATATAATTTAACATCCGATTCAACCGGCACTATAAAGATTGAAGGAATAATTTCCGATGTTTATCTCATCACCGCATCAAGAGAAATGACTCCTGAAGAAATGCAGATAATCAGCGGAACAATGGCAACTAATGTAAGGCTGGTTAATAAAAGTAAAAGAATTATAGAATTGAATGCAGGCGATAATCAAACCATAGAAATTGAAATGGAAATGGTCGTGGGAACATCTCCGCTGGTTATAAGCGAAATTTATGCAAGCGGTCCTCCCGGTGCAGGATTGTATTACCACGATAAGTATGTGGAAATTTTTAATCAATCCGATTCAGTATGGTATCTTGATGGATTGATGATCGCAGTAGTTTACGTATATGCTCCTACGTGGTCGCACTACAGAGATGATCCGGAATTTGTTCACTCTAAAAATATCTGGATATTTCCCGGCAGCGGAACGGACTATCCGATTCAACCCGGACAATTTATTCTTTGTGCCGAAGATGCAATAGATCATCGCATTAATGCACCGAACAGCGTCGATCAATCTCACGCGGATTTTGAATTCTACAAAGACGATGCACCCGATGTGGATAATTCTGCAGTTCCGAATATGATAAGGATTTATCAACCCGCAGGAAATGACTGGCTGATTGGCGGTGAAAAAGGTGCTCTTGTTCTTGCTCAATTTCCCGCTGATCAACTGATACCTTTTGACGATCAATTTCTAATTCCTTACAGTTCAATATTAGATGGAGTTGAATATTTAGACGATCCTACTCAGCTCGATAAAAAAATATTAAATGAAAGCATCGATGCCGGCGCAACCGGAGGAATACAGTTTTACACGGGTAAATCAATGGAAAGAATTTTGATTTCGGATATCGATAGAAAAATATTAAAGGATGAAAATAATTCGTCGGTAGATTTTGTAATTATCAGTCCGCCGTCTCCGGGAAGGTATCATAAGTGATTTTATTCTAAAAAATTAAATGAAAAAAATTATAATTCTATTAGTCGTTGTTTTATTAAGTGCGGAAGTTTATTCGCAGCAATATAAAGAGTTTAATACAGGATTTATTACCATCTTTAAAAATCCGGCAGAGATTAATTCTTATTACTTTGGCAACAATCCTGCCGTGTTAAGCTTTGAACCTGAGGATGAGCTTCTTTCGCTTAAAACGCAAGTTGATGTTGATGACGGAAAATTCAAAAGATTCATCGATCCGGTTTCCAACAGAGATTATCAGCTAATCGCTTCAGGCAAAAAAGCAATTGACGAATCGCAGCGTTTCAAAGGCAGCTTTGCTTTTCAAAGGTTTGAAAGAAAAAATTGGACATGGTTCTTCACAAGAGATTATCAGACCGGCAATCCTTTCTTATTAGGCGACAGTACAACCGGCGACACAAGAATTAACGGAATCGCAATGAACGCCGAGTATTCAATTAACTTATCTGAAAAATTTTCCGCAGGTGCATCGCTCGATTATTCGGTTGATGAAACCTTAAAAGAAATTTCTCCCCGCCCAACTTCGGTTCATCGAAATATTCATTCTAGAATAGCGCTGAATTATTTATTTACGTCTTCGATTAGCTTAGGTATAATTGCGGATGTTTATGATAAGATGGAAAGAATTGCTTACCGTGAAGATGAAGGTGCATTGCTGCAGGAGACAATCATCTTAAAATTTAAAGGTTATGATTTTCCGAATGTATTCAGAAAGAAAACCGAAACACGTTACTCATATATAAATGGCTATGCGGCGGGATTAACTTTTTCGCATATTCTCCCGCATAAATCTTCTTTGGCGGGCTACATCCTTACAGGTTTTGATAAAACAAACATTAAGGATGATGCCGTCCTTCCGAAAGCAGAAGGATTTTGGAAGAACGATTATTTAAATGCAGGCTTGCAGCTATTAATGCATCCCTTTAATAATTATCAAATCGGATTCAAATATAATTTTCATAGCAGTGACGGCTGGGCAAAGTATTCGCCGTTTAATGTACTCTATTATGAGAGAAATTTTGATATTCATTCCTTTACGGGAGGAATTCAATATGCCTTAAGCAGGAAAATTGCAGCCGGTATTGAAGGCGGAATATCTTTAACTGCATTAAAAGAAGAAGATCATTACTCCGCTCTCTTCAATAACGTTAAAGAAAATATCTTGTATGCGAGAACCGGTTTTTCTATTGATTGGAATGATGATATCTCTTCGATAATATCTTATGGTTATTCTAATAAATCTGTGCCGGAATATTCGTACAATGCGGAAGGTGAATCTGATTATTTTATTAATTACAGGCAGTATGATTTAACTTACTTACGCACAGGATATAACAAGCATAATATTGTAATTGCGTCAAAAATAAATCCGTGGTTTGGAGGGTATATTTATCTGTACCTGGACTATTCATTAATTAATCCTGAAAGCGGCTCAGCTTTTGGCAATGAAAATAAAAGTCAATTTAAATCAACAATTGAATACCGCGTAAAAGTTTTTTAATTGAAGAAAAGGAGGAACGAAATGCTGCATACAAATATTATTGGAATGATGGGAAAGAAAATTTGGTTTTTATTTGTTGTTATACTTCTATCGCAGGCTCTTAGCGCACAAGATTTACAGATACTCAGCCAGCCGGATATTAGAGAAATTATTCGCGATGTAAAATTTGTTGATACTCAAACCGGCTGGATTTCAGGAAATAAAGGCGTAATTTATAAAACAACAGACGGCGGTAAGAGCTGGGTGGAACAAAACTCCGGTACGGCTAAAGACCTTGTAAAAATTTCTTTTGTTGATGCGAACCATGGCTGGTCAGCTACCATTGACGGCAGCGTATTTAAAACATCCGACGGCGGCGAAACCTGGCAGAAGTTAAGTTATTCGGATGCTGTACCGGGGATGGTTTTCAGCATCTGCGATTTGTTAAAATTCTTTGATGAGAATACCGGTTTTATAATTGCCGGAAAACTAAGAAACATTTATTTGTTAAAATCGACTGACGGCGGTGAAACCTGGAGTGTTAAAGATTCATTAGTCTCTGCAACTTTGCTGCGGCGATGGTACGATATTGATTTTTATGGCAGCAGGGGAGTGCTTGTCGGCGATAAAAAAGAAATTCAAAAGTATTCTACAGATTTTGGCGAAACATGGACCTTCTCAACCGCAATTGTTGACGGCTTCTTCAGAGATTTGAAGTACGTGAAGTTTTTAACAGAAACTGAGATTGTTACCATCGGCGAGGGAAACGAGTTCTCTGGTGTTCCGGTTCCGGTTTATAAATCTTATGACGGAGGAGTAACCTGGGTAAAGAAAAATCAATCATTAAGTACCATTTATGACCGTGTGCGCAGTGCGTATTTCAAAAATGAACTTGAAGGAATCGGAGTCGGCAGCGATGGTTTCAGTAAAGCCTTCGTAGTTAAAACCAGCGACGGCGGCGAAACATGGAGCCATACTGTGCTTGATTATGCATTCGGTCTACAAGTAATAAATGGCATCGGAGATTTTTTGTTCGTAATGGGCACGTCGACTCATTTTATTTATTCAACCGATTTTGGTGATAGCTGGCAGAATCTGCCGCTTAAACCCCCGACATCTGTTGTAAGCATTACTTTTAAAGAAGAAAAAGGTTATGCCATTACCCGGAACGGCGATCTTCTTTACAGCAGCGACGGAACAGGCAATTCATGGGAATATCTATCGCACACCGGAAAAAATAATTCAGGTGCAATTGTATTTCTTTCGGCAGATACAGGATTGGTTCTTAAAGAGAACAAACATATTGTAAAAACAACAGACGGCGGACAAACATGGCAAACTGTTTTAACGCCTGTTAATCCATCTTCACGTAACCTGGTAGGCGGGATGGACTTCGCCGATTTACAAACCGGTTATGCATGGTTCAGCTTGAATGATTACGGAGAATATCATGTTTATAAAACAACCGATGCCGGAGATACGTGGGAATTATCAAAAGTATTCGGCGGTCCCGGTTATATTTCCGGGGATATAATTGCGTTCGATGCAGACAATGTTGTAATCCTAGGTCCCGATACATGGACACAGCGCACTACAGACGGCGGTATAAGTTGGGAGCCTGCGGTCCTGAATAATTTCGATCCCTACTTTGCCTCAAAAGATTTTGAAGGTGCTGCTAAGGTTGATGAAAACAGAGCAATTGTCATCGGTGAATTATTTATTTGTACTACAACCGATAAAGGTGCAACGTGGAATTATTTAAATCACGGATTGAATGATATTGATTCTAATTTTTACAAGATTGCTTTTTTTGCTGATACGCTTGGATACATCGGGCTTTACGGCGGGACAATAATCAAAACTACCGATTTCGGTGAAAACTGGTCGGTTGACGAAACATTCAAAGATCAATACCTTCTTTTTTCTGCTGCAATAAATGAATACGGCAAACCTTTCTTCGGAACTTCTAACGGTTATATAATCGGAGAGGAAACGATAACGAGCATTAAAGAAAGTGTACCAATAATCAGCAGCTTTAGTCTTGAGCAGAATTATCCGAATCCTTTTAATCCAAGTACAAAAATTAAATTCACAATTCCAACAATCGTAGAGACGGGGCATGCCCCGTCTCTACAGCCGGTATCATTAAAAGTATTTGATTTGCTGGGAAGAGAAGTTGCAACACTTGTTGATGAACCAAAAGCACCCGGAACTTATAAAGTTGAATTTAATGCAGCCGGATTACCGAGCGGGGTGTTATTCTACAAATTGCAAGCGGGAAACTATGTGTCTGTTAAAAAAATGGCGGTTATAAAATAAATTGTTAGAACTGTTTTAATTCTTGCTCTTGTTCTTAATCTTAATCGTATTCTGAATTATAACCTGGTGTAACTAGAACCAAACGGATTATTTTTTTTTAATTTTAATAAAGAAATGTGGCTAAAGCCATATACACTTATGGTTAATTTATCCGTTCACTAAAGTGAACGGTAATTGAGTTCAACAAAGAAGTCATTATATAAATAATATCTCAATTACCGTCAGATTTATCTGACGGGAAAAGAAAACACCTGAACAATCTGGCTTTAGCCACACGTAGAACCTTATTTGTAAGGGATTAATCTGATTTAGGTAAACGAGATTAAGAGTAAAATTATAGTTAAGACTAATAAACACTTTTATGCAAAACTAATTTTTTGAAATTATTATTCATTTGTAAGGAACTATTATGTTGTTAAGGATCAATCTTATCGTCTTCTCGCTGATTGCAATTCTACAAATAGCAATTGCGCAGCCAAAAGAAATTAAGCCGGAAAAAATTCATCCAACTTCATTTGCCATCGTCGTGGATGAAAAGACGTTCGATAATTGCCAGCCTGCTTTAACGGAATATAAAAAGGCAATCGAGAATGACGGGCTTTCGGCTTATATAATTATTGATAATTGGCAGAAGCCGGATGATATTAAGAAAGAATTAATCAGACTCTACAACCAAAAGCCCCCGCTTGAAGGGGCTGTGTTTGTTGGGGATGTTCCGATTCCGATGCTGCGAAACGGACAGCATTTCACTTCTGCATTTAAGCTTGATGAAGATAGATATCCTTGGTTCAGGTCATCCGTGCCATCCGATCGTTATTACGACGATTTCGATTTGATGTTCGAGTATTTAGGACAGGACAGCGTTCACACACTTTCTCACTATTATGCCTTTCTGCCCGGGTCACCGCAAAGAATTGAAAGAGAAATTTATACTGCAAGAATAAAACCTTCGGGTAAAGATATAAACAAGTATGAAGCCATTTCGAAATATCTTTTAAGAATTTCAAAACAGAAGAAAGAGAAGAAAATAATTAACAACGGATTTGTTTTTACCGGTCATGGTTATCATTCACAATCGCTTACAGCCTGGGCTGATGAAAGATTATCGCTTCGCGAGCAGTTCCCGCAGTTGTTCAAAGCAGGCGGAAGAATTAAGAATCTAAATTTTGCAATGAGCGATGAGATGAAGGAAATTCTCTTAATTGAATTGCAGCAGGATGATTTGGATTTTGCATTGTTCCATGCCCACGGCGATACCAATATGCAATTAATTTTATCTTATCCGAAAGCTAACAGCGTAAATCAAAATATTGAAGCGGTTAAGCTTTATTTAAGAAGTAAATTAAGAACTGCGCAAAGAAGAAATCAGGATATAGAGAAGACAAAAGAATATTTTATGCGTGAATTAAACGTGCCCGAATCCTGGTTTGACGGAACGTTTGGCGATTCGCTTACTATTGCCGATTCTATTTTAAATTATAAGCTCGACATTCATCTTGAAGATATTCGAATGATTAAGCCGCAGGCAAAGTTCATCATGTTCGACGAATGCTTTAACGGCTCATTTCATCTTGACGAATACGTTGCGGGAGAGTATGTCTTTGGAAATGGTAATGTAGTTGTTGGTGAAGCGAATACTGTAAATTGTTTACAAGATAAGTGGGCGGATGAGATGCTCGGTCTGCTTAATCTGGGTGTTAGAATTGGATTAAGGCATAAAGAAATAAACATTCTCGAATCTCACTTAATCGGAGATCCTACTTTCCGGTTTGCATCAACTTCGAAAATAGATTTTAATAAAAAGTTAGTGCTCGAAAAAAATAACATTGAGTTTTGGAGGAATCAGCTAAAATCCTCCGAAGATGAAGCAAGAGCGTTAGCGGTTAGATATCTGTATAAAAATCTTAAACAAAAATTTGAAAAGGAACTCGTTGATAATTATCTGAATGATCATTCAATTAACGTCCGTTTAAATGCACTAAAATATTTAGCCGAATTGAATACGAAAGCATTTCACGATGTGTTAAAATTATCTGTTAACGATCCTTACGAATACATTAGAAGAAAATCGGTGGAATGGATGGGTGAAGTAAGTTTACCTGAGTTTTTGCCGTTTCTTGCAAAACATACTATAACCGATGAATCGCCGAGAGTTTCGTTTAACGGTAAGAGCGCTTTAACATTTATCGGATCATTAAAAGCTAAAGAAGAGTGTGAAAAGTTTATTGACAGCATGCCCGATGTTGCTTCAAAAGAAATATTAAAAGGACAGATGGGCGGTTACCTTAAAAGAAGCCATGAGTGGCTGAACAATGAAATCATTCCGAATATCATGAACGATACTTTAAAGATGAGAAGCAGACTGCAGGAAATAAGAACTTTTAGAAATTATAAATTTTCCGATGCAATACCGTTCTTATTGGAACAAATGAAAAACGATGAGCAGCCTGATTCAGTTAGGAAATATATTGCGGAAGCTTTGGGATGGTTCACATTTTATTTTGATAGAGCTAAAATTGTTGAAACTATGGAAGAAATTTTGAATTCTCCCCAAACAGCGGTAGAAATTAAGAAGGAAGCACTTAGAACAAAGAACAGATTATCAGCCGGTCAGAACGATGTAATGCTTCCATAGTCACTTTTAATTGCAGGGCGAAATTCCATTTCGCCCCTGCACTCTTCTGAGAACTTTTATCCTTCAAAAACATCTAACATGGAGAGAACTCATGAATAAATGGGTTTTATTTAATTATCTTTATCAATATAATTTCAAACAAATTTGTAAAATTCCTGAAGATTAGAGGAATTAAATAATGAATGAAAAAACAATACCCGCCGAAATAAATAGAAGCACTTTTATCACCACACTGAAAGAAGCCGGACGTAAAATTGAAAACAAAATACAAACGATGAAAATCCCGCCATTACTAAAAAACCGAAAAACATTACTGATAATCGGAAGCATTATAATTGTCCTGGCAATTCTTTTAATGATACCATCGAATAGTGCTGCGAGAATTCCAACTTTTACTGTAAAGAAAGATAAATTTTTAGTAGCAGTAACAGAAAGCGGTGAATTGCGCGCAAAAAATTCAGTTTCAATTTCAGCTCCCCGTATAAGAGGAAATATCAAAATAGTTTATTTGGTACCCGAAGGAACTTACGTAAAAGCGGGTGATCCTGTAGTTCAGTTCGATCCTACCGAAGCGTTAACCAATCTTAAAGAAGCTGAATCGAAATTGGAAATTGCGCTATCGGAAAAAGAAAAGGTGATTGCAAATCAAAAAGCGGAAATGACGAGGCTTGAATCAGACTTGAGAAGCGCAGAGCTGAGTTATGAATTGTCAAAGCTGAATTTAGAACAGATGAAATTTGAAGCTGAAATCAAACAGCAGGAAGCAAAGCTGAATCATCAAAGGAATGAGTTAAGCTTTATCAAATCAAAGCAAGATCTCGAATCGCGAAAAATTATACACCAATCTGAAATGCACAAAGTTGATATTGATGTGCAGCAGCGGCGTGCAGATTTGGAAAGGGCAAAACGGGATCTTGAAATGTTGACCCTTACATCACCCGAAGAAGGATTGGTTGTTTATGAAATAAATTGGTCTACCGGACGTAAAGTTATTTTAGGCGATGCCGTATGGCCAGGAATGACATTAGTGAGCCTTCCCGATCTTTCAACAATGGAAAGCCTTACTTATGTGAACGAAGTTGACGTAAGCCGTGTTAAAAAAGGTCTTGAAGTTTTAGTGAAGCTTGATGCTTTTCAAGACAGCAGCTTTAAAGGAAAAATCTCTTCTGTTGCGTTACTCGGTAAGAATAAGGACAGAGATTCGAATATAAAAGTATTCGAAATTACAGTGGACATTGAATCGCAGTCCGAAATTCTTAGACCCGGTATGACTACAAGCAATAAAATAATTATAAATGAAATTCCCGATGTAATTTTTATTCCGCAGGAAGCGGTATTTGAAAAAGAGGGAAAAAAGATTGTCTTTGTTAAAAATGGTTCAAGCTTCGATGAACAAACAGTTGAAGTGGGAGAGAAAAGCGAAAATTATATTGTAGTAACAAACGGTTTGAATCCGGGGGAAGAAGTAGCTTTGAGAGACCCTAACATAAAGCTTGATGAAGAAGAAACACCGATCGAACCGGGTTCTTCAGTTCAGCTTCCGGCTGTGATGGAATGATGAATATGCCGATTCTAAAAGATTCGACTATTAATTGTTCGACTTTGACTTCAGGTCAAATTGAAAACGTTTTAATTAAAACATATCATTAAAGTGCTTCGATGAATAATCTTGAATCATTCGTAATCGGAATAAGGGGTCTTCAATCCAATAAGCTAAGAGCTGCACTTACAATGCTTGGTATTGTTTTCGGTGTGGCTGCTGTAATTGCTATGATGTCGATTGGTGAAGGTGCCCGGCAGGAAACTCTTCAGCAAATCGAGTTGATGGGAACGAACAACATAATTATTAACAAGATAGCGGTAAAACAAAACAGCGGAAACAAAACGGCTTCGTTCAGTCCCGGGCTTACATTAAAAGATGCAGCAGCAATTAAGGAGCTTAATCCGCTCGTAGAACACATCACACCGATGAGGGAGATGGCAGTTCAGGTTATATATAAATCAAGTGTGTTAGAAACAAAACTTGTAGGAACTACCCCTGAATATCTCAATGCATTCAATACGAGATTGGCTGCGGGTTCATTCTTTAAGTCGTTTCATTTAGATTCTTATTCCAACGTGTGTGTTATAGGTACCGGAATAAAAAATAAGCTGTTCAAATTTGAAAATCCTATTAATAAAAAAATTAAAATCGGCGAGCTTTGGTTTACTATCATCGGTGTTGCATCTCCCAAAAATGTTGCTGCCTCATCCATAACAGGTCTCGGCGTAAGAAATTTTAATGAAGATATTTATATACCTATCACAACGATGATGTATAAAACGGAAAAGATTGAAACAGAAAGTTTTTTTATCACTACCGGAAGAGGCATGATGATTTTTGGCAATCAGGATCAGGCGAAAGTAGTTGATAGAAATTCACTTGACCAGCTAACAGTAAAAGTAACAAATTCAGATCAATTAAAAGAAGCGGCTCATTTGGTTTCAAGAATAATGGAACGACGGCATTACGGCGTAAAAGATTACGAAATAGTTTTACCCGAGCAACTGCTTGAACAAAAACAAAAGACTCAAAAAATATTCAACGTAGTAATGGGAGCGATTGCCGGTATCTCGTTATTGGTTGGAGGAATCGGTATAATGAATATTATGCTGGCAAACATTATGGAACGCACAAGAGAGATTGGAGTTCGACGTGCAGTGGGGGCAACCCGCACCGATGTGCTTAAACAATTTATTTTTGAAGCGCTTACTATAAGCGTGCTCGGCGGATTTATCGGAATTTTCATAGGATTTGTTTTGACTTCTTTAATTTCAACTTATGCTGATTGGAAGACCATTATTTCGCCTTTTTCAGTAGTGCTTGCTTTTGTAGTATCGGTTGCAACCGGATTGATATTCGGAATATATCCTGCTAAGCAAGCTGCAGATAAAAATCCAATTGAATCGCTGCGTTATGAATAATTTATTCGTGCCCAATAAGCATTAATAAAATCGATAAAATCTAACCAAAGATATTTGAAATTTTAATTGTAAGTAAAAAACAAATAACAAAACTCAAATTGCAAATAAACACCAAATAACAAATTCAAAATCTAAAAAGCTTGTTAGCCTGCGGTTTGATTTTTTGATATTTGAAGGTTGAATATTATTTGTCCTATGGATCCTACGGATAATTTGTTTTTTGAGATTTGGGATTTTATATCTAAGAGATTTTCTCTTAGTTTCGAAAGATTAATAATCAAATTCAAAGTTTTGCTCATAAATTATGCGGAGTATATCAGCTTATGAGAATCATAATTCAAATTTTCTTTTCTCTGCTTTTATTTTCTCAATTCTTGCCGGCTCAAAGAATATTGACTCTTGAAGATGCACTTTCGATAGCATTGAAAGAAAGCTATGGAATTAAATCAGCCGGGTATTCATTAATTAGCTCGCAGAAAACGTTGGAAGCAGCTAAGCTGGGGCTTAGAACTTCCGTAAATATGGAATTTGATCTGCCGCGTTATGCAAGAACACTTTCAAGTCAATTCAATCCTTCAACAGGTATTGAAGAGTTTTTTGAGGTGGGTTACACTACATTCGAAAGCAGATTATTTTTTTCGCAGCCCATTGTTTTTACTAACGGAACTTTCTCGCTCGTAGGTTCTCTTTGGCGGAGGGATCAGTTTAAACAAGATCAGGATATTCCGATTGATTATTATACAAACTTAAGCCTTCGTTTAAGGCAGCCGCTTTTTACGTTTAACTCGCTATCGGCAAATTTATCTCGTGCTGAAATCAATTTAAAAAAATCAGAAAGGAACTACACACGAGCAAAAAGAGGTGTTATATACGATGTAACATCAGGATTTTATCGGCTATATCAGGCAAAGAAGAATGTTGAAATCACGCGAGAAAAGGTAAATCAGACCAAGGCTTCATATAATACTGCGGCGAACAAATTTAAAGCGGGACTTATCGCCGAAGTAGAAGCATTGCAGCTTGAGGTTGATCTTGCATCCAGTAAGAATGAGCTGTTGAATGCCGAAAGAAATTTTAATGAAGAGAAAGACGAGTTCAAGCTTTTAATAGGCTTACCGCTGGAAGAGAGTATAGATGTGATTGCCGAAATTGATTACAGTCCTATCGAAGTAAACGTTGAAACTGCAATAGAGTATGCAATTACAAACCGCTCTGAATTATTAAACGCCGAATCGGATATTGATCTGCGAAATTTAGCGGTAGATGAAGTTGATTCGCGTGGTAATATCAGCGCTTTGCTTTCGGCTAATTTCGGAATAAACAAAAACGATAATACTTTTCGCGATATTTTTAGAGATTTTGCCGAGGATAGAAGTCTTGTTCTTACATTATCCGTTCCTGTAGTTGATTGGGGAAGAAACAGACGTGAAGTTGAGTCGGCTAAAGCTGATTTAGATTTAGCAATCTTATATTACTCGAATCAAAAACAGCAGGTACAAAAAGAAATTATAGCTATTGTAAACAAAATTGAATCGGCAAAGGCGCGTGTAGAAGTATTGAGTAAAAGTGTGGAAGTAGCACAAAAGAGCTACGATATAAGTCTTGCACGTTTCCAGGCAGGAACGATCACAAGTTTTGATCTTTCGCAAATGCAGCTTCGGTTAACGGATGCAAAAACTAATAGTTTAAATGCGTTGATAGATTATAAGCTTTCAGTTGCCGATCTTGCAAGAAAAACTTTACATGATTTTGAGGGGAGATGATCATCTTTCCGGAATCAACATTTTTTTATTTGAAGTAAATCATATTTCGGTTATGAACAGTTTTATGAGAAAATATTGTAAAGAAATAGAGGTGTAGGATAAAGTTCAAATAACAAAACTCAAACTACAAATAAGTACCAATAGATAAATCCAAAATTCAAAACCAAAATACTTTCTCCAAATCCGATTTGATTAAAAATCTAATCCAAGCTTCTTTAACTCCTCAGCGCGGTTTATTCTATCCTCGTAATCGATAAGCAGGCGTTCATATTCTTCCGACATTAATGGAGAAGAAATAATAAAATCGGCGGAAGAACGATTACAGGCTACAGGTATATTATAAACCACCGCAATTCTTAGCAGCGCTTTAATATCCGGATCGTGGGGAAGCGGCTCTAATGGATCCCAAAAGAAAATTAAGAAATCAATTTCGCCTTCAGAAATTTTTGCTCCGACCTGCTGATCTCCCCCAAGCGGTCCGCTTTTAAACCTATGTACATTCAACTTTAATTCATTAGCTAAAATACCGCCTGTCGTTCCCGTTCCGTAAAGTTTGTGCTCAGCTAACAAACCTCTATTGAACTTTGCCCATTCAAGTAAATCTGTCTTTTTATTATCATGCGCAATCAAGGCGATCTTTTTCCTCTTTGCTGTTTTGATGATTTTTTTAGTCATCATTAATTCCTTCGTTTTTTAATTATGAAATTATCATGAGAAAAGATACGTGTTAAGCGCTGATGTTTCAATGAATGTTTGATTATGTATTTGTTAAAATTATCCAGGTACAATGAATTTTACACCAGCGCTGTCCAAAATAATTTTGAACTTATAAATGAGTCTTCTCTAAAAAGGTATTTTTGTTATAGAAATGTTCGATTATTAAGAATATTCGAATACAAAATTTCTAAATATGACCTTTTTAGATACGCCTCATAAATAAAATTAAAACGTCTCAAAATTTCTAATCAACTTTCTTCATTTCAACATCAGACCCCTATTTCATCCCCGAAAGCTTTCGGGGATTCTGATATTACAGCGATTAAATTGTCTATAAATATATTGTCCCTACCGGGACAAAAACACGTTTATTTTTCTTGAGAGAAAATAATAGCCCCTTTAGGGACCAAGTATTTTTAGAATTATTTAATCACCACAAGATTTCAAAGATCCGCCTGCCTGGCGGCAGACAGGTGGAAGGATATTTTGTACAGGAATGTTTTACTCATAACTTTTCCCATACATTTTATCAATCCGTTTGCTTTTTTATGAAATTATTTTATAATGTTATAAATACAAACTAATCATAGTAGAATTATGTTTAGAATTACATCAATCGGGGAAATATTGTTCGATGTTTATCCAAATGAAAAAAAAATTGGCGGTGCTCCGTTCAATTTTCTTTATCATGTTTTTAAATTAACGGGAGAAGGAATCTTTGTAAGCAGAATTGGCAGGGATGAACCCGGCGAGGAAATATTGAGATTTTTAAAATCACAAAACATAAGCACCCGGTTCATTCAAATTGATGACAAATATCCTACCGGAGCCGCAAAACCTTATTTAGATGAACATAAAGTACCTTCATGGAAAATAGAAGAACCTTCCGCATACGATTTTATCGAACTAAATGATAAGATATTGTCAGTAGTAGAAAACCAAACTGATTGCCTTTACTTTGGAACATTAGCACAGCGAAATGAAAAATCAAAGAATACAATAAAATCGCTGCTCGGTAAAAAGATTAAATACTTCTGCGACCTTAACCTCCGGCAGAATTTTTATACGAGCGAAATTATTCAACATGCGCTTCTTACTTCCGATATTGTAAAAATGAACGTTGAAGAACTTAAATTAGTTAATGAGATGCTTATTAAACAGCCATTCGAAATAGAAAGAACCGCAGGCGATGTAAAAAATAAATTCAACATTGATTTGCTTTGCATAACGATGGGAGAAGAAGGATCGATATTGCTAAGTAAAAATATAGCCGATTATTACAGAATAAAAGTTGATAATATAATCGACACCGTCGGTGCAGGCGATGCTTATGCGGCAATTCTTTGCATCGGATATTTAGCCGGATTGCCTTTTGAGAAAATAAATAAATTAGCTTCAGAATTCGCAGCTGAAATCATTCAGATTAATGGAGCTATTCCCCACGATGAAACTATTTACAATAAATATAAAGGAAGATTGGTAAATGAATAACGATAACGAATCGAAGGAAAAATTATACATTCAGTTATACAGCATACACGGTTTAATCAGAGGACATAACCTTGAGCTTGGCAGAGATGCCGATACAGGAGGACAAACAAAATATGTTGTTGAACTTGCCGATACACTAAGCGAAGACCCGCGCGTTGAGAAAGTAGAGCTTGTAACACGATTAATTAAAGACAAAAATGTATCTGCCGATTATTCTGTTCCCATTGAAAAAGTAAATGAAAAGTTTAGCCTAATAAGAATTCAATGCGGCGGCGGAAAGTACATCAGAAAAGAACTATTGTGGCAGCATTTAGAAGAGTTTGTGGACAAAAGCATAAAATACATTAAGTCACAGGGCAGGCTGCCGGACATTATCCACAGCCATTATGCCGATGCCGGGTATGTTTGCAGCGAGCTTACAAAATTTTTCGGTATACCTTTTATTCATACCGGTCATTCATTAGGAAGAGACAAATTACGCAAGCTGTTAAATGACGGTGTCCGCATGGAAGATATAGAAAAACGTTATAAGATTAATCATCGCATAAATGTTGAAGAAGAAATAATATATTTTGCAGATATGATAGTTACCAGCACCCGGCAGGAAATAAAAAACCAGTACGGCGATTATAACAACACCAATGAAGAAAAATTCAGAGTTATACCACCCGGTGTTGACCTTGAAAAATTTTATCCTTATAACGATCCCGATCAAGTTCAACCGGAGGCTGAGAAATACAAAGGAATAATTGCAACAAAGCTAAAAAAATTTTTATCTGACGTAGATAAGCCGTTAATTCTAACAGTCTGCCGTCCGGATAAAAAGAAAAATATTACAGGATTAATAAGCGCATACGGTGAGGATTTGGAACTGCAAAAAAAAGCCAACCTTGCCATCTTTGCAGGAATAAGAGAAGACATCCAAACAATGTCGGATAATGAAAGAGAGGTTCTAATAGATATTCTGCTTTTTATGGACAAATATAATCTCTATGGCAGAATGGCTATTCCTAAAAAACACGAGACTGAATATGAAGTACCCGAATTATATAGAATTGCCGCTGAATCCGGCGGTGTTTTTTGCAACGTTGCTTTGACCGAAGCATTCGGACTTACAATAATAGAAGCTGCTGCCGCCGGCGTTCCCGTTGTTGCTACAAATGACGGCGGACCGAGAGATATAATTGCTAACTGCAACCACGGTCTTCTTGTCGATGTATCGGATGATAAAAACATTTCACAAGCATTGAATAAAATATTGGATGATAAAAATTTGTGGCAAACATTTTCTGAGAACGGGATAAAGAACGTAAAAAAATATTACTCGTGGGAAGCTCACTCCGATGCTTATCTTGATGAAATTAAGAAACTGCTTGCAAATGAATTGGAGAAAAAAGATACTTTCGCCCCGGTAGGGAAAAAATTATTAGATGTTAAAAAAATTATTATTACCGATATCGATTATACATTGTTGGGTGATGATAATTCACTAAAAGAATTTATTGACATGCTTGACAAGTACCGTGATATTATCGGTTTTGGCGTTGCCACAGGAAGAACTTCCGATTCGGCTGTGCAAGTTTTGAAAGAACATAATGTACCGGTGCCGGACTTAATTATTTCTTCCGTGGGTTCAGAGTTATATTATAATCACGATGAGAAATTAATTTATTCAAAAGGATGGGAGTCGCATATCACTTACAAATGGAATAGGGAAGCTATTATTAAACTCCTTAAACAATTCGATTTTCTCGAATATCAAGAAGAAGATACACAGCGGAAGTTCAAAATAAGCTATTATGCCGATGAGAGCAAAAGCAATTTGAACAAAGTAAAAGAAGCGTTGATAACAAATAAAATAAAAGCCAATGTAATTTACAGCCATGGTAAGTTTCTCGATATTCTTCCATACAGAGCATCGAAGGGGAAGGCGATAAGATATCTCTCCTACCGCTGGAACATTCCTTATGAAAACATTCTTGTCGCAGGCGATTCGGGTAACGACAGGGAAATGTTAAAAGGAGATTTATTAGGTGTTGTAGTTGCAAACTACAGCAGTGAGCTTGAAAGTCTGAAGGGAAGCAGCAGATTATACTTTGCAAATAGAAAGTATGCGGGAGGCATAATCGATGGAATAAAGTATTATGGGTTTTTATCGGAAGGGAAAAATAAATATGAATAATAATAGCGCCCGCAAAATGATAGAAAACAACCTGCCCAATTTCTTTAGCTATTTAAATAAGGTAGCTCTGAATGAAAGCAAGCTGCTGGTTAAAGGAAATCTTCTCGAAATTCTTGAAAATTATGCTTCGGAAAATGAAGAAATTGATTGCAGCGAATTGAGAGAAATAATAAAAAAGGTTGACGAATCGGTTTGTATTGATAACTACATTTATATTGAAATAAGAGAAAAAATAGGCTACACCGATTATTATCTTTTTAACCTTGAGGAATTATACAATGAAAAAGTTACTGTTGAGGATTACCTAAAAGCAAAAGAATTTTTTATTGACGGCGGCAACTCAAACGACATCTTAACAATCAATTTTAAGACTTTCTACGATAAATTTCCCAACGTGAAAGAACCAAAAAGTATCGGCAAGGGGGTCGAATATCTAAACAGATATCTCTCCAGCCACATGTTTACACAGCCGGAAAAGCTGAGAACCGCTTTATTTAATTTTCTGTTCGTTCATAAGTATAAATCGATGCAGCTAATTCTCAATGATCGTATTTCAAATCCGGAGGAGTTAAGCGCAAGCATCGATAAAGCGCTGGAATTTTTAGGTAAAAAAGAGCCCGATGAAGATTATTCAAATTTTAAAAATGATTTGCAGTCGTTCGGTTTCGAACCAGGATTAGGAAATAATGCAGGCAGAATAATTGAAAGCCTTGAAATGTTAGATAGACTGCTTCAGTCACCCGATCATGAAGCGTTAAAAGAATTTCTATCACTTATTCCGATGATATTTAATATTGCAATTATCTCACCTCACGGATATTTCGGGCAGGAAGGTGTGTTGGGTTTACCGGATACAGGCGGGCAAGTCGTCTACATTCTCGATCAAGTTAAAGCGCTTGAGAGAGAAATTACTGAGTCACTAATCGAAGCCGGCTTGGAAGAAGTGGTTCCAAAATTAATTATACTTACAAGACTTATTCCTAACGCTGCTGGCACTAAATGTAATCAACGGCTCGAGAAGGTTCATGAAACTCATAACTCGTGGATTTTGCGCGTGCCTTTCAGATCATTCAATCCCAATGTAACAAATGATTGGATTTCACGGTTTGAAATATGGCCCTACCTAGAAAGCTTTGTTGACGATGCATATAATGAATTATTAGCCGAATTCGGTGAACGCCCGGATTTCATTATCGGCAATTATTCCGACGGAAACATGGCGGCTTTTATGCTTGCAAGAAAATTCGGTGTAACGCAATGCAACATTGCTCACGCACTCGAAAAGAGCAAATATCTTTACAGCGGTTTGTACTGGAAAAATCTCGAGCCTCATTACCATTTCTCAATTCAATTCACAGCAGATCTTATCGCAATGAATGCGGCTAACTTTATAGTTACATCTTCATATCAGGAAATTGCAGGTACCGAAGACAGCATCGGGCAGTATGAATCTTATTGCCAATTTACAATGCCGGGGCTGTACAGAGTTCCCGGCGGAATAAATCTCTTTCATCCTAAATTTAATATTGTTCCGCCGGGGGTGAATACGAAAATATTTTTCCCTTTTACCGAAACGGAAAGAAGACTAACCGACATTAAAAACTATCTTGAAAAGTTAATCTTCGGAAATATTGAAGATGATGATGTTGTAGGGCAGCTTGAAGACCCGGATCTGATCCCAATCTTTTCATTGGCAAGACTTGATAAAATCAAAAATCTTACTTCGCTTGTTCAATGGTTTGGCGAGAGTAAAGAATTACAGGAGCTTACAAACCTAATCGTAGTTGCAGGATGTGTCGATGTAAATAAATCGAATGATCAGGAAGAAAAAGAGCAAATAGAGTTAATGCGCCGGCTTATTCAAAAATATGATTTGTATAAAAAAATAAGATGGATTGGTAAACTATTCAGGAAAGATCAGACAGGCGAGGTTTACCGGGTAATAGCAGACCACAAAGGAATTTTTGTGCAGCCCGCGCTCTTCGAAGGCTTCGGCTTAACTGTTTTAGAGGCAATGAAATCCGGGCTGCCTGTGTTTGCAACATTGTACGGCGGACCGAGAGAAATTATTCGCGATACTGTTTCCGGTTTTCACATAAATCCTATTAATTCGGTTGAAACTACTTCGAAGATTCTTGAATTCTTAAAGCGATGTAAATCCAACGAAAATTATTGGGAAAAGATTTCCTCCCAGGCAGTAAAAAGAGTTGATACAGCTTTCAATTGGGAGCTTTATGCTAAAAAGCTGCTCTCACTGGCAAAGATTTACGGCTTTTGGAAATACACTACTAATATC
>JAGUYG010000040.1 GCA_020061465.1 Ignavibacteriales bacterium
ATCCTTTGGATAAGAGAAGGGTTGGGATGAGTTCCATTGTAGTGTAAAAACAGTGTAATATTTTAATTATTCACAATAAATTTTTCCAAAGGATCGTTCCGACTTTAACAAAATTAATTTGGACAGTAATGCTATCAATAAAAATTATTTTGTGTTTATCACAACTTGAGTTATCAACTTCATCCTGATAAAATAGATTTTTTTTATTTGTTCAGGTAAAGTCATTTACATAAGATGAAAGGGAAACTATAATAAATAATCAAAAATCCCGCTTTATGCTCAGCCTCATCATCAAAATAGATAAAAAGAAAATCGGTAAATTAATTATTATTAATACGTATGTTGTCTTCTTCAAATTTTTTATTGCGGCATCTAAGACAGAAGGACGTGCATTTAAAAATTCAAAAATTGGGTAGTAAAGAAGCGCTATTAAAAATATGAAGTAGATAATCACCAATAGGAAAGTAATTGAGGCACCCTGCGAGGATGCTAATCTAATCGGATTTTTTTCCTGGTAATTAACAAATGCCGAACCCATGCCAAGATTTAGAACAGCTACAGTCAAAGTTATTAAACCGGTATTTACTGCCGAAACCGCTAACAATTCTTTTGAAAAGCTAATGTGTGAAAAAAAGTTAACCGCCTGCCCTAAAATTAGTATAACAGCAAACCATATTAAGAATCTGACCCGGATTATCTTTTGTGGATTTACCGGAGAATTAAGAATTTTTCCGAATGCTTGCCCTTCCAAACTTAATAATGGAAAGATAAACCTTAACGATAAAGCCGCAACGAGAAAAACATTAAATAGATACACCATCAGGTAAATTATCGTTCTTAACTCCGGGTTATATGCATTTAGCAATTTAGCATCGAGTCTTGAAATGCTTACGGCGAAGACGATAATTAATGAAATCATAACTATGAAATGAATCCACTGCCCGGGTTCACGCACAAAAAGCCAAAACTCACGTTTTAAAATTGCATTTGATGCCGGTGAAAAAATCGAATTATTTTCGAATGAAAGGAATTTAGTAATCGCTTTTCTACTTTTTCTGTTTCCATGCAGATTTAACGAAATATTCCATGTGCTGTAGTAAATCTTCTTGCCTAAAAGAATCGCAGCAGTAAAAAGAAGCAAAGCGGTTGCTGACTGGAAAATAATGAAACGGATTGCAGTTTCTGATTTCGATGCCGATATCCAATACAGAGCTTCCGAAGCCCAATAATTCGGCAGTAGTTTTATTAGCGGGTTATCCATAAAACCAAAGTAAGCATCGATGTTTGGGTAATGAATTACTACCTGTGTTACAAGCTGAACCGGATCACTTATTTTGAAAAAAATAATTAGCAGTGAAATATAACAGATAGCTAATATTGTGACGAGAGTTCTAAAACCGATTTTCTCCGTCAGCTTAAGTAAGATGAGTAATATTATCACAGCGGCAGATGCAGCGGAAATCATGAACGGTATAATCATAAAGAAAAAAGTAACGGCATAAAAAGTCCAGCCCATTTGAAAATATGAGCCGTAGCCGGCTAATGCAGAGACGATTATCAGCAGCAGAGTAGTGGAGCTGTAAAAAAAGTTATCTAAGAATTTTATCGTGAAAAGATTTGAGAACGGTATCGGTTTGGAAATTAAAAAAAGTATTTCATTAGACCGATAAAGAGTTGAATATGAGACTACAATATTTCCGATGTTAACAGCTACAAAAAAAATAAACAGCGCAATGGAGATAAATCTGTGCAGCAGAAAAGAACCTATTCGTATATCCTCTAAGAGGTAAAAAATAATTGAACGTGTAAAGAAAAATATTCCAACAGCGAAACCTGCATAAACCATAAAAACTGCAAAGTTTCGGAAAAGCAAACCCGGGCTTAGGTTAATATTGAGCTTAATAAATCTTATCAGCTTATATGTCAAAATATGTAGGATAATTTTCATGTAAATTGTTCGCCGAGCAAATAGTTAATCGTTTTTTGTTAGTTGTTAGTCGTTTGTGGTGAACCGAAAATATTTATTCATTTGTTTAATTCAAGAAAAAACGATTCCAAATTTTGTTTTTGACCCATTCTAAATGACTCAATCGATTCTTTATTTCCATCAAATATTATTTTTCCTTCTTTGATAATTGCAATTTTTGAACAAACTTCTTCGGCGACATTAAGGCTGTGAGTAGACATGAAAACAGCACAACCCTCATCAGCTTTTTGTTTTAATAGAGTCTTTACGTATTGAGCACTTAATGGATCGAGCCCAATCATAGGTTCATCAACCAAAATCAATTTAGGTTCATGTAGAAGTGCAGAAGCAATTGAGACACGCTGTTTCATTCCCTGCGAATATTGTTCGGTTCGCTTGTTAATCCAATCGCCGATTTTAAGCTGCTCTACAAGCCCATCAATTTTCACTTTGAGCAATGCGGGTGAAATGTTGTACAACCCGCCGCAGAAATAGAGAAATTCTTTCCCGGTGAGCTTGTCATATAAAAATGGCTGGTCGGGAACATAACCAATCATTTTTTTTGCTTCAACAGGGTGCTTGAGAATATCAGTACCGTTGATGCTTATGTTTCCGCCGGTGGGCGAATATAATCCCGCAAGCATTTTTATAGTTGTGGTTTTCCCGGCACCGTTTAATCCCAAAAAGCCATAAAAATCACCGGCATCTACCTTAAGGCTTACATCATCTACCGCTTTCAGCGAGTTAAATATTTTTGTTAGATGGATTAGCTCAAGCATATAAATCCTTTAATAGAAATTTAAGATAATTAAACGGTATGCGAAATGGTTTTTTAACGAAGTGAGTACGAAAAGGAAATATTTTTTTTTGATAAAAATTTATTTTGTAATGAAAAAATCAAGCCGATAAAAAATTTGAATTAAGCTTGTGTCAATTCATTGAGATCGATTTTATCAACGTCTTCTATCGTGATGGTGCTTAAGTCTTCGTCATCCAAATCGTACAGAGTAAGAACTCTTTCTTCCTGGTTGCTTATCGCTTTGTATAATATGTTTCGAACCATTCTTGCATTACCGAAGCTTTTATCACGACGGTTATAAAGGTCAGTAAAAATTTCTAAAAGAAGCTGCCAGGCTCCTTCATCAAGTTTATAACCGCTCTTTTCTGTTATAACGAGAGCAATTTCTAGAAGTTGACGTGGTGTATAATCATCATAAGTAAAGTAGTTGGTAAAACGCGACTGCAAACCGGGATTTGATTCAACAAAATCTTTCATCTCGCCGGTATAGCCTGCAACAATAACGACAAATTTACCTTGATAATCTTCCATTCTTTTCAATAAAGTATCAATGGCTTCCTGACCGAAATCTTTATAACCGCGCACCAATGAATAAGCTTCATCTATGAACAGAGTTCCGCCCATAGCCTTTTGAATTACCGCATCGGTTTTAGTAGCAGTTTGCCCCTGGTACCCGGCTACAAGGTTTGATCTATCAACTTCAACAAGATGTCCTTTTTCGAGTATTCCCATTTCCTTATAGATCTTACTCAATAACCGTGCAACGGTAGTTTTACCTGTACCAGGGTTGCCCATGAACACCGAGTGTAAATTCTTTTGCATTACTGTTAAACCGCGTTGTTCCCTAAGCTTAGCAACCTTTAAGCTGCTTACCAATTTATCAACCGATTTTTTTACCCATTCGAGCCCCGTAAGCTCATTTAGTTCTTTTAAATATTGGTCGAGCAGTTCCGGATCGCCTTCAATTTTAACCTTTTGCCTTTCTTTTTTCCCTGTTATAACGTCTTTAAAATCAATCAAACGAATAAATTTAATATCATCTTCGTTTCTTTCGCCTGAGGAGATGTCTGCAACTCGCAAAAGATGTTTTTTAAGTGTTGCATCGACAAGGTCTCTGGCAATTCTTGCATTGCCAAAAGACTTGTCGCGCGATCTGAATAAATTGAAATAGTATTTTCGCAGTGCATCGGCAGCATCTTCATGCAGAGTATGTCCCTTCTCTTCAATTAATTTTTCGGTAATGGAAATCAGTTCGTCGGGAGAATAGTCATCAAAAACAATTTTTTTCGTAAACCTGGATTTCAAACCCGGATTGCTTTCAAGGAAATCATACATCTCATCCGTATAACCTGCGGCAATCACGATAAATTTTCCTCGGTCGTCTTCCATTCTTTTCAGCAAAGTATCAATGGCTTCCATGCCGAAGTCTGATCCGCTGTCACCTTTTTTGATTAGGCTGTAGGCTTCATCGATTAGAAGAGTGCCGCCCATAGCTTTGTCGATAATCTGTTTTGTTTTTTCGGCGGTTTGACCGATAAAGCTGCCTACTAATGCTTGTCTATCTACTTCGAGCAGGTGACCTTTAGGCAAAATTCCGAGTGCAGAATATAATTCGCCGAATAAACGGGCAACAGTTGTTTTGCCGGTTCCGGGGTTGCCTACAAAAACATAATGCGATGAAAATTTATCCTGTAAATTTTCATTCCGCTCATGATAGTACCTTGCAAGTTTTATTAGCTGGTTCAACTCATCCTTAACGGTACTTAATCCAATTAATGAATCCAACTTTTTCTGAACTCTAACTAACGACTCTTCATTTATCCCGATCGTTACTTTTTTTTCGCCCGCTCCCTTCAGTGCTTCTTGAATATCATCCTTAGTTATTGTTGTGAGTGCTTCTTTGGTTTTTTCTGCGGCGGGTTTGCGCAGGAAATTTTTTCCGTGCTGAACTTTCGCATCATTAAAAATATTTCTTACAAGCCTTGCATTTCCGAATGAATGATCCCTTATTCGGTACAAACTTGTAAATTCCTTCTTTAGAAGAAGAAGTGCTCCGGATTCAATTTGATAATCTTCTTTACCTGCAATGCCTTTAAAAATCTCGGTAAGTTCATCGGGAGAATAATCTTCAAAATGAAAGGAGCGAGTGAACCTCGATTTTAATCCCGGGCTGGAATTAATAAACGCCGTCATCTCTTCGGGATAGCCTGCTGCAATCACTACAAATTCCCCTGCCTTATCGTCCATCCGTTTTAATAATACGTCAATTGCTTCCTGTCCAAAGTCCTGCTGGTTGCCGGCTTTTTTCAAAGTAAAAGCTTCATCAATAAAAAGCAGCCCGCCGACGGCTTCGTTAATTACCTTATCGGTTTTTTGAGCGGTCTCGCCTATGAATTGCCCGACCAGTCCCGAACGGTCAACCTCAATTACGTGTCCGTTTTGTAATATCCCCATTGCTTTGAAAATTTTACCTAACAGTCGTGCAATTGTTGTTTTACCTGTGCCGGGCTTTCCGAGAAATACTGAGTTCATTGAGATAGTTTCTTCAGTCTTTAAGCCCAACTTCTTTCTTTCGTTAATGAATTTTAAGTAATCGACAAAATCTCTCATTGATTGTTTTACGCTATTTAAGCCTACATAGGTATCAAGCTCGGCAAGAAGCTTTTCAAGAGATTCAGTTTCATGAGGTTTTAATGAAGTAAGCTGAACTTCATTAGGCTGCAATGTGGCGGGCTTCTCTGGGTGAACAAAGGCTTCGGTTAAAACTTCAGTTTCCTCAAAGTTAACAATTTCGGAGTGACCGATTAAAAACCACCTGGTGCAGATTTTATTATTAGCTAAATAAATATCAACTTTCCCTTGCCCGCTGCTCCAGAAACCGGGATTATCGGTTCCCCAGCTTTGAACAAATTCCACAGTCTTCCATTCTTTCTCTATCCCAAGCTCAAATTGATGCCTCCCTGCTTCAATGTTATTCAGATACCAGACTGCTAAGCCTTCAATATTAACTATTTTATTTTCGTAAAAGGGATTATCTATAATGATTTCTACACCTATATATCTTATCGTTTCCTCGTTAAATTGAAGCAGATAGGTTCTTTTTTCGGTTCGTAGATTTTCGAGCAGATCGTAAGTCTTAACACTAAATATATTAAAGAACGAATTTTGATATTTGATTAAGTCGGTTTTCTTTTCGTGAGCGCGATTTATTAATTCAATTTCAGGTTCGAAGAGTTGAATATCCTTATCAGCTTCAACGGAAGATTGGAATTTTAAAATTTTCTGATAAATGTTTTCAAATCTCGGATTATCCTTGAATCTTTCCTTAAGGCTTTCGGCTTTTTCGTAAGCCGCAACTGTTTGAAACATTGCAAGCAGTGTGTCTAACTCTAACAGATGTGCCCGGTTGTGTTCTTTTGTAAGTGAAGGAGAATTTAAAATATCTCTTGCAGCCCAAAGAGAAAACCAAAATTCTTTTTGCTTAAATGCCTCGTCGGCTTCTTCGATGTATGATTTTTTCTTGGTTAAAAGTCCGCCAAAAAATCCATCTTCGTAGCCCAAAGTAATTTTGAACCAATCGCGTACTTGCTTGAGCTTTTTATTATCCTCTTTGTCCAGTTCAATTGCGCGGTCAATTTCTTCAAGTCCTTCAAAATATCTTCCAAGCCCTGCAAGCGCCCTCGCCTTATTCAGATATGCCCAAACTATCAGGTCTGGTTTTTTTGAAATAGCCCAGTCAAGGTCCGAAATAGCTCCTTCAAAAATGCTCATTCTCATCAAAAGGAATCCGCGGTAAAGGCGTGCGTCAACATTATCGGCGGCTGTTTGAACTGCCTGATTAGCAAGTTCGAGAGCCTGGTGTGGATTTCCATTCTCAAGGGTTGCCCAGGCAAGGCAGCAGGCAGCCCTAAAGTCGTACGGCTTTTGTTCATAAACTTTTTTCGCAGCCGTTAAAGCCATACGATACCTGCCATTCTTCAGATGCTCGTATGCTTCGTCCAATAATTCGTCAAGTTCTTCGGTAGTCAAATTTGAAAATCCCTTAATATTTTGCCCTGATTTAAACTAAACCTTTAATCGACAGGATAAAAGTAGAAAATTACGATTTAAAATTACACTCCCAAGCGTTTATTTATCAAATGAAGATTTTTTGTTATCTAATTTACAAAACTCCATAAACATAGGTACATCGATTAATATATTATTTTTAATTTCGAACAAGAGAGTAAAAAGTGAGTTCCATTAATAAAATTATTTTTAACATAAACGTTTAAAACAAAAAAGGCGGGTAACTTGCCCGCCTTTTTCAGAAATAGTATCTATTAATAATCCATTCCGCCCATACCGCCCGGAGGCATTGCCGGTTCTCTTTCTTTTTTCTCGTATACTACAGCCTCGGTAGTAATGAGTAACGAAGCTACAGATGCAGCATTTTCGAGCGCTGTTCTGGCTACTTTTGTCGGGTCAATTACACCAGACTTCATAAGGTTCTCATACGTTTCCGTAGCGGCGTTAAATCCAAAATCTGCTTTTCCCTCTCTAACTTTTTGAAGTATAACCGAACCGTCGATACCCGCATTGTTCACAATTTGACGGAGCGGCTCTTCGAGAGCTTTTTGTACTATCTTAATACCGGTTGTTTGATCGGGGTTTTCTCCTTCTAGTTTCTCGAGGATATCGATTGCACGAACAAAAGTAACACCGCCGCCTGCAATGATTCCTTCTTCCACTGCGGCACGTGTAGCATGTAAAGCATCTTCAACTCTTGCTTTCTTTTCTTTCATTTCAATTTCGGTTGAAGCACCTATTTTCAGTACTGCTACACCACCAGAAAGTTTTGCCAGTCGTTCTTGCAATTTTTCTTTATCGTAATCTGAGGTTGTTTTCTCTATCTGAGCCTTTATTTCATTTATTCTCTTCTTGATGTCATCAGTTTTTCCTGCGCCTTCAACTATCGTGGTATTGTCTTTATCGATTACGATTTTCTTTGCACTTCCTAGGTAAGCTACGGTAGCATTTTCAAGTTTGAATCCTCTCTCCTCAGCAATTACAGTACCGTTAGTAAGAACAGCGATATCTTCAAGCATAGCTTTTCTTCTATCGCCAAAGCCTGGAGCTTTAACAGCGGCTACGCGCAAAGTTCCTCTTAATTTGTTTACAACCAATGTTGCCAACGCTTCGCCTTCAAGGTCTTCGGCGATAATTAGCAGTGATTTACTTTGCTGGGCAACTTTCTCGAGAATGGGCAATAGGTCCTTCATTGCGGAAATCTTTTTGTCGTGTATCAGAATGAAAGGATCTTCCAAAATTGCTTCCATATTTTCTGTATCCGTTACAAAATATGGAGAAAGATAGCCGCGGTCGAACTGCATACCTTCAACTACATCTAATGCAGTTTCGGTACCCTTAGCTTCTTCAACCGTAATAACCCCATCTTTACCGACTCTCTCCATTGCATCGGCAATAAGTTCGCCAATAGATTTATCGTTGTTAGCCGAAATAGATCCGACCTGCGCTATTTCATTTCTTCCTTCAACTTCTTTGCTTGACGACTTGAGGTGTTCTACTACTTTTGTAACCGCCAAGTCTATTCCTCTTTTCAAGTCCATAGGATTAGCACCTGCGGTAACATTTTTTAATCCTTCACGATAAATAGCTTGTGCAAGTAACGTAGCAGTAGTTGTTCCGTCGCCTGCAACATCACTGGTTTTTGAAGCAACTTCACGAACCATTTGTGCGCCCATATTTTCTACTGCATCTTCCAGTTCTATTTCTTTTGCCACGGTAACACCATCCTTAGTAACAGTAGGTGCCCCGAATTTCTTTTCAAGGATTACATTGCGCCCTTTTGGACCCAAAGTAACTTTTACAGCATTGGCTAATTTATCAACGCCCTTCTTTATTTTGTTCCGGGCTTCACTATCGTATTCAATTAATTTTGATGCCATTTTTCTACCTCCGTATTTTTATTTTAAAAATTATTAAGCAACGATTGCAAAAATGTCGCTTTCTCTCATTATCAAATATTCAACACCGTCTACTGTTACTTCAGTTCCGCTGTATTTACCGTAAAGAACTTTATCCCCTTCTTTCACTTCCATTTTTATGGTTTTGCCGTCTTCCGAAATTTTACCCGGGCCGATCGCTACAACTATTCCCTCGATAGGTTTTTCTTTAGCGGTATCGGGGAGAATAATACCACCCTTAGTTTTTTCTTGAGCTTCGCTTGGCTTTATTATTACTCTATCGGCAAGGGGCTTCAAATTTATTTTTGACATAATTTTACCTCCATTTAAGTTATTATTTTTTAATTATTTAACTATATGTTATTAGCACTCTCAAAAAGCGAGTGCTAATATAAGGTTCTTTAGAAAATTTGTCAATATCCCTGTAATGAAACTGAGTATCAAATCACTTAATAAAAGAAATAGCTCATCATTTCTGTAAAATGTATATTTTTGTTAAGTCCTTAAAGAATAGTGAACATCAAAAAATCCGAAGGGTAGTCAATTTTGAATCTGAAAATAGAGTTAGTGAATTTGGTGCGGATCATAAAAAACCTGGATCGTAAAGTAGTTATAATTTTTTTGTCCGTTGCCCTGATTCAAACCGTTTCGTGGTACTTTACTTCGAGGAGATTCTTCAGAATTAATTTATTCGATTATTTTTCTTTAAATCCGGATGTATATTTAATCGAATATCTGTATTGGTTCATAGGAGATTTTTTCAGTTTGTTTCTAATTCCGATTCTCATAGTAAAATTAATATTTAAAGAAAGTATATCTAATTTTGGCTTACGATTAGGAGATTATAAAGCAGGATTGACTTATACGGTTATTTTTATAATGGTAATGCTGCCGTTGGTTTGGATAGTTTCAAGCATCCCGTCGTTCGGTTCAACGTATCCTCATCTGCAGTCTGCTCGCGAATCATGGAAAGTATTTTTTATTTACCAAACCGGTATGTTCATTTACATGTTTTCATGGGAGTTTATTTGGCGGGGGTTTATGCTTTTCGGGCTTGAGCTGAAGTTTGGCTATTATTCGGTATTAATTCAGATGATTCCGTTTTTAATCTTACATAATGGAAAACCTGTGCTTGAAACATTCGGTGCTATAATTGCAGGAATCGCGCTCGGTATCTTAGCACTTAGAACCAGATCGGTGTATTATTGCATTATTGCTCATGCGGGAGTTATGTTTAGCATGGATTTTATTTCAACTTTGCGTTTTAAAGCCGGTGAATTCGGAATCGGATTTAACGCATTTATATCTATCTTAAAATCATTATTCTGAGGATTGTAAAATGAGATTCGCATTGAACATCGATCATATAGCAACTGTTCGCAACGCAAGGGGAGAGTTTCAACCAGATCCTGTTGCGGCTGCATTATTAGCCGAACAAGCCGGCGTTGACGGAATAGTCGTTCATCTTAGAGAAGATAGAAGGCATATCAACGAAAGAGATGTTCGACTTCTAAGAGAATTAATTACCACAAAGCTTGACCTCGAAATGGCAGCAGTAGAAGAAATTATAAGAATAGCTTGTGATGTAGGGCCAGAGTTAGCTACTATCGTTCCCGAAAAAAGGCAGGAGCTAACTACCGAAGGAGGCATTAATGTTATTGATAATATCGATCAAATTAAATACGCTATTAAAGAGCTTCATTCATCTGAAATTGAAGTTTCATTATTTATCGAACCGGAAATAAATCAGATTGATACTTCCGCTGAGATCGATGCAGATTTTATAGAGATTCACACCGGAGTTTTTGCAAATGCTCTTTCGGAAGAAGAGCAATTTGACGAATTGGAAAAGATACGGCTTGCAGCAAAACATGCTAAAAAGTTAGGATTGGGTGTTAATGCCGGGCATGGATTGAATTATCAAAACATTAAAGTTTTCAGAGAACTTACGGATATCGATGAAGTTAGCCTAGGTCATGCAGTTATAGCACGTGCGATTTTTGTAGGTTTAAAAGAAGCAGTTCAAGAGATGATTAGGCTGATTAGATGATTTATAAAAATGTCTTATGTTAAAAATATTTTTTTGCGGGTGCTTATTCTTTTCACTGCAGCACTTTTTAATACTTGCAATATTAATCTGGTCTCGCCTTCCGAAGAAAATGAAAATACAGGGATGCCTGCAAGAAACGCTTCGGTTATAATAAAAACCTCTCCTGATAAAGCATCAATTTTTATTTTTGATCGAAACACAGGTAAACTTACTCCCGATAGTTTAACCAGCTTATACGAAGGTTCATATAATATCACTATCAAAAGATTAGGCTATTTAGATACAACTTTTACTTTTGCAATTTATTCGGATATGAAATTCGCCTATGATATTATCCTAACTGAAGATCCAATAAAATGGAAGATATTTAATACATATAATTCCGACTTACCCGATAATTGGATTTGGGATATTCATATTGATGAAACAAACCTAACTTGGATTGGGACTTTTGCCGGCGGTTTAGTAAAAACGGATTTGTCAAACTGGACGGTTTATAACTATTCTAACTCCGGTCTGCCGGATAATAAAGTGTATTCAATAGTCTCGGATTTGAATAATGAAAAATGGATTGGTACTGCATTTGGAGTAACTAACTTTAACGGACAAAACTGGGTAACTTATAATTCAACCAATAATCCTGTTTTTTATTATAACTTTTTTATTGCCGTTGCTGCAGAGGGATTTGTTATTTGGGCAGCTAATGACAAAGGCGGGTTATTTAAGTTCGAAAAAAATAAGTGGACAAAATATGATCCGACTAACTCAGGTATTCCCGATAATGTTATTTTTGCAGTTGCAATTGACGAGCATAAAAATAAGTGGGTTGGAACATATCGAGGAGGTTTGGCGAAGTTTGACGGAAATACATGGTTAGTTTACAATAAAAATAATTCCGGGCTGTCTTCTAATCACATTATTTCTGTACTTCCGGATAGGCAAGGCAATATTTGGGTCGGAACCATAGATGGTCTAACAAAATTTAACGGAAAGGAATGGGAAATTTTTCAAATCGGCAATTCACCGCTTCGTTCGAACTGGATTGAATCATTAGCTGAAGATAATTACGGAAATATTTGGATTGGCACATGGGGCGGAGGATTGTATAAGTATTCAAACGGTGCATTCGAAATCTTTAGTAGTGATAATTCACCGCTGCCTGATAATTATATAACTGCAGTAGCAGTTGACCGATTAGGAAACAAATGGATTGGAACAGTAAGCGGCGGGCTGGTGATATATACAGAGTAAGAAATCTAATTAAATTGATAACTATTATGTGCAATGAAACATAACAAAAGAAATTCCATTATCAAATTAACCCTCACTAATATTTATGAACAACGGCATTTTTTCTTCAATTAGGTTTGAGTTAAATCCTTTCCAAATCTTTAAATTTGGCATGATTTGTAGTTGTTCACTTCTCCTCATTTCTTGACTACTGAAAGCCATTTATCTATATTTGAACGCAATTTTTTAAAGTAAATACAGAGATAATCTACTGCTTTGAGCCACTATAAGAAGACAATCCTGCCTAACGGTATTAAAGTATTAACTGAAACTATTCCTTATGTAAAATCATTTTCGCTTGGCTTTTGGTTTAATGTCGGTTCACGCGATGAAACCATCCATAACAACGGCATTACTCATTTTATTGAGCACATGCTATTTAAGGGAACCAAACACCGGTCAGCAAAAAAAATAGCTACCGATATCGAATCTTATGGCGGCTACCTTAATGCTTTTACTTCAAAAGAACATACATGCTATTACGGGAGAGGATTAAGCAACCACTTAGAACGAACTTTTGACGTCTTGTCCGATATGATTCAGTTTCCTGCTTTCAAGCAATCCGAAATTAAGAAGGAAGCTCGTGTAATAATTGATGAACTTAATGATATTGAAGATAATCCCGAAGAATTAATCTTCGACAAATTTGAAGAAGCTGTCTTTGCAGGTAATTCATTAAGCCTTCCGATAATTGGGAAGAAAGAAAACATTCTAAATTTTACACAGTCCGATCTCTTTAATTTTATGATTGAAAAGTATGGAAGCAATAAGCTCATCATATCAGTTTCCGGTGCGGTTGAACATGAGCAAGTGCTTAAACTTGTGAATAAATATCTTCTGAAAGACTTAGGAATATCCGGTAGCCGAAGGAGGTATTTTAATCATCAACAAACCCCGGCAAGAATTGAATTAATTGATAAAAAAATTCAACAAGTGCACACTATCATAGGCAGGACCGCTTTTGGATTTAGAGACGAACATAGAATAAAAATTGCCCTCTTAAACCAAATCCTCGGAGAAGGAAGCAGCTCAAGATTATTTCAATCAGTCAGGGAAAGGAACGGAATAGCTTATCAAGTAAATTCATTCTTAAATTCGTTCAAGGATGTCTCTACATTTGGTGTATATTTTTCGACTAATGAAAAGATGACCGAAAAAGCTGTGAGCCTTATCCTGAAAGAATTTAAAAAACTTAAAACAGCTACGATTTCTGAACGCGAATTAAAAAAGGCAAAAGAATCGATTAAAGGAAATATTTTGCTCAGCCTGGAAAACACATCAAATAGAATGATACGGATGGCACAATCCGAACTTTATTTCAACAGAATCAAAAACACCGAAGAAGTGATTAAGAATATTGATTCGGTGAAGACAACCGACATTTTAGAAATCGCCAACGAGATATTCGATGAAAAATCATTCATCACTATAATAATCAAATCAAATAATGCATTACTAAAATCAGCCGCATAGGTTGAGTAAAACAAGAGGTGTAAAATGTTAATTGGGGTACCTAAAGAAATAAAAACCAACGAAAACAGAGTTGCTCTGCTACCCGTAGGCGCACAAACTCTAATTCAAAACGGACATAAAGTTGTTGTTGAAATGAAAGCAGGAGCAGGCAGTGGTTTTACCGATGAAGACTATAAAGCAGTCGGTGCCGAAATTGCATCCACAGCAGCCGAAATTTTTGCTGCCGCAGACATGATAATGAAAGTAAAAGAACCTATTAATAATGAATATACGATGATCAGAGAAGGGCAGATCGTGTTTACTTATTTTCACTTTGCCGCAAGCAGAGAATTAACAGAAGCTATGATGAAAAATAAATGTGTAGGCATAGCGTATGAAACTGTACAGAAAGCCGACCGCTCACTGCCTTTATTAATTCCGATGAGCGAGGTAGCCGGAAGAATGGCTCCTCAGGAAGGTGCTAAATATCTTGAAAGAGTAATGGGCGGAAGAGGTATTCTTCTTGGCGGCGTACCAGGTACCGGTCCTGCGGAAGTTTTGGTTCTCGGCGGAGGAGTAGTCGGGACAAATGCCGCTAAAATTGCAGCAGGCTTTGGGGCACGGGTAACAATATTCGATAATAATTTGTATAGATTAAGATATCTCGATGATGTAATGCCGAAAAACGTTACTACAATGATGTCAAATGAGTACTACATTAGAGCGGCATTACCTAAAGCCGATCTTGTTATCGGTGCCGTGCTTATTCCCGGTGCAAAGGCTCCTAAGCTTATAACGAGAGAAATGCTTGGCTTGATGAAAGAAGCTTCGGTTGTTGTTGACGTATCGGTCGATCAAGGCGGCTGCATCGAAACATGCAAACCCACTACCCATGAAAATCCTACTTATGTGGTGGACGGCGTGCTGCATTATTGCGTTGCTAATATGCCGGGAGCTGTTCCGCATACTTCAACATTAGCACTTACAAATGCTACTTTACCTTATGCCGTTGAAATAGCAAATAAAGGATATGTAGATGCTATTCGAACAAATGAAGAAATTAAGTGGGGGCTAAATTGCATCGACGGAAAAATTACATACAAGGGTGTTGCCGAAGCTTTTGATTTTGAGTATCATCCTGTCGATTCAATAATTAATTAAATTTATCTAAAAGAGGATTTGTAAACGGCAAATCCTCTTTCATTTTTCTAACAGGCTTATATATTTTAGTAAAGCAATTACCATAAGGAAACTAAATGCCTAAGTTCGTTTTAAATGGCGAAGAAATAGAATTTAAACCGGGGCAAACTATTATCGAAGCTGCACGAGATTATGGAATAACCATTCCACATTTTTGCTGGCATCCAAGCTTATCGGTTTCCGGAAACTGCCGTGTTTGTTTAGTTGAAGTTGAAAAAATGCCGAAGCTCGTAATCGCATGCTCAACGCTTGCTGCGGAGGGAATGGTAGTACACACCGAATCTGAAAGAACTATCGAAGCAAGAAACGCCGTAATGGAATTTCTATTAATAAATCATCCTTTAGACTGTCCGATTTGCGATGAAGCTGGAGAGTGCAAACTTCAAGATTATGCTTATCAGCACGGTGTTGGCGAGAGCCGTTTCATCGAGGAGAAAGTTCATAAAGATAAAAGAGTTCTGTTGGGTCCCTACGTTATGTTCGATGCTGAGAGATGTATATCCTGCTCACGATGTATAAGATTTTGTGAAGAGATTGCCAAAGACCCCGAACTTACTTTTGTTCAAAGAGGCGATAGGGTTACCATAGTTACATATCCCGGTGAACAAATGGATAATCCTTACTCGCTTAATACAACCGATATTTGTCCCGTAGGCGCCTTAACAAACAGAGATTTCAGATTCAAAGCACGTGTGTGGGAAATGTCTGCAACAAAATCCATTTGCACCGGATGTTCACGCGGCTGTAATATCGAAATATGGGTACGCAATAATGAAATCCTCCGGCTAACGCCTCGATATAATCCCGATGTTAACGGCTATTGGATGTGCGATCATGGAAGGATCGATACGTTCAAATTTGTAAATGCAGATGACAGAGTAGATGGACCGCACGTAAGACGCGAAGGTAAATTGGTGAAAGCAGGATGGGATGAAGCATATTCGGCAGCAGTTTCTGAATTAAAATCTTTTGCGAAAGATGAGATAGCGTTTCTCGGTTCGCCGCATGCAACCTGTGAAGATAATTTTATGCTTGCAAAATTTGCTCGATCGGTAATCGGTTCCAAAAAAATTGGTTTTATGAGGAAAGAAGATGCTTCCTTCGGAGACGATATCCTTAGAAAAAATGATGTTACACCCAACACGCTGGGAACAGAAATAATCTTTGATTCATATTTAAAACCGACGCTTAATTTTAATGGAATTTTAGAAGCGATTAATAATGGTAAAATCAAGGCGTTGTTTGTAATGGAGGAAGACCTAGCAGCTAATAATTCCGAAATTGAAAATATTCTTACAAAATTGGATTTATTAATTATTTGTGCAGTTAACTTCAACAAAACAACTGCCCTTGCCGATGTTGTATTTCCAGCCGCCGCTTATGCCGAGAAGAATGGAACGATGGTTAATTTCGATGGAATCATTCAACGCCTTAAACCTGCTGTGGCAACACTTGAACTTGATAGAGCTTTGGACGGAATGGCTATGAGCAGGCTCGATAAGTTCGGAACACATTACGATAGGTGGGCACAAGGCAAAAAACGTGATGCCCGTTCAAGTTGGAAAATTATTGCAGCTTTAGCCTCCGTAATGGGTCAAAAAATGAAATATGATATGGCTGAGAAAGTTTTTGAAGAAATGGCTGCGTCTATCGATGTGTTCAAGGGATTGGATTATGATAAAATCGGCGAATCGGGTACAAAAATTAAATTTGAACCGGCAGCAGCTTCTAAATAAAGAAACAGGAGTATGGGATAAATGAACTACCTTGAAATTATTGTTATAACGCTTGTTAAGATTCTCATCATTTTTACTATAATGATGTTAACCGTATCCTATCTCGTGTATTTCGAAAGACGAATAAGTGCATGGGTACAGAACAGATTAGGTCCTAACAGAGTTGGTTGGGAAGGTGTACTGCAGCCTTTTGCCGATGTGTTCAAGCTTTTACTGAAGGAAGATATAGTGCCGCTGGTTGCTAACAAACCGCTTCACACATTGGCACCTATCTTAGCTCTCTTTGTTGCATTTTCTACTTACGCGGTAATTCCTTTCGGGCCCGATATTACTGTTTTTGGATACAAAGTATCATTAGTAGTTGCCGATATAAATATGGGTATTCTTTACGTGCTTGCATTAACGTCATTAGGAGTTTATGCTATTACATTTGCCGGCTGGTCATCGGGAAGTAAATATTCTTTGTTTGGAGGAGTTAGGGCTTCAGCTCAGATGATTTCTTATGAAGTATCGATGGGTTTCTCGGTGGCGGGTGTTCTTCTTTTTGCCGAGTCGTTAAGACCTGTCGCAATAGTTGAGGCTCAATCAGGCTGGATGTGGAACGCTGTACTGCAGCCAATAGGGTTTATAACTTTTCTTGTGTCCGCATTTGCTGAAACCAACAGGCTGCCGTTCGATTTACCCGAAGCCGAGCCGGAATTGGTTGGCGGTTTTCATACCGAATACAGCAGTATGAAGTTCGCAGGTTTCTTCTTAGCCGAGTACGCTAATATGATAATAGCTAGTGCCTTAATAGTTACTCTATATTTAGGCGGCTGGCAAATACCGTATATTGAATTACTGGGACTTCCTTCATGGTTGACCGCTGCAATCCAGGTTGCCGGATTCTTCTTCAAAGTAGGATTTCTTCTATTCTTCTTCCTTTGGGTAAGATGGACCATTCCGCGCTTCCGATACGACCAGTTAATGAGCTTAGGATGGAAAGTTATGTTTCCGCTTTCTCTTATTAATCTTGTTTGGGTTGCAGTTTTAATAATGATATTTAAGTTATAAAATTGTATTTTATTAAATAAGTGTAATACAATAGATGTTATGGAATTAATTTATACTTCCTCCTTGACGTAAGCATTCAAACTATTGGAGTATCGATGCCGGTTAGACGACGACAAAAAGATTTAAATTTTTGGGAAAAGATTTATATTCCGGAAATCGCTAAAGGTTTGGCTTTGACTTTTAAGACAATGTTTAAGCCGAAATTTACGATGGAGTATCCGGAGGAAAAATTCATTCCTCCTCCTTCGTATAGAGGCAGACCTGTGCTTGTGCAGGAAGAGAATGGTGAGGAACGGTGTGTAGCTTGTGGATTGTGTTCAAGGGTTTGCCCCGCATTGGCAATCGAAGTTCAAGCGGGAGAAACGGATAGAGAAAAAGAAAGATATCCGGAACGATTTGAAATAAATATGCTTCGGTGCATTTTCTGCGGCTTCTGCGAGGAAGTTTGTCCCGAGGAAGCTATAGTAATGAGCAAGGATTACGAGCTTGCGTTCACAAACCGTGAAGATGCAATCTATGGAAAGGATGAGTTATTGGTTCCGGTTAAGAATTTGAATGAGCGAATTAATTTTTTACGTCAGTATAAATAGTTGCAG
Source organism: Ignavibacteriales bacterium (assembly GCA_020061465.1). Taxonomy (GTDB): domain Bacteria; phylum Bacteroidota; class Ignavibacteria; order Ignavibacteriales; family Ignavibacteriaceae; genus JAGUYG01. The sequence continues at coordinate 18,109 of JAGUYG010000040.1, forward strand.
TATTCAGAATAAGTGACTATTTTCCTACCCGCATGTCAAAATTCTTTAATATATTGTTCATCATTATTTTTTCTATTGCACCATGTGCAAAGAATTCGGCGGACCGCTATAAAATAGCCGTTCCGAAATTTATTCCTATAAATTCTTCATTCGACATATCATTAATAACTTCTCCGAAGGATCGTTCCGAAAATTATATTAAATCTGCCGATCAGCTCGAGCTTTACATTCTTCCTGATGAGAGACTTTATATTAATAAAGTTGAACTACATTCTATTTATCAAACTGCACAATTAAGTTTTTCTCAATCCGTATTAGAAAATTATATAGGATCTGTATACAAAACTGTAATTGATTTAAGCGATTCGTCGTTCTCACCTGACACTTACTTTCAGATATTAATAAATATGCGCAGCGAAAATACTCTAAATGCTGTGGTTAAGTTTTACGGAGTGTTCAAGCAAAATGGTAAAGTGCTTGGATATTTAGTTAACAATGCAGATTCTTTCCTTAATTTTGATAACAGGCTTATTACTACAGAACTAAAATTTTATCGTCCGCAAAGAAGCGCCGGAAGAGCTTTACAGCTTGGGAAAAAATCAATATTCGAAATATCGCCCGAAAATATTGAGACAAATAGTTTGTTAGTTGAATTTTGGATTAAGTTAAGCGCTGAGGACATTACTTTTCTCCGGATAAAAAATAAAGAAACCGGCAGTATTGAATTTAGTTTGCGCACAAACGAATTTCAGATGTTAAACTTAAGTTCCGATCAAAACACATCGGTTTCAATCAAACCATATTTTGCCGCTAAAAAAACCTGGCTTCATGTATCCGTCCATTTTTTAATTGACGATAACCAGGTCTTCTTTTATTGTAATGGTGTTATCTTTTCCCGCTATCAGGTTAAGAGCGTAATTAAGCCCGGCGCTTTGGTATTTGATTTCTCAAATTTAGAAAATGAAAAAAGTTATCAGATAGATCTTCTCCGCTTCATTGATTTGAAGAACAACATCGAAGCAGCTTTCCAGAACCGCAGCTATCTTACTTTTAGAGTGGACAGCTCTACAGTATTAACCCGGTTTAGATTTGACTCTAATGAAGAATTTACTTCTCCGAGAGATAAAGTAAAAACCACATACTCGGGTGTACAATTTGTCCGGTCCGATGCCCCCATTTATGCGCGTGCACCGGAATTGAATATTAATATTTTAAGTTCATCCTACGAACTTGAATGGAATGGAGGAGACTTCAAGCAGGCTTCGGCTTATATACTTGAAAAATCGTTAGAGAATTCCGAATATGTTACGGTTTACACCGTGCCCGCAGATAATTCAGCCGAAAAGAAATATTCTTTTATCGATAAGAAAGATGAATCTTCCGATATTATTTATTACAGGGTCAAACAGATTAATCTTGACGGCTCGGTGGTATACTCTTCGCAGGTAAAAGTAGGGCAGGGAAAAACTGAATTATTCTTTCTCGAACAAAATTATCCTAATCCATTCAATCCTAAAACCAGTATTCTTGTAGAGCTACTTGTTGATTCACATTTAGAGATTGTCGTTTACAATCTTGCAGGAAAAGAAATCGCACTGCTGCATGACGGCTTCTTAACTAAAGGTGTTCATAAATTTACCTTCGATGCAGCGGATCTTCCTTCGGGTATATACTTGTGTAAGGTATCTACGCCTAATTACACACAGACAAGAAAAATGATATTGACCAAATAACGACATTTGAAAACTTCCGGGATTTGTGGCATAGCACAACTTTGTGGAAACTTCGGAGGTTTTGAAAGCAAGAACAGAAGGCGACAAATGTTGTAATAGGAAATAACGCAGTTAGTTATCGATTTCCAGGCAAGGCTCATTAAATTAATCCATAATAAATTGATGAATGTGTTTAGTGCAGAAGTAAGTTAAAGATTTGTTCTTATATTACTTTTTTTAGTCTATACTTTTCTTTAATACTTATAGAATATAACCTGGCGCAGTTAAAAAAGTTTTGATATTTAGATAGAGAATTTCTAACCAATAAGTCATTCCTAAAAACATGCTGTCTAAAATTTACTCGAGTTCCACTTACGGAATTGATGCATTTATTGTCGAAGTAGAAACACATGTCGAAAAACAAATCCCTGGATTTATAATTGTAGGACTTCCCGATAGTGCCGTAAAGGAGAGCCGCGAAAGGGTTATGGCTGCGGTAAAAAACAGCGGTTATGAATTTCCGGTTAGAAAAATTACCGTTAACCTTGCCCCGGCAGATATTAAAAAAGAAGGAAGTTCATTCGATCTTCCCATCGCGACAGGTTTGGTTTCGGCGTTTGAAGTAGTAGATGCCGGACTTTTACAGGATACATTATTGTTGGGCGAACTTGCCTTAGACGGAAAACTTAGACACATTAAAGGGGCTTTGCCTATCACTGTGGAAGCAAAGAAAAGAGGATTTAAAAGAATTATTCTTCCCGAAGATTCTGCAGTTGAAGCTTCCATTGTCGACGGCATTGAAGTCTTTGGAATGGAAAGCCTGGCAGAAGTTATACAGTTTCTAAACGGTGAAATTCATAAGAGCCCTGTTATTACCGAAAAAGAAAATATTTTTTCACAAGTGAACATATACCATCTGGATTTTTCGGATGTGAAGGGGCAGGAGAATGTGAAAAGAGCATTGGAAGTTGCTGCAGCAGGTGCTCACAATATCTTGATGATTGGTCCTCCTGGTTCAGGTAAAACCATGCTTGCCAAACGATTACCAACGATTCTCCCTCCGATGACTTTTGACGAAGCTCTTGAAACCACTAAGATCCATTCTGTTGCTGGAATTTTATCTAAAGATCGAGCATTAGTAACCGAGCGACCTTTCCGCAATCCGCATCATACAGTTTCCGATGCGGCACTTGTTGGAGGCGGTTCGTTCCCGCGTCCGGGTGAAGTATCATTTGCGCATCACGGTGTGTTATTTCTTGATGAACTTCCCGAATTCAAAAAGAACGTATTGGAAGTAATGCGGCAGCCGCTTGAAGATGCAAAGGTAACGGTAAGCAGATCAAAACTTTCGTTAGAATTTCCCGCTAACTTTATGTTGGCTGCGGCTATGAATCCGTGTCCATGCGGATACTTTACGGACCCTTCTAAAGAGTGCACATGCGCTCCTCCTCAAATTCAAAGATATATGGCAAAAATTTCAGGACCGTTACTAGACCGGATAGATATTCACATCGAAGTGCCCGCCGTAAAGTATAAAGAATTAGCAACCGAGCAGAAGGGAGAGCCTTCTACAGAAATAAGACAAAGAGTAATAAATGCGCGAGGGATTCAATATAAGCGGTTCGAAGGGTTAAAACACATTTTCAATAATGCGGATATGGGCTCAAGAGAGGTAAGGCAATATTGCAAGCTTGATTCAGCCGGAGCGGAGTTACTTAAAATGGCAATGACAAAATTGGGATTATCCGCACGGGCTTACGACCGCATCTTAAAAGTAAGCCGCACCATAGCCGATCTCGATTCATCTGAAAATATTCTTCCCCAGCATATTAGCGAAGCAATACAGTATAGAAGCTTGGACAGGGAGTTGTGGAATCATTGAGTGGGGTAACTCTTTTTTTTGAAATTCTAACTGAACATTTTATATCATTTCAATCATCTGTTGGAGAAGAAACCGACATATTACTCCTCTTTTTTCGTAAATAATTTTTTACAGCAATTAAAAAATAATTTCTACATGCCTCTTTTTTTCTTGACAAATTGACTCAGAGTATTTATTTTATTTTCGGAATTTTTAATCCGATTATAAATTTTGAGGTAGTTAAATAATCGCCGTGGATTCCATCGTGTTCGGTCCAAAAAATTTGGTTGTATATATATTTTCACAATCCACTTCGTACTTGGTAAAGGACGATTAATAAAAATCTTTTTAGGAATTAACATGGTTAAAAAGTTTTTCTATCTTAATATTTTATTTCTTATCGCTTTGTTGAACACAGTGATTGCTCAACCGCAAGGAGAAAAACTTTTCGCAGAAAAGTGCAAAGCGTGTCATACGGTTGGTGAGGGCAGATTAGTAGGACCTGATCTATCCAACGTTTATCAAAGAAGAAACGAAAAATGGTTAATAAATTTTATCCAGTCATCGCAAAGTCTGATCAACTCGGGTGATCCGGATGCAGTTGCGATTTTTAGTGAGTACAATAAAATTATCATGCCAGATCAACCAGTCTCTGCTATTGAAATAAAAAGTATTTTAGACTTCATAGCGGCAAACAGTCCCGACGCCTCAAATCCTAATCAACGAACTCCTGCGCAAATATTCAGCGCTACATCAATAACACAAATAGATATTGAGCGGGGAAAGGCTCTATTCGAAGGAACAATAAAATTAACCAACGGTGGTGCTGCATGCATTTCTTGTCATAGTGTTGCCAATCCGGCAGTTTTTACAGGAGGCTTATTGGCTAAGGATTTAACAAATTCGTTTTCTTTATTAACAGCCGCCGGCATAGATGGAATCTTGAGAAATCCACCGTTCCCAGCAATGAACAATGCTTACGGACTGCACCAACTAACCGATCAGGAAATTAAAGACCTGTTGGCATTTCTCGATTATGTGGATAATAAGGGCGTAGTTCAAATTTCTGGACTGATCTCCGAATCCTATTTATTAATCGGATTATTGCTAATGATTAATCTGACCGCAGGCTTGTTGTTAATTTTTTGGAATAGAGTAAAAAAGACAAGCGTAAATAAATAAAGTTTTTTACATAAAAAATTATGAAGTAAACTATATGAGCTGGATAAAAGACATCATCTCTCCTAGTACGCGTAAGTGGGAAGAATTTTATAGAAACAGATTTCAACATGACCGTGTTGTAAGAAGCACTCATGGTGTAAACTGTACCGGCGGCTGCTCATGGCAAATTCATGTAAAAGATGGAATTGTTGTTTGGGAAACCCAGCAGCTTGATTATCCGTTGCTCGAAGATTCCTTACCGCCTTATGAACCGCGGGGATGCCAACGTGGAATCTCTTTTTCATGGTATCTATACAGTCCTTTAAGAATAAAATATCCGCTTATTCGCGGCGCTTTGTTGGATGCTTACCGTAAGGAAAAACAAAATACCGGCGATGCCGTTTTAGCGTGGGAGAATCTCCAATCGAATTCAAATAAAAGAGCGGCTTACCAAAAAGCACGGGGAAAGGGCGGGTTTAGAAGAGCTTCGTGGGATGAAGTGCTCGAAATTATAGCAGCCGCAAATATTTATACTGCAAAGAAGTACGGTCCTGATCGTGTTGTAGGGTTTTCTCCCATTCCAGCAATGTCTATGCTTAGTTATGCAGGCGGAAGCAGATTTTTGCAATTGTTCGGCGGCGTAAATTTAAGCTTTTATGATTGGTACTGCGATCTGCCAAACGCTTCACCTGAAATTTGGGGTGAGCAAACTGATGTATGCGAAAGTGCCGATTGGTATAACTCCAAAATGATTGCAGTTATGGGTGCAAATCTTAATATGACGAGAACCCCTGATTGTCATTTCTTTGCAGAAGCAAGACATAATGGAACAAAAGCAGTGGTCTTTTCTCCCGATTTTAGTCAAGTATCTAAATATGCCGATCAATGGATACCGCTGCATGCCGGAAGCGATGGTGCATTTTGGATGGCGGTAACCCATGTAATTCTGAAGGAGTTTCATTATCAAAATAAAACCCTTTACTTCATTAATTATGTTAAAAAATATACCGACTCATCATTTCTCGTTGAACTTGTTAACGACAACGGTACTTACAAACCTGGCAGGCTTATTCGCGCTAATAAAATTTCTGAATACAAAGATATTTCAAACGGTGATTGGAAATTCTTAAGTATTGATTCAAATTCAGGCAGACTCGTTGTTCCTAAAGGCAGCATCGGACATAGATGGGATAAAGAGCAAGGAATGTGGAATCTTAAATTGGAAAACTCTGCAGATGATTTTTTTTACGATCCTCTTTTAACGCTTGTTGATAATAATGACGAAATTCTTCGAGTAGAATTTGTTGAATATGGTTTGAATCAAAAAAGGTTACGCGGCGTACCGGTTAAATTTATAGAAACTGTGGACGGATCAAGAATTCCGGTAACCACAGTTTATGATCTTACAATGGCACAATACGGAGTGGACAGAAATTTTGGAGGGGATTACCCCAAAGATTACAGCGATAAAGATGCTGCTTACACTCCTGCCTGGCAGGAAATCTTCACCGGAGTTGACTCGGAAACTGTAATTAGTTATGCACGTGAGTGGGCAAACACTGCAATAAATACGCAGGGAAAATGTATGATCATCATCGGTGCAGGTATCAATCATTGGTATCACAATAACCTGATGTATCGTTCCGGAATAATGGCACTGATGCTTTGCGGGTGTGTGGGTGTCAACGGCGGAGGATTGAATCACTATGTGGGACAAGAAAAGTTAGCCCCTTCCGACTCGTGGGGTGCAATTGCGTTTGCTAAAGATTGGGTTGAAGCATCTCGTTTACAGCAAACCCCAATCTGGCATTATATAAATACCTGCCAGTACCGCTATGACGGATACTCATCTAAATACAACGCCGCACCTGAAAATGAGATGACAAAAAAACACATGGCTGACCTTATATTTAAATCAGTGCGAATGGGATGGATGCCGTTTTATCCGCAATTCGATAAGAACGTTTTAAATTTAAGCAAAGAAGCTAATTCAAAAGATCCTGAAGCCATTAAAAATTATGTTATTGAAAAATTAAAATCTCATAAGATCAATTATGCAATTGGTGATCCAGATGCAGATGTAAATTTCCCAAGAGTTTGGATAATTTGGAGAGGGAACGCAATCTCAGGCAGCATGAAGGGACACGAATACGCCATCAAACATTATTTAGGTACTCACTCTAATTTAATTGCAAAAGATAATGAGGAAGAAAAAACACAAGAATTAAAATGGCATGAAGTTGCGCCTGTAGGTAAAATGGATCTTGTTGTTGACTTGAATTTTAGAATGGATTCTTCCGCACTTTATTCTGATATAGTTCTTCCTGCCGCTTCATGGTATGAAAAGAACGATTTGAACAGCACCGATTTACACTCTTTCATTCATCCCCTTTCTGCGGCTATTGCTCCGGTGTGGGAATCAAAAACAGATTGGGAAATTTTTAGAAACATTGCTCTCGAAACTAGCCGATTAGCAAAAAAACATTTATCAGAACCGCAAATTGATATTGTTACTGTACCGCTTTCTCATGACTCCGCCGATGAAATAACACAACCGGAAATTAAAGATTGGTATTTGAGTGAGTGCGAATTAATCCCTGGTAAAACCACGCACAAATTTGTGGTAGTAGAGAGAGACTACACAAAGCTATACGATAAATTTATTACCCTTGGACCGAACATAAAGTCGAAAGGATTAGGAGCTCACGGCAATCATTATAAGTGTGAAGATTATTATGATGAATTATTAAAGTCGAATCATTTTCCAATAGAAGAAATTGACGGACAGACATATCCTTCATTGAAGGAAGATGTAAATGCTGCAAACGTTATCCTCCAGCTTTCTTCATTAACTAACGGAGAACTTACCTATCGGGCTTATAAATATATGGAAGATAAAACCGGATTATATTTGGCAGACCTTGCTGAAGGAAGCAGAAATGTTAGAATGACGTTCAAAGATTTACAAGCACAACCACGCAGATATAATACTTCGCCTGTTTGGTCAGGTTTGATGAATAATGGAAGAGCGTATGCACCATTTACATATAATGTAGAAAGATTAGTTCCATGGAGAACTTTAACAGGCAGGCAGCATTTCTATTTGGATCATGAAATGTATATTGCCTTCGGGGAACATCTGCCCACCTTTAAACCGTCGCCTAAACCAGAACTATATGGTGACTTGAAAGAAACGCTAAAAGATGGGAACGGGCTTGTGCTTAATTGTTTAACGCCGCACGGCAAGTGGCATATCCATTCAACTTATATGGACAACTTACGAATGCTTACTCTTTCTCGCGGCTGTGAACCGTGCTGGCTAAATGAAGAAGATGCAAAAAATCTTGGCATCCAGGATAATGACTGGGTGGAAGTTTATAATGATAATGGAGTTTATTGTACTCGTGCTGTAGTCAGTTCAAGAATACCTAAAGGTGTATGCATAATTTATCATACTGTCGAGAGAACAATTACAATTCCAAAATCTAACGAACGAGGCAATAAAAGAGCCGGTGGAAATAATAGTATTACAAGAACGCGACTAAAACCAAACCTATTAGCAGGTGGTTATGGGCAGTTTACATATCATTTTAATTATTGGGGACCTACTGCACCAAACCGCGATACGCATGTTCTTGTTAAGAAGATGACGAAGGTTGAGTTTTAATTGTTGTGTGTTCTTTATATTCTGAGTAACAGTTTAAATCTCCGTGGAACTCCTTTTATCTCAGTTACTCTCTGTGTTATTTGTTTCATAAAGTTACACAGAGAAGACACATCCCGAAGGGATCACTATGTGAGAGTGCCACAGAGAAGATAAAAATTAAAAATATTCAATAATAAATAATAAATAAAAAATTATGAACGTAAGATCACAAATCGCAATGGTTTTTCATCTCGACAAGTGCATTGGCTGCCATACATGTTCTATTGCATGTAAAAATATCTGGACTGACAGAAAAGGCGCTGAATATATGTGGTGGAATAATGTTGAAACTAAACCCGGTACGGGTTATCCTACAAAATGGGAAGACCAAAAAATTTATAAAGGTGGTTGGGAGAAAAAGAAAAAGGGAGAAATCACTCTTCGTTCTTCAGGTAAATACAAAGGGCTGTTGAACATATTCCATAATCCGCACATGCCCGTAATGGACGATTATTATGAACCCTGGACGTACAAGTATTTAGATTTGATTGAATCCCCACAGGGTGATGATCAGCCAACTGCCCGCCCGGTTTCATTGGTTACGGGAAAACCGTTGGATATTAAGTCAGGACCAAACTGGGATGACGACTTGAGCGGTACGCCAAAATACGCTCGAAAAGATCCTAACTTTGAAGATTTATCCCCTGCTGAACAAGAAGCGATGTTTCAATTAGAAAAGATGGCAATGTTCTATTTGCCAAGAATATGTAATCATTGTTTAAATCCAGCTTGTGTTGCTGCTTGTCCGTCAGGTGCAATTTATAAACGCGGTGAAGACGGAGTTGTACTGATAAACCAAAACGTTTGCCGGGCTTGGCGAATGTGTGTTACTGCTTGTCCTTATAAAAAGTCTTACTACAATTGGAGTACCGGCAAATCAGAAAAATGTATACTTTGTTACCCGCGTCTCGAAGCCGGATTTGCACCTGCATGCATGCACTCTTGTGTAGGACGGATCCGTTATCTAGGAGTTTTATTGTACGATGCTGATAAAATAAAAGAGGCTGTTTCATCTGCTGAAGATGAACTTATTGAAAAACAGTTGGACTTGATTCTCGATCCCTTTGACGAAAATGTTATTAAGGAAGCTAAAGCGAATGGTATAGCAGACTCAACCATATTCGCTGCACAAACTTCTCCAATATATAAGTTCGTCAAGGTTTGGCATTTAGGGCTTCCGCTTCATGCAGAGTACAGAACTGTTCCTATGCTGTTTTACGTTCCACCATTACTGCCCGTGATGGCAAGCTTAAGCATTACAGATAATTCTAAGCAAGCAGAAAAGCTTGACCCGATTGCAAAATTTTGGAATAAGAATCATTTATATAATACCAACACCGAATCAATCTGGGGTACAATCGAGCAGGCTAGATTTCCGCTTAAATACCTCGCAAGCTTATTCGGTGCCGGCAATGAGCAAAAAATAAAAAATGTATTGAAGAAACAACTTGCAGTACGTATTCACAGAAGGAATATTACTGTTGGCGATATAGACAAAAACACAGCAGAAAAAATTTTGCTCGAAACAGGCTTAACTCCAAAAATTGCCGATGAAATTTATTATTTAACTTCACTGGCTAAGTTTGATGATCGATTTAACATTCCCCCCGCTCATAGAGAGCAAGCTTTGGAAATGCTCGAAGATACAGGCGATCTGAAAGGTTCAACAGGATTCGGATTTAAAGCAGAACCCAAAAGAAGTTTATGAAAATGATAAAATATGAATTACTAGCAGACTTATTTCTTTATCCTTCGGATGAAGTAAAGTCTAAAATCTTGGAAGTTAAATCTTATATAAAAGAAAATTTTCCAAATCTATCTGATTGTATGGGAGGTTTTACAGATGTAATCCAAAAAATTTCATTATCCGATTGGGAGGAGATATATACCCGTACATTCGATGTTCAGGCTGTTACTACACTTGACGTTGGATACGTCTTATTTGGTGATGACTATAAAAGAGGTGAACTGCTGGTTAATTTGAACAAAGAACATAAAAAAGCCGGCAACAATTGCGGAACTGAATTAGCCGATCATCTGCCAAATGTTTTAAGATTGTTGGACAAAATTGAGGAGGATTCATTAAAAGAAGATTTAACTAATTTTATTCTAATACCTGCTCTTAATAAGATAATTTCAGAATTTAATAAAGATAAATTGACGGCTAAAGAAAATATTTATAAGAAACACCATCAAACAATTATCGAGCAGGATAATTCGACACGGTTGATTTATCAAAAAGCGTTAAAAGTTGTTCTTGAATTAATGAAAATTGAATTTCCTACCCGGCTTGAATCAGCGCCGGCTGAGGGCGGTTTCTCAGTGAAAATTTCAAACGAATTAGAAATAAAAAGTTAGGGTTGAAATCATGGCATTTTACAATAACTTCTTTTTTACTGTTCTGCCTTACGTTGCAATAATAATTTTTTTTATAGGTATTGTTTATCGCTTTAGAGCGGTAAAATTTAGTTACAGCTCACTATCCTCTCAATTTTTAGAAACCCGGAAATTATATTGGGGCTCGGTTCCGTTCCATTGGGGAATAATATTTTTGTTCTTCGGGCACTTGATTGCTTTTCTCGTTCCCGGTTACATTCTTCTTTGGAATCAGCAGCCACTGCGGTTGGCAATTTTAGAGCTTACTGCTTTTACTTTTGGATTAATGACTTTTATCGGATTAATAAATCTCTTCTACCGCAGACTAACAAATGCACGTGTCCGGAAAGTGACAAACTATGTAGATATCTTTTTGGAAGTAATATTGCTTGCACAAATATTTCTTGGATTATGGATTGCCGTCGGTTACCGCTGGGGTTCGTCTTGGTTTGCAATTGTACTCTCACCTTATTTAAAATCTATTTTTACATTAAATCCGCAAATCGATGCAGTTGCTATGCTGCCGCTTGTAATTCAACTGCACATAATACTTGCATTTATAATTCTCCTAATTATTCCTTTTACACGATTAGTTCATTTACTCGTTTTTCCATTGAGTTACCTGTGGCGCCCTTATCAAAAAGTTATTTGGAATTGGGACAGGAAGAAGATTAGAAATCCGCAAACAAGCTGGACACTACATAAACCTAGGAATAATTGAAATAAATAGAGATGAATGAAAAAATTACTTTTAGGTCTAACAAAATCCTCTTCTTTAACACTATTGCCTTTACAGTTTGTTTTGCTGCCTGGATGCTCAACGGGGTTCTGGTAACTTTTTTAGTCGATAACCAGGTATTTGATTGGGGTCCCATCGAGATAGGTTGGTTGATGGGCATTCCCGTTCTGGCAGGATCAATTTTCAGGCTGCCTGCAGGGATGCTTACTGATAAATATGGTGGTAAACCAGTTTTCGGTGGATTGCTTTTATTCTCTACACTGCCAATGTATCTTTTATCTTTTGCAGATAGCTATTTCTGGTTTGCTCTTTTAAGTTTTGGTTTTGGCTTGACTGGGGTAAGTTTTGCTATCGGTATTGCTTATACATCTGTTTGGTATCCTAAAAATTGGCAAGGAAGAGCGCTTGGAATATTTGGTGCAGGAAATGCAGGTGCAGCATTAACAACTTTACTAGCGCCAACTTTACTGAATTATCTTACTGACAATGGTACTAATTTGGAAAATTGGAAAAGTTTGCCACACATTTATGCAGTCATGCTTCTAACAATGGGAATAATTTTTTTAATTTTTACTGAAAACAAAAAACCTGCAAGTAATTCTAAAACAATCAGACAATTGCTGCTTCCATTAAAAAACGCCAGAGTTTGGCAATTCGGATTATATTATTTTCTTGTGTTTGGTTGTTTTGTTGCTTTCTCCCAATGGTTGGTCCCTTACTTCGTTAACGTTTACTATTTGCCGCTTGTAACAGCCGGAATTTTTGCATCATTATTTAGTTTTCCCTCGGGGGTTATTAGAGCCTTAGGGGGATGGATGTCTGATAAGTGGGGGGCGCGTAAGGTCATGTTCTTCGTTCTTGCATCTTCAGTTGTTATCAGCTTCATGTTGACTGTTCCGAGAATGGATATCTATTCTCCTGGACAAGGAATTATGAATAAAAAATCCGGTACGGTTACTATGGTCTCTCCAAATTTGATTAAAGTAGATGAAACAGTTTATCCACTTATTTCAAAATCTGTAAAAAGCGAAATTATTGATGATAAAATACTGGTTTTACCTACAAAAGAAATCTGGCAAGAACCCATCGTAAAAGAAGGCAATAGAGTAGAGAAAAAAGAACTGCTTGCAAAAGGAATAACGAGGATATATTTTCAGGCAAATGTTTGGATATTTGCATTTCTTGTAATACTGATCGGTACTATATGGGGGATAGGGAAAGCAGGGGTTTATAAATTAATACCCGATCATTTTCCTGAAGAAGTAGGTGTTGTTGGCGGTATGGTCGGGGTGATAGGCGGACTAGGAGGTTTCTTTGGTCCTATTATTTTTGGTTACCTCTTGGAGGGAACGGGGCTTTGGACTAGTTGCTGGATGTTAATGTTTGTTTTGTCAATTGCATGTTTACTGTGGCTTCATCTTTCAACTAAGAAATTAATGGAAGAAGAGGCACCAGAGGTTTTAGAACACATTGATATGATACCAAAGCATCGTCTTGAAAAAACTTGATTTGAAAAAGGAATATTTATGCCTCGAGTTAACATCGAAGATTGGAGAGTTGAAGATAAGGAGTTTTGGGATAATAGGGGGAAGAAAATTGCCTACAAAAATTTATTAATTTCAATTCCAGCGTTATTGCTCGCTTTTGCCGTTTGGATGATGTGGAGTATTATTGCCGCAAAGATGAAAGAGTACGGTTATAACTTCGGATTGATAACCGAGGGTATGAGTCCAAAAGAAATAACCGACAAACTAAAAGAAATTAATACGCTCTATTATACGCTTCCGGCAATTGCGGGACTTGCCGGAGCAACTCTTCGCATTCCTAATTCATTTTTAATATCTCTGGGCGGTGGAAGAAACGTAATATTCACTATAACTGCATTACTTCTAATCCCGGTAATCGGCACAGGCATAGCCTTGCGAAATGTCAATACCCCTTATTTACCGATTGCAATTTTTGCACTTTTATCAGGTATAGGAGGAGGTAACTTCGCATCATCGATGAGTAACATTAGTTACTTCTTCCCTAAGAAAGTTCAAGGAACTTCGCTTGGTCTTAATGCAGGTATCGGGAATCTCGGAGTGGGAGTTATGCAAAAAGCAATCCCTTGGGTAACAGGAATATTTTTATTCAGTGCAGTTAATGAAGCAGGAATCGAAATATCAAACGAAGGTCTAACCGGTATTCAAAACGCAGGATGGTTGTGGGTTCCTTTCCTAATAATTTCGGCAATTCTCGCTTTCTTCGGAATGAACAATGTTATAACCGGAACTCCCAACTTGCCGAATACTTTTCAAGGCATTACCAAAACCTTATATCTCGTGCTGCTCGGATTTATAGCCGCGGCGCTCGGCGCATTATCATTAGTGGGTATTGATTTGAATATGTGGATCGTTCTACCGTTTGTAATTTTAGTTACGCTTGCTTTAATGAAATACGCTACTCCGAGTGAGATACGAACAAACCTCAATAAACAATTCGCTATTTTCAGCAATAAGCATAACTGGGTAATGACGATTATATATACTATGACATTCGGTTCGTTTATTGGTTTTTCAGCGGCATTCCCGAAATTAAGCCAGGATATTTTTATTTATTCAAATGAAGCCGATCCAACTTATATAAATCCAAACGCACCGGATTTTTTAACATGGGTTTTTATTGGTCCAATGTTAGGAGCACTAATTCGTCCTGTTGGTGGATGGTTGTCAGATAAAGTCAATAGCGGAGCGAAGGTTACCGAATTCAGTACCATCGCTCAAATTATAGCAACGGTATTAGCTGCATATTTTATTATACTTGCCAAAGAAAGCATAACACCAGAAAATTATTGGTTGCCGTTTTTTATTTGTTTTATGATTTTATTTCTAACTACAGGAATAGGTAATGGATCAACTTTCAGGAGTATTCCTAACATTTTTACAAAAGAACAAGCAGGTCCAGTATTGGGATGGACATCAGCAATTGCTGCTTACGGTGCATTTATCATTCCAAAGATTTTTGGTCAGCAAATTGAAAACGGAACACCCGAATATGCACTGTACGGCTTCGCTATTTATTATGCGGTATGTTTAGTATTAAACCGATGGTATTATACTCGGAAAAATGCCGAAATAAAAAATCCCTGATTAGTTATGTTGTAAGCAATGGTCTTATCAAAAGTTTTACTGAGCGAGCGGACGTAACTCAAGAATTTTTTAGCAGGACTTTTTCTGATATGATTTATAATTTAACTATTGAACTGAACGAAAAATATAAATTCGTAGTTTTATTGTTGCAAAACTAAATAACTTTTATAAGGAGATAGGATGAAATTACTGAGTGAATTAATTAAATGGTTTGAAAAGCATAACAATCTTGCATATTCATTTATCAGGATCTTTTTGGGCATTGCGTTATTGATTAGGGGATTGATATTGAGTTCTGATCCTCAAACGATTACACAATGGATTGGTGCTAACCAATGGTATTGGTGGTATTCTTATATAATAGTTATTCATATTATCGGCGGTTTTCTGTTAGCAATAGGATTTTCAAGCCGGCTTGCAGCACTTCTGCAAATTCCGGTGCTTATCGGTGCAGTATTCTTTATTCATCTTAAACAAGGTTTGATGAGAGTAGAACAATCTTTAGAGCTGTCCGTTCTTGTGCTTATTCTTTTAATAATATTTGTCATCTTTGGTTCGGGTGATTTATCGGTGGATAACTATATAGCTAAAAAGAAGTCGAAAGCTTAAGCTGGAAAACTGATTGCCGATATTTGTTCATCAGAAAATATTTTTCAACAGCATATAAGCTAAGCAATACAATACCGAAGTCTCGATAGGGAGTTGTGGAATCATTGAGGGGGAAAATTTCTACCGATTAAATAAATACCTTCCATCTTGTTGATAAAACCAACGAACAGGTAAGCTGGCACAAAGTAAATTTACACTGTGGTTAAAGATATGGGCAAGAATAAATGAGGCTCCTCTATTAATTTCGAATTCAATCCATTTAATAGTAAACAGGGTTATTTATGCTCCAAAAAATTTATTGTCTCAGAGATATAACGTCTATAGAATTTAAATAAAAACTTCCCTGCCCATTAATACGAATTCCAACACTGCCTGGCTTAGGTTCGCTTCCGTGCCCGTGCACAATCATTTTGTTATTTACATACCCTCTGAAGTGAGTTCCATCGCCGATGACTTTTATCTCAATAAAACCTTTATCTGCGAATTTATCTTTTTCAAAAATTTTTGTTTGTCCATGGCTTTTTCTTGCAAGCGAAATTTCCCCATTACGAATCCTAAGGAAATCATAATTATTATTATCATTAAAATGATGTATAAATTCTAATTCACCATCAAATTCATCAACATTTATTTTAGCAGTTATTTGAACACTTTTAATCTTATCGTTGTAGATAAATGTTGCTTCCTTTTGAGGATGAAACATCATTGCAGAATTTTCTTCATCAAACATCGGGGATACGTCTTCAATGCTGCTTTCAATCCACTTAAATTTTTCTTTAAGGATGGTAACCGTCTGTGCAGTTGCTATTAATTTCCAGGAACCATTTGTGCCTAACTTGAGGGTTGAATCAGAAATTGATTCATCACTTTTGGTTTCTTTTTCCATTTGTTCAACTTTTTCTAAAATGTTCCCCGTACCAAGACCATAACCAAAAACTAATTTCGCTCCGTGATCTGCAGTCTGATATAACAAATAAATTCCAGCAAAACCTATGATAGTTATAATGAAAAGAATTGCGCGATGTACTTGTTTTTTCCAAAGCCCAATTGTTAATCGCACTGCTGAAAATATTATGAAAAACCAGAGTGTAATTTCAGCCCAATCAGCGTGATCCGTTACTGCCGGAATCACTTTAGCCGGAATGTCAAGTCCGTCTGCAGCGAAACGACCCGTAAAAAATGTTACAATAATTGACAGTGTTCCAACAATATATAGAGATAAAGCAGATTTTTCTAACCAGCCAAATTTTTTCAGAAACAGAAAGAGAAAATCAAAAATAACTGCAAATGTTAATAATACTATAGGAAAATGAACAATCATCGGGTGAATGTTAGGTGCCCAATCAGGTACTATTTGCATATTAAATCCTTGTAAAAAAATTATGATTGAAAATTCTAAAAAAATTATAAGCCCAAATTCATTTCTGCACTTAAGTTGAAATCGGGACTATAATTGCTCAAGCCTTTTGAGCCGATAAGTGAAAGTGAACTTAATCGGGCAAGTTTAAAATTTAATCCTAATGAAATTTGTCTCGGTGGTTCATATCCGTTTAGTATTTCGGTGTATGAATTATAATAAAGTAAAATTGAATTACCGTTTTCGGAAATGAATTTTCCTATTCCTATTCCATAAGTGAGAGGATTCTTATAGTCAATTCCGGGGGGAGCACCCAATTTAATGAAGCCTGCGTCTGCCAGTAGAGAAAAAGTTCCTATGGATTTTTTGAGATTGAAAGAAACTCCATAATTAAACTTACCGGTTCCAATACCCTTTGTTGCTGTAGGAAATTTTATATTAGGATTAATTGAAAGATTTACGGACTGCTTATACTCTTGTAAAAATTGATATGAACCATATAAATTAAAATCGCCCAAATCTATTTGCATATTTGACATTGACATACTACCGAAATCTCCACCATGGTGAGTTTGAATTCTACCCGATGAACCATCGCTTCCCGTACTCGTTGGAATAATCATCATACCGGATTGAGTAAAGGCGGAATTATTTTGAGCTAAAATGGGTCTAGAACCATAAATGTTAAAGTTTTCTGTTTGGTAACGGATACCGCCGTAAAGCAGATAAAGATTACTATACTCATGATAAAAATAACTTCCGCCTGTTAACTGGACTGATGATGTTATAAACCACCTGGACTGCGGATAGTTTCTGATTGAAAAAAACATCATTATAATAAAAATTAGCAGGCTAAAATATTTGATGCGAATGTTCATTCATATTCTGCATCATATCCTTCATGCGGGCAGACATATTATTCATCCTTCCCATCATTTCCTGCACTTGAATGTTCATACCTTGCTACTGTTCACTGTGCACGCCGTGGTTATGCTGTGCATTCAAGTTTGATTTGAGCGTTAATAAAAAAATTACAATCAAACATAACTGAACTATTTTTAACATTTTCATTTTATCCTCCAAGCTTATTTAATTAATTTATTGAAACTGTAATTTGATAATATGCTGCTCGGGAGATAAATATCTCTAATTAATTTCTCTGCATGATTTAACGCTTCTTTTGATTTTTTATATTCACCAGTTAAGCTGTATAAATTGCCCAGTAAATAATAGGCATCTGCGTCGTCGGGGTATTTACTAATTTCTTCGAGTGTTAGTTTTATTGCATTTTCTATCTCACCTTCAAGATACTTCTGATTTGCCTTTAATAGATTTAGCTGTTTAAGGTTGGGTGATAGTTCTTCTAACTGGCGAATAAAATTTGCCGATTCGTTTAATTTTCCCTGGTACTGATATAAAATTACTAATCCCTTCAATGCTTCTGTTAAATTATTACTTATATCTATAGCTCGCTTAAAATTGATTTCAGCCTCATCATAAAGCTCACTTTGAAGATAGAACATTCCAAGTGTCAGGAATATTTCACCATTATTAGGATTTATTTTTGCTGCTTGATTAAGTGTAGACACGGCGTTATTCAGATCTCCAGAAGTGCCATAAACAACTCCTAAATTAAACAGGGCTAACTCATTATCTTGATCTACCTTTACTGCCTTACTAAGAAATTCGACAGCCTTATCATAATTCTGTTCAACAGAGTAAAGAACCCCGAGATTAATCAACGCATCAATATTGGTTGGCTCAACGCTGAGGATTCTTTTATTATAAAATTTTATTGAAGGTATGTTTTGCTGTGCAACGGCAATTTGGGAAAGATAAATCAGGGAATTTAGATCGTCTGGATTTTGTTCAAGATATTTTATGAACATTTTTTTTGCTTCTGTAAATTCATTTATGAGGAAAAGACCTTCTGCCTGCTGGAACAAAGCAGTTGATGTTTTGTCATTTTCAATTGAAACATTTTGAGCACCGATTTTTACAGATAAGCAAAGTATTACCAAAATATAATATTTGTATTTCATACCACACCTCTCTTTAAGTCAATTATTTATCAAATAAAAGGGAATATACTTTTAGGTTTCCCTTCAACATCTTTTACTAAGAATAAATGATCTGCCGGTTTACCACAGGTGCCTATGTTATGTATCAAGCTGCGTAAATCTTCTGTTTGGTTTTCTTCACAAAAAAATTCAAACTTTGATATTTGCGAATTGGGTCTGAAATATTCAGTTACCATTATTTCTTGTATTCCTTCTTTATATAATTCTTCTACAAGCCAATGTATGCGGATTGTATTGACGTAAGCTGTAATTTTTTTAGGTTTATTCTTTTCTTGATTGTTCATTTTTGTAATCCTTTCCATAATTTGCGCTAAAATATTTTTCCGGATCATTGTTAAATTCTTGTTTACAAGATTGTGCGCAAAAGTAAAATATCTTCCCTTTGTAGAAATCTACATCCGCTGCGTACTCAGGTTCTATTCGCATACCACAAACCGGATCACGAACAAGGAAGTCTTCATTATTTCTTTTATTAATCAGCATATTAATTTGCCATCAGATAATTGAATGTTTCTAGTTGAATATTTTTTAAATACCGGATTATGAGTTACCATAATTACAGTCTTACCGGTTTGATTTAATTCCAATAAAATATTCATAATATCTTCGCTGGTTTTGCTGTCAAGATTTCCGGTTGGCTCATCTGCTAGAAGTATCATCGGATCATTAATAAGTGCTCGGGCAATAGCAACCCTTTGCTGCTCACCGCCGCTTAATTCATTTATCAGTCTTTTACCTTTACTTTCAAGATGAACTTTATTTAAAATTGATGAGGCAAGTTCAGCTTGCAGTTTTTTTGAATGACTGTTCGTTGCCAAAGGAAGCTGAACATTTTCAATTACTGTCAAATATGGTATCAGCTGAAATGATTGAAATACAAAACCTATATACTCTCTCCTGAAATCGGCAAGACGGTTTGCAGAGAGATTGTAAATATCTATCTCATCAATAATAACTTTATCTTTAGTAGGTTTATTTAAGCCACCAAGCATTGTTAACAATGTACTTTTGCCAGAACCGGATTCACCCATTAAAGAAATAAATTCACCTTGTTCTATTTCCAAAGAAATATTGTTTACAGCTATAACTTTTTCGTTACCGCTTTTATATTCTTTTGCTAGATTGTCTATCTGTATTAAGCTCATATCTTTTCCTTTTTTGTTCTTAAACCTTCAAGGTTGCCTGCTGAAAACGAAGTGTTAACCTTGAAGGTTGTTCATCTTCTATAGACTTCTGAATGCCACAGTAGGATCGAGCCTGGCTGCTTTAAGTGCGGGGAGAACACTTGCAAGCAGCCCGGCAAGCACAGCCATTCCGGCTGATGTTAATAAAAGTATGTAGCTAAAATTTATTTCTAAACTCTCATTCATACTTAATATTGGTGTTATAATTTTTGCCGCAGCAACACCTATAAAAAATCCTAAAATTCCTGCAGCAAAACTCGCTATCAGAACTTCAAGAATTATAATTTTTATTATATGCCACCGTTTGAAACCTACAGCCATAAATATTCCGATTTCCCTAGTTCTTTCATTTACAGACGCATTTACATTTGTGAAGACTATAAGCAATGAGATTATAAGAATTACCGAAGAAATACCGAGAGAGAAATGTTCAAACCTGTGAATGGCAGTCATTTTAGATTCTATGGATTGTTTGATAGCAGTTACTTTTGCACCCGGAAGCTTCTCCGAAGACTGTCTGACTATTTCTTCAATCGGACAATCGTAGCAGCGTGCAGCAATTTCAATAAGGCTTAATTGGTTTTGCTTGTTGAATAAGATTTGAGCTTTAGTCAAATCTATAAATATCAAGCCATCATCCTGCGACCCGGTTTCATTTAGGATTCCTGTAATTATAAACTCTTCATTATTCAGGTTTATTTTTTGATTTAATCCTAATCCTAAAACTTTGTTTACTTCACTTCCAATAACCGTTTCGTTTTCTTTTGCAGGATATTTACCGTTAACTTGCCACAATTTCTTTAAGCGGATTTCTTCTTTAAAATCCACACCCGAAACTATTATATTTTTCTCACCTGCTCCGCCTGCGGGATCAATTTTAGAAGCAGCAAAAAGCTTTGGCGCTATTATACTCAGGTTATCTCTATTCTTTATTGTTTTAATTAGAGCAATATCATCTTGCTTTAAACTGCCGCTTTCAAATGTTAAACCTGTAACAGAAACTCCGCCGTAATTAAGATTTAAGCCATCGCTCTTGGGAGTTATCAGCATATTAGCTCCAAACTCATCAAGGTCTGAGGCTACACTCTGATTAACATTTTCCGAAACAATAAAAAGCGTAACAAACGAAGCAACAGCCAGCAGCAGTCCGGTAACTAAAAATGCAGTTCTTGCTTTTCTTCGTCTTATACTTTGAAGAGATATGTTATATAATTTCATTTAATTTTTTATCCTTGTTCTATCTATATGTCCAACGCCATGGATTAGTTAAGCGGAATATTTAGCATAAGCATTGCCGAATTAGTCTGCACATCATATTTCATTGATAGATTTTGATTATATATTTCCGCTGAATATCCGGCATCAAAAGCACTGATAATCTTTACTACAACATAACCTGCTAACAAATAATAGAATTGAGTTCGTTCGTTACTTGTCCAGCGTCTATTATCTGTGTAGTCGCTATATGAATAATTGTGCATTCCCCATCCCCAATTATTACGACCAAGTAATATTGCAGCGGGTATAAAAAGAGCAAGTTCTGCAGTAGTGTATATAATTCCACGTTCCCAATTACCTGTGTAGAAATTTCCAAAGGCAACAGGAAGAGGTTGGATAGAAAGCAGCGCAGCAATTGCAGGATCTTTTCCATTCCCGCTGCTCATCATACCTCCACTATGATGTTGGGTAAATCCATCGTTTGATGTTATCATAACCAACAAAACGTAAAAATAAATTATTTCTTTCATATCTAACTCCCTATTTTAAGTTTGGTTTACGATACTACAATCCTTCATCTTCCATCTCAATTTCTTCTTGTCCAGTTTGCAACAATATACTCATCTATCTGAATTTCATTTCCAACAATTTTACTTGGAACCGGATCGGGCGGGTATTTACCGCAGGATCCGCTGAGAGCGTCAAGATTATTTAAATCCCAGGTTGTACCGCACGAGTTGCAAATCAAATTGCTTCCTTTAATATGAAAAGATTTTGAATCGCAGGGTTCGCATAAGCTTATAGCTGTTACCACTTTTCCATCTTCTGTGAGATAGGCGAGCAGAGGTACAGTTGCATTGCTTGCGACGTAATCAAACTTTACAAACTTCTTTTCCTTTACTATATCAAGAGGAAGAATAATTTTGCCATTTTGAGCAAATGCTACGGAATAGGAATGATCGGTACGGGATGCAGGATAAGTAACATTATCAGTTACTTTTGGTTGTTCTTTAATTACTGCTTCTTCTTTAGATGGTTTAGCGGTAACATAGAAAATTAATGCACCTATTAATATGACACTTGCCAATCCAAAATATTTCCCTTTTTTAGAATTATTTGAGCCAGCGAGAACTTTATCTCTTTTATTGTTTACCTGATGATTATTATCCTTAGCATTGAACCCTAACCTATGTCCGCAATCAGGGCAAAATTTTACTTCATTAGTTATTTTATGTCCGCACTGAGGGCAATAATTTAAATTCGGCATTTCTTCACCTATATTCATTTTAATTAAGTAAATCTTTTTTCTTTTCTTCAAACTCTAGTTTATCAATTTCTCCCTTAGCGTATCTTTTCTTTAATAAGTCCAATGGCGTTTCTTTTGAGATATTATAAGACCCGGCTTTGGAGCTATTTGCTAAGTAAGCTAGAATTACTATTACGGCTATTATTATTATAAGCCAGACCCACCACATACCCATAAAACTCATATCGTGAAACATTTTTACTCCTTTTTCATTTATTAAATTTTCTTTCCACCATATTTTTGATCAACAATTTCCACTATTTCATTGATGGTGTATTTATTTTCATTAATTTTTTCATCAATAAATCTTTTAACTTCCATAGCTCCATTAGGATGATTACAAGTACAATCACGCAATTCATCCTTAGTGCATTGCCCGCAAGGGCAAATAAATGCTGAGAATATTGTGTATCTATCTGAAATTGTTGCTTTAGTATTAATTAAACCAGGTGTTGATGAAACAATATCTTTTGTTATCTCAAGCTGATTAGGATTCCAAACTCTTGAAGCATCTACATTATAATTCGCAGCAAATTCTGCTTTCATCCAGCCATATTTGTTTGCAACTGCAACGACTATATCTTCTGGCTTTTGGTTTTGTTCTAAGTAATCACGAATAAACTGTCTCTCTTCAACTGCAGCTTCACATTTGCAAACTTCAAGCGATTCCTCATTACAAGTACCGCAGGAGCAGACAAATTTTGAAGCTATCTCAAATACTTTTGCTTCGACAACTGGATTGCTGCTTTTCAGTTCAACGGGGACATCTTTTGTTTGAGGACGGAAAATTAAATCAAATGCAGAAGCTATTATTACAGCACCGATAACAACGCCAACTGTTATCCATAGTAATTTAAGATTTTTCATACCAGAAAATTTGCCTGCCTGCTTTCTTTTAAAGCTGTTCTTCAATTCCCGGCGGAGCTGCTTTTTACTTTTTTCTTTTTTACAAGTGCTGATATTAACTCTGTTCTGCTGAGTATAGTTTTTCTTCGGCTCGGACTTTTGATTTAATTGATGACCGCAAGAAATACAAAATTTATTTGTTTCATTGGTTTCTGCGCCGCATTCGGGGCAGGCATTTTCAGATATATTCGCTGCTGCCGATAATTCCTTACCACAGTTTATACAGAATTTATTTTCTTCGGTATTATTAATTCCGCAAGTATTGCAAATCATTTTTATGTCCTTTCATAACCTTCGAGGTTAACGCCTCGTTTACAAAGGGCACCTCGAAGGTTATCACCATTATTCCTTTACCTTGAAGTTGTGTTTAAGAAGGTTTTCTTTTGCTTTTTCAAGACTCACTTCTTTAAGCTTCATTCCACAGAGTGGGCATTCACCCGGTACATCCGATATAACATTCCAGTCCATCTGATCCTGATAGACTTTACCATCTTTGTTTTTATCAATTGCGGTGAGATCAATTTCACCTTCTCTTACCCAAGATTCTTCATTAGTTTTAGTCGAATCCATCAGCATATTTTTATGATCTTTCATATCCATATGCTTGTGAGGAGCACCTTTCATTTCCATTTTATGTTTATGATTTGAATGAGCCTTTGAAGAGTCTTCCTGTGCAAAAGAAATGGCCACACTGAATGTAAATACGAACAGAATAAGTGTTAGGATTTTTGTTTTGTAGTTCATCTTATATCTCCTTTTAATTAATTGTTTATTGATTAAAATCATTTTACTTTCCCGGCAGATTTTTCTTTCTTAATTACATTTCCGGTTAAAGTAAGATTAATTGTGGGATTCTTAGGGTCATTTGTATCAACGGTGATAAGCCTATTTTGCTTGCCTGTTTTTCCTTTAGAATCAAACGTAACTTTTAAATTTGTCGATTCACCCGGCTTTAATTCATTCTTTTCGGGCATTACTGCCGTACATCCGCAAGATGCGCTTACTTTGGTTATCTTAAGTGTGTCGCTGCCTTCATTTGCAATTACAAAATATGTTGTTACGACCGAGTCCTGAATAATATCTCCAAAGTCGTAAGCCATCGGTAGAATTACAACTTTAGGTTCATTTTCGAATTGTGCTAAAGCAAAGCCTATAAACACAAAAAAGAACAGTACAGTCCATCTGCTGCAGCAGATTGATTTATTAAGTTTCATTTACATATCTCCTGTTTATGCGAGTAAATATTATTTGAATTAATTGAACTAATATTTCAAAGTGCTTCCGCACCTCGTTGTTTTCTTCTAATGCTTACAGCTTCGGATATATCCGAGACAAAAATCTTTCCGTCACCTTTTCTGCCGGTATGGGCTTTATCCAGGATTATATTTACAAATTTTTCAAGCTCATCATCCGTGCAAACAAGTTCTATCTTTACGCTGCTGCAATATTTTTCACAATATTCTATAGACAATCTTGAATGTTCAGGATCTGCCCAGCCACCGAGTGTTGATACGTCTATAACAGTCATCCCTTTTATACCATTCTGTTCCAGGGCGGATATAACCCTATCAGTCATATCGGGTCTTATGTATGCCTTTATTTCTTTCATTGTATTTCCCTTTTTATTATTTACAGCAGTCTTTTCCTTGAGAGGCTTTATTAAATTTTCTTACTCCGAAAAGAGCGATTAACGCCGCTACTCCGGCTAACACAAGATATTCCATTTACTTCTCCTTCTTATTCAATTTTTCCTCGTACAACTTTGGATTTTTTAGAAATGCATTATCGCAGCCGGGGCAGCAAAATCCTATTATTTTATTTCCAAATATCAGATAAGGAATTTTGTGGTCAATTTTCTTCCCCTCAATCGGGCAGACTTCATTAATTGGCGTTAAAGGATTCCTTTCCTTCATATTCACTTCAACAATTTTTTCATTATTTAAAAACATTGGTTCGTTTTGAGGAAGGCTTGTTCCCGCTATTATTAAGTTTATTGCTGCAGCCAAAAAAATCTTTTTCATTTCATCCTTATTCATTTAGAGTAATTAATTTTAAAAACTCGATTATATTAATGAAAATAGAATGCCAGCATTAATAGTTGAAAAACATCTGTTAAATGAACTTTTTTTTGAAAAAGAGAATGCGGGGATTTAAGGAATTTAAATATTTTAAAGGTTCTTAAAAAAGAAAGAAATTTCTTTGATTTGAGATTGAATATGTACAAGCCAAGGTATTTTAAAATTTAAGGCCCAACTAAGATGCAAACTTGAAAAGAGCGTGTTGACTTCGAAGTTCTTGTATTTTTATGGATTAAAGCAGTGTCTTTTCTATTTCAGGTTTGATTATTCATCTATAGCTGAAAGGTTCAATATCGCAGCTGTTTTAAAATCCTCTTTGGCTCCTTGAATATCCTCAATATTAACCTTAATAGTTCCTCTACTAAAAAAAAGTCCGGCATCCTTTGGATATATTTCTATTGCTTTGCTGTAGTCTTTTATTGCTTCAATATAGTTTCCAATATCGGCTTTTAATGTTCCTCTCTTTTTATATTCAAGAACATTAAAAGGATTTACAGATATAGCTTTATTACAAATTTCTATAGCATCTGTTTCTTCCATTTTGCACCTCCGATATTTTTTATAAGAAAATAGTTACTTCAGCTTTCGATACGACTTTCCCTTTACTATTATATATACTTAGCGGGAAAGAACAATGCCAGAAGGGAAGTTTGGTTTTTTGTAAATAAGTGATAGAATAAGTGGAGTATATACATTTATGTATTTAAAATTCTTAATTTTTTTTAAGATTCTTAAAAGCGTTTCATCAGAGTTTAATAAGCAATATAGAAATCTCCTCCCTAAAAAATTATTTTATTTAATCATAAGCGTTTAA
Source organism: Ignavibacteriales bacterium (assembly GCA_020061465.1). GTDB lineage: Bacteria > Bacteroidota > Ignavibacteria > Ignavibacteriales > Ignavibacteriaceae > JAGUYG01. The sequence continues at coordinate 44,348 of JAGUYG010000040.1, forward strand.
AACATACTGTAGAGCCATACGATGAGTATTAAAAAAAGAAGCATTGATAGCAATTGCATGACGCATTATATTGATCCAATACTCCCTGCCAACATAAAAAGTAGGAATTATTGCAAATTCTAATTTATCATATAAGGAACTTGCATCTTGCTGGTCGTTGCTTTCCATATTCTGAGGAGTACCGATAGACCATCCTGTAATGTCCTCAATGCATCCTTCAATCCACCAACCATCTAAAATACTTAAGGAAGGAACACCATTATGTGCCGCTTTCATACCTGATGTACCGGATGCTTCCTGTGGTTTGCGTGGCGTATTAAGCCATAAATCAACACCGGAAACTAATAGTTTAGCTAGCTCCTTGTCGTAATTTTCAAGGTAAACAACTTTTATTTTGTTTTCCAACCATTTCGATGCGGCAATTATTTTCTTTATAAGGTCTTTGCCCATCCCATCCTGTGGATGAGCTTTACCTGAAAAGATAAATTGAATTTTGCCTGCATCATTAGCGATTTTTATCAGCCTGTCAATATCAGAAAAAATCAAATCAGCCCTCTTATAAGAGGCAGCTCTTCTTGCAAATCCTATTGTGAGGGTTTTATAATCCATTTCTTTGCCAGTTTTTTCATTAACATAATCAATAAGTTTATTCTTCGCTTCTTGGTGAGCCTTCCATATATTATCACCCGGAATGCTCAAGGCATAACGCAGGCTAAAGGAATCGTTCTTCCAATCGGGAATATATTTATCATAGAGCTTTTTAAAACTTTCGCAAACCCACGTGGAAGAATGTACACCATTGGTAATAGATTCTATTGAGTATTCGGGGAACATCGAGCGAGATACTTCGCCATGCTTTTTTGCAACACCATTTATGTATTTACTCAGATTTAAGGCTAGAAAAGTCATATTCAGTTGTTCTTCACCACCGAGCATCTTTAGAACATCCAGGGGCAAAAATCTCCTTAATGCATTGTTCACTAAATCGTAAGGGAACTGATCGTGCCCCGCTGGTACGGGAGTATGAGTAGTAAATACGCAAAGCTCTCTCACTGCTTCAAAATTCAATTCCGCTTCTTTATTGTTTTTCATCTCCTTTAATAATTCGAGAGTTAAAAAAGCAGCATGCCCTTCATTCATATGATATTTTTTTATTCCTGTATATCCTAGACTTTGAAGCATACGCACGCCACCAATACCCAAGACAATCTCTTGCAGCAATCTATACCATTGATTCCCGCCATAAAGGAAATCATTAAGCCCCCTATCATATTCACTGTTTTCTTCTAAGTCGGTATCTAAAAAAATTATAGGTATAGAATAACTGCTTATGCCTAAAACATTATATTGCCAGGCGCCAATAAATATATCTCTGTTTTCTACTTTGATGCCCACTTTATTAGGTAAGGGTTTTAAAAAATCCTCGCGGTTCCATTGGACAGGCAATTCCTGCTGGTTTCCTTGTGCATCTAATTTTTGGTTAAAATAACCTTTCTCATATAAAAGTGTAACTGCTACCAGAGGTACTTTTAAGTCTGCACAGGATTTTATAAAGTCACCGGCTAAAATGCCCAGTCCGCCGCTATAGGTTGGGATAGAAGAATCAATTCCAATTTCCATAGAAAAATAGGCAATCTTTCTTTCCTTTATTTCCTCAGATTCATACGACCTATGTCTGTGCTTCAAATATTTATCTGGAGAATTCTTAAATTCATTTTTACATAAATTTGAGCAGAAATAAAATATCTTTCCCTTGAATTCATATTTAAATTCTTCTTTTGCAATCATTCCGCAAACGGGGTCTCTATCCATTTTAATCATAGCCTTTAATTTTTAATTAAGTATTTCTTTACTTTTAAGATCTTTTTTTCATTCATATTTTTAAGTTTATACCAATAACTGGAATTAATGGGAACACGGTCATCTGCCTCTTTGATGTATAGTCAAGATTATAAATCCAATGAACTACATTATTGTTATTTAATACATTCAAAATTTCAATATAAAGTTCCAGTGGAAGATAGTTTAAATAGAACAATCTTGTTAAGCGGACATCAAGTCTGCTGTAAGAAGGATAACGCGCCGAATTTTGGCTGCCAAGTAAAGGGAAGAATTTCTCTGCACCTTTATCAAAATAACTGCCTAAAACCGGTATGTAAGGTGTCCCAGTGCCAAATCTGTATTTTGCTCCTACCGACCAGACATCTGAAAATTTATAATTAAACACTGCACTTATAAGGTGAGTTCTATCAAAACTGAATAATTCTTCGCTGCGGATTAAACCTTCTTTTCTTTTAGCAATAGAGTAAGAATATGATATCCACCCTCCAATGTTTTCATTCGGTTTTATCTGCAAATAAATTTCCGCACCTCTTGCATAACCGAATCCTTCACTTGATAAATTTTGAGTTTCATTATCATAAGAGCCTAAATCATAAAAATTTTTTTTGTACAATTCAAGATTTACAATCAGTTCATCTGATAACTGGTGCTTTATACCAAAACCAATACTTTCAGCTTTTTTGAAGTCAAGCGAAGGATTAGCAGCTGATTCATAAGCTAACGGTGACTGATAATACCAACCATAGTTAAAAGAAAGGCTCATATGTTCGTTCCAGTCGTAAGCGAAATTGAATCTTGGGGACAAAACGCCTTTCTTAATTTTATCAAGATAGTCGAACCGAAGCCCTGCGTTAAATGAAAGCTGATCTGTAAGTTTAACTTTGTCTTCACCATAAACAGAATAAAGAACATCTTTCCCTGAAGATTTAATTTGATAATCTTCAAGTGTGTAAAAATTTATCTCGCCAGGAAGTCTTACAGAAGCTTTATCATCTTTAACTATTAACCATCCGCCTATATGTATTTCGTGGCTATTAAATAGGAAAGACAAATCATTCTTCAATCCATATTCTTTAATATTATAATTTTCAAAAGAGTTCAAGGGATAAGTAGATTCTTTATCTGCTCTTGAATAATATATATTTAGCTCATTTACAGAATTGTCGGATAAAATAAGATTTAAACTTGTGCCAAAGGATTGATTGTATCCATCTGAATTCATTGCTCCGCTAAAATGGTCATAGTTAAAAACTCCATAAAGATTTTCAAAAGAATTGAGCCCGGTTATAGTCAATTTCCCAAGGTTCGAAAGATTGAAATCAAGCTTTCCGTAGAAATCATAGAAGTAGGGAACAGCGGCTGATTCACCTTTTAAATCGGGTAATAAATTATATACTACATCAAAGTAACTTCTTCTTGCAGAAATAAATCCAGATCCGTTCAAACCATTTAATGGAAATTCTATTATCCCATTTAAATCTGTTAAGCTTAGATTAACTTCTCCGTTAAACTGATTTACACTTGCAGTTTTATTATTAATTGCTAAAACCGAAGATAATCTATCTCCGTATCTTGCCGGAAATCCTCCGGCATAAAATTTAACATCTTCAACGAGGCGAGAATTAAAAATGCTGAATAAACCTCCGCCCATAAACTCAAAGTGATAAGGATTTGCAATAGTTGCACCATCAAAAAGGATTAGATTTTCAGAAGCGTTTCCACCGCGCACATAAAGTTTGGAGTCATCACTTCCACTTGAAACCCCGGGAAGTGTTTGCAATGTCCAGAATATATCTTGGGCAGAACCGGGAGAATGCTTAATCATATTCCGGTTTAACTTAGCTGTCAAGCCGGTTGCATCATATTTTTCTGGTTTGGGTGTTATAACAACGGATTGAAGGTATATAACTTTTTCAGTTAATGATGTGTCAATTGAGATTACTTTATTTACCCTTGCATTTAAGTTCTCTATAATCAATTCTTCATACCCAATCATTGATATGCGAAGACTATAAATACCTTCCGGAATTTTAATTGAAAAATTTCCTTTTAAATCAGTGGCAGCACCATAGCTTGTATTTATGACCAAAATATTTACTCCAGCAAGTGGTTGGTTATTAGTATAATCTTTTACAGTGCCCCTGATGATTGCTTTATCGAACTGGTTTTGAGCAAGAACAAAATTTCCAACAAAAAAAAAGAAAATTATTTTTAACATAATCTGTTTCATCTTCAATCCTTGCTCATTTAATCTTCACTTGCCTTTGTAATCTATTTTTTGTTTTGAAGATGTCCTTAATTTCTATTTTAAGCATCCCTTCGGGACACTCCGTATACCGGGTCAGATACCATTTTTATCCTCGTTTTTTAATCAACTTTTTTTCGCAAACGCTCGGAAACAATAATTTTTTCTATATACTCTGATACTTTCATTAAAATGAATTAAGCGGGATGCTCAATGAAAACATCGCTGTGTTAGTCGACGCATCGTAGCGCAACGAAATATTCTGATTGTATCGTTCAGCCGAATACCCCGCATCAAATGCGCTAATGATCTTTACTACTATGTATCCCACCAGCAAATAATAAAACTGGATCCGTTCTGCTGTAGTCCATGAAGGGCGGTAATCTGAGCCATAATAATTTGAATAATTATGCATTCCCCATGACCAGCTATTGCGTCCGAGCAAAACGGCTGCCGGTACAAAAAGGATAAGTTCTGCAGTTGTGTAGATAATTCCACGTTCCCAATTGCCAATATAAAAATTTCCTAAATCAACAGGCAGCGGTTGAATCGAAAGCAGCGCAGCAGTTGTAGGGTCTTTTCTATTAGCATTGTCAACTCTACCTCTGCCGTGATGTTGAGCGAACCCATTGCTTGATGCTAGAACAATCAATAGCACTACAAAAAAAACAATTCGTTTCATTGTAACCTCATTGGATATAGAGTTTCGTACTTAGTTAGTATGTTCTTAAAATTATCTGAACATAAAGAGCATTATTATTGCCATTACACCGGCGCTGATTAAGACGACAGGAGATATGCCATATCCTGTCATATTATCACCATTTTCTGAATGTTGATCCACTTGACTTAATAGTTGAATGGTTTGGTCAACTTCGGTTGGTGGATCTATCGTAACATTTCCAACTCTTTCTAAAACAAAAATAAATTTATAAGCGCCCGTGTTTTTGATTGATGGACGAAAAATATACGTCCCATTATTAATTCCGTCCGGTAAAAATTTCAATTCTTTCATCTTCCCGTGATCGGAATGTGAGTCTTGTCCCCGACTATTATCCGTAGTTACAATCAATGAAATTGATGCATCGGAGATAATTAATTTTTCGCGAACATCATAAAGAGTAACTTTATAAGCCAGTTCATCGCTTAAAGTATATGGCGGAAATTCAGCAGTAATTTTTATCCCATTAACAACAGATTCCTTTACGATTGTTTGACCGTTCATAGAAGAACCATGTGAATCTCCATGCGTATCGCCGCCCCCGGTGTGCCCCATTCCTCCCATACCGAGCATCATGCAGCCGCTGAGAAAAAGTGGCGTTAGAAGAGTTAAATAAATTTTGTTCATAGCGTCTCCATTATTTAGTTTTTTAAACAATTATTGATGATGAGATTTGTGTTCTGATTCATTAGTCGAATTCTTAATCATATCGTGTTTCATCTTACTACTTTCACCGTTCATCATCTTCATCATCATTTCGATCTTCATATTGCTATCTAATGAAATCTTATCTATACATTTTTCTCAACACAAACTCGGTTTAATGTAAGCGTAATCTTTTCCGGGTAATACCTCAAAGAAAGCTTATTTATTTAAAGAACTACCCAAATACATATTTAAGGGCGAAGCACTTTCAAAAAAACCGGGATTCTGATTTATTAATTTTTCTGCAATCGAAAAGGCTTCGCCTGATTTCGATTTCTCACCCATTATCTTGTACAAGATGCCAAGCAAAAAATAGGCATCTGCATCCCCAGGATTTTTTTCTATTTCAGTCATCACAGATTTTACAGCATCTTTATATTTCCCTTCGAGGTATTCCTGCTGTGCTTTGATAAGATTTAATTGGGGCAAATCTGGTAAAAGTATTTCAAGCTGCTTAATATAACGCCGGGAATCTGTAAGCTTATTTTGATTTTGATATAAAATGACTAAACCTTTTCTTGCTTCTATTAAATCAGGACCTACAACTAAAGCTTTCTTAAAATAGATTTCAGCTTCATCAGTAAGCTCATTTTGAAGATAGAACATTCCGAGTGCCTCAAGTATCTTTCCGTTTCGTGGTTCTATCTCAGATGCTTTATTCAAACTAATTACTGCATTATATAATTCTCCGGCTGTGCCGTAAACCATCCCGAGACTAAAAAGTGCAGATGCATTATCGGGTTGAATGGTTATTGCTTTATTCAGAAAATCTTTAGCTTTGTCAAAATCCTTTTGAACTGAATAGATTACCCCAAGGATTATTAAAGCATCTACATTATTTTTATCTATGCTAAGAATTCTTTCATTATAAAATTTTATAGAAGGGATATTTTGCTGCGCCATAGCAATTTGGGACAGATATGTTAAAGCTTTGATGTCTTCAGGGAATCGTTCAAGGTAATCTATAAACACTTTTTTGGCTTCATTAAAATTGTTTTCCTGAAAGTAAGCTTCGCCTTGTTTAAATAAAGCTTCGGCTTTTTTATCACTTTGTGAATACATTCCTACTGAAAAGAAGGAAAGTATAACAAGAAATATATATTTGTTTTTCATTTTTTTACCTTTCTTACATGAGATTTTGAGCTTCATCCATATTATCCATCATATCTTCGAAATTATCTATTATCTCATCCATATTCTCTATCAAGTCTTCCATCATGTTTCTGAACTCACCGTTATTCATTAGTCCTTTATCATCCATCATATTTTTCATTTGCTGGGTCATATTTTTCATATCACCAGACATCTGGCTCATATATTTCATCAAGGGCATCATATTTTCGTGCTTCATACCTTGCATTTTCTGATGCGTTCCCATATCCTGATGTTGCTGCATCATGTCATCCATGCGCTTTGATATATCATTCATTCTGTTTATCACATTCTGCATTTGATTCATTTGCATATTCATTTGTCCTTGCTTTTGTGTTCCGTGATCATGCTGCGCAATGAGATTTGATTGAAATACAAAAAAAATTATTCCTGCCAATAGTAATTGGGCCATTCTCAGCGGTTTCATATTTTATTCCTTATTTACTTTTTGATGATACCAACCGACACGATAAGCGTGACGGTTGGTTATTGATTTATTTTCTTATTACATCATTCGTCATTATTTACTATTAGGATATTTGTCGTTATTTCAAGAGGACTATTTTCTTTGTCTCTCTGAATGCTTGTTTTCCATCACCAGCAGTTGCTTCCATGGAATAGAAGTAAACACCTGAGGCAATACTTCTTCCAATGGAGTTAGTGTCGAAAGTTATTTCATAATTCCCAGTTTGTTTAACTTCATTTATCAATTCAGCAACAATTTGTCCATTACTATCATAAACTATAATTCTAACTTTATTTTCGTAAGGTATTGAATATTTAATTGTCGTTGAAGGGTTAAACGGATTGGGATAATTCTGTAAAAGGACATAATTCTTTGGAAGAGTTCCTGATTCTTCATCTGCGGAACTTACTCCTTTAACCGCCTGAATAGACTTAACCAGTACATCAATTATGAACATTGCGTTGTGCATTCCTTCGCTTCCATCATTATTAACCAATTGGTAGTTCCAGTATGCTTTTTTAATGGTTAGGTCATTTAGATCACGTATTAATTCCCAGGAGATAGAATCTATTCCAACTGGAGGCAAGACAATTCTTAAATTTCTTTCAAGCCCTTCTATTTCTTCAGGAATGCTGCCTTTTGTTCCGTTATTATCGTAATCTTCTGTAGCAATAAAATCATCCCAACTGGTTATACTTCCATGACAGTTAGCACAAGCTGTGGTATGATAATAATTATTTTCCTCGTTGTGCAGTATCCACGTATGATCACCGACATTGTCACGGTTAACATTCCCTGTATCCGGCGTTGCTACCATATGGCAATCAACGCACGCATTGGTTACTGCGAATTTATGTGGACCCGACAAAAAAGGTGAATCAAATTCTGCCGCATTTTGTCCTAAGAAAACATCTGTCTGAGGTGATTCGTGAGGTCCCCAAAATGCAGAAGTAACATTTGTCTGAACATAACTTACATTATCTCTTCTGGACTTATGGCAATTCATACATAATTGCCCTTTGCCTCCCTCAGTATAGCGATAACCATTTCCCAATGTATCAGACCCAACAGGAGTAAATCTTAAAGAATATTCGTTTGTGTTGCCATGAGGATCATGGCAAACTGCACAGGAGATCATCTTCCGATTTGCTTGTATCATCCCAGTCGTATTTGTAGTCTGCCCTTTGGTAAAATTAACAAAGCCTTGTCCGTCATGACATCTGATACAATTATTCAAGTTATTTGTTTGAGATTCGGAACCTTGTGCAAATGAATTTGACCAAACAAGATTTGAGTGCAGTGAATTCTCCCACTGAGCAACTTTGTTTTGCCTCGAGGGATTGTCATGACATTGAGCACAATTCCCTGCGTCAATGGAAATTTGAATCATCTCAGTATTTCCACCATTAAATGCATGCTCACTTCCAGGTCCATGGCAGCTTTCGCACCCAATGGTTGCAAGATTAACTAAGGCGGGATAATCTGCTTTGAGCGAATCCCATTTACCCGGACTCGGTGGTCCCTGCCATGCCCAACCCAACGATTTAGCCATATCATCAAAACCGCCGTTGCTCGCTACAATGTACTTATCAGTTCCGATAGTGTGGCAGTTAAAACATGAAGTTCCGTAATAAGAGGGACCTTGGGTAATCATTGTCTTAAACATCTGAGCATGACCGGAAACCTGCCAGCGATCAAATATTTCAGAAAATTCCGGGGATGACTGATGACAAGTCATACATTTCGGGAACTGACCTGATATACCCTCGAAATTTCCAACACCTATAAAATCCGCAGCGTAAATTGTCTTAGTTGTGTCGTCCGTACCGCTTGATGTTGTAATTGTTAGCTTGATTATATATGAACCTTTTACCTCGGGTCTGAATTGCACCCATGTTGGATTAATAATTTCGAGAGTAATATTTGAACCAGTCGGTTGGGATAACAATTCGTATACGGTTGAATTTATTGGTTCACTATTGCCAATATTTCTCGCAGATAAATAAACATAAGTTTCATTAGGAACAGTATTCAATCCGGTAGAAACCGAATTAGTATTTATTCCTAATGTTTGAAGTTTGTAAGGAGAAATAGCTTCTGTAATTATATTTGCTTTTTGTGCGAATACAGAAATAATTCCGGCAATCAGAAAGATTATTATAACTAAGGAGCTTTTGTTGATTCCCCACATGGAAAAAGCAATTTTATTCATAACAAACTCCGTATTTATTTTTTAATGATACCAACCGACGCAATAAACGTGACGGCTGGTTAATGATTTAATTAAGGCAGGCGTAATCTTTTCGGATTGCGCCCTGCAAAAATTTTGTAGACACCGCACTATTTCTTTTTCTCCATTCCCGTCTCAAGAATAATGGGAATACTATTGACGCCTACTGGCACAAAATAGAAAGACGCATTTCCACTTTTTGCTAATTCCTTCTGAATATCAAGCGCACGATACTGGAGATAAGTTGGAGTAAGTGTGCTGTCAATTATCCTTTGAGCAGTCTGCTGACCTTGTGCCTCGATAATCTTGATTGTGGCATCTTTCTCGGCAATCTTTAGCTCGAATTCCTTCTGCAACAGTTTCTGTTCAGTTGCCAGTTTTAGATCTGCAGCTTGTTTAACTCGCTCAGGATATTCTACATGCTTAATCTCTACGGCATCCAGTTCAAGATGCTTGTTCACAAGGTTCTCTTTGAGCTGAGCTAATATGGTATTTTGAATCTCGAGACTCTTCTTGGGGATATCCGTGTATCTGTACTGAGAAAATACTGCTCTTGAGATAGAGCGAAATTGCTGCTGCACAACTTCCGCGTAATACTCTTGACCAATCTCAGTATGCAATAAATACAACTCACGGGGATTAGGTCGTAGCCGAAGTGCAACCTCTACATCCATATGAAGATCGTCCAGTGAAAGAATGTCCACCTTCTCGCTCTGTGTTTTCCAGCGGACGTCATATAAGATGACACTGTTCCATACCCATTCCCATTTGAACTCATTACCGTAAACCGTGGTATCAACTCCACTATAAGTTCCCCAATGGAGTCCCCCATAACCACCCGGGATTGTTGTTCCACAGCCTACCAGCAAAACCACTGCAAGCAAGCTAATGATAATCACGTATTGCGTTTTCATAGTTTTTCTCCTCCGAGTTAAATTTGTCTTCTGCTCTGTTCTGCCTCTTGAGCAGTATTTTACAGAAGCTATTGGTGTTACTTTATTTTTTCAGAAAGAAAGTATAATGCCAGGATGAAACATTGTGAAAGGTCATTAAATTGCGGTTTGAATTGATGTTAAAGAATCTAGTGTTTTAAATAGTTTAATTTTTTTTAAAGTTCTTAAAAATTGGAGATGGAGTATTTCATACAGACTTTGCAATTTTTTCCATAATAAAATGTGTGTCACCGAATCTGCATATTGCATCACAATTTGTTCTCAACTCAGAAAACAAAATATATTTTATAGGGACTGATATTTTTTTTATTGAAGGCCTGCTAAGCTGTAAAATAACATCTTTTTCCCTGCTGTCAGGGATAATTATATAAAACACTTCATCACCATCTGCAATTGAGTAAGCCAAATCTGTAAGTCTTAGAATCCCCGAATATATACTTGTGCTTTTTTCTACTTCGAAAGCTCCAACAATATTGTTAGTGTCTTTTTTAAACCAAAGAACGTCAACCAATTGAATTGTATTAAGAGTTTCTTTATCTACCTGAATAAAAGGAAATGTATTCAAACATAGGAATGAAAAATTTGAATCGTTGTAAGATTTTGATAAATCATTTCTGGCACAAATTACATCATAGCCCAGGGCTTTCCCTATTTTAAGCAAATGATATTGCATTTCGGAATGAAGGCTTTCTTCTTTCTTTTCTTCAATGATTTCTTTTTTTCGTTTATAAAAAAGCAATTCTAATTTTTTTCGTTCATCGTCAGTAATATATTCATCACTTCCTACTAAAAGTCTTTGTATTCCGATTTCATACAACATTCCTGTAAAGGCTCCCAAATCAAGAGAAAATTCTTGTTGATACCTCTTATTAGTTTTTACTATTACTTCCCTGATTTTTAAATAGTCCTCCCATGAACCCAGTTTCTTTTTATCCTTGAATAAATAATTGAACCCTTTAATAATTGCCGTATTAAAAGGCGTGATAATTGTCGGATGAAGAAAATATAAAATACTGGCTACTGCCGGACCAAGACCTTTAATTTTATAAGAGTCTATTTTGATTATTTCTTTAATTACTTGCTCTTCTTTTGCAGCGAAGAGAACATTTTCCAGGAATTGACCAAAGGTTATTTTATTATTTTCATTTTCGTAAATATCGGGAATTCTCAACTTCGGTTTCCAGAAAAAAGGATGTGCCGCCCCTTCAAAAACTTGTTTCTGTTCAGTAATGCAGGTTAGAACGAACTCAAGCGAGCTTCCTTTAAAATCATTCCCAAATTTTTTTTGTTTGATGTCTTCAATAACCTGCATTACACCTCGCCTAATGGAGCGAAAAGCTTTTAGTCTCTCCTCATTATTGATAAACCAGGTGTTATAAACTGATTCCTTGTCCTCTTTATACTGTTTAATAATAGAGCTAAAATTTATTTCCATATTCATTCAGCTCTCTCTTTAAACGGTGAAAGATTATAAGTTTCAATCTTGCTATATAAAGTTGGCAATGATATACCGAGAATTTTATACGCTTTATTTTTATTCCATTGAACAGCATCGAGCACTTTTTTGATATGATTTCTTTCATTTTCAGACAGAGTAATAAATTGAACACGCTCTTCTTTTATTTCTGATTGTTCCGGCTTTCTAACTTGTCCCTTTGGGATGAGTATATTTTCTTTATTCAAAACATCATCAGTAGAAAGTACAACTGCCTGCATCAGAGTATTTTCTAATTCCCGTACGTTGCCTATCCAATAGTTATTCTTTAACATTTCCATTACTTCTTCAGGGATTTTGGTAACATTTTTATGAAGCTCTTTATTAATCTTCACAAGGAGATGATTAACCAGTAAAGGAATATCTTCGATTCTATCTCTTAAGGGAGGTAATTTGATAGATACAACTTTTAATCTAAAATATAAATCTTCTCTGAACTTTCCCTCACGAACAAGAGCATTTAAGTCTTTATTTGTTGCAGCAATTATCCGGGCACTCATAGGAATTATACTTTCACCGCCAACTCTTTCAAATTCCTTCTGCTGAAGTATTCTTAATAATTTTACCTGAAGATTATGGGATATTTCGGAAATCTCATCTAAGAAAATTGTTCCTTCTCCGGCTAATTCAAACTTACCTTTCTTATCACGAATTGATCCGGTAAAGGCACCTTTAACGTGTCCAAACAATTCGCTTTCAAGGAGAGATTCGGTTAGAGCAGTACAGTTAACAGGAACAAAGGGCTGGCTCTTCGTAATACCACTGTAGTGAATTGCTCTTGCAACTAATTCTTTACCGGTAACACTTTCACCTTCAATAAGAACAGTAACCCTGCTGGAAGTTGTTTGTCCGATTAATTTATAAACATCTTTCATTATTGGAGTCTTACCGATCAGAGTATTTTCCAGTTGATATTCTTCAGCTTCTGTCGAAATAAACAAAGCAAGCTGCTCACTCATCTTTTTATTTTCAAGCGCACGATTGATGATAATCTTCAGCTTATCAATCTCGAGCGGTTTTTCAATATAATCATAAGCTCCCTGCTGCATTGCCTCAACTGTACTGTGCATATCATCTAAGGCTGAGATTATAATAACCTGAATATACGAATCAATTTCTTTTGCCTTTTTTAATACTTCGAACCCATCTGCACCGGGCATTTTTATATCGGTTATTACTAAATCGGGATGCTCAGCATCTGCAAGTTCAATTCCATCTAACCCGTTATTAGCAGAATAAATATCAAAATTTAATTTCTTTAAATAACTTGTTAGCGTTTTTCTAATTGATTCATCATCATCAATTACTAAAATCTTATTTCCCGCAGGGCGGTGCGCCTGCAGCGAATTCACTTCACCCAATATTATTTTCCTTTTCTGAAGAACTAAGACCATCAGTTATTGTAACTTCCTTAAAAGGCAGTGTTATTTCAAAAATTGTTTTTCCTTGCTCTGATGAAACAAGCTTAATTCTACCTTTGTGCTGCTCTACTATTTTTTGAGCAACGGATAAGCCCAATCCTGTTCCGGATGATTTTGTGGTAAAAAATGGTTCAAAAATTTTCACATCCTCTTTGATACCTTTTCCTGTATCCCTAACAATTATAATTATTATTTTTTTTCCATCACCTATTTCTATTGTTGATGTTATCTCTATCTCTCTGTTATTACCTGCCTGTCCGGTAGGCAGGTCCGGATATAAAAATTTAACAAGGTCAGTCCTTCCAAATGAATTCCATCTGCTTTCTACCGTAGTTGTTTTGACCGATGGATTACTCTTTAGCCTTAGCAAATCCTTTTCTGATGATTTAGCAATGTTTATTTCAACATCAGGTGTTATAAAGATTATTAAAAGAGAAACAAATATTGCAGAAAGTGTTATTATCAAGTATCCTTTCCTGATTTGTGTCTCAAGTTTGAAGGCAGTTAACGCGGCAATAGAAAAAACAAATAAAATAATTGAGAGTGCCTGAATTATACTAAAAGTGTTAAGTAATAATAACCCCAGTAATGAGCCAGCCGCTGCACCAATCATATCAAAAGCATATAGTATCCTGCTTTTATCTCCGTTAGCCTGGAATATAGAAGCTGTAATAATGCCAACCAGAAAGAAAGTAACACCCGCTAGAAGAATATAAATAATTAAACCAACCGAGCCGCTGCCTATGCCTTCAACTGAAGCTAAAATAAAAACCGCAGCAAGACTGATCGGAAATAGTAATAAAAGGACAATGAAGTATTTGGAAAATGAAAATGAGTTTTTTACTGCTAAACGCGATGCATAAAGCTGTCCTAAAGCCAGCGCAAGTATAGCAAATGCAATTATGATAAAGACAAAATGATATGCAAGCACATAAGAAAAAATTCTTGCAAGAATTATCTCAAAACTTAAGGTAGAAAGCGAAAGTAGAAAAATTATAGAGAAAGGTTTAAGACTTTTCATAATAAAAATTCTTCAATTTTTTGCACCCTATTCATAATAGAATCATCCGGGAAATTTCTCTTTCTCTAACCTTCGAGGCGTATCGCCTGCGGTATCTTAACCTCGAAGGTTGCTGAATTTTTTGTCAAACCAATGGTAAACGATCATAAAGAAGTAACCTAAAATCCATCCCCATAAGAATGAAGCTGCAATTCCTCCGATAATATTTATTACATTTAAAGAATTGAAAAACGGAATAAGCGGCTTGACATAAACTGAGTTATCTACACCAGAGAAAATCATCTTTATTGCTGCCAGAATAAAAATAGCTGCTGCAAAGATTCCGGCTGCAACTCCGAAATATTTTTCGTCATACTTTTTCCCTGCACCGGAGGATTCTAATTCTTTCCGCATCTCTTCCGATTTTTTTAGTTCTGATTTTTCAAAGTTGTTGAGTGTTTTAGAGAAGATAAAAGCAGTGTAAGCGCTGTAAATTACTATAACGCCTAAACCAATCAGATAGCTCAAAAAATTCAAGCCGGTAAAGCCTGGAAGTAGCAGCTTCCATAAAGAAAGCATTTGATATTCGGCTGGAACAACTAAATCATATAATAAGCATAGAGTGAAGAGTATTGAAACATATACTGCAAAGGTCGCAAATAAAGTTTTAAATCTCACTATGATTGACTTTACTTCGCCCGAAGGGATGGATTCCCAAATTTTATGTTCCCTTACTTTATTCCTCGTTAAAAAATTATAAGCGGGAACGACTATATAACCAATTAAATACGAGCCAAGAGAAACTTCCAGCAAACCAATTACAATGCTTAATGAATCTAAACCCCCGAACCAGGGTAAGATTATCTCCCATATTTTATGCATGTGCCATAATCCTTCTATACCAAGACTTACAAGGATAAGCTTGACACCAATGCATACCAGGTATAAAAGAGTAAATATGAAAAATAATGCACTTGCTATAGGATAAGGCTCTAACTTTTTTCCCGCAAGGCGGGATTTCGCTTCGCTCAACATTTTAAACTCCTATTAAGATTTTGCACCGTTTTGGTGACCGTTAATAAATTTTCTAGGGTCTTTCTCAAATTCCGCCTGGCAAATAGGACAGCATAGGTAGTAAGTTTCCTTACCATATTTTACTTTTGCATAAGCTTTGTTAGGATTAATCTTTTTCCCGCAAACCGGGTCTCGAAGAATATGAGTGTTGAATTTCAGTTTATTTTTCTCCTTTCCATAGTGCTGATCATTTAATTTTGATTAAAGTGCTTCCGTTCCGCGTTGTTTTCTTCTGATGCTAACTGCTTCAGATATATCCGAAACAAATATTTTACCGTCGCCTTTGCTTCCGGTATGAGAATTATCAAGAATTACACTTACAAATTTTTCAAGATCATCATCCGAACAAACAAGCTCGATCTTTATGCTGCTGCTGTATCTTTCGCAATATTTAATTGACAGCTTTGAATTTTCCGGATCAGCCCAGCCGCCAATAGTAGATACATCTATTACCGTCATTCCTTTTGATCCGGCTCTTTCCAATGCTGAAATAACTCTATCGGCTACTGATGGTCTTATATATGCTTTTATTTCTTTCATTTTAATCTTCCTTACTTATTTTTAATTTTCTAACAATCTTCCTTCTAACTTTGCCTGCTTTTTCATTTGCCAGGAACGCCATAGATAATAGATAACCGGGTAGACGGCTAATTCCATCAAGACCGACGTGACAACACCTCCAATCATAGGTGCAGCAATACGTTTCATAACATCTGCCCCGGTTCCGTGGCTCCACATGATAGGAGCTAAACCGGCAAGAATAACTGCAGCAGTCATAATTTTCGGTCGTACTCGTTTTACAGCACCATGATGGATAGCATCTTTCAGTCCTTTTAGTCCGGTTAACAGCTCTTTTTCTTTCCATTCTTTTAGCGCTACATCAAGATAGAGCAACATAACTACGCCTGTTTCCGCATCTAAGCCGGCAAGGGCAATTATTCCTACCCAGACAGCAATACTTATATTGTAACCGAGCAGATAGAGCAGCCAAAAGGCACCGACGAGAGAGAAGGGAACGGCAAGAAATACGATTGCAACTTTTACCAAAGATTTAGTATTCAGATAAATGATTACGAAGATGATAAATAACGTCATTGGAATTACATACAGCATTCTTTCTTGTGAGCGAAGCATATATTCATATTCGCCGCTCCAAGAAATATTATAACCTGCGGGCAGTTTAATTTTTTCTGCTACAATTTTTTGTGCGTTTTTAACATAAGTACCAACGTCAATATTTTTTATATCAACATAGACCCAAGCGTTGGGACGTGTGTCTTCACTTCTTATAACCATTGGACCTTTACGCGGTGTAATAGTTGCAATCTGACCGATAGGAACTTGCTCACCGATGGGCGTTGGTACCAGCACTTTCTTCATTGATTCGATATTATCTCTAAGTTCCCGGCTGTAACGAAGATTAACAGTGTATCTTTCCAATCCTTCAACTGTATTTGTAACAGACATGCCACCCATTGCAGTTTGAATAACCATTTGAACATCTTCAATTGTTAATCCGTAGCGGGCTGCTTCTTTTCTATTGATTTCTATATCGAGATAATTTCCTCCGACAGCTCTTTCAGCAAAGGCGCTTAAAGTTCCCGGTACAGTTCGCATAACTGATTCAACTTCTTTTCCAATATCCTGCAATATTGATAGATCTGGCCCTGAAATTTTTATTCCTACCGGAGTTTTGATTCCCGTACTAAGCATATCAGTTCTTGTTTTGATTGGCATCGTCCACGCATTTGTAACACCGGGGAATTGAATCGCTCTGTCCATTTCATCAATAAGTTTTTGAACAGTCATTCCGGGTCGCCATTCATCCTCGGGTTTTAGCATTATCGTAGTTTCAACCATATCAAGCCCGGCAGGATCAGTAGCTGTTTCTGCGCGTCCAATTTTTCCGAATACGTGATGTACTTCGGGAAATGTCTTAATGATCTTATCGGTCTGCTGAAGTATTTCTTTCGCTTTAGTAATTGACATACCGGGCATTGTTGTTGGCATGTAAAGTAAATCGCCTTCATAAAGTGGCGGCATAAATTCAGAGCCAATTTTATTGTAAGGAATTATTGTCAACCCAAGTATAATCAGCACCGTAACAAGAACAGCTTTGTTGTGCTTGATTACAAAATCAACAACAGGGTGATAAATTTTAATTAGGAATCTGTTTATAGGATTTTTTTCTTCTGGTAAAATCCTGCCTTTAATCCAGTATCCCATCAAAATAGGAACGAGTGTAACAGAAAGAATAGCGGCTGCTGCCATCGAATATGTTTTTGTAAATGCCAGCGGTCTAAATAATCTTCCTTCCTGTGCTTCAAGTGTAAATACAGGAATGAACGAGACGGTTATAACTAAAAGGGAATAGAATAGCGAAGGTCCAACTTCTTTTGAGGCATCCAGAATAAGCTGCCATCTTTCTCTTCTTTGCTCTTGCGGTTTAAGCATATCGTGTTCGATATGCTTATGTGCGTTTTCAATCATAATTATTGCTGCATCCACCATTGCACCTATTGCAATTGCAATACCGCTCAAAGACATTATGTTGGCATTAATTCCCTGCCAGCGCATAACGATAAATGCCATTAGTATCGCAGTTGGCAGAGTGATAATAGCTACAAAAGCGCTTCGGGCATGAAGTAAAAACAAAATACAAATTAACGCTACAAATAAAATTTCTTCTAAAAGTTTTTCTTTTAGGGTGTCAATTGCTCGTTCAATTAAACCGGCGCGGTCATAAACAGATTCAATTTTTACATCGGAGGGGATTCCGGCTTTTAACTCTTCTATTTTTTGTTTTACATTTTCAATAACTTTAAGTGCGTTCTGTCCATAACGCATAACTATAATTCCACCGACAACTTCACCTTCACCATTTGATTCAGCCAATCCTCTTCTCATCAAAGGACCAAGCGTAACATCGCCAACATCCTTCAAATAAACGGGAGTGTTCGTCATTTTATTTACCATTAAAGGAATGTTCTGGATATCTTCAACAGATTTGATGTATCCGAGTCCACGCACCATAAATTCCATTTCGCCCATTTCAATTACTTCGCCGCCAACATCGTTGTTCGATTTCTTAATTGCCATATCAACCATAGAAAGCGGAATATTATATGCGAGTAATTTTGCAGGATCAACCGTAACCTGATATTGCTTTACGTAACCGCCGATGCTTGCAACTTCCGCTACTCCCTCTACAGCCGATAAAGCATATTTTAAATACCAATCCTGGATAGATCGAAGTTCTTGGAGTGATCTTTTATCTGAGGTAAGTTGATACTGATAAACCCAGCCGACACCCGTGGCATCTGGACCAAGTGTAGGAATAATATTCTGCGGCAGCCGCTGCTGTGCATAGTTCAAATACTCAAGTACTCTGCTTCTTGCCCAATAAATATCAGTTCCGTCTTCAAAAATTACATAGACAAGTGAATAGCCGAAGAAGGAATATCCGCGCACTACTTTAGAACCCGGCACTGAAACCATCGCTGTTGTTAATGGGTAAGTAACCTGATCTTCAACTGTCTGTGGTGATTGTCCCGGATATTGAGTATAAATAATAACCTGAACATCGCTTAAATCCGGTATCGCATCTACCGGTGTGCTTAGCATTGAGTAGATTCCTACTCCGATTAAAAATAAAGTCGTAAGGATAACCATGAATTTATTTCTAATGGAAAACTCTATAATTTTTTCTAACATTTTTTCTCCAATATTAAATTCGAAATACTACTTCTAAAGAAACTCATCCCAACCCTTCTCTTGTTAGAGAAGGGCTTATTGTCAACAATATTAATCATAATTTTTCCTGTCAGGACGTTTCATGTAAAATTGTACTCCAACAAATCCCTCTCTTTGTAAGAGAGGGATTAGGGTGAGTTCAATTAGCATAATGATAGGATATGAAATTCGTGACTTCATTCTGAGCATTTCATTTTTATTTAACTTTAAATCCATTCTCAATCAGTTTTTTCTTTGCTTCTTCAAGAGAAACTTCTTTTAGTTTCATTCCGCATAAAGGACAATTGCCTGGTTCATCGGATATAACATTCCAATCCATTTGATCCTGAAAAACTTTTCCGTCTTTATTCTTATCAATTGATTTTAAATCAATTACACCTTTTCTGATTAATGGAGAAGTCTCTTCGTGACCGGAATGAGATTCATCTTTATTCATATCCTTCATTTTTTCATCATTCTTTTTTCCATCCGTCTTCACCAAGGTTTCGCCGGATAAATCTTCCATCTTCCCTTTTCCGTCTTCCATCTGAGATTCATCCATAGGTTTACTCATATCCATTCCTTCGTGACCTCTCATCTGCTGTATTGCCGCTTTCAGATTACTTTCCGAATCGATCAGGAACTGAGAAGAGATAACAATTTTTTCACCATCTTTAATTCCATCGAGTACTTGAACTAATCCATCAGAGCTTACGCCAAGTTTAACTTCTCGTGGATCAAAATATCCACCGCCAAGAGACATTACTGCAATCGTTCTTTCACCGGTGCGAATAATAGCCTGATCCGGCACTATAACAGCATCAACTGAAATTGGGGAAACAAGTTTTACAGTTGCAAACATTCCCGGTTTGAAATTGTAATTAGAAGTGTTTCTTACTTCCGTTCTTACTTTTACGGTTTTAGTTTCTTCATTTAAATAAGGATAGATGTAGGTTACAGTTCCTTTGTAAGTTTTACCCGGCAGATAGGAAAGCTCTAGATCAACTTTTTGACCGAGTTTAATCCAGGGCAAATCAACTTGATAAATATCAGCCATCACCCAAACGGTGGAAAGATCGGCAACTTTATACAAACTCATTCCAGCCATAATTTGCTGTCCTTCGAAAACCATCTTTTCCACAACCGTTCCGTTTACTTGCGAATAAATTGTAAGCGTTTTCTTCGGTGCATTATTTTTTTCAATCTCGTTGATATCCTTTTCAGAAATATCCCAATACAATAATCTTCGTTTAGCGCTGTTGACTAATTCCTGCGCACCATTTTTTATCTCCTCCGAACTGTTTGAAACTTTTTTTAAGTAACGAATAGCCTGCAAATACTCTTCCTGAGTACTAACAAGTTCCGGACTGTAAATTTCAAACAGAGGCTGTCCTTTGCTAATATATTTACCTGTGTAATCAACAAAAAGTTTTTCCACCCATCCCATAATTTTTGTAGTAATGGTAGTAACTTTTGTTTCGTCATAATCAACTTTACCGGTTGTTCTGATTATATTATTGAGTTTTTGCTTTTTAACTGTTTCTATTTTTACGCCAATATTTTGAACAGTGACCGGATCAATCTTAATACCTTCGACACTTTCATCACCCTCATAAACAGGGACTAAATCCATGCCGCAGTCTGGCGCAGTTCCAGGTTTATCAGAAGTAAACCATGGATGCATCGGATCCTGGTAGTAAGCAATTTTCTTTTGACCGCTTCCGCCTTTTTGTTCTTCATAGACGGGAACAAAATCCATTCCGTCCGGAGCTTTCTTCGGGGTGGGGGAAGTATTTGCAGGGTTCATCGGGTCTTGATAGTAAAGAATTTTTCTTTCTTGATTATCTGAAGATGCTCCTGCTCCGCCAAGAAAAAATTTACCAATTGCTAAACCAATTATTAAAAAGATGATTCCGCTTATAATTATTTTTTTCATTTGATCTCCAATAAATAGAACTATTTTAATTTATCATTTACTTGTTCAAGAGTTAAACCAACAGCCTGCTCAAGCTGCGCCTGACTTTGAAGAAAATTCATTTTAGACATGTAAAAATCAAGCTCAGCCATTAAAAGCATTCTATATGCATCTATAAGCATCAAGAATTCAGTTTTACCCGTTTGATATGCAGCGATAGTGGATTGCAGTGTTTGTTCAGCTTGAGGAATGACAGAGTTTTTATACAACTCTGTAAGGTTTCTATTTGTTTCAATATTTACCAAAGAGTTTTGAACATCAGATGCTACCATATTTTTCATAAGATTAAACTGTTCTTCAGCAGTTTTAATATTCAGTTGGTTTTCTTCAACTTTGCCCGTGTATTTAGAGCTTGACCAAAATGCAAGCGGCACATTTACTCCAACCATAAATGACCAGAAATCCTTGGTGGTTCCAGTCATGTCTTTATACATCAGTCTTGTCATTATATCCGGGTAGTATTCTAGTTTAGAAGCATCCAATTCAGATTTATACATATCAATATTGTAATTCATACTTTTTAATTCGGGGCGATATTCAACACCAAGTTGAAACAATTGATCGAAATTCCATCGTGGCAATGTATCAACCGGTTCCGGTACATAACCTAATTGATCATTGGCGGGGCGGCTTAAAATTGTATTTATCATTGTTTGAATATCAGTTTTTCCCTTTTCAAGATTTACCCCTTCATTTATCAAAACAGAAAGTTCCGTTTGTGCTCTTAAGATATCCGGTTGTTTGCCCATTCCCACTTCGTATTGCTTTCTTGCAATCTCTAAAAATTGCCTAAGCAAATCCTGATTTTCTAAATTGATCTCTATTTTCTTTTGAACAAGATACAACTCGTAATAATAATTTTTTAATTGTTTGATGATTTGCTTTTCAAGCGCGAAATACTGCTGCTCAACCATGTTAGCATTATTTGAAGCAGCGGAAGTCATAGCACTTATCTTTCCGGGGAAGGGAAACATTTGCTGAATAAAATAATCGTTTTCCATGCTGTTTTTAGCCGGATTTGGAAATGATTGTACCGGTGTATTGAAAAATTCGAATCCTACTTGCGGTGGATCCCATGAAGACTTCTGATCAATTTTTGTTCTTGCGGCATCAGTTGTGCTTCGTGCAGCTTTTAATTGAGGATTATTTTGAATTGCTTCTCTTATCAGCTCATCCAGATTAATGTAATTTTTTGTCTGAGGATAAGAAATAGATATCAAGAGGATTATTAAAGAAAAAATTTTAAAGAAAAAATTCATTTTATCTCCATAAAGAATTTGTTTAATCGAACTAACTGATAAAAAATAAAATAAAAAGTATTAAGCTCATACTGTTATTTTTCAAAGGTGTTAAGAAACGATTTGGGACCAAATTGATGTAGTCAGCTTTCATTTTTTTTCAGAATTACTATAAATATTTTGGCTATAATTGCTGTAAATATCAGGTAAGCCAACAACCATATAAAACCATTTTCAAACATTGTTATAATATCACTTTTTAATTTTTCATATTCCTATGGAAGTATAATGCCAAAGTGGAATGTTGCATTACTGAAATGAAAAAGAACATTTCAGGATAGATTTTTAGAAGAAGTTTTTAAGGAGTTTAAATATTTTTAAAGTTCTTAAAAGAGGATGCAATTTTAAAAACAGATTATATCATTTTATTTTCTCCTCAAACGGTGAAAGTTTATAAGTTTCAATCTTGCTATATAAAGTTGGCAATGATATACCGAGAATTTTATGCGCTTTATTCTTATCCCATTGAACTGCATCGAGAACTTTTTTGATATGATTTTTTTCATTCTCCGCAAGGGTAATAAATTGAACGCCCACTTCTTTCATTTCCCCGGGTTCAGGTTTTCTTAAAAGCACATTTTCTTTATTTAGAATGTCATCGCTGGAAAGAACGACTGCCTGCATTAGAGTATTTTCCAATTCCCTAACATTCCCAACCCAGTAATGGTTTTTTAGCATTTCCATAACTTCAGCCGGCACCTTTGTAACATTTTTATGAAGTTCTTTATTAATTTTAGCCAGAAAATGGCTGACAAGAATTGGGATATCTTCTTTCTTTTCACGTAAAGGCGGAAGATTTATGGAAACAACCTTAAGGCGGAAATAAAGGTCTTCTCTAAATTTTCCTTCTCTAACAAGTGAATTTAAATTTTTATTAGTTGCCGCAATAATTCTTGCTTTCATCGGAATTAAAGTTTCACCGCCGACTCGTTCAAATTCTTTTTGCTGTAAAACCCGTAACAACTGCACCTGCAGATTTGGAGATATTTCAGAAATTTCATCAAGGAAAATTGTTCCATCATTTGCTAATTCAAACTTACCTTTTTTATCACGTATTGAACCGGTGAAGGAACCTTTTACGTGACCAAACAATTCACTTTCCAACAAAGATTCGGTTAAAGCAGTGCAGTTGACCGGAATAAATGGTTTGTTTTTTGTTAAGCCGCTGTAATGAATAGCTCTTGCGACAAGCTCTTTTCCGGTGCCGCTCTCTCCTTCAATTAAAACTGTAACCCGGCTGGAGGAAGTTTGTCCGATCTTTTTATAAACGTTCTTCATCGACGATGCTTTGCCTATAAGGGTGTTCTCCAACTGAAAGTCATCGACATCATCGGTGATAAAAGAAGAGAGTTTTTCGCTCATCCTTTTATTTTCGAGGGCACGGTTGATGATAATTTTTAGTTTATCTATCTCAAGCGGTTTCTCTATATAATCATAGGCGCCTTGCTGCATTGCTTTAACGGTACTATGCATATCATCAAAAGCCGTTATCATAATTACGTGAATATGGCTGTCAATTTCTTTCACTCTTTTTAAAACTTCAAAGCCGTCTGCTTCGGGCATTTTTATATCGGTTATTACCAAATCAGGTATTTCTTTTTTTGCAGTTTCAATTCCTTCAAGTCCATTCGATGCGGAGTAAACCTCATAATTTAATTTCTTAAGATAACCCGAAAGTGTTTTACGGATTGACTCGTCGTCATCAATTACTAAGATTTTATTCACGATGTTTGATTTTATTTCACTCAAAATTCTTTTCTTTCTTCAATAAAACTTGTCTTATTTATTTCTGAATTATTTATGGGAAGCACTATTTCAAAAACAGTTTTACCCGGTTCAGATGCAACTAACTTAATTGTTCCGTTATGCTGCTCAATAATTTTTTGTGCAATGGATAAACCGAGACCGGTACCGGAAGATTTTGTAGTAAAGAAAGGGTCAAATACTTTAACATCACCCTTAATGCCGCTGCCGGTATCAGAAATAAATATCCGGATCGTTGTATTTTCTTCACCAATGTTTGAAGTTAACTTTATTTTTCCGTGGTTATTTATCGCATCAATTGAATTATCAATTAAATTTAAAAATACCTGGGTTAATTTGTGCTTATCTGCTATTAAGTGAACTTTATCTAAATTATTATGTAATGATATGTTTTTATCTTTTAACTTATTATAAAGCTGGTACTTAATTGTTTCTATTAAATCAAATAAATTAATTTCTGATAAATCTAATTCCATTTGCCTGGAAAACTGCAAAACATCTTTAACTAAATTATTTAACCTATTAATTTCGGTCTGTATAATTGCAAGATTCTCCTTTTCATCTGAATTTAACTCTAGTTCTTCAGCAATGATATCTGTATTCATTTTAATTGATGTTAAAGGAGTTTTTATTTCATGAGCCAGTACCGCAGCCATTTTACCAAGCGCTGCTAGTTTTTCGGATTTAAGAAGCTGCTCTTCAAGTTTTTTTTGTTCAGTTATATCAACTTCAATTAATAAATATCCGTTGAACTTGTTTCCGGTTGAGGAGGGAGTAACATATATTAAAAGAACCTTATCATCATAATTTAGTTCTCCTCTAAACTTTGAATACAATTGAAGTTCATTTTCCAGCGTATTGAAATATTCGTATAGTTCATCTTTAAATTGAACCTTTGTAATGTTTTCATTTATAACATCTTTTTTATCTTTTTTTACTATTTTGCAAAACTGTTGATTGGCTTCGATTATTCTGAAATCTTCAGTAACAATTGCAATTGCAGCAGAAGATTCTTCAAAAGCATTAAGCAATAAAGAAATTCTATCTTCTTTCGTCCTCAATTCAGAGGAATTATTTTTTAATGTTTCAGACATATTGTTAAAAGCTTCTGTTAGTTCACCAAACTCATCATTAGATGAGAAATCAATCCTTATGCCATAATTACCTTTTTCTATTTCGTGAGCTTTATTCTTTAACATGTGCAAAGGATTTGATATAATTTTTACTATTATGAAAGCAATACTAATACTGACTATTAGCCCTCCGAACACACTTATTAAAAAGAACCTATAAAGTTCACGATTGCTTTCGGGTTGGAAGATAAACCTGATTAGGGGAATCTGCACTATCAAGATTATTATGGGGACAAGAATAAGGGAACTTAGAATAATCTTTTTGGAAATGCTGAAATTATGAATTCGCCGCATTGATGCCTGAAACATATCATGTCTGTTCACTGCTATTGTTGTAAACAGGATTACACCCACTAAAAAAGATAATGGACTTATTTCAACGAGATAATAGAAGCCAAGGTACCAGGGGAGAAACAACCCAAAAATAAAAGAGGCAAGGTTAGTAATTATCAAACCTATAAATAATAAAAGAATTTGTTTCTTCTGAGTTGAATCTTCTTCGACGCTATACCCGGTGATAAGCCAGTAAAAATTTAACGCTACAAGCAATGCATACCATAATAAAAATACGGGATATAAAGAAGAATAATTAACTTTGAACATCATATCATGTGCGTGAGACTCTTCAATGAAATGACCGGTCCATAAAAAACCCAAAAGAATAATTGAGGGAATAATTATAAACAAACCTCTAATAAATCCAATATTACGGGGTTCAGGAAAATTCCAGGTGAAAAAGGTAATTGTTACAATAATCATGAGAAGAAATGAATGACAAGACCTATCTAATATTGTAACATCGGTAGAATGCATTATTAAAAAATGAAAAGCATGAGATATTAAATAGCCGATTACCAATAATAATATCAGAATGAATAAACGGCTTTTTATAGATTCATGGTTTCTGGAATAAATAATAATAATAAGACCAACAGCAGCTAATAATGTCGCTAATAAAAAAACAGTCTGTGTTAAATCGAGGTCAAATATTGAATGAGTAAGTATCACTGTTAAATTGTCAAATTGTCAAATTGTTTAATTGCTTTAATCATTTAAGTTTTTTCATACTTATTTATTGCAAGATAAATTTCAAAAGCCAAATGAAAAATTTAAAAGTTATAATATGATTGTTTTTTTTTGACTTCGAGGTGAAGATGTTTCTTAAAAATCTTAAATATTTTTAAACTTCTTAAATCTTCTTCCACATTTACTCTTCTTATTTCCAATTTTCGAAAATTAAAAAAGGCACACTTCTTGTTTTTCCATAATAAACATTGATAAAATAAAACATTACAGAACAAATATGAAGAACAATAATCATTCCCTTCGAGATCCGGTTTGCGGAAAAAAGATTAATCCAAACAAAGCGTATGCAAAAGTAAAATACGGAAAGGAAACTTACTACCTTTGCTGCCCGCTTTGCCAGGCTGAGTTTGAAAAGGATCCTAAAAAATTTATTAACGGACTAAGAAAATGAAGAGAATATTAAGATGAAATAATGGGGTGAAAATGATCCCGCATTGGCGGGATTGGGCGTATAGGACAGTAAAGAGTTAAAGTGAAGATAGAATTAAAAAAGGAAATGACATGAATGAAAATAAGTCTCTCCCTTTTTAAGGGAGAGATTAGAGAGAGTTCAAGGTGATGGTAAAGATAAGTAACTCATCCCGACCCTTCTCTTACAAAGAGAAGGGCTTATTGCAGGAGGTAACTTTACATAAATCATTCTGTCAATTAAATAATCTCGGTTTATGTGGGATAAAAGGCAAGAGAACAGTCAATGTGAATACAAGAGTTTAGTTCTTTAATAATCAAAAATTTTTAACAAAACTAAGAAAATGAAGAGGATACTAAAATGAAAAAGTTAGAACCTTATCCTATTGCAAATGCACTATTCTTTATTTTCACCATTTTTTACACGGTATGTATTGGAGTAAAATTTATCCTTATATGGCTGGGGATAGAAGGATTCTGGCAAATGCATAAAATATGGGAGATAATCATGCCCTGGTTCGGGGGTTTAGATTCGCTGAGTATAGTAATCGGCTTACTGGAGGTTTCTCTTGGCTCGTATCTAATTGGTTATATAGTTGTTCCCGCTTATAATTTTTTGGCAAGAAAGAAAGTAAGCGAACATAAAATAGAAGTAAAACCAATTATTGTAAGATTCAAAACCTTGTTTGCAACATTTGCGGTTTATATCTCAATTCTATTTACACTCTGCTTAATCTACGATTTAATTGTTCCAGCCGAATATCAAATGCTTTCTTTGTGGGAATTAGTTCTTCCCGGCTTTACTGGTTTGAATTTTGTCAGCTATCTGATTGGCGTAGGTGTGATAATAATTTATAGTGCTTACACTGCTTTTATCTTTTCTAAAACATTAAACTTTTTTGAAAAATCAGAATTGAAAAAAGAGGAGCAATCCGGCAAAAATGAACTTCAATCTGCAACAGTTTATACAAAAAAGAAATATGACGAAAAATATTTTGGAGCTGCAGCCGGAATTTTTGCAGCAGCTATTTTTATTCTTGCTACAATAAAAATGATTTTCTCTGGGACTGATTATTCTACGTTAATAAAACCGTTTATTCCTTTCTTCAATTCAATTACCACAGCTAATGTAATTGGAGGAATTGCGGTTTCATTTTTATGGGGATGGGTGATTGGTTATTTCTTTATGGTGTTTTACCACTGGTTTGATAAGTGCTCTGCCAAATTTAGCGACGACTAAAAGTTAGACTATCATTTAACGATTGAATTTTTGTTAACTTAAAAATGGAACAGGATAATGAAACTGATAATAGCATATCTGAGACATCGAAAAACAGAAGAAGTATATACAGCTTTAAGAAAAGAAGGTTACTGCTGTATGACTTTTATCGAATGCGAGGGGACAGGCGATTATTCAGATCATTCAAAAGAACATATAAGTAAAAAGTACGCTTTTGCAGACGCTTATAGAACAATAAAACTTGAAGTATTAGTTGAAGATGAAAATGTTGATAGCCTGATTACTGTAATACGTAAAAGTGCACATACCGGTTATCCAGGAGATGGCATTGTTATGAAAACGCCGGTAGAAGATGTTTATAAAATAAAGACAGCCAAAAATGGTTTTTCAGTCATATAAATAATAAATGCAATCAAATTATTTTTTGTAAAGCTGAGAAAACTGATTATCAATCTACATTTGTTGATCAGTCTCGGCAAGACCGAGCCTTGACAGGAAAATCAAATATTAATGTAATTGTTGGCAAAGGAAGAAATATTGTAAGGAATTCATCAAACAAATATGAATTAATATTTCTTACAATCCCTATTACTAAGAGTAATAGGTTTAAGTACAGTAGGGATAATTTTAATTCTTGTTA
Organism: Ignavibacteriales bacterium; assembly: GCA_020061465.1. Taxonomy (GTDB): domain Bacteria; phylum Bacteroidota; class Ignavibacteria; order Ignavibacteriales; family Ignavibacteriaceae; genus JAGUYG01. The sequence continues at coordinate 72,928 of JAGUYG010000040.1, forward strand.
TTGGTGCATTTATCCTATTGCCCAATTTAAAAGCAAGTGTTTCTGAATTATATTTATCTCTTCTTGTCTTTATTCCAGCAATAATTATCGGAATTCCTTTTCCATTGCTGTTAGCTGAAATGAATGAGCATAAAATAAAAAATGGAATGGCAGTTTTGCTGAGCATTTCAGGAATTGCGGTATTTATCGGCTCTATTCTCACAATCTCAATTGCAATACTGGCTGGTTATAATTTTGTTCTTTACCTCTCTATAGCATGTTATATTATTACAGTTTATATAACATCAATAACAGCGCAAATAAAAACAGTTAAGATTCTATTAAGATAAAATTTTTTATTATAAAGATTGCTTACAATGTTAGGAAATGTGTCTCTAATTTATTCGTTATCAGTTCGTTCCTTCGGAAAAGGTTTTTCTAAAAAGATAATTTCCGTGTAGCAAATCCAGCTTATTCAATAAATTCTGCTAATTTCTTTTATTTGGGTTTATTTATTTTCTTTCTCTGCCAGAGTTCTTATATAACTAATAACCCGGTCAGTTTCTAAATCGGATATAGTGTTGCCATATGCTGGCATTAATATAGATTTATTTAAACTTTCTCCGCCTAATTTAATTACTTGCTTAAGATAGGAACCGGATAATCTGGACATATAGCTGCTGTCTGTAAAGCTGTGCGGTTTGGGATTAAGATTATATGAATTAAATCCATCCCCTTTACCGCCAGCACCATGGCACACCGAACAATAATGTTCAAAAATTCTTTTACCTTCACGTTCATCATAATTGTACACTGCCCATATATCCACATATCCGTCTTTATTTTTTTTATCATCCGCAGTAATTGTTTCTTCTGCTATACTTGAATCCGGAACAACATCATTAGTTATGTTGTTCTGACCCGGTTGGCAAGACATCAGCAAAACTGATACAAATAAAATTAAGAGTAAATCTATAAAATATACTTTCATTATTTATCCGTTTTTTTTAGAGACATAATAAAAGCTGTAATATCCAGTGCGTCCTGTTCGGGCATTTCGGTACGAGGCTCTATTGTTTCTGGTTTAAACTTTTGCGGATTCATTAGCCAATTGTAAATCCATCCCGGTTTTAATCTGCTTCCGGCTTCGTCTAAAGGAGGACCAACATAACCTCCTTTTCCTTCAATTATATGACAGCTTTGGCATCCGTATCTCTCGTAAAAAAGACTCGCTCCTCTTTCTTCCGATTTTTTATCAACTGCCCAATTAATAGGTGTTGAAAGATTATCATCTAACAGAACAGTATTGAAGTAATTAAGTAGAATTTCAATTTCTTCATTGGATATAAATAAATTGGGCATTCGTTCTTCAACTATGGGGCGAATTGTAAATGGTATCTTAAAATAGGCGCGCAGCCAGTCGGTATTAAGCTGGCTGCTAACAATAGTTAAATCAGGAGCAATACTTCCGCCCGAATCGTTAAGCGAATGACATTTTAAACAAGCATATCTATCAAAGATTTTTCCTACTTTCCCTTGTAATGAACTCTCCGTTTTTTTATCAGCCGGATGAATAAAATTTACCGGCAGCTTCTCTTCTTTTAATGAGAGAAGATAAGTAGTGATTGCTTCAACTTTTCTTTCGGTTAAATTATACTTCGGCATTCTTGTGTTGCCGCCAAACTCTCTTGGGCTGCGTACTTTAGTTTCAATGTAATCATAAACGGTATGTGTAACATTGGTTTTTCCCCAATCTATTTGGTATATCTTTTTGCTTCCTATTTCTGATAGATCGGGTCCGGCATTTTGGTTTATTCCTTTTGCAGAAAGTTGATGGCAGCCGCCGCAGTTATATTTATTGAAGAGCGCTAAACCTTTTTCATAAAAATCGGCTAATGGAGTATGAACGCTGCCGGTCTCTTCTTCGTCATCCCAATCAACAAATTCAGATTCAATATATGCAGTAATTGCAGCAGCTTCTTCATCGCTGAAGCCGTATTGCGGCATTTCAACTTCCGGCTGAAGCTTCTTTGGATTTTTTACGTAGTTGTAAATCCAGGTATCTTTTATTTTTGAAGCTGTCTTAAACAGATCCGGAGCGAGTTTACCCCCTTTGCCTTCTATGGCGTGGCAGCTTATACAGCGTGCTTCACGAAAACGCGTTTGCCCCAGCATTATAAAATCTTCTTCATCTTTATTCTTATAATAAACATCGGGGAGCGCATCTAGTGTAATTCCATTCCGGAATGATTTGAAACTCATCAAAAAATCAGCTAAGGTTTCTACCTCAGAATCGGTTAAAAGAAAGTCCGGCATTTTTGTATCCGGCTGAATTTTCGCCGGGTCTTTCAGCCAGTTTACTAGCCAGTTTCTATCAATAACTTTACTGCCTATGCCATCCAGCAAAGGGACAAAGTTTTTTTCAATTCCCGGTATATTATGGCAGCCGGTACAATTTAGATCGGCAATAAGTTCTTTGCCGAAATTAAGCAGATGTGTTGAATTAAGTTTTTCATTTATATGACATTTGCCGCAGGAAGATTGGATATATTTTTTAGGCAGGAGAGGACGATCCCAGAATTCAGTCGGTAGATGAACTGCATCATATTCTGTGGCTAAGCCCTGTCCTTCGTGGCAGATTGTGCATCCGAATTTTTCAATATCATGATAAATTTTTGAATGCGGTTTGAATGGCTGTGGCGCCGATTCTAATTTGCTGTTATCAATTCCTAAGTGGCAGGTTGTACATCTGTCAATTCTATCCAAATCTGCAACCCATATTTGCTTCAGCCCGATTGAAACCGGCTTAACTTTTTGCGGAAGTTTTTCAACAGTTTCATTAAAATTATTTTGAATATTTCTCCAAGCCTTAAAATAATTTTTAAGCGGTGAAACTGCCAATGCAAGAAGAAATATTATGCTTATTACTGCGTATAATATTTTTAATCTGTTTAAATTCATATCTATCTTATTAGGTTGTTAACTATTACCAGGGCCATACCCAGCTCCATCCCGGTCCTCTGAAATATGTGCCTATAATAATTAGAATGACCGTTACAGACACAAACCAGGTCATTATCCATCCTGCCAATGAAAGACTTGCAATGTTATTAATAAAAGCATTTCTTTTTTTAATTAGGTATGGTGATACAGCAAGGATATAAATAAGCAGCGTGGGAACCAGGATTGAGAAGGCATCGAACAAAAACATTATAATCAGAAATACAAAAACAACAGAAGAAAAAACAAGTAAGGTTTTTTCAGGATTTTTATTCCACAGCCCTGCCCGTTTTATATTTATATCAAAATAAGGAATTATTATTAGAGCTATTACAACCAATAAAGGCATTAAAACACCCGCTACAACCGGTGGAAATGTATGGAGTAATTCCTGTAAACCTAAAAAGTACCAGGGGGCTTTAGCAGGATTAGGTGTATTCTGAGGATTGGCTAATTCTTCGAGAGGCGCGTTAAAAAATAAAGAAATTATTGAGAGCACAATCACTACTATTTGAAAACAAATTATTTCCCGAATAATCAAGTTCGGGAAAGTCATTACTAAATTTTCTTCCGGTTTTTCTTGCTCATATTTAACAGGAGTTTTTTTAGGAACAATAGCAAGTCTTTGAATCGCTGCTTTTGAATCAGACGAAATTTCAATTTCAAATTCTTCTTTTTTCGTCATGACAATCCACCATCTTTTCTTATTCGCCAAAAATGAAGTGCTATTAAAAGAACCATAAATAAAGGAAGAATAACACAATGAAGGACATAAAAACGAACTAATGTATATTCTCCTATTTCGTTGCCTCCTAATAATAGAAAACGGATTTTTTCTCCAGCTATCGGAATATATTGGACGATGTTCGTGCCTACAGTTACAGCCCAATATGATAATTGATCGTAAGGAAGCAAATAACCTGTGTAACTTAAAAGGAGCGTAATTATTAATAATACAATTCCTATTATCCAGTTAAATTCACGAGGTGGTTTGTATGCACCTTTGTAAAACACTCTTAGCATATGCAGAAAAACTGTAATTACCATTAGATGCGCGGACCAACGGTGCATATTTCTTAAATAGCTTCCGTTGGATACTACAAATTCCAAATCCTTCATATTATTGTATGCATGCGGTATTGCCGGTTGATAATAAAGCATCAGAAGAATACCGGTAACAATAAGTAAAACGAATAAAAAGAAACTTATCATCCCGAGGTAAAATGTATAAGAAAACTTTATAGCTCGTAAACGTACTTTTACAGGATGAATGTGCAGTGTTAAACTGTTAAATATTACCAGCGACTTATCGAGATTTGTAGATATTGGCAGTTTAGTTCTGAAAATTGACTGCCATATTTTTGTTTGAGCCAGCCAGTTTAAAATTTTCATAAGCTCCTCTTAAGAATCATTTTATTAAACTTTGAGGATCATTTCATCTTCCGAAACTTTTTCAGCAGTATTGATAACGAGTTTATCTTCTTCTAACTGAATACGATATTTATCTAACGCACGAATAGCCGGTCCCTGTATAACTTCTCCCCGCTTGTTAAATAAACTTCCGTGGCAGGGGCATGAAATAACTGCATTAGGATTACCTGCCGCTCCTGAGTCATTCCATTTTGTTGTACATCCTAAATGTGTGCAAACTGCTGAAAGAGCATAAAAATATCCCTGTTCATCTCGTATGACAAATGTTCTCTGTTCCGGTTCATATATTATCGAATTAGGCTGAATGCTATTGACAGGTCCTACTTTAAATATCTTAGGTATTTCTAACAAAACATTTGGTGAAAGGTATTCAAGAGTAACGCCAAAACTTCCCAATAACACGATGCCTGTTGCGGTATTTCCAATTGACGTTAAAAATATTCTTCTGTTGATTTTATTTTTCCCATTAGAATTTTCAGGATATAATTTTTTCTTTTCCATTTTTTGATTTCCTTTTTATTCTTAAACAAATTCAGGAACGTAAGAAAACGATTGCATTGTTATAGTACCCGCCGGGCAGCGTTTAGCGCATAATCCACAGCGAATGCATATTTCCTCGTTTTTTATAAGCACCATCCCTCTTTGATTAAGCAGTTCATTTAATTCGATAAACTCTTCGTCTGCTAACCGAGATTTAACTGAATTAAAATTCAAATTTTGCTTTGGAATTATTTCGATACAGTTTTCCGGGCAGATATCTGAACAACCCCCACACAAAATACATTCTGTTCCAAGCTCAGGATCCCCTTCGAAAATAGTATTTTCCCAGCAGCGTAAGCATCGGGTTGATTCAAGCTTTGCCGAATTTTCATCGTAGCCAAGTTCAACCTGCGCAATACCAACTCTCCGTTCAATAGGCAGCACCGGTATTGGCTGACGGTGAATTTGTGTATAGCCCTTTGTCGGACTGTAGTTGTATGTATCAAAACACTTTACTTTAATTTCTTGGGGAACCGCCTTGTTGCCGGATAAATATTCATCAATAGATTTTGCTGCCAAGCGTCCGTCTGCTATAGCCATAATAGCTATTCTCGGACCAAAAGCAGCATCTCCGCCGGCATAAATCCCCTCAGCAGTTGTTTCCAGAGTATTATTATTTACTTTTATAGTTCCAAAGCTAGTCAGTTCAATTCCATCGTGTGGATTAATGAATCTCAATTCCGGCTTTTGCCCAATTGAAATAATAATGGAATCAGCTTCAATTAATTTTTCGGTTTCAGGTATAAACTTTGGATTAAAGCGACCATCCTCATCAAACAAAGAACCAACATCCATTACTTCAACAGCAGATACTTTACCATTTTTAGAAATTATTTTTTTCGGTCCAATCGAATTATGAATTTTTATTCTTTCTTCCAGTGCCTGTTCAATCTCTTCCTCATCAGCAAGCATTTTATCCGGGGGTTCCAGCACAACCATATCTACTTTCTTAGCGCCAAACCTTACTGCTGAACGTGCAACATCTAATGCAGCCGTAATGTCAGACGAACCAAGCGATTCAATTTTTTCTTGACGTGCTGCGGTTCTGGCTACATCAAAAGCAACATTCCCTCCTCCTATTACAACAATCGTATCTCCCAGTTCAACTTTGTAGCCCATATTTATATTTAGCAGATAATCAACAGCATACAGAACTCCATCAATATCTGCACCTTCAATATTTAGTGTACGGTTTTTATGTGCGCCCACCGAAAGAAAAATTGATTCGTAACCGTTATTCCGTAAATCTTCCAATGAAAAATCACGCCCAAGTTCCTTATTCAATTTTAATTCAATACCAAGACTTAAAATCGAATTTATTTCAAGACGAATAAGTTCACGCGGCAGCCGATATTCAGGAATTCCCAACCGAAGCATACCACCCGGAACAGAATGTTTCTCAAAGATGGTTACATCATATCCTTTTAATGCAAGATCATGAGCGCAGGAAAGCCCGGCGGGACCGGCTCCTATAACAGCAACCATTTTATGTTTGTGTTTTATTTTTGGTTTTATACTCTCCTGCATCTTCAAGATGTCAATCATGCTCTCGACACCGAAACGTTCTGTAACAAATCTTTTTAATGCTCTTATAGCTATCGGCTCATCAAGTTTACCTCGACGGCACAACTTTTCGCAGGGAGCGGCGCAAATCCTTCCACAAATTGATGCGAACGGGTTAGGCATCCGAGCTATTTTATAAGCTTCAGCATAGCGTCCCTGCGAAATTAAATTTACATACTTTCCTGCCTCAGTTTTAACAGGGCATCCTACCATGCAAGGGAAATTACTCTCAAGCCATTCCTTATCTAAATAGTTCCTCTCGAAAATTTGCATTGAAAATGAATCACCGTTTAACGTTTAAGTTCAAAATTCTGAGTTACAGAACCATCTTTCGGAACGGTTATTTCAACAGACTGCTCCTTTAATTTTTTATGCCATACTTTTAAAGTGTAAGTACCGGCAGGAACATCTTTAATTAAATAAGTGCCGTCTTTCTCACTAACAGTGTAGTAAGGAGTTTCAAGAGTTAATACCCAAGCTTCCATTTCAGGATGAACGTTGCATAACATTGTAGCGGTACATTCTTCCTTGAAAGTGTATGATCTGATCTCACCCTTTGGCCAGGTACCTAAGTTGAATTTACTCGCACAGTGTTCGGGAGTAAAAACATTATGAAGAACATCATCACTGTTAAGAAAGTCAACTGTAGTTCCTGAAAGAATAGGTAGAACATGAGGAATGAACGTTAAATTTTTCTGATCCATCTTTGCATGTTCTTTTGGCGGAGAGAAGGATTTTCCTGGAATCTTATCTATATAGATTACTACTTCGCCACTGTGTTTCATTCCCTTTGTTTTTACTTTGCCTTTGATATCTCCGGCAAGAGAAAAATTTATAGAATAGATTAAAATGGTTATAATTAAAATTAGTTGTTTCATTTCATTCCTTTCATAAAGTCTGATGACATATCATTATTGAATTACTCTTTAAAAAATCATTAAGCCTGGACGATTACTAGATTCCAAAATTGATTTGCAGAGTAAAAGTATCATTCTTCTTATTGGCTTCATCCAGATATTTTTTCAATTCAAAAATCAATTTAACGTTTGCACGAGCCATTACAGTAATCCCTGGTACTATTGCATTTACAGGTTTAACATTTTCATTATCGTTATCTTTATTTTCCCATTCATATCTAACCAGGCCGATCAACCATGGGTAAATTACACAATTCCCTTGTAGATAATATGCAAGCGATTTTCTATCAGCGGTATTTGAAATTTGAGAATTCATCAACATCACTGCGGCATTTAGAATAAAACGATTATACCATAAGTCCACGTCACCACCAAAAACAGTAATATCTTCATCATCTTTACCATCGGCAGATACAGTCCCTTTATAGAAGAATCCGCCTAAAGTTGCAGAATTATCTATATAGAATTCAGAAGTCTGACTTTCAGAACCTTCTGTACCTCCGATTTCGCCAAGACCACCGAATTTATAACTAACTTTGCCATAGAAATCTTTTTGTCCATTCATATCATTTAACCCTTGTCCATTTACGATACCAAAGCGATAAGTAAAACCTCCCCGTTCATTTGGACCATTTCCGGCACCCCATAATTCAAAACCAATTTGTTCATCTCTAAAACGCCAACCATTACGACTTCTAAAACTTGCCAAGTTGTAATGGTTTCGAGTAAGCCTTAAATGATTTGGTGTAGGATCGGCGTGTACCATTCCTGCTCTTAGATGAGCAAGCGGGCTGAAATCATACTGTAAAGCGAATGGGAAAGCAATCTCGGTTTCACCACCTTCATTCTCTATTTCGACCTCACCAAAAAATGAAAAATCCTCACCTATTGTGCCGGCATATAGTAATTCAAGTTCGTGTGGAATTTCAAAATTCCATTTTATACTGCTTATAGAAGCATAATTTACTCGACCGACTGCAAGGACTGAAATTGGAGAAGTTCCGGGAATATCCGCAGGCCAAATAGCATCCGGCCAAACTCTTTTATAACCTTCAGAACCAAGACTTACAGGTTCTTCTTTAAGATAATTTTCATCTCCACCAGGATATCGATATCCATTATTTTTAAATGCTTTACCAAACGCATTTAACATCGGATAAGCGTAGTGGCATGTGCTGCAGCTAGTTTGATATTTCCTAGAGAAGGAAGGGATTGCGTAACTTTCAATTGATAATATTGTGATTAAAAAAATTACAATTAAAAGTAGGTTTGCTAAATTTTTCACATTGACCTCCTGTGAATAGTTTTAGTTTATATGTATAGGATTTGACGACATAAGATTATCCAATTTCTTTATTTCCTAAAGCTTGTGAATATATTTTTTGGAAGATATTGAATAGATCAACCTATTTTACGTTTGAGAGTTTTTTTCAGCTCTGGAAAATAGAGAATCACAAGCGCTACCAGCGCTACTACTCCAAGAATAATTCCCACAATTGATACTGTGCTCCACAATACGATCACATTGAGTCTTTGGAGAGCTTCCCCTGTTGAGCGGGTTTCTGTTAAGAAAATTATTAATCCAATAACGAAGCACATCCCGAATGTAACCCCTAAGCAATCTTTTGTTGATTCTTTCATTCACTCCTCCTTTAATAAGTCTATTTTTATTAACTCGAAGCTTACAAAGTAATCTCTTGTAGCTTAGTAACTATAATTGCTTCTATTTTTTCAACAGATAGTTATTGTTAAATATAATGTAGTGTTAACTCATAAATATTTTATCAAGCATAACAAGGATTATGCCTATAATATATTTTTTAGTTACATTGCTGGTAGGACTAAATTTCAAAGAGAAGAGTATTTTGGAGTATTAAATGACGGGCTGCTGCTGCAACAAGAATGTTTCAGTTGTGCATCATTAGAGTTGCACTTTTAAGGTCTAAAATCCTCCGAGGACAGATTATATTTTTTCATCAGCCGTTGAAAGCTTTGCCTTTCAATTCCAGAAATTCTTGCCGCTTCGGATACATTGCCGGATGCTTCTTCAAGTCTTTGAGTTAAAAATTTTTTTTCGAAAGATTCAATAATAATTTTTTTAGCTTCTGTAAAGTCTTTGTTAAGGATGGGGATATCTATGATTTTACTTTCCCTTGCAACGGATAGGTCTGCAGGTAATGATTGCAGGGAAATTAATTCTCCTCTTTCCAGGGCAACGGCTCGTTCAATTAAATTTTCAAGTTCTCTCACATTTCCCGGATAGTAATATTCAGTTAAAGTTTCCATTACTTCTGGAGTAAACCCCTTAAATATTTTACCAAAACGACTACTGAATTTATGTAAAAAATAATTTGAAAGAAGCAGTATATCTTCTTTCCTTTCTCTTAGTGGAGGAAGAATTATTTCTATAACATCTAAGCGATAGAACAAATCATCGCGAAACTCGCCTTTCTTAATTGCATCCTTTAAATTTCTATGGGTAGAGGCAATGATTCTTGCTTTTAAACTAATCTGCTCGTTGCCTCCTAATCTTTCAAAGGATCTTTCCTGAATAACTCTTAATAATTTTTTCTGTAGAGTCTCCGGCATATCACCGATTTCATCAAGGAATAAAGTTCCTTCGCCGGCTAATTCAAATTTACCGGTTTTTCTCTGCTCGGCTCCGGTAAAAGTGCCTTTCTCGTGCCCGAACAACTCGCTTTCCAATAAGCTTTCGGGAATAACAGCGCAATTAATTGCTTGAAAAGGTTGAAAAGAATGAGGTCCGTTTTCATGTATAACACGCGCAACAAGCTCTTTTCCCGTTCCGGTTTCACCAAGTATCAGAATGTTAGTTGTGTTTGGAGTTGTGGAAATTACTCCGATCTTCTTAAACACATCCTGCATCAAGAAATGCTGCCCGATTATATTTGTTCCCACCGCCTCATTTTTCTTTTCTAACTGCTGCTGCATTTCACCAATTTTGTTTTTCATCTGCGTAAGTTCAATTGCTCTTTGAGCAGTAATACGAACTTTATTAATATCGAGCGGTTTTGTTAAATAGTCGTAAGCACCTATCTGCATAGCTTTAATTGCCGTTTCCATATTTCCATTTCCGGTAATAACTATTACCGGAATTTGTGGATTACTTTTATTAATTCTTTCCAGCGCTTCCAAACCATCCATTTCGAGCATTGTAATATCCATAAAAATTAATGCGGGTTCCGCTGTTTTAAGTATATCTATAGCTTCAATTCCATTGTGTGCTTCTTCTGTTGAATAATTAAGTGTTTTAAAAGTTTTTTTAAAAGCATAACAGATAGCCGGGTCATCATCTACTATTAAAATTGATTTACTCACTGTAGTCTCTCCGAATTGGCAATAATATTATAAAAGTTGTTCCTGAACCCGGTGAACTGTTCACAGAAATAATGCCTCCATGCTGATTAATTGACCTTTTGACCATAGCTAAACCCAAACCGGAACCACCGCTTTTAGTTGTGAAAAAAGGATCGAAAATTTTTGGCAAGTTTTGCTTTGGTATTCCGGCTCCGTTGTCCTGCAGTTCTATTTTTATTACCTCAGAACCTTTGTTCATAGTTATTTTATGCTGATCGGATATTTTACCCGGTGTTATTTTACCCACATACGCAAAATCGTTTATGTCAGAAGGGACTATAAATTTATCTGTAACTATTTTTAGTTTTCCATTAATTTTAACTGCTTGCATGGCATTCACAAGTAAATTTATTATACTTTCTTTCAACAGATTATCATCTATCATAATTCCGGGAAGTTCCAAGTTTAACATTTTTTGAACCGAGATATTTTTCTTCCGAAACTGCGGCTGAAAAAATAATAAACTTTCTTCAATAATCTGATTTATGCTGCAGTATTTTAGTTCCGGACTAACAGAGCGGCTAAAACGCAGCAAGTTATTAATGATTTTTTCCATCCGGTTTAAAGAATCCAGAGATTGATTAAGCGATTTAATATCTTCATTTGATTCGCTTGTTTCACGCTGAAGCTGCAGAAGCATTTTAACCGACGTAAGCGAATTTCTGAATTCGTGTGCAATCAATGCAGTCGTTTCACCAATGGTTATTAACTTTTCTAATTTAAGTAAATGCTCTTCGGTTTTTTTACGGTTAGTTATGTCTGTTAATATTTCAAGGGTTAAATATTTATTTTCGTTAAGAGATATTGGGATTGTAGTGTGCTCGATAAATTGTATGTCTCCAGTGGAATCATATCTCGATTCGATAAAATTAGATATATCCTTCTTCTGCCCGGAATTCATCATTGTACGATTATCGCAAATTAAATTATTGCCGAATGCCTCAGAACATTTTTTATTGACGATACTTTGAGGATCAAGATTGGCTAAATTACTTATTGCAGCGCTTGCGGTTAAAATATTCTGGTTTTCATCTATTAAAAGAAAAGCGCTTGGTACGTTGTCCAGTATAACCTGCAATTTTTCTTTCTCGTTATACAATTCACTAGTACGTTCAACAACAGTCCGTTCAAGCTTTTTTTGATGATTATCCAGTTGTCTATCCCGTTCTGCCAGAACTTCCGCCATAAGATTAAACTGGTATGCCAATTCTTCAATTTCATCGTTTGTTCTAATTGCAAGACGGTGCGAATAGTTTCCGCGCGAGATAATCTCCGCTCCTTTTTTTAATTCTTTAATTGGTTTTGCTATTTGATTGGTTGCAAGAAATCCCATTGAAATAGAAACAAAAAGAAATAAAAGAATAAACCCGAAAGAAATGTATGCAAAAGTTTGGGCTTGAGCGAAAATATATTTCTCATTCACCTTCTCAAAAATAAAATAAGACGTACCTTCAACGAAAGGGGTAACAAACAATGGAATGTAAGCTATTATTTCATTATATCCATTTGAAATATAACCCGGCTCGCCGGAATAAATTGCAGAGGAAAATTCTTTTGGATACTTCTCTAAAATACTTTCTTCCGATTTATGAGCTAGAAGGCTGTTCCAGTCCTTTTTCTTTTTCGAATGATATAAATAGTTTCCATCGCTGTTAACAATTACAACTTCCTGACCGTAATCAAAATGAATATTCTGTTCTAAAATATTAAAAAGTTCCTTAACAAAAACATCGGCGATAAATAAGCCTGAAAATTTATTTTCGTCATCAAAGAGTTTTACCGCAAAACTAATTGCCGGAATGGTTTGAGTTTTATCATCAATCAACTCAACCGGAACAATAGAAACGGCATTTCTATCAACCTTTTCTGTAAGAATAAAATAATACTTAAAACTTGCATCGCTTAAATTTTCATTTGGAATAATTTGATAAAGAGAATCTATTTTCTGAATCCTGAACATCTCATTACTTTCAGAATCTATAAACCTAATCTGGTAATACCGTCCGCTGTTTGAAATAAAATCCTGCATCTGCGAAGTAACCGGCAAAACATAATTAGAAAGGTTTTCATTATTCTCTTTGTTATTAATTAAATTTTTGAAACCTGAATTATTAGTAAGAAAATTGATGTCGCTATTTACATTGGAAATAAAATGCTGGGCGCGTTCATTTAATATTGCAACATCGTGCGTTATATTTTCAATAGCAACTTCCCGCATACTCTGCCAGCTAATATAAGTACCTACTAAGCCAAAAATCAAAAGTGGTATTGATGATAGAAGTGCAAAAGCAATTATCAGCTTTTTACGTATGGATAGAAAAGGAAATATTTTATTTAGATTGAATCTCATCTTAATTTTAGTCTGAATGAGTTAAAGAATATTTTCTTAATTATCCAGTAATATCTTCAAAATTTTCATTGAAGGAAAGGGAAAAGAATAGAATTACAAAAGCTTATCTGCTAAAAAGATAACATTATTTTCCATAAACTGTCATAGACCTATGATGGTAATTGCTTATAAATAACTTGTCGCTGGTATAAAAAATATCCGTGGGATAATAGATATTTTCTGTTAAATCATTTACAAGTTTCCCCTTCCGATCATACTATTATGATTTTAAAATATTTAACAGAATTTAAATTCTTTAAAAATAAAAAAATGAGAATTTTAAGTTATTCTTAAAAATTTAAACATTTTCTTTGGCTGGCTTTTTGGAATTACCAACTAAACAAGAAAGGAAATTTTAATGCACGGAGTTGACATTGGCGGATACGCTTACGGATTCTGGACAATGGTATCGTTCAGTATTTTAATTGTTTTGTTTTTGGTGTTCAGCTTTGTTAAGCCGAAAAACAAATTCGAGTGGCGTTCGATGGGTGCGTTCCTTGGATTTATTGTTGCGTTATTTACAGAAATGTATGGTGTGCCGCTTACAATTTATTTCCTAACCGGTTTGCTCGGAAACAAATACCCGGTGTTCGATCCTTTCTCTCACGCAAGCGGACATTTATGGCTTGTCTTCATAGGTTTATCACATTCTGTTCTTGCAATGACAATTCTACACATCATTACAAACGGAATAATCTTCTTTGGATTTTATTTGGTTTACAAAGGATGGAAACTCATTCATGATGCAAAAAAAGACGAATTAGTTATAGAAGGAATTTATTCTTATATCCGGCATCCACAATACACTGGTTTATTCTTAGTTACGCTTGGCTTCTTTGTACAGTGGCCAACAATAATTACCCTGTTTATGTGGCCAATACTGATGTTTACATATTTTCGGCTTTCAAAGAGAGAAGAAAAGCAGCTTGAAGAAAAGTTTGGTGATAAATTTTATGAATATAAAAGGCTTGTTCCGGCATTTATTCCGGTAGGTAAAAAACAAAATAATTTCAGATGAAAGTTGTTTTTCAAAGACCGGAACTTCGGTTTTGCCAGCTGACAATAATATTTTAAATATGTAAAAATAAAGTAAAGGAGTTATTCATTATGGAATGGTTATCAGAAAATTGGCTTTGGTTGCTGATTGCAGTTCTTTTTATTGTCATGCACATGTTTGGTCATGGTGGGCACGGTGGACACGGAGGACCTGGAAAACAGGATGATTACGGGGACGAAGATCGAAAACGAAAAAACCAAGGTCCTGATTCCGGGCATGGGCATCATTAATTCATAAAATTATAATTAAATAAGGAGCTTTATTATGTTAAAGATAAAAATTGTAACCTGGTCGCTGGGGATTTTTGCTGCTGTAAGTTTTATCGTTTGTGTTATTTATGGTCTCATAACACCGGGTAGTATTCACATGCATACTTTTCTGGAATCGGTGTTGCCGGCTTTCAAATGGCTAACCTGGTGGGGATTTCTCCTCGGGCTGATAGAAAGTTTTCTTTATGGCGTTTATGCAGGTTTGGTTTTTGTGCCTATTTATAATTTCTTTTATAAAAAATGGGATTTGAAAAAATGAATTCTAAAGAAATTAGTTACAAAGACCGAAGCGAATTCTTAAGAGGTTTTTCAGTAATTATTCGCAAAAACAATTACTGTAATTCAGATGAAAAGACAATGTTCTCAATAATCGGAAAGCATTTCGGTTTTGAAGAAGAATTTTGTAAGGAATCTTTAGAACACCTTATGATAAATAAATATATCTCAGAGCATCCGGCAGTCTTTACAACTAAAACTGTCGCAGAATTTTTTATAACTGACGTTGCTAAAATAATGGTGCACACAAATTCGATGACTGACGCCTCTACAGAATGGCTGCGGAAAACTACTGAAGCTAATAAGGTTGAATTTAATCTTTAAGAAATTGATTGAAGACAAACTCAAACTAATTAACAAAATACTTAACAAATAACGGAGGTGTAAAATGACACACGATCCTGTATGCGGAATGTCCCGAAGGGATGCCTTCGGCAGAAATAAAGGATATTTCCAAAGCAGAAAAATTGGATTACAATGGTAAGACATATTATTTCTGCAGCGCACTTTGTATGGTTCAATTCCAGAATAATCCCCAAAAGTATGTAAAGCCTGAAGGTAAAAAAGATGATGGGGATGAGCACAAGCATCATCATTAAAGCTTGATGCGGAGACAAAACTTTTGAATGGATGAATGATTGTCCTAAGGACTCCATTGGAGAATGGAAGTAAATATGGAGTCATACATTCATTCAGTCATTCAAGGAACAGCAGAGAGGTTATTTATGAGCAGTAAGAATGTAACAATAGTTGGTGCCGGTCCGGCTGGTTTAACAGCAGCAATTTCTCTGGTTAAAAATGGCTACGATGTTAATTTATTTGAACAAAACAATGATGTTGGATTAAGATTTAACGGTGACTTTCAAGGGCTGGAGAATTGGTCTGATCCGGAAGATACTCTGGATATATTAAACCGGATCGGCATCAAAATTAATTTTCTGTGCAATCCTTATTCAGGAAGTGATGGCTATTTCTATGGACCAAAGCTGCAAAAGATTCAGGTAAAAACATCGCGCCCGCTTTTCTATTTAATTGAAAGAGGCTCAAATGAGAATTCATTAGACCAGGGATTGAGAAAACAAGCTGAAGAAGCCGGAGTTAATATTCTCTGGGGACAAAAATTAGATTCTGTAGATAGTCAAACTGCAATAGTTGGTACAGGACCTAAAGCAGCAGATGCAATTGCAAAAGGAATGGTGTTTAAGACATCACTCGACAATATGTTTATCGGGTTCATAAACAATAAGATTGCACCAAAAGCTTATGCGTATCTTTTAGTCAATAACGGAAAAGCAACATTTGCCACTTGTATGTTTGAAGATTTTAAGAATGAAAAGCTATACTATAAAAGAGCGTTGCGTGTTTTAAATTTTGTAATTGAGATTGATATAAATGAGCCGAAAGAATTCGGTGGGTTTGTTAACTTCTTTAATCAACCTAAAATTTCTAAGGATAACAGGATACTATATGCAGGCGAAAACGCAGGTTTTCAAGATGCACTTTGGGGATTTGGAATTAAGTACGCAATGCTTTCAGGCTATCTTGCAGCAAGAAGTATAATTGCGAATAAATCTTATGATGAGCTTTGCAAAGCATATCTTTATCCAAAGATTCAAACATCACTTGCAAACCGGTGGCTGTTCGCTCATTTATATAACATAGGATATAATTTGATTCTCAATAAAATGAAATCAATGGATGATGTGATACCGGCTTTAAGAAAACACTACAACACTTCAGTAAGCAAAAAAATGATTCACCCTATTGCGCAGAGATGGTATAAAACAAGATTAATAGATAAGCAGTGTATGCACGAACATTGCGATTGCGTTTGGTGCAGGCACGGCAAGCTCGCACACGCAACAGAAGAAAATTGTTAACCTCTCTTAACTCCCCTCTCCTTGATAAGGAGAGGGGTTGGGGGTGAGGTAGAAAAGGAGATGATAAAATGTCTGAAACCTCAAATAATAATAGTAATAAATCACGTCGGAATTTTTTGAAATATTTTCTCGGGGGTGGTCTTGCTGCATTTGCTTTTTCTGTTATATATCCGGTCGTAAAATTTTTAATTCCGCCTAAATCTTCTGAGCCCATACCAACTTCGGTTCTTGCCGGGGAAGTTGGTGAACTAAAACCAAACAGCGGAAAGATTTTTAGATTTGGCAATGAACCCGGTATTCTTATAAATACTCCTAAGGGTAAAATAAGAGCATTTACTGCTGTCTGTACACATTTAGCATGTACTGTACAATATCGTGATGACTATGAACATATTTGGTGTGCTTGTCACGACGGTCATTATGACTTAAATGGAATAAATATTAAAGGACCGCCGCCAAGACCATTGACGCAGTTCAAAGTAAATGTTAAAGAAGACCAGATTTTCGTTTCAAGAGAAAGTTAAAAAAACCGATAACTGAGATTAAGGAGATGATAAAATGTCTGAAACATTAATATTTGTGATAATATTTGCCGTCATAATGTTTTTTATGCACAGAGGACAAGGCGCTCACGGCGGCGGTGGAATGGGCGGCTGCGGAGGTCATTCACACGGCTCACATAAAGGACGCGGGCAGAGAGAAGATGAATAAGCCAAGGATGCTAAAAAAGAAGATGAGCATCAGCATCATCACTAAAGGGAAATTACAAATGACAAAAAACAATTTCCAAACAAATTCCTAAATCAAAAGATCAAAGCTCAAAACTGTTTGAAATTTCGTGTTTGTAATTTGAGAATTATTTGTTATTTGAGATTTGTTTTTTGTTATTTATAAATATTATGATTGAAGTTATTTATAAATCAGTAATACTTTATCCTTTTGGTGGATTGAAAAAGAATAAATAATGCCGGTTGATGCTTGTCAATTTTTTTATGAATGCACAAACTGCGGGAAAATTCTAAGACCTAAAAAAGGGAACTGTTGTGTATTCTGCTCTTATGGAACAGTAAAATGCACGCACATGCAGAAGACAAATCCAAGATGGTTTTGAGAAAGCGAATGAATGTAAAATTAAAAATATTATTAATCAGCTCTTCTTTTGGAATAGCATGGGGGGGTATTTATTTAATTTTTTCTTTTTTGCATAGTATGACGGAAATGTTCAATAAGGATTTCATCTTACTGATTGCAAATATATTTAAGATAAAAATAACTACTACACTCAATGGATTTATTTATGCATTTTTTGATGGATTCCTGGCGGGTGCCATTGTAGGAATTCTTTTTTTAATATTAAAGTGGAATTTTATTGATAAAAGTTGATTTCAAACGGAGGCTGCAACCTTCGAGGTTAAGATACCGCAAGTTATGCTCTAACCCCGAAGGTTTCAATGTACGAAACATTTTCAGGAGCTAACAGTATGAAAAGCCATAGTAACTTCCAGCATACAATTTTAATATTACTATTCTATTCATTGCCTCGGAGTTCGGAACTCAGTTAATAATCTTGGGAAATGAGTGGATCAATTCTGGGCGGAATACTTTTTGCTCTAAATATTCATTTACCTTTTTTATCTGCAGGATTGCTGCTGCTTCTGATTTCGGCAGGATTATTCAGAAAGTATTTAATCAAACTGCACAGCAACTAAGTTTGTGAACATCTTTATCAAAACTGATTGCGGCTATTTTTATTCCTTCCGATAATGTTAAATATGGATGAAACATTTGTTTTAATTCTTTCACGGTAATTCCATATTTAATTGCCAAAGAAATTTCCATCAATAGTTCTGAACCTTCAGAAGCTAATATTCTTGCGCCAATTAACTTGTCGTTTTCTTTATTGCGGATAAGTTTTATAAATCCTTTTGTATTTCGTGCTGCAATTGAACGCGGAACATCTTTTAGTTGGATTGTTGAGACTTCGTATTCAATTTTATTTTCGTATGCTTGATTTTCATCCATTCCAACACCGGCTACTTGCGGATCGGTGAATATGACCCATGGGAAAACAGAATAATCTTTTTTAGCTGGAACTTCTGCAAACATATTTTGAACAGCGAGTGATCCTTCATAAGCTGCCGAATAAACAAATAAATATTCACCAGTTACATCTCCGGCTGAATAAATATTTGGAATTGATGTTTGCATATATTCATTTGTCTTAATGAAATCTTGCTTATGAAATTCAACTCCCACTTCTTCTAATCCAAAACCTTTAGTATTTCCTTTTCTGCCGGTTGCAACAAAGATATGTGTTCCTTGAATGTTTTCTTCTTCATCTTTAACCGAAGCATTAACTAAAACTTTATCTTCCTTCATATGAATCGAATTTATTTTTACACCGGTTTTTATTTCTATTCCTTCTTCTTTCAGATATTCTTTTAATGTTTCAGTTACATCCGGCATTTCATCGGGAAGAATTCTGAATGACCGTTGAAGAATAGTTACTTTAGAACCAAGACGTGCAAACATCTGAGCATTTTCCAAAGCAATGTATCTCCCCCCGATTACAATTAAGCGTTCCGGGAGTTCTTCTAAATCGTATAATGTTTCATTCGTTAAATAGTCAACTTCACTTAAACCGGGAATGTCCGGTACAAATGTGGTTGAGCCGGTTGCAATCAAAATTTTTTCTGCAGAATATTTATTACCATCTGCTTCTCCATTGGGAGTCCTAAGGACAATTGTGTTTTTGTCTATAAGCTTTCCGTACGCTTCAAGAATCGTTACATTGGAATCATCTTTTAAGACATTTACATATTTGTGTTCCCTTAACTCTTCCACTAATTCAGTTTTTTGACGGATAACTTCCTTAAAATTAATTTTATTATTGCCGGATTTTATTGAAGAAAAGTTTGGATGGTTGGCAATGTGAAATTGTTCTGCGGTTCTTATTAAAGTTTTAGATGGAACACAGCCTACATTTACGCAAGTACCGCCAATAGGTAAACCATCATTTATCATCAAAACTTTTTTCTCAAGTTCACTTGCTTTTATTGCAGCGGCAAAAGCAGCGGAACCTCCGCCAATGATAATCAAATCATATTGATAAGCTTTATTTTTATTCGATTCTATTTCACCAACTACCTTATAATGTCCGGTAGAATTAATGGCATCTATAATTTCTGATTTTGATACTTTGTCCGAATCGAACTCAAATTCACCTTTCCTTTCTGGATAATTTACTGCTTTAGAGATTATGCCATCTAATTTAGAAACTTTTTTACTAATTGTTTGCGCACAATGTTCACAAGTCATTCCGTTAATTTCTAATTTTATTGTTTGAACAGACATTATCGCTCCATCTTAATTTTCTTTTTCGTTACTTGTCCCTTCGGGAATTGTTTGAATCTTTTTCACTTTATAGCCAACTTTATTTTCAACTGCTTTCTTCAATTGTTCCGGCTGAACTTTTGTATCATCAAATTGAACATAAGCAATTCCGGTTTTATAAGATGATTCAGCACTCAAAACACCTTTTTCTGATTTAAGTGCATAATCAACCGATTGTTCGCAACTTGTGCAGGTCATTCCTTCAATTTCAAGATTGGCTTTTATTATGTGATTTGTCCGAAGGACTCCTTTCGGAAAATTTGCTGACAATTCGCTTTTAGATTCCGGCTTGTCCCTTTGGGGGAAGAATGCTTGAGAGTAATAAGGAAATGTAATTAAAACAACAGCAATCACTGCTACTATCCATAAAAATGATTTAGAATTAATGAAGCTTTTCTTTGTTTCAACTTTTTCATCATCGCAAGCACATTCTATCTCATCTTTTTTCTTAGGCTTGTATGCATTATAAAAAGCATAACCGAGAATGATTGCCGTAAAAGCAATAAAGTAAGGTCGCAGCGGTTCAAGAAAAGAAAATGTAGATGCAATACCGCTCAATCCGCCTAAGACAGCTAATACCGGCGTAATACAGCAAAGTGAAGCAAGTAATGCCGTTACTATTGCGCTGTTTCTGAAAAATTTATTTGATTTCAAGATAATTTAACTCCATAAAATCATATTATTATTCTTAACAAAATTTTCAAAGGGATTCGGTATTTTTTCCGAATCCCTTTAAGCTTTCCAATTATTTGCAACAAGATGGGTACTCTGGACAAGCTGGAGTGCTTCTAAGTGGGCAAACCGAATTATCTGTATTGGCACTTGTTCCAGTGAAGGCGAGTGCACTCACTGTTATTCCCAATATTCCCAAAATTAATGCGAATTTGCGTTTCATCTCGTATCACCTCCTTTATTATGTGTTATGTTTTAGGGTCTATGATTTCCAGAATGGGGCATTCATCGGTTGAAAGTTCTTCACAAACACACTGATTAATCAATTTTATCAAAACATTTTTAATATTCTTCAAATCTTTTATTCTTTCTTCGATATCTGTTAATTTATGTTCTGCTAAATGTTTTACATCTCCGCAAGTCGCAGTTGATTCAATTTTTAGATTCAATAATTCTTTTATTTCTTTTAATGTAAAACCAAGTTCTTTTGCTCTTTTTATGAATAATAATCTTCTCAAATCCAGCTCATCATAAAAACGATAGCGTGATTCCTTACGCTTAGGTTTAGGCATAATTTTTATTTTTTCATAATAGCGTAAAGTCTCTACATTAACGCCAACTTTTTCGGCAATCGCACCAACTTTGTAATGTTCCATTTCTAAACCTATTTTTCACTTAATACAAATATAACATCTGTAGTATAATACGGAGTCAAGTGAATTCCGCCTTTATTTATTTTTCCACTTCAATACTGCTGGTTATAATTACATTATTTTTAATTAGAAATTTCTTTTATTCAAGATTCATAAAATACCAGTATCCTCTTCACGAATTTTTCTTAATATCTTTAAATATTTTTAAAATTCTTAAATGCTCTATTTCAAAAAACCTTTATTATAAACTAAAAACACAATTTAATAATGGCATCTCTATTGTGTTATTAAAGACAATAACAACTAATTTAAAATAAAAAGGTGTTGAAATGTTTAAGAAAAATTTAATGGTAGTATTTGTTTTTGGACTTCTTTTCACTTTTGTTGCTTCTATAAATGCACAGGAAAAACCGATTGAAAAGAAAGAAAACAAAATGATGATGCAGCAGGAAGATATGCAGAAATGCATGGATAAAATTGCTGCTGACAGCACAATGAGAATGCAAATGATGGGGAAAATGATGAGCCATACCATAGGAGACAGCGAAGGCATGATGCAGATGTGTAAGATGATGATGGACAACCCTGAAATGCATCAAATGATGATGAAGATGATGCACGGAGAAGGGATGATGAAACACGATATGAAGGATGAAAAGAATGATTCAAGTTTGAAGAAGAAAGATATGGAACACGAATCTCATCATCAGAAAAAGTAAATGACAATTTGTGAAAGGAGTTTAATAAAATGGTACTCGACCCCCTATGCGGAATGGAAGTAAAATCACCGTCAAAATACTATATTGATTTGGATGGTAAGAGATATGAATTCTGCTCGGAGAGCTGCCAGAATAAATTTGCTCTTGAACCAAATAAATATATTGAAAAGATGAAAAAAATTGAGCCGTCATATAGGACGACAAACTACGGAACAGAAAAGCTTTCTTTACCGATAAACGGACTTCACTGCACTTCCTGTATAAACACGATTGAAAAAGAAATAAAGAAACTACCAGGCATAAAGTTAGCTCACGTTAATTATGCAACAGAAACTGCACACGTTGAGTTTAAGAGTGGTGAAACCACAACGGAAGAAATAATCAGAGCAATAAAAAATGCCGGCTATCAAACAGGGCATTCAACCTTGAAGATTGGAATAAGAGGAATGCATTGCGGGTCGTGTGTAACTAAAATTGAAAAAGAATTAAAGCAAAAAAGCGGTGTTATTTCTGCAAGTGTGGATTTGGGAACCGAATCAGCCATAATAAAGTACATCCCAGGTTTAATAGATACCAAAGCAATTAAAAATGTTATAGAAAAATTAGATTACCAGGTATTCGAAACTTCTGGTGTAAAAACAGAAGAAAAACCTATCTCGCCTTCAGGCAAAGAAGAAAAAGTAAAAGAAGAACCTGTTGATGAAAACCAGCTTGCGCGTGAAAAAGAATATAAAACATTGATGAGGAAATTTATATTTGCAGCAATTCTATCTCTGCCTGTAATTCTTTTCAGTTATCCTGATTTATTGGGCTTGCCTGCACAATTTCAAAAAGGAACCGAACTGTTGACATATATCTGGTTAGGAATGGCTTTGCTGAGTCTGCCAGTGATGTTCTGGTCGGGTTCTCAGTTTTATACTGGTGCCTGGGCAGCTTTTAAGAATCGTTCAGCAAATATGCATACATTAATTGCTACCGGCATTTCAGCAGCGTGGCTCTATTCCACTGTTGCTGTTTTATTCCCGGAAATTTTTCCTTCTGAACAATTAGCCGATGTCTTTTTTGACGTGGTATTTGTTGTAGTTGCTTTGGTTGTGCTAGGAATGGCATTGGAAATAAGAGCCAAAGGAAAAAGTTCTGAGGCAATAAAAAAATTAATCGGACTTCAGGCAAAAACTGCAAGAGTGCAACGTGATGGAAAAGAGCTTGATATTCCTATTGAAGAAGTGGTGCTCGATGATATAATAATTGTAAGACCCGGTGAAAAAATTCCTGTTGATGGAATCCTTGTTAATGGTTCTTCTTCAATAGATGAGTCAATGATTACCGGTGAATCAATCCCTGTTGAAAAGCACGAAGGTGATGAAGTAATTGGAGCAACTATCAATAAAACCGGCTCATTCAAATTTAAAGCTACTAAAGTCGGAAAGGATACAGCTCTTGCGCAAATTATTCAGATGGTTGAACAGGCACAAAGTTCAAAAGCTCCTATTCAAAAAATTGTTGATACGGTTTCAGGATATTTTGTTCCTTCAGTTATCATTACAGCTATTCTTTCATTTGTTATATGGTATGTGTTTGGACCCGCACCGCAGCTTATTTATGCTCTGATTGTTTTTGTTACTGTATTGGTTATTGCGTGCCCTTGTGCACTTGGATTAGCAACACCTATTTCATTAATGGTCGGAGTTGGCAAAGGTGCTGAGAATGGAATATTAATTAGAAGCGGCGAAGCATTGGAGACAGCGCAAAAGTTAAACACAATTATTCTGGACAAAACCGGAACCATAACTGAAGGGAAACCTTCTTTAACAGATGTTCTTACTACAAATGGATTTTCTGAAAATGACGTGCTTAGCTTAAGTGCAAGTGTAGAAAAATCTTCTGAGCATCCTTTGGCAGAAGCTATTGTGAACGGAGCTAAAAATAAATCTCTCGAATTGTTTGATGCTCAAAACTTTAATGCTGTGCCCGGACACGGTGTTGAAGCAAATGTTAATGGAAGAAAAATATTTCTTGGCAACTTAAAGATGATGAAAAAATTCTCAATTGAGCTTAATACCCTTGAAGAGCAAAGCCGTGAACTTGCTGATGCAGGCAAGACGCCAATGTTTGTTGCAATAGACGGAAAAGCTGCAGGAATAATAGCTGTAGCAGATATAATAAAACCTGATTCAAAAGAAGCAATCATACAATTGAAAAAACTTGGGTTGGAAGTAGTAATGATAACCGGAGACAACAGCCGAACAGCAAATGCTATTGCTAAACAAGTGGGCATTGATAGAGTACTTTCAGAAGTTCTTCCTGAAGATAAAGCATTTAATGTTCAGAAGCTTCAGAATGAAGGAAAGAAAGTTGCAATGGTTGGCGATGGAATAAATGATGCTCCTGCTTTAGCACAAGCTGATATTGGTTTGGCGATCGGAACCGGAACAGATGTAGCAATTGAAGCTTCTGACATTACTTTAATAAAAGGAAGTCTTAAAGGAGTTGTGCTTGCTATTCAGCTTTCAAAAGCTACAATGAAAAATATAAAAGAAAATCTATTCGGCGCTTTTTTTTACAACGGACTCGGAATACCAATTGCAGCCGGATTGCTTTATCCGTTCTTCGGAATATTACTTTCACCACTAATTGCCGGTGCTGCAATGGCATTCAGTTCTGTAACAGTTGTAACCAATGCGAATCGTTTGAGAAGATTTAAAGCGAAATAAATTATGAAATCCCAAATAACAAATTTCAAATAAATACTAAAATCGAAACCACATTGCTCACACAGTTTGAAATTTGACTTATTGGAATTTGATATTTGTTTGCTATTTGGTGCTTGTAGTTTGGAATTTAATTGGTAAAAAGGAGATTATAAAATGGCACTAGATCAAATATTAGTAATTGTTGGAGGACTCACATTATCAACATTGGTTGCCTGGTATTTCTGGTTTTCGGAAAAGAAAGCAGTAAAAGTTGAAGCTGCTGATGGTGGAATTCAGGAAGCGGTAATTAAAGTAAAAGGCGGCTATACACCTGATGTTTTGATATTCGAATCTGGAAAACCAATTAAACTGAATTTTATTAGAGAGGAAACTGCTGCCTGTACAGAACAAGTTGTGTTTCCCGATTTTCAAAAGCAGGCAACTTTAACACCATATAAAACAATTCCTGTTGAATTGAAAATTGATAAACCGGGTGAATACGGTTTTCAATGCGGAATGGGAATGGTAAAAGGGAAATTAATTGTACAGTAAATTCCATTAACCATATACTTCCCTTAGTCTGCAGGAAGGAGATGATAAAATGAATCAGGAAAATTTTATGCGTGATGTAGTTTGTGGAATGTATTTAATAACTACTGCAGGATGTAAGGTCAGCGAAGTTAATGGGAAAAAATATTATTTCTGCTGTAATACCTGTAAAGCAGAATTTGATAATCATACGGATAGATATGTTGATAATGTTGTGGTAAAAAACAAAGGGATAATAATACCTAATGAAATCGAGTGGGAAAGAGATCCTGTGTGCGGTGAAAGAATTAATATAAATAAAGCGAAAGGAATGAGTTTATATAAAGATGCCAGATACTATTTTTGCTGTACAATTTGCAAAAAATCCTTTGATGCTAACCCAACAGCTTACGCAGATAAGAATGAAGGATATTACGACCCGAAAAATCAAAATGATTTCTTAGATGGAAGATTTAGAATACTTTAAATAGCAGGCAGCTAAAATGGTTTCCCCTAATGTTAAGGGTACAGTTATAAGTTTCGACGAAATAATTAAACTTGTAAAAAAATCAAATTTTTATAATTTGGAAGAAAGTTTTGTGATTAACAATTCTCTTTTAAGGGAAATAAATCTTAAAAACATAGACCTACCATTTAGATTAAAGTGTTTTACTAACAAAAACGGAATTATGGCATTAGAAGAATTGTTAAATACTAAACTTCATAAAATATTAAAATGCAGAAATATCGGCATAAAGACAATTAATGAAACCCAAAAAATAATTATAGATTATTTATATAGGATCGAGGATTGTTTAAAAAAGATAGAACCGAGTGAATATAAGGCAGTAACCTATGACTCCGATAATATTATTGTTAAATATTTTCCACTGCTAAAAGGTACCTTTAAAACTACCAGATTAAATTACAATTTTATTTATAAAGATTTATCCTGTGTTAATGTTCCTAAAAGAATTGAAGAGTATATTAGAAAAAGGAAGGAAATCAAAATCATAAATGATCTATTAAACATTAATTATGACGAACTCAAAAAAGAACAAAATATCGGGCGTAAAACAATTTGGAAGTTACAAATCACTTTAATTGATTTTTTATGTTTAGAGAAAGTTATTTTCCTAACACAGGGGAAAATAAAATATAAAAAGTAAGTATTGTTGACCTGATGTAAAATTTATTAAAGTATTGTTCAGTATTATACTGCTGTCCAAAAGAAATTTAAAGCAGATGGAAAAGTTTAATAATTATCTTTTTAAACATGATTCTTGTTAATTATATTTTCTTCCCAGCTAAAAAATTCCACTTATCTGTTCTTTATAGAGAAAACCACCAGCGGCTTAAGTAAAAAATTTAATCATTTCATTAAAAGTATCCTAGCAAACAGATTCATTTTTGAGAAAGATATTAGATTTAATAAGCTCCATCAGTTTAGAGGTATTTCTTTAAAATTTTTTGAAATAAATGAAGTTATTTTTGTAACCCAAGTATGATATATTGATAAAATTTGCTTTTTTATTGAATAAAAAATATATTTGGTGCTCGTTTATAAAACCGGGCGGACGCCGGAGTTGGAGAGCCGGGGCGGACTGTAAATCCGTTGGCGGAAGCCTTTGGGGGTTCGAATCCCTCGCCGCCCACAATATATGAAATTATGAGGATATAAGGGAATAAATATTTAGATTTTTTTAATTCCCTTATTTTTTTGCGCTTTTTCTCATTTTTTTAGTTCATTTGAAATTTTATCTTTCCACTCCAGTCAAGGTGCGAGTTCTTATAAAATATTGAAAAATTAAAACTCACGTAGCCCGGTTAGCATAGTGTTCTAATAAAATCGAGAACATTATTGGAAAGAAGGAATAAGTGAGTTGACAAATTGCTGACGTAGCTCAGTTGGTAGAGCACATCCTTGGTAAGGATGAGGTCACCGGTTCAATCCCGGTCGTCAGCTCTGAAGTAGCCTAAGAATTAAGGGTTCACAGCCGATTCGAGTAATATGAATTAAGAAGTGTAAACTGAAAAAATTGCGGGAGTAACTCAGTTGGCTAGAGTCACAGCCTTCCAAGCTGTTGGTCGCGGGTTCGAGTCCCGTCTCCCGCTCAAAAGCAGGTTCTAATGTTTTATGAAGAAGAAAGAATGTTCAAGATTCGTTAACCACCACCGGAAGGAATTTGAAAATTCACTTATTCGGAGTGTGCTATCGATTCAACAAAATAGTTATTCCGAAATAACGACGCTGAACATTAATAAAAATAGGTTTATAAATTAAAAATTTAATAATACAATGAGAGAAATAATCACATTAGAATGTACGGTGTGTAAAAGAAGAAATTATACAACCACAAAGAATAAAAGACTCCATCCGAACAGAGTTGAATTCAAAAAATACTGTCGATGGGATAGAAAACACACTATTCATAAAGAAACAAAATAATTAACTATACGTCAGTAGCTCAATTGGCTAGAGCAGCGGTCTCCAAAACCGCAGGTTGGGGGTTCGAGTCCCTCCTGACGTGCAACTAAAGAAAATCGAATATTATGAAAGAGAAAATTATAGGTTTCTTTGATGATGTCGTCAAAGAAATGAAAAAGGTTACTTGGCCTACAAAAGAGGAACTAAAAGAATCTACTATGATAGTAATAGTGGTTTGTTTAATTATTGCCGCATTTACATACGTGATTGATATGGCAATTACGCAAATATTTAAAGGAATATTTTAATAGATGACTGATGTCGATTCGAAATGGTTCGTGGTAAGAACTTTTTCCGGACACGAAAATAAAGTTAAAAGCTTGTTGGAAGCAGAACTTAGCGATAATGAAACTTTACGAGCTAAAATTCACGAAGTGCTTGTTCCGATGGAAAAAGTATTTGAAGTTAAGGACGGGAAGAAAAAAAGCAAAACAAAAAATTTCTTTCCCGGCTATATTCTCATTCAAGCCGACCTTGATAACCAGGTTAAAGAATTTATATTGAGTACTCCCTCGGTAATGGGTTTTCTAGGAACCAGAAATAATCCAAATCCCCTTCAGCCCGAAGAAGTAAGACGAATCGTAGGAAGAATTACGCAAGACGAAAGCGGTGAGAGAATGGAAACGATTTTCAGAAGCGGGGATTTGGTTAAGATTATTGACGGTCCATTCAATAATTTCAGCGGAACTGTTCAGGAGGTTAACGAAGAAAAAATGAAAATTAAGGTAATGGTTTCAATCTTCGGGAGAAAGACTCCTGTGGAAATCGATTTTGTTCAAGCAGAATTGGAAAAATAATCAAGTATTTATAATAGGGTAAAAAATGGCTAAGAAAATAACCGGGTATATCAAATTACAAATACCGGCAGGTAAAGCTAATCCTTCACCACCGGTAGGTCCTGCCCTCGGTCAAAAGGGGGTAAACATTATGGAATTCTGTAAACAGTTTAACGCAAAAACTGCCGATAAAGACGGTCTGATAATTCCAGTAGTAATAACAGTATTTTCTGACAAATCCTTTACCTTTATTACTAAAACCCCTCCAGCTGCTGTGCTGCTTAAAAGAGCTGCTAAAATCGAGAAAGGTTCACCCGAGCCTAACCGCGCAAAGGTGGGTAAGGTTACTAAAGAGCAAGTTAAAGAAATTGCTCAAATTAAAATACCAGACTTAAATGCCTACGATATTGATCATGCGATGAGCTTGGTTGCCGGAACTGCCAGAAGCATGGGCATTAATGTAGAGGATTAATTTCTTAAGTTATCATTTTATTTATAATTGGTGAACAAATGCAAAAGACTAAAAGAAGTAAAAGTATTCTCGAATCAACTGACAGAATTAAAGAATATTCGCTTTCGGATGCAATTAAGATTTTGAAGGATAATTCAAAAGTAAAGTTTGTTGAATCCTTAGACTGTGCTATCCGGCTCGGAGTTGATCCCAGACATGCTGATCAAATGGTTCGCGGAACTGTTTCACTTCCTAACGGTACCGGCAAACAGGTTCGGGTGCTTGTTATCGCCAAAGGCTCTAAAGTTCAAGAAGCATTAGATGCAGGCGCAGATTATGCAGGTTCTGAAGAGTATCTTGATAAGATTAAGGAAGGGTGGACAGACGTAGATGTTATTATAGCTTCACCCGATTCTATGTCGGAACTTGGTAAGTTAGGCAAGATTTTAGGGCCCAAAGGATTAATGCCAAATCCTAAAAGCGGAACGGTTACCCCTGATGTGACAAAAGCAGTAAAGGAAGTGAAAGCAGGAAAAATTGAATTCCGAGTTGATAAAGCCGGGATAGTACACACTTCTTTAGGTAAATTAAATTTTGAAACCGATAAAT
Organism: Ignavibacteriales bacterium; assembly: GCA_020061465.1. GTDB lineage: Bacteria > Bacteroidota > Ignavibacteria > Ignavibacteriales > Ignavibacteriaceae > JAGUYG01. Next base: position 102,589 of record JAGUYG010000040.1, read on the forward strand.
TAGTTGAAAATGCCCGGGCATTTCTGAATACCATAGTAAAATTGAAACCTGCATCGGCAAAGGGACAATATGTAAAAAGTCTCTATTTATCAACTACGATGGGACCCGGATTAAGAATTTTAAAAGAGGAACTGTCCTCTAATTAAAAAGTTTACGCACTCAATAAAATGCTTCTAAGTGACACGATTAATCAATCTGCTATGGGAGAAAAATGAAGAGGAATGAAAAATCTGATATCGTTTCTTACGTTAAGGAAATGATCCAGGATTCATCCGCCGTTTATCTTACCGATTACTCCGGAATAACAGTTGCGGAGATAGATCAAGTTCGCAACGACTTCAGGAGAGAGGGTGTTAAATATAAAGTATTTAAGAACACCTTATTTAAAAGAGCTCTTCAGGAAACCGGGAAGTTTGATAAATTAGCGGATCATCTGGTTGGAATGACCGGTTATGTTTTTGCTTCATCGCAAAATCCGGTAGCTCCGGCTAAAATTATCAAAAAGTATTTTGATAATACGCAAAAATTAAGTTTAAAAGCTTGTTATATTGAAAGTCAATATTTCGACGGAAGCAAGCTCAATGAATTGGCAACACTTCCTTCAAAACAGGAAATTATAGCAGGAATTTTGAGTAGTCTAAATTCCCCGATCTCCGGTGTTGTAGGTACCGTGAATGCGGTTATGAGAGATCTAGTCAGCGTAGTTGATCAGATATCTAAAAGAGAAGCCGCATAATTAAAATTTAACGTGAAAAAAATATATTAGGAGAATATAAAATGTCAGAAAAAATTGCTGAAATAGTAGAAAAAATTAAAGGATTATCACTATTAGAAGCCTCTGAACTAAAGAAGGCATTAGAACAAGAATTTGGTGTAACAGCAGCAGCACCGGTAGTGATGGCTGGTGGTGTCGTTGCCGCAGGTGGTGATGCCACACCTGTTGAAGAGCAAACCGAATTCGACGTGATACTTAAATCTACCGGCGATAAAAAAATCAACGTAATAAAAGTAGTAAGAGCGCATACAGGTTTGGGTCTTAAAGAAGCAAAAGACTTAGTGGACTCTGCCCCAAAAACGGTTAAAGAAGCTGTTTCAAAAGAAGAAGCCGAAAAACTCAAAAAAGAATTCGAAGAAGCCGGCGCTACCGTCGAAATAAAATAAAAAAAGTGCACTCAAATATCGAATAGAATGTAATTTTATCAAAAATTGATAAGGCGGTGAAAACCGTCTTATCGTTTTCGTATTTATTGATGTGGATGTACCAGTTTTGTATAGAATAGTTTGATTAAAAGTTTAATAATTGGAGGTTTAAAATTGGATAACAATAATAATAGAATATCATTTAGCCGGATTCCGGCAATAATTGAGGCACCCAATCTCTTAAGTATCCAAACCGATTCGTTCGAAGATTTTATTCAGCTTCGAGTTCCTCCTACTAAAAGAGAAAATAAGGGATTACAAGCCGTCTTTAATTCAAATTTTCCGATTTTCGATAATAAGGAAAATTACCGGTTAGATTTTGTTGAATACTATATCGAAAAACCGCGTTACTCCGTTCAGGAATGTTTGGAAAGAGGGCTTACTTATGCTGCACCCCTGAAAGGGAAACTTAGGCTTTCCACCAAAGATCCCGAGACCGAAGAATTTGTTAACACCGTTGAGCAGGAAGTCTACCTCGGGAACCTTCCATTTATGACTGACAAAGGAACGTTCATTGTTAACGGTGCAGAAAGAGTTGTTGTAACACAGTTACATAGGTCACCAGGTGTGGCTTTTTCACAAACTATTCATCCTAACGGAACTCCCATTTATGCTGCCCGAATTATTCCTTTGCGTGGTTCTTGGGTTGAATTTGCTACAGACATTAACCATGTGATGTACGTTTATATAGATAGACGTAAAAAATTCCCGGCAACCACGTTGCTGCGTGCACTGAATTTTGCTACCGACGAAGAAATATTAAGCCTTTTCAATTTAGTGGAAGAGATTGACGTTAGGAAAGTTAAAATTGAAGATTATGAAGGCAGAACTATCGCCAGCGATGTATTTGATATGTCCACAGGAGAAATTTTCTTAACTAAAGATAGTATCCTCACCGGTGCCGATATTGAAAGGTTGAATGATGCAGAGGTTGAAACCATAAAATTGATAAAATCCGAAGCCTCACCGGATCAGGATCTAATTGTGAACACTCTACGAAAAGATACTTCACACACAAAAGAAGAAGCGCTATATGCAATTTACAGGCAATTGAGGTCCGGAGAAGCCCCGGATTTAGAAACCGCCCAGGCATTAATAGAGAAATTATTCTTCAATGATAAGCGCTATGATTTGGGCGAGGTGGGGCGTCATAGAATGAACGACAAATTAAAGCTGAATATTCCAGAGAATACTACAGTACTAACCGTTGAAGATATCATTTCAATAATTAAATATATCATTAAATTGAAAAACGGAAACGAAGCCGTAGATGATATTGACCATTTAGGGAATAGAAGAGTAAGAACTGTAGGAGAGCAGTTAGGGCAGCAGTTCAATATAGGTATGGCAAGAATGGCGCGCACTATTAAAGAACGAATGAACATGCGCGATACGGAGAATTTCACGCCTCAGGATTTAGTTAACGCAAGAACAATCAGCAGCGTAATAAATGCTTTCTTCGGAACTAATCAGTTATCGCAGTTTATGGATCAAACTAATCCTCTAGCAGAGTTGACTCATAAACGTCGTATGTCTGCTTTAGGACCTGGTGGACTAACAAGAGAAAGAGCAGGTTTCGAAGTCCGCGATGTTCACTATACACACTACGGAAGATTATGCCCTATCGAAACTCCTGAAGGACCAAATATAGGTTTGATCTCCTCACTAACAATTTATGCACGTGTTAATCGGTACGGATTTTTAGAAACCCCGTATAGAACAGTTGATAAGGGGAAAGTTCTTAGTGAAGTTGAGTATTTAACTGCCGAACAGGAAGATTTGTTTACCATCGCTCAAGCGAATGCACCTTTAAATGAACAATCTCGTTTCGTAAACGAACGAGTAAAAACAAGACTGAAAGGTGAGTTTCCAATCGTCACTCCGGAACATATACAATTTATGGATGTTGCGCCGGCACAAATCGTTAGTGCCGCTGCTGCACTAATTCCTTTCCTTGAACATGATGATGCGAATAGAGCGCTCATGGGTTCGAATATGCAGCGTCAAGCGGTTCCTTTATTGCGACCCGAAGCTCCTCTTGTCGGAACCGGAATGGAAAAGAAAGTTGCAATGGATTCACGAGCAGTTACCATGGCAGAAGATGATGGTGTAATAGAATATGTGGATGCAAATCAAATAATTGTTAAATATGATATAAACCCCAATAGCATCGAAGCTCTTACAAGTTTTAACGACATCCGAAGAGTTTATTACAAGCTGGTTAAATTTTCCGGAACTAACCAAGAAACATCTGTTAACCAAAGACCTCTTGTTACACAAGGACAAAGGGTTAAAAAAGGTGACGTTCTCGCTGATGGCGCAGCAACCGACGGTGGTGAGTTAGCTCTTGGAAGAAACGTACTGGTTGCCTTTATGCCATGGAGAGGCTACAACTTTGAGGACGCGATTGTAATTAGTGAAAGAGTAGTAAGCGAAGATGTTTATACATCTATACATATCGAAGAGTTTGAACTCCAAGTGCGTGAAACAAAACGAGGGGAAGAAGAGCTTACTCGTGAAATTCCCAACGTTAGCGAAGATGCCGTTAAGAATTTAGATGAAAACGGCATTATCAGAGAAGGGGCTGAAGTTAAAGAAGGGGATATTTTAATTGGCAAAATTACACCTAAAGGTGAAACCGACCCCACTCCTGAAGAAAAATTACTTCGAGCCATATTCGGTGATAAAGCAGGTGATGTAAAAGATGCTTCCTTAAAAGCACCTCCGGGTCTTAAAGGAACGGTAATTAAAACTAGACTTTTCAGTCGTAAAAAAAGAGATACTGAAAGTAAAAAAATAGAAAAGAAGATTCTTGACAATTTAGAAAATGAACACAAACAGGTTCTTAGAAATCACTACGATAAGTTAGTTGATAAATTAACCAAATTAACCGAGAACGAAACGACTACAGGAATTAGAGATTTGGATGGAAGCATCGTACTAAGAAGCGGTGTGACTATTAAAGACTCTACTTTTAAATCATTAGACGATGTGACTAAACTTGATTACACACTCGATTGGTTTGAATCGAAAAGACTTAACAATCACGTTGAAACCTTGTATAAAAATTATTTCGATGTACTAGCCGATCTAGAAGAGGACTACAAACGTGAGAAAATTAAAATAACTAGCGGTGACGAACTTTCCCCTGGAATTGTGCAGCTTGCCAAAGTTTACGTTGCTAAAAAACGAAAATTATCCGTTGGGGATAAAATGGCAGGCAGGCATGGAAATAAAGGAGTTGTGGCAAAGATAGTGCCTGCTGAAGATATGCCGTTCCTGGCAGATGGCACCCCGGTCGACATTGTATTAAATCCATTAGGTGTTCCATCCCGTATGAATCTTGGACAGCTATATGAAACAGCACTTGGTTGGGCAGCTAAAAAAATGGGCTTAAAATTTGCAACACCCATTTTTGATGGAGCAAAAATGTCCGATGTTGACGGATGGCTAGCAAAAGCAGGCTTAGCATCAGGCAGCAAAGCTGATCTGTACGACGGACGAAGCGGTGAAAAATTCCACCAAAATGTAACCTGCGGTTATATCTACATGCTCAAGCTAAGTCATCTTGTAGATGATAAAATTCATGCGCGTTCCATTGGTCCTTACTCTCTTATTACCCAGCAGCCGCTCGGAGGTAAAGCTCAATTTGGCGGTCAAAGATTTGGAGAAATGGAGGTTTGGGCGCTGGAAGGATACGGAGCTTCTCACATTCTTCAGGAGATTCTTACCGTTAAAAGTGATGATGTTGCAGGAAGAGCAAAAGTTTATGAAGCAATTGTAAAAGGTGAAAACTTACAGGAGCCAAATGTTCCTGAGTCATTCAACGTGTTAATTAAAGAACTTCAAGGCTTAGGTCTTGATATAAAAATTAATTAACACAGTTTGAATAAATTTTTCGCTAAGAAAAAGGAGTAAAAAATGCCTTATAGAATTCAAGAAAATGCAATGCGTGATATAAATAGTATCACTATTAGCTTAGCCAGTCCGGATGATATTCTGTCAAGATCGTATGGTGAGGTTACTAAACCGGAAACAATAAATTATCGTTCATTCAGACCAGAAAAAGACGGACTGTTTTGCGAAAAAATTTTCGGTCCAACACGCGATTGGGAATGTTTCTGCGGAAAGTATAAACGAATCCGGTATAAAGGAATTATCTGCGATAGGTGCGGTGTAGAAGTAACTCAAAAAAGTGTACGCCGCGAAAGGATGGGGCATATCGCATTAGCCGTTCCGGTTGTTCATATTTGGTTCTTCAGAGCGCAACCATCGAAAATTGGAAACATAATAGGCTTAAGCCTGAAAGAATTAGAAAAAGTTATTTATTATGAATCTTATATCGTTTTAAGTCCCGGTCCAACCGGTTTAAGTAAAAAAGATCTTATTTCTGAAGATCAATACTTTGAAGTGTTAAATTCTTTACCGCCGGGTAATGAAAAATTAGAAGATGATGACGCAAAAAAATTCGTTGCAAAAATTGGCGGTGAAGCTGTAAAAGAAATACTGAAAAAGACAGAAGTTGAGAAACTTTCGAAGGAATTGAGGGAGCAGCTTGCTATCGAAACTTCGCAACAAAAAAAGGCAGATCTGTTAAAAAGACTTAGAGTTCTTGAAGCATTTAAAGAATTTGAAGGAAAGGTTACCAATAAACCTGAATGGATGGTTCTCTCGTATATTCCGGTTATTCCGCCTGAACTTCGTCCTTTAGTTCCCCTTGAAGGAGGAAGATTTGCCACTTCAGACCTTAACGATCTTTACCGAAGAGTTATTATTAGAAATAACCGGCTTAAAAGATTAATTGATATCAAAGCTCCGGAAGTAATTCTTCGAAATGAAAAGAGAATGCTGCAGGAAGCCGTCGATGCATTATTCGATAACTCAAGAAGAGGTAGCGCTGTTAGAAGCGATAACAATAGACCGTTAAAATCATTAAGTGATATGCTTAAAGGAAAGCAAGGACGCTTCCGCCAAAATTTATTAGGAAAAAGAGTTGATTATTCCGGACGTTCGGTTATAGTGGTAGGTCCAGAATTAAAACTGCATCAATGCGGTTTGCCGAAAGATATGGCAGTCGAGTTATTTAAACCTTTCATCATTAGAAAATTAATTGAGCGCGGGCATAACAAAACAGTAAAAAGTGCGCGAAAAGTTGTAGACAGAAAAGACCCGATTATATGGGATATCTTAGCAAAAATTATTGAAGGTCATCCTGTTCTTTTGAACCGTGCTCCTACGCTTCATAGACTTGGCATCCAGGCATTTCAACCCATTTTAATCGATGGAAGAGCTATCCAATTGCATCCGATGGTTTGTACGGCATTCAATGCAGACTTTGACGGCGATCAGATGGCTGTTCACGTTCCGCTTTCATACGAGGCTCAGCTTGAGGCTTCCCTTCTGATGTTAAGCAGTCATAATATTCTTTCTCCGCAAAATGGCAGCCCGATTGTTCTACCGACTCAAGATATAGTTTTAGGATGTTACTATCTTACAAAACTTAGGGAAGGTGAAAAAGGAGAAGGAATGGTATTCGGTTCACCCGACGAAGTAATGATTGCCTACAACTCGAAAATTGTCGGTTTGCACGCGAGAATTAAGGTTAGGTTTAATGGTGAATTGATTGAAACTACTACCGGAAGAGTTATTTTTAATAAAATAGTCCCGGATGAAATGGGGTTCTTCAATCAGCTCTTAATCAAGAAAACCTTTGGCGGCTTTATTGGTCAGATGTTTATTAAACTTGGTAATAAGGTTACAGCCAAATTTCTTGACGATTTGAAAGACCTTGGTTTTAGATATTCTACTGCCGGGGGATTATCGGTTTCCTATGCAGATATGATAATACCTGAGGAAAAAGAAAATCTTATCACCAAGGCAAACAAGAAAGTCGAAACTATTCTGAATGAACATGAACAAGGTGTTATCACAGATGCGGAACGTTACAACAAGATAATCGACGTTTGGACTCATACAACAAATGACGTTGCAAAAGCACTGATGGATAAAATAAAAATTCATAATCAAGGCTTTAACTCGCTTCACATGATGGTTGATTCGGGTGCTCGAGGCTCGCAAGAACAGGTAAGGCAGCTTGCTGGTATGCGAGGTTTAATGATGAAACCTCAAAAGACTTTGTCAGGACAAGCAGGTGAAATTATCGAAAACCCGATTGTGGCTAATTTTAAAGAAGGTCTTTCAGTTCTTGAATACTTCATTTCAACCCACGGTGCTCGTAAAGGTTTGGCCGATACCGCTTTAAAAACAGCCGATGCAGGGTATTTAACCCGCCGACTTGTAGACGTTTCGCAGGATGTTATTATTTCTGAAATCGACTGCGGCACTATACTCGGTATTGAAATATCAGCTCTAAAGGATGTAGAATTAGAGCGAGAGCCGCTCGTTGAAAGAATAACCGGACGAGTAGCTCAAGAGGATGTATATGACCCACGAACCGATGAATTGATCATTGAAGCCGGAGAGACGATTACAGAGGAAATTGCTGAAAAAATAGAGGATTCTAGTATTGAATCTGTATATATTCGGACTGTTCTTACTTGCGAATCAAAACGCGGTGTTTGTGCAAAGTGTTACGGAAGAAATTTAACAAACGGTAAACTTGTTGAAGTTGGTGAAGCAGTAGGAATTATAGCTGCTCAATCTATCGGCGAGCCTGGTACCCAGTTAACTTTGAGAACATTCCACCTCGGCGGAACTTCTTCAAGAATTGCGAGCCAGTCGCAAGTTGAAACAGCAGTTGAAGGTATTGCCAAATTTGAGAGGGTTTCTTTTGTTGAAAAATCAGATTTCATGGGAACTGTTAAGGTAGTTACCGGCAGAAGAGGGATCATCGGTATATATGATGAGAATAATCGTCAAATAAAGAAATATGACGTTCCCTACGGCGCTGAATTAGTGATAAACGATGGAGACCGGGTCTACAAGCGTCAGCCACTTTACAACCACGATCCATATAACTCAGTAATTCTCTCAGACATAAGCGGAAGAGTTCGTTTTGTTGACTTAATCGATGGGGTAACTTTACAGCAAGTGACCGATGAACAAACAGGGCATGTTCAAAAAGTTGTTATCGATTCAAAAGATAAGAACTTGACCCCAAGCATATTAATTGAGACTGAAGACGGTACCAAAAAGCCGTTCAATCTTCCGACACGCTCCTACCTTTCGGTTGATGAAGGTGAAAGTATAACGGCAGGTACTATCCTTGCAAAAATTTCTAAACAAACTACTAAGAGCAGGGATATTACCGGTGGTTTACCAAGAGTTACTGAATTATTCGAAGCCCGGAGTCCGCAAGATCCGGCTATAGTGAGTGAAATTGAGGGCAAAATTAAATTTGGACCAAGGAAAAAAGGGTCTCGAGAAATAATTGTGATTGCCCCGGACGGTTCCGATGAAAAAAGATACAATGTTCCGTTAGGAAAGCATGTCCTCGTGCAGGAAAATGACGAGATACCGGCGGGTGAAAAAATAACCGACGGTCCAATTAATCCGCATGATATATTAAAGATTAAGGGTACAAGTGCCGTACAGGAATATTTAGTTAACGAAATACAGGATGTTTATAGGTTACAAGGTGTAAAAATTAATGATAAGCACATTGAGGTAATCGTAAGACAGATGCTGCAGAAAATTAAAATCGTTTCCCCCGGCGATACTCGGTTTCTTGAAGAAGACATAGTGGATCGAAATGAATTCTTTGAAGAAAATAATAAAATTGTATCACTGGTTTATGTTGAAGAGAAAGGCGATTCAAGATTAAAAGAAGGACAGCTAGTACCTAAAAATAAAGCACGTGAAATCAATGTGGACTTAAAGAAAAAAGGTAAAAAACCAACAATTGTAAGAGATGCCGAACCGGCAACATTTGAACATGTATTGTTGGGTATTACGCAAGCGGCATTATCTACCGAAAGTTTTATTTCAGCCGCTTCTTTCCAGGAAACCACTAAAGTTCTTGCTAATGCCGCTACCGAAGCTAAAGTAGATCATTTATTAGGTTTGAAAGAAAATGTGGTTATGGGGCATCTCATACCGGCAGGCACAGGATTGAAAAAATACAGAAACATCATACTTAAAATTGTAGAAGCCGAAACTAAAGCTGAAGCCTTGAAAGAGATTGAGGCAAATTAAATGGCTTGCTTAATTTGTAATTTTTCGAGTGGTAAAACTATGTTGAAAAATTCTTGTAAGTTATTAAAATAACGTAAAATATTTGATGTTTTTCTTGACTAATTTTAAGACAAAATATATATTAGAAATCTAAAATTTTTTAATTGTTTATTTTAGGAGAATATAGTGCCCACAATAAATCAATTGGTGCGAAAAGGCAGGATTCAAATTTTAGCGAAAAATAAAGCTCCGGCATTAAATGCTTGCCCTCAGAAGCGGGGTGTTTGCACGCGGGTTTACACAACAACCCCCAAAAAACCTAATTCGGCTTTAAGAAAAGTAGCTAGGGTAAGGCTAACAAATAGTATCGAAGTAACTGCCTATATTCCTGGTGAAGGGCACAATTTACAAGAACATTCCATCGTACTTATCCGCGGTGGAAGGGTAAAAGATTTGCCCGGCGTAAGATACCACATCATACGTGGTACCTTAGACACAAGCGGGGTTGAAGATAGGAAAAAAGGGCGTTCTAAATATGGAACTAAAAAACCAAAAGTGAAATAAATTATACTATGAGAAAGAAGAGAGCAGAAAAAAGATATATTAAGCCCGATCCTAAGTTTAATGATGTCCTCATTGCAAAATTTATCAACTCGATAATGTATGACGGGAAAAAATCTAAAGCGCGTGAGGTGGTCTATTCAGCACTCGATATTATCGAAGAAAAAACAAAAAAACCCGGATTAGAAATCTTCAAGAAGGCACTTAATAATATTCAACCGCTCATCGAAGTTCGAAGCAGAAGAGTTGGTGGGGCTACCTATCAAGTACCTACAGAAGTAAGACCGGAACGGCGAATTGCCTTAGCAATGAGATGGATAAGAAATTATGCGCGCAGCAGAAACGATAAATCCATGGCGTTAAAACTTGCATCCGAGCTAATGGCTGCTTCGAATGGAGAAGGTTCTGCAGTAAAGAAAAAAGAAGATACACATAGGATGGCAGAAGCGAATAAAGCTTTTGCACATTTTAAATGGTAAAAGATTGAACTAAATTGTATTGAAATAGGATAGATACAAAGAGAATGGCTAACAAAGGTAGAATAGAAAAAGTTAGAAATATCGGGATCATGGCTCATATTGATGCCGGAAAGACTACAACAACGGAAAGAATTTTGTACTATACAGGAAAACTGCATAGATTAGGTGAGGTGCATGACGGTGCTGCAACTATGGATTGGATGGAGCAGGAGAAGGAACGCGGCATCACGATAACGAGTGCAGCTACTACATGTTTTTGGAGCGACCATAAGATAAATATTATTGATACTCCGGGACACGTTGACTTTACCGTCGAGGTAGAGCGATCTCTTCGAGTTTTAGATGGGGCTGTTGCTCTTTTTTGTGCCGTTGGAGGTGTTGAACCGCAATCAGAAACTGTATGGAGACAAGCCGATAAATACCGTGTACCAAGAATTGCCTTTATTAACAAAATGGATAGAATTGGTGCCGATTTCTATGGTGCCATTCAAATGATGAAGGACCGTCTTGGCGCTAATGCAATACCGATTAACCTGCCGGTTGGGCAGGGTGATATGTTTGCAGGAGTGATTGACCTGATTACCCTAAAAGCCAGAATGTATCATGAAGAAACTTTTGGAGCTACATTTGACGAAATAGATATACCTCAAGATCTTTTGGAAATTACAAACAAATACCGAACACAAATGCTGGAAGCGGTTTCTGATATTGACGATACTTTATTAGAAAAATATCTTGAGGGTAAGCAAATATCAAGCGATGAAATTAAAGAAGTTCTAAGAAAAGCAGCTATCGAGTTAAAAATTATTCCAGTTCTCTGCGGTTCGGCTTTCAAGAATAAGGGCATTCAAAAATTATTAGATGCTGTTATTGATTTTCTCCCGTCACCGGCGGACTTTAAGGAAATTGAAGCCCACCACATGGGTCTAAGCGATAATATAAAACGAAAAATTGATGAAAATGAAAAATTTACCGCATTAGCTTTCAAGATAATGAACGATCCTTATGTCGGAAAGTTAACATTCTTTAGAGTTTATTCCGGTGTTCTCAAATCGGGCACCTATATTTTTAATGCGGTCAGCGGTAAAAAAGAGAGGATCAGCCGCCTGCTGCAGATGCATGCTAATCATAGAGAAGAAATTGGTGAAGTACGGGCAGGAGATATAGCTGCCGCAGTTGGGCTAAAGTTTACTAAAACCGGCGATACTCTTTGCACAGAAGACGACCCGATTGTTCTTGAAAAAATAATCTTCCCCGAACCGGTTATTCAAATTGCAATCGAACCGAAAACAAAAGCTGATCAGGATAAATTATCTGAAGCTTTAGGTAAACTTGCAGACGAAGACCCGACGTTCAAAATAAAGGTAGACGAAGAAACAAATCAAACCTTAATAAGCGGTATGGGTGAGCTTCACTTAGAAATTCTGGTTGATCGTATGAAGAGAGAATTTAAAGTTGAAGCTAATATCGGGAAACCTCAGGTAGCATATAGGGAATCAATTACCCAAACTGTAAATGCGGAAGGAAAATTTGTCAAGCAGTCCGGCGGCAGAGGAAAATATGGACACGTGTGGATTGAATTAAGTCCAAATGCGCCCGGCAAAGGTTATGAGTTTACAAACGCCATTGTTGGAGGTGTTGTGCCAAAAGAATATATACCTACAGTTTCTGCCGGTATTCAGGAAGCGATGAGAAACGGTATTATTGCGGGTTTTCCGGTTGTGGATGTTAAAGCTAAAATTTATGACGGTTCTTATCATGAAGTTGATTCGGATGAAATTTCATTCAAAGTTGCCGGTTCAATAGCCTTCAAGGAAGGTGCAAAAAAAGCTAAACCGGTATTATTAGAGCCTATAATGGAAGTTGAAGTGGTTACCCCTGAAGAATATCTTGGCGATGTGATGGGTGACCTGAACTCCCGCAGAGGTAAAATTGAAGGGTTTTCTGCACGAAAAGATGCCCAGGTTATTAAAGCAACAGTTCCGTTGTCCGAAATGTTTGGATATGCCACTATATTGCGTTCAATGACCCAGGGAAGAGCAATTTACACAATGCAATTTTCACATTATTCTGAAGTTCCCAAATCTATTGCGGATGAAATTGCGGAAAAATCACTTGGTAAGAAATCAGCAGCAACCGCTTAATGAAAGTGTTTCGTTAACAAATAAAATAAAAATCTAAAAGGAGATCTCGATGGCAAAAGAAAAATTTGATAGGAGTAAACCTCACGTTAACGTAGGTACTATTGGTCATGTTGACCATGGTAAAACCACTTTAACAGCTGCCATCACAATGGCTCTTGCAAAAAAGGGTTTATCTCAAATAAGAACATTCGATAGTATTGATAACGCCCCTGAAGAAAGAGAAAGAGGTATTACTATTGCAACTGCTCATGTTGAGTACTCAACAGCGAACAGGCACTATGCTCACGTTGACTGTCCGGGGCACGCCGACTATGTGAAGAATATGATTACCGGCGCCGCTCAAATGGACGGGGCAATTTTAGTGGTTGCCGCAACTGATGGACCAATGCCTCAAACAAGAGAACATATCCTTCTTGCCCGTCAGGTTGGTGTTCCGAAAATAGTTGTATTCTTAAATAAAATCGATATGGTTGACGATCCGGAATTAATAGAATTGGTTGAAGTAGAACTTAGGGATTTGTTAACTACTTATGAATTCCCGGGTGACGAAATCCCGATCATTAAAGGTTCTGCTTTGCAGGCACTTGAAGCAGGTGCATCAAATGCTGATTTAAGCGATCCAAGATATAACTGTGTTTGGGAGCTGATGAATGCAGTCGACAGTTACATACCGATTCCACAAAGAGATGTTGATAAACCTTTCCTTATGCCTGTCGAGGATGTTTTTTCAATCACCGGACGGGGTACCGTTGCAACAGGTCGTGTTGAAAGAGGACAGGTAAAGATTGGTGAGGAAGTTGAATTGATCGGTCTCGGTGTTCATAAGAAAACCGTTGTTACCGGAATTGAGATGTTCAGAAAAGAATTAGACTCTGCAATTGCCGGTGATAATGCAGGTATATTATTACGCGGTATCGATAAAAAGGAAATAGAAAGAGGAATGGTTTTAGCAAAAACCAGTTCGATCACACCTCATAAGAAATTTGAAGGTGAAGTATATATCCTTTCTAAGGAAGAAGGTGGTCGTCATACTCCATTCTTCAACGGATATCGTCCTCAGTTTTATTTTAGAACAACCGACGTAACCGGCGTTGCCACCTTACCTGAAGGTACCGAAATGGTTATGCCCGGCGATAAAGTAAATCTAAGAGTTGAACTAATTTCTGAAATAGCTATGGAAGAAGGCTTGCGTTTCGCTATCCGCGAAGGCGGTAGAACAGTCGGTGCAGGCTTAGTTACAAAAATTATTGAATAAAGTAAAACGACTTGTGAAAAGGGAGTGCAAACTCCCTTTTTGTATGTTTAATTAAAAGGAGAGTAAATAAGTGCCCGGTCAAAAGATTAGAATAAAGTTAAAATCTTACGATCATATTTTAATTGATAAGTCTACTGAAAAGATTATCAAAACAGTAAGAAGCACTGGCGCTGTTGTATCCGGTCCAATTCCGCTTCCAACCAAGCGTACAATCTATACTGTGCTAAGGTCACCTCATGTTGATAAAAAATCAAGAGAACAATTTGAAACCAGGGCACATAAACGAATAATCGATATTCACAATTCAAATAATAAAACCGTCGACTCGTTAAGCAAGATAGATATACCGGCGGGTGTTGATATTGAGATTAAGCTCTAAGGAAAACGGGAGTTCAGATGTCTGGCATAATTGGTAGAAAAATTGGAATGACGAGCGTCTTCAATGCTGATGGTGAATCGGTGCCTGTTACTGTTATAGAAGCAGGTCCTTGCAGAATAGTGAACGTTCGAACTGTAGAAAAGGATGGCTATAATGCTTTGCAGCTTGGATTCGGAAGTAAAAAAGTATCGAGAGTAAACAAACCCCTTGCAGGACAATTCAAAAAAATAACTTGTCCTTTTCGGCTGTGTTAAGGGAATTCAAATTTCCTGAAGTGGCTGAATTTACGGTTGGTACCGAATTGAAGGCTGATATCTTCTCAGAAGGAGAAAGAATTAAGGTTCGTTCTAAATCCAAAGGTAAAGGCTTTCAGGGTGTAATGAAAAGACACGGATTTGGCGGTGTTGGCGGAACTACACATGGGCAAAGTGATAGATTAAGAGCCCCCGGTTCAATTGGTGCCAGTTCGTACCCTTCAAGGGTGTTTAAAGGACAAAGAATGGCAGGAAGAAAGGGTTTTGAAAACGTTACAATCTCGAATCTTCAAGTTATAAAAATTTTCCTGGATGAAAATTTAATACTTATTAAAGGTGCCGTTCCCGGTGCTATTAACTCTATTGTTGAATTGATTAAGAAGTAAGCTGGTAAAAAAATGGAATTCGAAATAATTAAAATAGATGGTTCACCTGCAGGTAGAAAACTGGAACTTTCTGATAAAATCTTTGGAATTGAGCCTAATGATCATGCAATTTACTTAACGGTAAAAGCTTATTTGGCAAATCAAAGGCAAGGAACTCACAAAACTAAGGAAAGGTCTGAAGTACGTGGTGGTGGGAAAAAGCCCTGGAAACAGAAGGGCAGAGGCGGTGCACGCGCCGGAACTATACGGTCTCCTCTTTGGGTGGGAGGCGGTTCAATCTTCGGTCCTAAACCCCGAGATTACAGCCAGGAAATTCCTAAAAAGGTTAAAAGGCTGGCAAGAAAATCGGCTCTTAGCTATAAGGTAAAGGACGAACAAATTATCATCGTTGAGGATTTTAATTTCGATGAACCCAGGACTAAAGATTTTGCTTCGCTTCTGAAAGCATTAAAAGTTGAGGGGAAAAAAGTTTTGCTTTTAACCAGTCAAACCCAAAAATCAGTTTTTAGATCAGGGAGGAATATTCCTAAAGTAAAAATCCTTGAGGCAAACAAAGCTTCGACTTATGAGATATTAAACAATCAATTACTAATTATGCAGGAAAGCGCGGTTGAGGCAGTTTCAAAAACATTTGACGAAGGGATAGAGGTGGTTCAATAATATGCACAATATCTTAATCAAGCCGTTGATAACTGAAAAAATTACAAATATTCCAAAAGAACAAAACAAGTACGGTTTTATTGTTAATCCTAAAGCAAACAAAATTGAGATAGCCAAGGCGATAGAACAAAAATTTAATGTTCATGTCGTGGATGTGAAAACCATTAACCATCAAGGTAAAACTAAAACTCAATTTAGGCGTAGCGGTAGATTTGTGGGAAAAACCCCAAAGTATAAAAAAGCAATCATCACTCTTAAAAAAGATGAAACTATAGAACTTTTTGAGCAAGTATAGATTGAAGATAAGGTAATCAAATGGCTATAAAAAAATTAAAACCGGTAACTCCGGGTACAAGATTTAAATCTGTTTCGAGCTTTGAGGAAATTACAAAAAAGACTCCCGAAAAGTCCCTTACAGTTGCACTGAAAAAGTCGGGAGGGCGTAATAACCACGGAAGAATTACAACCAGATTCATTGGCGGCGGACATAAAAGAAGATATAGAATAATAGATTTTAAAAGAGATAAACATGGGATACCCGCAAAGGTATTTTCTATTGAATACGATCCGAACCGAAGTGCACGCATAGCATTGCTTCATTATGCCGACGGCGAAAAAAGATATATTATTGCTCCGGATACTCTTAAAGTAGGTGATAAAGTTATGGCGGGAACTGGTAGTGATATTAGTGCAGGAAATGCACTTCCGCTTAGTGAAATGCCCTTAGGCAGTTTTGTGCATAATGTGGAATTAAAACCCGGAAAAGGCGGGCAATTAGGTCGAAGTGCCGGCTGCGCAATCCAGCTGATGGCTAAAGAAGGTAAAAACGCTCAATTAAAAATGCCTTCAGGTGAAGTTAGATTGGTACGACTTGAGTGTATGGCTACATACGGAGTTGTAGGTAATGCTGAGCAAGAAAATATCAGCTTAGGAAAAGCAGGCAGAAGCAGATGGTTAGGTCGTCGTCCCCATGTGCGAGGTGTTGCAATGAATCCCGTCGATCATCCGATGGGCGGCGGAGAAGGTAAAACTTCCGGTGGCGGACATCCTGTTTCACCCTGGGGTCAGAAAGCAAAAGGCTTAAAGACCCGGAAGAGAAAAAAAGAATCTAATAAATTCATTATTAAACGCAGGAATAAATAGAGTATAAGATGCCTAGATCGGTAAAAAAAGGTCCTTATGTTGATTATAAACTCTTTCAGAAAATTAATAAGCTGAATGAGGCAAATCAAAAGAAAATTATTAAAACTTGGTCACGTGCGTCTACTATAACACCGGATTTCGTTGGGCACACAATAGCAGTTCATAACGGAAATAAGATGATTCCCGTTTACATTACAGAAAATATGGTTGGACATAAGTTGGGAGAATTTGCCCCTACAAGAATATTTAGAGGACATCCGGGAACTAAAGCAGAGAAAGCCTCAAAAGCAAAGTAATTTTATCAGAGGAATTTTATAATGGAAGCGAGAGCAGTTAATAAATATGTAGGTTCATCACCAAGAAAAATGAGATTGGTGGTAGATTTAATTAGAGGGGCAAGCGTTGAAAAGGCAATTGAAATTTTACACTTCTCACCGAAGCATGCCTCAAAAGACGCTGAAAAAGTATTACGCTCGGCAGTTGCAAATTTGATGAATCGCGATGAATCTACAAAGGTTGAAACTTCCGATCTTTTTGTAAAAGAAGCTTATGTAAATCAAGGTCCAACATTGAAGAGGATTTCACCCGCTCCAATGGGGCGTGCTTATAGGATTAGAAAAAGATCCTGTCATTTAACAATAGTTGTAGCATCAAAGAAAGTTTAATTTTTAGGAGGTAATTTTTTGGGACAGAAAACAAATCCCGTTGGCTTAAGAGTTGGTATAATTAGAGGATGGGAATCTAATTGGTACGAAAACAAAAGCTATGCACCCAAGATTAAAGAAGACAACAGACTTCGTGCCTATGTTAGAAAGCGATTGAAGAAAGCGGGAATCTCAAGAATTGTTATTGATAGGACTTCGAAAAACATAATATTAACTATTCATACTTCCAGACCAGGAGTTGTAATAGGTAAAAGCGGAAAAGAAATTACCCAATTAGAACAGGAATTAAGATCCGTAACAGATAAAGATGTTAAAGTACAAATTTCAGAAATAAAAAGACCGGAATTGGATGCCTATCTTGTCGCCGAAAATATAGCAAATCAGCTTGAAGGAAGAATTTCATTTAGACGGGCAATGAAGATGGCAATTACCGCCGCTATGAGAATGGGTGCCGAGGGAATTAGAATTATGTGTTCCGGTCGCTTAGGTGGTGCAGAAATGGCAAGAACCGAGCAGTACAAAGACGGACGAATTCCTCTTCACACGCTTCGTGCAGATATTGACTATGCAAACGGAAGAGCCGAGACAATTTACGGTTCCATCGGAATTAAAGTTTGGATTTGCCGCGGTGAAATCTTAGGCAAAAGAGTTACGGAATAATTTAAGGAGTTTTGAATCATGTTAATGCCTAAAAGAGTAAAGTTCAGAAAATCACAAAGAGGAAGAATGACCGGCAAAGCTTATCGCGGCAGTTCGGTTTCTTTTGGTGATTTCGGTTTGAAAGCCCTTGAACCTCATTGGATTACAAGCCGCCAAATAGAAGCGTGCCGTGTGGCTCTTTCCCGAAAGATGAAGAGAGACGGTAAAGTTTGGATTAGAATTTTTCCCGATAAACCGGTTTCCAAAAAACCTCTTGAAACAAGAATGGGTAAAGGAAAAGGCGCACCGGAATTTTGGGTTGCTGTAGTAAAACCCGGTAGAATTCTGTTCGAAGTATCAGGTGTTTCAAAAGAGCTTGCACATGATGCTTTAAAGTCTTGCTCTTATAAATTACCTATTAAGTGTAAAGTAGTTGCAAGACCTGATTACGAATAATAATTGAAGGTATTAAAATGAAGATTTACGAAATACGCGAGATGAAGTCAGATGAACTTATTAGACGTATTGAGGAAGAAGAAAAAAACATTGTTGACTTGAGATTTGCTCATCAATTGAAACAATTAACAAACACTGCAAAACTTAAAACGGCACGACGCGATATTTCAAAGATGAAAACAATATTAAAACAAAGAATGGCGGAAGAAGAAAAAACCGCAGCGGAAAAAATAGAAGGAGCGGAAGCCTAAATATGGAACCTCGTGGATTAAGAAAAACAAGAATCGGAGTAGTGGTTAGCAACAAAATGCAAAAAACCATTACAGTTGCTATCGAAAGAAGAGTTCCGCATCCTATTTACAAGAAATATTTCAAAAAAACTACTAAGCTGATGGCGCACGATGAAAAAGCCCAGTGCAGTATTGGTGATAAAGTAAAAATAATGGAAACGCGCCCGCTAAGCCTTAAAAAACGATGGCGTTTAGTTGAAATTGTAGAAAAAGCCAAGTAGTAAAGCAAGGAGCTGTATATCATGATCCAAGAAGAAACAAACCTGATAGTTGCCGATAACTCGGGAGCTAAAAAAGTAAGATGTATCCGTGTGCTTGGCGGTAGCGGAAGAAAATATGCCAGCGTTGGAGATTTAATTGTTGTTTCAGTAAAAAGTGCTATTCCCAACGGAACTGTGAAAAAAGGAGAAGTTTCCAGGGCGGTAATTGTTAGAACGAAAAAAGAAGTAAGAAGAAAAGACGGTTCTTATATAAGATTCGATGAAAATGCTGCCGTACTGCTGAACAATCAAAATGAACCGAAAGGAACCCGTATATTCGGACCTGTTGCTCGTGAATTAAGAGAAAAACAGTTTATGAAAATAGTTTCGTTAGCACCGGAAGTTTTATAGAGGATTCATCATAAATGAAAATAAAGAAAAACGATAATGTGGTTGTTATTGCCGGAAATGATAAAGGAAAAACCGGTAAAGTACTAAAAGTTTTCCCGGCTATATCAAAAGTTATTATAGAAGGTATTAACATCAGGAAACGTCATACAAAACCGACTCAAAAAAATCCGAAGGGTGGTATAATAGAAAAAGAATTACCAATACACGTTTCGAATGTTATGCTTTTAGATCCCAAAACTAATGAAGGGACACGGCTTGGTGCTCAGATAATTTTAGACGATAAAACAGGTAAAAAGAAAAGAGCCCGGATTAGCAGAAAAACCGGCGAAATGGTATAAACTCTTATTCAAGGTTAGAATTTAAAATGGCTGAAAAGAAAATGAAAAAAGAAAAAGCAGAGAAATCAGAAAAAGCTCAAAAGCAGGAATCCGAAGTTTCCAAAGTAAAGGTTCAGAAAGAAATAAAAATACCTGCAAGACTTGAATTTATCTATAAAAAAGAGATCGTTCCCGAACTAATGAAAAAATTCGGCTACAAAAGTGTAATGCAGGCGCCTAAACTTCATAAGATTGTTGTGAACATGGGAGTCGGAGCTGCAGTTGCCGATGCTAAGCTTTTAGAAGAAGCTGTAAAAGAATTAGAAACGATTACCGGTCAGAAGCCCAGTATCAGGAAATCGAAAAAAGCAATTTCAAATTTTAAGTTAAGAGAAGGTGTAAACATTGGTGCAATGGTTACTCTTAGAAGAGAAAGAATGTATGAATTTTTAGATCGCCTCATTAATGTTGCCCTTCCGCGAGTGAGGGACTTTAGAGGACTTTCAGATAAATCTTTTGACGGTAGAGGAAATTATTCCTTGGGTGTAAAAGAGCAAATAATTTTTCCGGAAATAAATGTAGACCGCGTAACAAAAATTTTAGGAATGGACATAACAATTGTTACAACCGCTAACTCAGATAATGAAGCTTATGAACTGCTTCAGGCATTCGGTGTTCCATTCAGAAAAAAGGAACTTAAAACAGCGTAAACAGGAGTATTAATGGCTCGAAAAAGCTTAATAGCACGAGAAGCAAAACGAAAAAAAATGGTTGAGAAATACGCGAAGCTCCGCGAAGAGTTAAAGGGTAAGGGAGATTACGAAGCGCTCCAAAAACTTCCCAAAAACTCTTCACCGGTGAGATTAAAAAATCGCTGCATGTTCACTGGCAGAGCGCGTTCGTATTATAGGAAATTCGGTGTTTCCCGGCTCGTTTTACGTGAGATGGCGCTTAGAGGCGAAATTCCAGGTTTAAAAAAGTCAAGTTGGTAAAAGGAGATAATTTATGCCCGTAACAGATCCGATATCGGATTTTTTAACAAGAATTAGAAATGCTTCAAAGGCAAAGAAAGTTAGAGTAGACATTCCTTCGTCTAGCATTAAGAAGAACTTGACTGAAATCCTTAAGAAGCAAAATTACATAGAAGGTTATAACTTGGTTGAAGACGGCAGACAGAACATACTAAGAATTAGGTTGAGATATTCTAACGGAGAACCGGCAATCACCGGATTGAAAAGAATCAGCACCCCGGGTTTAAGGGTATACAAAAAAGCCGATGAGCTTCCAAGGGTAATTAATAGGCTTGGCATTGCCGTTATATCTACCTCAGAAGGGTTAATGACCGACAAGGAAGCAAAACAAGCCAAAGTTGGCGGCGAAGTGGTTTGTTATATCTGGTAATTATATTGAATGGAGTTTTAAAGTGTCAAGAATCGGTAAAAAACCAATAGTAATTCCTAAAGGAGTTACCGTTACAAAGAACGGAACAAGTCTGAATATCAAAGGTCCGAAGGGCGAGCTTTCGCACGATTTTCATCCGAACATTCAAATCAATATTGATGGAAATGAAATCGTTGTTACAAGACCAAATGATCAAAAAGAAAATAAAGCTTTGCACGGTTTAACGAGAGCATTAATTCAAAATATGATTGTGGGTGTAACAGAGGCTTATTCTAAAAGTTTAGACATAGTCGGTGTAGGTTATAAAGCGGAAATGAAAGGAAAGAATTTATTAATAAATATAGGCTACTCACATCCGATATACTTTATGCCACCGGAGAGTATTTTACTTCAAACTCCTACTCAAACACAAATAGTAGTTAGTGGGATTGATAAGCAGCTCGTTGGAATAGTTGCATCCAAAATTAGAGCCATCAGAAAACCCGAGCCCTATAAAGGAAAGGGTATTAAATATTCCGATGAACAAATTCTTAGAAAAGCTGGTAAAACTGCCGGTAAATAATTCCTTTTGGAGAAACGATAGAAAATGATTAAAACTAATAAAGACAAGAGACTGCGTTCGAAAATTAAAATCAGAAAGAAAATTTCCGGAACTTCTGATCGTCCCAGATTATCAGTATATCGCAGCTTAAATCATATATATGCGCAATTGATTGACGATACTACGGGAAAAACATTAGCGGCAGCTTCATCAAAATCTAAAGAGATCGCTGAAGATATCAAGAACACTAAAGGGAAAATTTCTGGCAGTAAATTAGTGGGTTCCCTGATTGCAAAAAAAGCACTTGAGAATAATATTACTAATGTGGTGTTCGATAGAAGCGGATTTAGATATCACGGTAGAGTTCAAGCTGTTGCAGAAGGTGCTCGTGAAGGAGGGTTAAAGTTTTAATGAATCTATTCGATTCTACTGCCGGGTCGTCTAATGGCAGGACTACGCCCTTTGGAGGCGTCTGTAGAGGTTCGAGTCCTCTCCCGGCAGCAAGTTAGAGTTCAGGATTTTAGTAAATTTTTTTGAATTAAAACCGTATTTAGAAAGAAAAAAAATTGAAAGCTTTTAAATCAGCCGAAGTAGAAGGATTAAAAGAAAAAGTAGTTCATATAAACAGAGTTGCCAAAGTTGTAAAAGGCGGGCGTCGGTTTAGTTTCAATGCAATTGTTGTAGTAGGTAATGGAAACGGTACTGTAGGAGTTGGGCTAGGAAAAGCTAATGAAGTTACAGATGCAATCTCTAAAGGGATAGACGATGCAAAGAAAAGCCTTGTAAGAGTAACTGTTATAAAAGGTACGGTTGCCCATGAAATTATAGGAAAGTACGGTGCAGGCAAAGTTCTATTAAAACCTGCTTCACCAGGTACCGGTTTAATTGCCGGCGGTGCGGTTCGTGCAGTTCTCGAGGCTGCAGGAATCCGTGATGTTTTAACCAAGTCGTTAGGTTCATCCAATCCTCATAATCAGGTTAAAGCTACACTAAGCGGTTTGTTGAACCAAATAGATGCAAGAAAGATGGCAAGAAAAAGACACCTAACTATAAACGAACTTTTCAATTCTTAATTGATGTTAAAGCGTGATTATCGGAGAAATAATGGGAAAGATTAAAATTACACAAATAAGAAGCATTATCGATCGACCTAAAAAACAAAAGTTAACAATTGAAGCTTTAGGATTGGGAAGACCAAACTGGACTAAAATTCATAATGATACCCCTCAGATAAGAGGTATGATTAATAAAGTTAGCCATCTCGTTGTTGTTGAAGATTACATCGAAAAGAAAAAAAGAGCATCCTCGAAAAAGGAATCAACCGAAAACTAATTTATTATTGAGAGAATTAAGAACCCTGAATATTACTTCAGGGCGAACAAAAAGAAGTAAACATAGTGCTAAACTACAGGTTACAGGTTTATTATGGATGTATTGAGCAATTTAAGATATGCAAAAGGTTCAAAGAGGAACCGTAAAAGAATCGGCAGAGGAGAAGGTTCCGGTCATGGCGGAACTGCTACTAAAGGAATGAACGGGCAATTGTCCCGTGCAGGAGCGAAGAAAAAAGCCTGGTTTGAAGGCGGACAAATGCCTTTGCAGAGAAGAATTCCAAAATTTGGCTTCACAAATATTTTTAAAACAGATTATCAAGTTGTTAATATTGATTCATTAGAGAAATCTTCTGCTAAGTTTAAAGACAAAGTTGTTAATCCGGAATCGTTGAAAGAAGCCGGATTAATTACAAGCAAGCGTAAACCTGTTAAGGTTCTTGGTAATGGCGATATAAAAGCGAAACTTAATATTGAAGTAAATGCATTCAGCCAATCAGCAAAAGAAAAAATTGAGGCTGCTGGCGGATCAATAAAAAAGATTTAAGCTGGAATTAAATGGCAAAACTTACAGATACCTTCAGAAACATTTTCAAAATTCATGAGCTGCGCCAGCGGATAATATACACCCTGGCATTACTTACAATAGTTCGACTCGGTGCACACATCACTCTTCCCGGTGTAGATTCGGTTCTGTTAGCCGAAAGCACCCGTCATGCTTCAACCGATAATCTCTTCGGTTTATATGATCTATTTGTGGGTGGAGCGTTTTCTAATGCGGCAATTTTTGCGCTAGGAATTATGCCTTACATTTCGGCTTCAATTATCCTTCAGTTAATGGGCGCTGTTGTACCCTATTTTCAAAAATTACAGCAGGAAGGTGAGGAGGGACGCAAGAAAATTACACAGCTTACAAGATATGGAACAGTGTTTATTTCCGCACTTCAAGCATGGGGTGTTACCGTTAGATTACTGAACATGAATCTTCAGGGTCTTCCTGTAGTTCCGGCTGCAGTACAAGGTTTTGTATGGACATTTTCTACGATAATTATTCTTACATCGGGCACAATTTTTATGATGTGGTTGGGTGAACAGATAACCGATAAAGGAATAGGCAACGGTATTTCACTCATCATTTTTATAGGAATTATTGCCAGGTTACCATTTGCATTTCTTGACGAATACAGGTTAATTGCTGCGGGCACACGAAGTCTCGTAATCGAAATTGTTATTGTAGCTTTTATGGTTTTAATTATTGCCGGTGTTGTGTTGGTTACGCAAGGAACAAGGCGTATACCCGTTCAATATGCTAAAAGAGTTGTAGGCAGGAAAGTTTATGGCGGTGTTACTCAGTATATCCCGCTGCGTGTTAATACTGCAGGTGTAATGCCTATCATATTCGCTCAATCGATAATGTTTATTCCAAATACGGTGCTCTCGTTCTTCCCGAACAGTGAATTTTTACAGAGTTTAAGCAGTTATTTTGTTTACACGTCTCCGGTTTATTCATTTATTTACGCTTTGATGATTATCTTCTTTACATATTTTTACACTGCAATTGCATTTAATCCTAAAGACGTTGCAGATAATATGAAAAAGCAGGGAGGTTTTATCCCCGGAATCAGACCCGGAAAACAAACCTCAGAGTTCATTGACAATATATTGACTAAAATTACTCTGCCCGGTTCATTCTTTTTAGCTATTGTAGCAATATTACCTGCTTTTGTATCTGCATGGGGTGTATCGGGACAGTTCGCTCAGTTTTTCGGCGGAACAAGTTTATTAATTTTAGTTGGTGTAGCATTAGATACACTAAACCAGATTGAATCTCATTTGCTGATGAGACATTATGATGGATTTATGAAATCAGGCAAGATAAAAGGTCGCAGGTAGTTTTGATTAAGTGATTCATATAAAAACAAAAGAAGAGATAGAATTAATCAGAGAAAGCTGCAAGATAGTTGCCGAAACGCTTCAGCTTGTAAAAGCTCATATAAAACCAGGAATAACAACAAAGGAACTGGATCAAATAGCTGAAGATTATATACGAAGCAGCGGTGCGGTTCCGGCATTCAAAGGTTACTCGCAGGTTGGGTCGTTTGATTATCCTGCTTCTCTTTGTACAAGTGTTGATGAAGAAGTCGTTCACGGAATTCCCGGAAGCAGAGTTCTTTTAGATGGTGAAATAATTTCGATAGATGTAGGCGTGGTGAAAAATGACTACTACGGTGATGCTGCTTTATCGGTCGGTATCGGAAATCTAACGCCTGAAAAGATCAAGCTGCTGGAAGTAACCGAAAAAGCTCTTTATTTAGGCATTGAAAAAGCTATCGCTGGCAATAGGATTCACGATATATCCAGCGCAATACAAACATTTGTTGAAGCTAACGGATTTTCCGTCGTTCGTGATTTATGCGGGCATGGCGTTGGAAAATTCCTGCACGAAGAACCATCGATTCCTAACTTTGGTAAAAAAGGAACAGGACCACTGTTGAAAAAAGGAATGACTCTTGCGATAGAACCAATGGTAAATATGGGTACATATAAAGTTAAAACAAATTCGGACGGCTGGACGGTAATGAGCGCTGATAACAAACCGTCGGCTCACTTTGAGCATACTGTTTTGATAACTAACGGTCATGCTGAAATTTTAACGGTTTGCTAATGGCAAAACAAGGTCCAATAAAAGTTGACGGTGTAGTTACCGAAACACTACCCAATGCCCACTTTAAAGTTAGGCTTGATAACGGGCATGAGATTCTGGCTCATATATCGGGTAAGATGAGAATGCACTTTATTAAGATTTTAGTAGGAGATAAAGTATCAATCGAATTATCTCCTTATGATTTAACAAAAGGTAGGATTACCTACAGATACAAATAGCGGAGCTGTTATGAAAGTTAGAGCATCTGTAAAAAAGATATGCGATAATTGCAAAGTAATAAAACGCAAAGGCGTTGTAAGAGTTATATGTAAAAACCCTAAGCATAAGCAACGTCAAGGTTAATAAAAAAGGAGAAGTTAATTGGCTCGTATAGCTGGTGTTGATTTACCGAAAAATAAAAAAGTCCTTTACGGGCTTCAATATATTTTTGGTGTTGGCTTAAATGTATCTTCCGTCGTGCTTGAAAAGGCAAAGGTTGATCCGAATAAAAAAGTTGCCGACTTGACCGAGGATGAAGTAGCCCAAATTAGAGCTGTTCTCACGGCTGAATATAAAGTTGAAGGTGCGATGCGTTCCGAAGTTCAACAAAACATTAAAAGATTAATGGATATTGGCGCTTACCGTGGAATCCGGCATCGACGTGGGTTGCCTGTTCGAGGCCAAAGAACGCGGACAAATTCCAGAACCCGTAAAGGTAAACGGAAAACTGTTGCAGGTAAGAAGAAAGCACCTTCTAAGAAATAACGTTTGAAAATTTGGAGGATCAGTTTTGGCTAAAGTAGTTAAAAAAACTAAAAAGAAAACACACGTAGATGCTAACGGTATAACACATATAAAAGCTACGTTTAATAATGTGATTGTAACGATAACAGACATCTACGGCAATACTATTGCTTGGTCTTCTGCCGGCAAGAACGGCTTTAAGGGTTCAAGAAAGAATACTCCTTTTGCCGCGCAAGTTTCGGCGGAAGCCGCTGCAAAAGAAGCTTATGATGCAGGTTTGAGAAGAGTTGAAGTGCTGGTTAAAGGTCCAGGTTCCGGACGTGAGGCTGCCATTCGTGCTTTAAATACAGCCGGATTGGAAATTTCATCTATTAAAGATGTTACACCAATTCCTCATAATGGCTGCAGACCACCTAAAAGAAGAAGAGTTTAATTTTTTATATCGGAGAATAACTAAATGGCAAGATACACCGATTCTGTATGCAAATTATGCAGAAGAGAAAGACAGAAATTATTTTTAAAGGGACAGAAGTGCTATACCGAGAAGTGCCCAGTGGAGGTTAGAAACTATCCTCCCGGGCAGCATGGTTTGTCAAGACGGGCTAAGGTATCCGAATACGGCGTGCAGCTTCGTGAAAAACAAAAGATTAAAAGAATGTACGGTTTGCTCGAAACCCAATTTAGAAATTATTTTGAAGTAGCTAATAAAGCCAAAGGCAGAACAGGCGAAAACCTTATTCAAATACTGGAAAGCAGACTTGATAATGTGGTTTATCGGCTTGGTTTTGTTTCTTCAAGAAAACAGGCTCGACAATTAATCAGACATCGACACGTTCTCATAAATGATCGCCCGGTAGATATTCCGTCCTTTTTGCTGGCTCCCGGCGATATAGTTAAAATTAAAGAAAAGAGCAAAAAGCTGGATATGATACACAGCTCTTTAAAGCGAGTGAAAGATCATACTTATCCATGGCTTTCAATCGATAAAGCTTCCCTCTCAGGAACGTTTATTCAAATTCCTGAAAGAACTGATGTTCCTCTAAATGCCAACGAACAGTTGGTAGTTGAGCTTTACTCCAAGTAACAAATTTTTTTAAGATTATTTTAGAGGATATATAAATGAGTGTTCCATATTTAACGATGCCAGAAGCTCTTGTTCTTGACGAATCAAGTTATACCAATACATTCGGCAGATTTATCCTTCAACCCCTCGAAAGGGGTTATGGTGTAACGCTGGGTAATTCGTTGAGGCGAGTCCTTTTGTCTTCTCTTACGGGCGCTGCTATAACATCCGTAAAATTTAGCGGTGTGCTTCATGAGTTTACTACCATTGAAGGTGTGGTTGAGGATGTTTCCGAGATTATCCTTAACCTAAAGCAAGTTCGAATGAAGCTTCTCAGCAAAAAGCCAAATAAAATCGATATATCTTTCAGTGGCGATGGTGAATGGACTGCTGCCGATATTCAAAGGCACAGTGCCGAAATCGAAATATTAAATCCTGAATTGCATATTGCTGCGTTAAATAAAAATGCAAAGTTCGATGTGGAATTAAGAGCTGGCAAAGGCAAAGGATATGTTCCCGCTTCCGAAAATGTAACTCCCGATCAAACAATCGGCGTCATTCCTATCGACTCGATTTTTACTCCTATTAAAAATGTTAAATATGATGTTGAAAATGTACGAATAGGCGATAAGAATGATTATGAAAAACTGACATTAGAAATTAACACCGACGGCTCAATTACTCCTGAAGATGCTTTAACTCAGGCTTCAAAAATTTTGCGCGACCATATTCAGTTGTTTATTAACTTTGATATCGAACAGGAAGAGGAGCAGGCAGTTAGTCAGAAAGACAGCGAAAAAGAAAGAATAAAGAAAATTCTTTTAACAAGCGTTGATGATCTTGAATTAAGCGTACGATCCCACAACTGTCTTAAAGCTGCTAACATTAAGAACTTAGCCGAGCTGGTTCGTAAAGACGAAGCCGAAATGCTGAAATTCAGGAACTTCGGGCGCAAGTCCTTAGCTGAGCTGATGGAAATAGTAGAAACTTTAGGCTTAGAATTCGGAATGGATGTTGACAAATACTTGAAAGAAGAAACAGAACCCAACTAAAACTCTCAATAAAGGTTTGTAGATGAGACACAGAGTAAAAGGAAGAAAATTAAACAGAACCGCCAGTCATCGTGCGGCATTAATGAATTCGTTAGCCACGTCTTTATTTAAACAAAAACGTATTAAAACTACCTTAGCTAAAGCTAAAGAGGCAAGGTCTTTTGTCGAAACTCTTATTACTAAAGCTAAGAAAAATGACCTTCACGCAAAGAGACAGATAATGAGCGTTATTCATGATAAAGAGGTAGTAAAAGAAATTTTCGGAGAAATAGTGCCCAAGATTGCAGATAGACCGGGCGGTTATACCAGAGTAATTAAGCTGGGACAAAGACACGGCGATGCGGCTGAATTGGCTATACTCGAATTGGTTGATTATAATGACGTTGCTACTGCTAAAGCCGAAGCGCGTAAGGAAAAACGCCAGGCAAAAGCCGATGCTAAAAAGAAATCCGAAAAAGAACAGATTACCGAGGAGGCTCAAGTATTAGAAGAGACTCCCGAAGAAAAGAAATAAAGTAAATTCATTTTCACATTAGGCTAAAGAGTAACCGGTATCCGGTTACTCTTTTTTATTATGTTTCAGAAACAAGAATTTGTTAAAGCCGTATTTAATCTTGATGAGCTGCCTAAAGATCGGCTGCCTGCGGTTGTTTTATGCGGAAGGTCTAATGTCGGTAAATCTTCTTTTATTAATTCTTTATTCAACAGAAAAGACTTAGCTAAAACCAGCTCTACTCCGGGTAAAACTCGTTCAATAAATTTTTATAGAATAGACGATAAATTTTACATTGTCGATCTTCCCGGCTACGGATATGCTAAAACAAGCAAGAAGGAGAGGGAAAAATGGGGAAAACTTATAGAAACCTTTCTTCACGGAAACAGCAATTTGTTTCTTGTCTTTCATTTTATTGACAGCAGACATAACCCTACCGATTTGGATGTAAGATTGAATATGCTAATGCAGTCAATCAAGCTTCCGTACGTTATTATTTTAACCAAGACAGATAAGTTAAATCAATCCGAATTGTCGAAGATTATAAAAATAGTGAGAGAATATTTTCCCGAGGTTCGAACCGGAGAAAATTTGTTCCCTTATTCAACTATAAAAAAAACCGGAAAGAAAGAAATTCTCAAATTATTATCGGCGTTGTTGTATTAAATTTACTGTGTTAGTTTCTTAATCGGTTTGCTAATATAATTTAGTAAAATTATATTGCCCTTGCTTTTTTATAACATCTAAAAAAACTTGATTGAAATGGACCGCAGGCAAAGAAAAAGAATATTAATTTTCCTATTGGTTCCTGTTTTGGCTGCGGGTCTTTTTGTCACAGAAGACTTGATTATCAGGCTAATCATCATCGGCTTGATTGTAATTTATGTATTCCTGATAATCTTTCTTCGGGATTCCGCAAAATTCGAGCGAAAGTACCCAAATCTTTCGGATGACGAGAATTATAATTCGCCTGTCTCAACAGATAACCATGATGATTTGTCGGGAAGATCCTTCGGAGAAGAATCATTCGAAATAATTTCGAAGACTAAAAATTTAGAGATAATCACTGCTGAAAATTACACTCCCGAAAAAAGAATTTCGAAAACGACTTTAATTCCCTCTGACTTAAAAGAAAAATTTGAAGAAATTGCAAACGAAACCGTACCGGAGGAAATCGGGCAAGGGGGGCAGTTTACGTTTGTTTTAGAGAAATTACTTACCGTAATTAAGGAAGCATACAATTCTCATTCTGCATTATTCTTCTGGTTCAATCAGAAAAAAGAAAAATTGTCGATTGAAAAATTCGTTTCAAACTCTGCAGATGTTGCGCGAAGAAAATTCGATATTGAAGACGACATTCTCAGCAAAATAGTTCAAACAGGCGAACCGGAATTATTGAGCGATATAAGTTCTGCTGCCGAGTCGGATGTAATACGTTACTATGATTCACCTCAGGGAATTAAAAGCTTTGTAGGCGTACCGCTATTCTACGATAATTCACTAATAGCTATTATCGCAGTTGATTCGAAGGTTAGTGATGCCTTTGGTATAGAAACGATTTATGCTTTAGGAAGGTTTGTCCGGGTTATTACAATGATAATAACTCTCTTTGATAAAAAACATTCCGATACGATTTCGCAGCAGCGTTTGAAAGGCATTTTAACCCTGCTCGGAAGCGATAGAAAATTTGAAAGTGAAGAAGATTTGTTAAAGTCGCTCCAGGAATCTGTTTCTTACTTAATCAACTGGGATGCTTTTGCCTTCGTTTATTTTCTACCTGTTGAAAAGAAATTTAAGACGGTGAAAATTGTTAACAATACTTCGCTTAAATATATCGGACAAAATTTGGAAGTCGAACTGACCGGAACACTTGTCGGCAAATCCATATTAACCGGATTACCCGTAAAAATTGATGACACCTCCGCAGAAGAATATATACGGTTTTCAAAAGTAGAAGATGTAAGCTTCGACGGCTCGTTTCTTGCAATACCGCTTTTATATAACAATCAAAATTACGGCGTACTATGCTTTGAAAGCTTAAGAAAAAATGCTTACTCGAATTCCGATGTGCAATTTCTTAAGAGCTCTTTATCATTTGTTTCGTTTATTATATATTCTTATTCAATGCATGCGTTGTTAAAGAGCTATTTATCGGTAGATATAGAAACTAATACTTTAAATGCAGCCGCATATAAGGAAAGGCTTGGCGTCGAACTAAAGAAAGCCGAGCTCTTAAAAATTCCCGGTGCGTTAGCATTAATTCATATCGATGAATTTCTGGAGCAGGAATCACTGTTTGAAGGAAATCCCTTCCCTAAAGTTTTAGCAGCTATATCTGAAACTATCGCTAAAGAAGTTGGTCCGCTTAATCTCTGCGGACGTTTGGATGATAGAACTTTCGGTGTTTACTTTTTTAATTCTCCCTCAAAAGAGGTTTTTGTTTGGGCAGAAAAGCTGCGAGTAAAGATTGCACGCAAGCCCATTGCGGCATTGGCAAAACAAACTACCTATACGGTTTCTATTGGTGTCGCTTCTTCCAACAACAAAATTGATGTAGATGAAGTTATGTATAATGCAAACTTAGCTTTGCAGAAAGCTTTGGAAAGAGGCGGCAACTCTGTAAGGAATATTAATTAGATTCATAATCTTGAAAAGTTAAGAGAAAATCTCTTAGATATAAAATTCCTCCAAGGAGTCCCTTGGACAAATCTCAAAAAACAAATTACAAATGCACAGCATGCATCGCATAATGTTCAATCTCCTCTGTAGGATCGTTCCGAAAATCAAACCGCAGAGTGACAAGCTTTTCCCGAATGTATTTCCGAAGGATCCCGAATACTTTCGCATAGGCGTCAACTTAAGGGAAAGGAAATATAAGCTGTTTGTCCAAAGAAAGCCTTATTTTTGTGTAAAACCAAACAAAAAAGGGCAATTCAA
>JAGUYG010000055.1 GCA_020061465.1 Ignavibacteriales bacterium
TAAAAGTTCTTTAGGTTTTACTTTCCTTGGCTTCCTCTTGCAAAATCCACTCTGCTTTGATAATTTTTTTATTGGTATTCTTTTTAGTTTTTCTTCTATTATAGAAATAGATTTTCCGTACTTCTTTTTATGGCTGTTTGTCTTCATTGAATTGTCCCTTTTTGTTTGGTTTTACACAAAAATAAGGCTTTCTTTGGACAAACAGCTTATATTTCCTTTCCCTTAAGTTGACGCCTATGCGACTTGTCGGCATGCCCCGTTTTTACAACCGTATAACATGACATATCTTATATCTATGAAATAGACTTAAACCAATTTTTATCTAAATTCTGCGTAAGGTGACAGATTAATTCAGAATCGATATCTGTTAGAATAGAACGTTTAAACCTATTACATGTCTATCGCTTGAGGAATATGGTTCAAGCATAAATGCATAATCAATACCGATAGATATATCTCCAAAAGGTTTTGAGTATGAAAATCCTGCAGCCGGTCTAACAGGATAATCATTCGTGTTGATGCTGATTCTATCAACACCGCCGCGCATGAAAAGATTCTCAATTAAGTTATATTCAACACCGAAACGAATGAAGCTAAATCCGGTATTGCTGCTTTCAAATTCAATAGCGGATAATAATCCAAGCGATTGATTAAAATAGCTCACACCGAATTTTCTTAGAATAGGAAATTTGTCTTCTATGTTCGTACCGGATTGTTCATAGACCGGTGCAGAATCCCACTTATATTTGCTGTTTACATCCGCTAAGACAAAGGAAAAATTAATATTCTCATTAAATCTATACAGCGCTCCTAAATCAAAGCCCAATCCGGTTGAAGTAATTTTTTCATATAACTTGTAATAATAAAATTTGACAGATAATCCGAGCGAGAGTTTTTCTGAAAATCTATTTGCCAATCCAAGAAAAAATTGATTTTCTGAAGTTGAAAGCACTTCTGTTTTAAAACCGTGATTGTCATATCCTTGAATATCGGTAACACCTGCATTTATGATACCTGCACTAATTCCCGCGCTTGAACGCGGTTTTGGATTCTCCGCAGCCGAATCTTTTACCGAATAAAAATCAAACCTTCTCGTGAAGCTTAAAAAATTTAAATGCCTGTCGAATGAAAGAAATGTATATGAAGTTTGAAATGAATTATTTTGTTGAAAAGCCGAAAGTGCGGGATTGTAGTACGAAACAAGATTTCCTGTTATAACCGCCGACATTGAATTCCCCATTCCTATTCCTCTTGCACCGAAACCCATTCGGCTAAAATCACCTGCCATACCAAAGTGTTTTTTATATTCCGGCTGTGCTACTATTGCCGCAGCAGATGCTAAAAAAATTATTACGGCTAAAAATTTCTTTTTCAATTCCACCTCTTATTGTAGCACTAATATTTTGCCATAAACAGGTTCTAAACCGGAAACATCAATCCGGTAAAAATACACTCCGTTGGGAACCAAATTGGCATCATCGTCTCTTCCATCCCAAAAGTCAATTACTCCGCTGTTAGTAGTATTAAGTTCATCAACAACATTTGTGGGATTGCCCCGCAGTGCATTTTGAATTACCGTAGTTACATAATTCATATCAAAATCAAAGATGCGGATCGTAACGGATTTTTGTTCTCCGCTGGTAGTGTATTTAATTTTCAGGTTGTCAAGTCGTGGAGAAAATGGATTTGGATAAGCATAAGTTTCTGCTCTGGATGACAAAGGCTGCGATGCAATGTAAACTTTCCACTCCCCTTGCCACGTACCGGTTTCTTTTATTCTTACAAGCCCGTCGCTTGAACCTAACCAAACAATATCACCCTGAGATGCTGCGGAATAAAAAGCGTTTGTTCTTAACGTTATGCCTGTAATATTATCTGTAATTGTTCCGGGCTGAATCCACGATGTCCCTCCGTTACTTGATCGATAGACGCCGTTGTCGTTTACGGCAATTACATCTTCATCTTTGAATCCAAAATTATTTGTGCGCTCACCGGTTAAGAATGTATTCCATGATTCTCCGGCATTGGTAGAAGCGCTTACAGCATAATATTCTGTTTCACCTTCCGCCCGCCATGTAGCACCCCAAATAGTTTGAGTAATTTGATTGTATCCAAGTCCAACAACAAAATTTCCGCTGATCGGTTTAGTTTGATTTTGGTTAGAAAACTTCTGCCAGCTTATGCCGTTATCGGTCGATTTATTAATTCCTCCGGCAGTCCCGACATACAACGTAGAATCATCGGCAGCGATTACTGAAAAAACTCTATGATTTAAATAATCTTCAGGACCGAATTTTCCCGACACAGGCTGCAAAGAAAATTTAATTGTATCATCCGGCGAGATAGAATTCACTTTGTCCGAAGGTAATAAAACCCGCTGCCATGTTTGTCCCATATCGGTGCTCTTTCTTAAACCTGCCGCGAACGAGGCAACCCAAATAGTTCCGGGAGTGAAAGCAATATCGTAACTAACATTTTGGACCGTTGTGGTAACTGGAAGCGCTCTGACTTTAGGACTTTGAACGCCGTCATTGATTCCGTAAACTATAGTTGAATCAGAATCCAAGTCAACCGGCTGGTTTACGACGACCCATGTATTACCATTATCGGTAGTATATCTTAAGCCGCTGCCCTCAGGTAGTGACTGACCGCCGCTTTCAAATGCATGACCTGTTGCCGCCCAAAACACTCCATCATCATATCCTATCGCAAAAATGCTCTCCGTTCCAAATGCTTCTATTCCGTAAAAATTTGTCCAAGTTTCTCCCCTATCGGTTGAGAAGCTAACACCTCTGCTGGTGCCTATCCATACAGTATCGCCGATTGTAATTATGCTTCCAATGCTGTTGCTTGCGGGTGCAGGAGATAATACAGATTTGTACGTTAACATTTCATCACCCAATAAAAAATTATCAGGATTTATTTGGGCAGATAAAATTTGAGCAAAGAAAAGTAAGAATAAAAGAGAGAGTCTTTTCATTATAAAACAACAAGATGGTGAATGATTTTATTGCTTAGGGCATCGCTTCGATCAACAGCTTCAAATTCAAATCGCCATGTACCTTTTTGTGTATTCGGCTGCATTTGTATTACGAGCGTGAAAATTCCATCGTTTGCAGTTTCATCACCGCTGGACGGAACAGCTACTAATCCGCCGTCATCGTAAAGTTGAAATCTATTGCCGCTGGTAGTACCATCGGGACGATATGACTGGAAATAAACCATTGCAATATCATTTAATCCGTTTGCATCTTCTGCTTTGATCGATAGTTTAACTGTTACGGTTGAACTTCCCAAATGCAGCGTATCCGGTGCGGTTAAATTCGATATTACCGGCGGAACGTTTTCCTTTCCGTTGTTGAAATAAAAATATTGAACTGCGGTGAGCTTTACTGTATTAGCTTTATCAATTATATAAAATCGAACCGAATACTGCCCTATCGGTAAGGATGAATCAAAGTTGAATTTATTAGAGTATATCAAATCACCCGCAATACTATCCCCGTTCTCAGTCAAATTTCCGTTGTCATATAATATAATGGGATTCGCATTCAGCTTTTTGTTCTCCGAAGAATATAAATCGATATAAATCGTGCTAATATCTTCAGCAGAATTGATCCTTACAAAAATAGTTGCGGAAGACTGTTCGGGAGTTATAATAAAATAATTAAATGATGAAGTTTCTAATACCTGATATTTACTTAATGATGGGTCGATAAGAGAATCATATTCTTTTTCGCAGCCGAAAAAAATTAAGAGAGCAAAAAGACTAAATATGTATTTCATCATAACCAAATATTTATTTATGCTTGTTGACGCTCAAGGTAAAAATTAATCCTATTTTACAATTTTGTTAAGGTTTTTAAAGCGGCGTAATATCTCTTAGTCTGCTTTTAGTGTGTCAATATAAATCTTTAAACAATCCTCAAAATTATCGGTGCCGGAGAAAATGAAATTAAAAAAATAAAAAATGTTAAATAACCCAGAAATTTCCTTTTCGAATCCAATGGTTTATAATCCGGTATTGGCGGGTGTTTCAGCTTGATTACAAAGAATAGAACGACAGCCCAGAACAACCATCCTGTCCACCCAAAACCAATTACAACTCCAAAATAAGCTTCGAGCAATCCGATTATTCCTAATAAGAATAAAAATGTAAAGGTGACGACAGCAATTTTATAATGCAGATCTTCCCCAAATAAACTATAGCTTATGTGCCCGCCGTCCAACTGTCCAACCGGCATCATGTTCATGGCGGTAATAAAAAGACCGAACCATCCGACACACAAAAATGGATAATGATAAATTTCAGACATTGGAGGGAAAAACTGTCCCTCTTCAACAAAAAGAAATCTAAAAAAACTAAATAACAGTGTATCACCGAATTCTAACAAGATACCGGTCTTTCCATACTCAGGAGAAAAATAATCGGGATGAATTGCAAGAATGTATTCAACTCCGGGCACGTTCATTAATCCGTAGATAAGAATTATAAGACAGGCAATAAATCCCGCAATGGGACCGGCAGCCCCGATATCGAACATTGCTTTGTTGGTGTTAACGGGCGACTTAGTTCTTATAACCGCACCCATCGTTCCGAAATTTATAAACCCAGGAACGGATGGAAACGGAATATAATACGGAAGAGTAGCATCAACCTTGTGAAATTTTGCGGCAAAGTAATGACCGAATTCATGACAGGTTATTATAAAAAGAATTGATAAAGAATACGGCAAACCCAGCGTAAGTATTTCTAAAGTATAAGGACCCGGATGCCCCGTAACCCACTGCACACCCGCAATTGTTGTAGTAATAAAAGTTACAATGAACAATCCGATATGAAGAAGATAATTTTTCTTCTTTTTCTTTGATTCGTTTAACTGATATGAAAAAGTTGTTTGATAGTCCGACACTTTATAAATCCATATTAAATCCGAAAGTGGAGTATTTCTCGTTCACATCGAAGTATTCCCCGTGAATACTCTTACCCGAAAAATAAGAAAAAATCAGGCTGAATCCTTTCGAGTTGAACTTACCGAATTTAAATCCTATTGAGAAAATATTGCTGCCGGAGTATTTATCGATTTTTATAACCTTCAAGTCATAAGCCGCAAACGGAGTAATGAAGTCAGAAAACAAATCTATTAGGTAATAATCGAATCCTATTTGGTAGATGCCTTTACCAAAGATGCTTGGCGATGAGTTAAATAAGTACGTTAAACCGAGGTAAGCCCTTAATCCATCTTTTCTTATATAAGGAAAAAATTCAAAAAACTCCCTACTGTAAACTCGTGGCTGACGACCATCGCGCCAGGATAAAGATTTCGTATCGAAATGTCCATCAACAAAATGTGCGGAGATATGACTCAAACGAAACCGAGCCCCGAATTCAAAATCAGAAGTAATGATCCTATATCCCGCATTTATTCCGAATAGATAATCAATCGCATCAACAGGAAAATGAAATTCTTTTTCGCCTCTTAATCTTGTGTATGTAAAAAAATCCGCTCCGAGAGATAAACTTTTATCGTTATCCGTAATTAAAAAGATATCTTTTGAGGTCCCGATATCCAGCCGAAGTTCACTTTTGCTTAACAAATATGAAAAGCCTGCTTTAGGCTCAAGAAAATTTGCAGTGAAAGGTTGAATGTTTAAGCCCTCAGGAAACCATGACGTCTGCTGAGCAGAAATTCCGATAGAAATGAAAACAAGTAAATAAAAATATTTAAGCATTTAATTTGTTTTCCGGTTTGATAAAAATCTTTTTTGAATTTTTTGTTTAATTAATTTCTGATATCCGTATTTAAATTTAGAACTTAAGCTTGCAAATGCATAAAGATTAGTGGGAAAAGCAAAGGAAGGTTCAAAATAACAATTGATAGTGCAGCCTTTGCAGAATTCAAATCTACCTTCCATCGACTTATAATATTTAATTTTTTCCATTTCTCTTATTTCTTTGATGGATCTATCTATCGGTATTCGTTCGTTCCCGAAGTGATAACAGGGAAGAATAATTTCGTTATAAGGTGAAATTACAACTACGCGCGATACCGCTTTGCATTTGGGATTATGAATATCGTTTCCGCCGTCTCGCCTTAATTTTAAAAAACCTTTGTTCAAATAAATATTCAGCTTCCCTTCGATATGCGCCTCGATGTAGTCGATGGCTTCATCCGACAAACCCGGGTTTCCGAAGTAGGAAAAAACCGGGTTTACCAGAAGCACTAATCCGTAACTCGAGGCAAGTTCATGCATCAACGGAAGTTTTTTGTAAGTCTCGTTTGTTACTGTAAAAAGTATATCCGGAAATTCGCCTAATGATTTTGCTATATCAATGCTTTTAAGAACAGATTTGTAACAATCAACCTTTCTTGACTTATTATGCTCTTCTTCATCGGGCGAATCTAAAGAGAAATGCAGCAAATTAATTTTACCGGCTAATTTTTCAGCAAACTTAGGGTAAAGAAGACAATTTGTTGTTATGCTTGTTTGCATTTTAAAGCTTCGGGCAAATTGTGCCATTAAATGAATATCTTTATGAAGCAGCGGCTCCCCGCCGGTAAGGTCTATAAATTTCACACCTAAATCGGCTAATTGCTTTACGTTGTTTTCAAAGTCAGTCAATCTAACATAAGGTGTGTCTTTAAAATTTTTATGCGTTCCGAAATGGCAAAACTCACAGTAAGCATTGCAGCGATAAGTAAGATAGTAGTTGCAAAGAAGCAGCATCTTAATATTCTCTTTCTTTCCAGATTACTTTTCGATTAAGCAGAACTATGAAAGGAATAATAAGAACATTGATGGTGTAATAAATCTCAAAACTCAAAAAGTATTTCAGATTTTGCTGTATTCTCAAACCACGGTGCACAAGATAAAGCGAAAAAAAGTCAATACATATTTTAAATACTACAAGATATAACCATGTTGGGGAGAAGAAAAACGGTGTTAGCAATATTCCAAGGTTGGCAAGGAATCCCCAGAGCATTATGATATAACCGCGAAAGGGAACCTTCAATCCTCCCACTGCCCACCTTTTACGTTGTCTGTATAATTCTTTCAAATCTTCGCAAGGAAGTGACGTGACCACTCCATCCGGATTGAAAGGGAAAATGATTTTATATTTTTTCAGTTTATGTATTGCCCTAATCAGCACAAAATCTTCCGTCACTGAAAAATCTAATTTTTCATAGCCGCCCACTTCATGATATGCATCTCTGCGGTAAGACATATTATTACCGATGCATGTAATCGGAATATTCAAATTTGTTGTACCGGCAGCTACGGTAAGCAGATAAATAAAATCGATGCTTTGCATTCCGCTAAAACCATTAAACGTTTCCTGAGTAGTATATCCGTTCACAGCAGCGACATCCGGCTGATAATACTTTGCAGTACTGTAAACCCAAGTAGGAAGCACTGCACAATCGGCATCGGTGGTCAAGATTATATCACCTTTAGCAACCTCAAGTGCATTTGCCAAAGCATTTGTTTTACCTCTTAGTTTTCCAATCTCTTCCTTGGTAATTATTTTTTTGAACCTCGTTTTTCCTCTTATAAAATTATCAATTATTTCTCCGGTTCGGTCGGTTGATTTGTCGTCAACCATCAGTATTTCAAGTTTACCTTCGGGATAAATTAATTCATCCAGCGATTCAAGACAGCGGAGAATATTCTTTTCTTCATTGCGTGCTGCAACTACCACAGTGGCTGTAGGCAAATCCTCGTCTTTGATTACCGGAAATTTTCTTTTTGCACCAATCAAAAACAGAATAGATTGGATGAAATATCCGCAAAGTACTATTAAAAAGATTATCTCAAACATTCTGCCGGTTCTCCGATTTCAAATCCTTTTTTAGCTGAGGCATCGCAGATGATTTTGAGGGTATCGATAATATTATTTTTTGTGAGTTGATTATCATGAAGTACAATTATTGAGTTTCGTTTTAAATATTTGTTCACCGCTAATTTAATAAGATTTGAATCATTTTTATAATCATATAAGAATAATGACCACAGTACCATTTTCATATTCAAATCGCTGACAATTTTCTGAGTTCTGAAATCGAATCTTCCGTAAGGCGGACGAAAATAATTAACCTTGTAATTAAATTCATTTTTAATCAAATCATTAAAGGATTCGATTTCCCGACGGACTTGAGCCTTTCGACTCCAAATTAAATTCTTATGATTGAATGAATGATTACCGATAGTATGACCTTCGGAGATAAGGTTTCTAAATAAATCTTTTGCATACTCAGCATTTTTTCCAACACAAAAAAACAAAGCCTTGATTTTTTCGTTAGACAAAAATTTTAATATTAATTCTGTAGTTTGAGTTGAAGGTCCGTCATCAAACGTTAGAAGCATTTTGTCGCAATTGGTTTTCCACAGTACGTTTGAAAAAATTTTATATACGAGTGAAGGCGGATTATAAAATAGCTGCAAATTAAATTCTCGAATTAATTACTTGTGTTACATTTGTATAACAATAGCCGATTAACCCACCCCTCGCCCCTCCCAAGAGGATACAACTTCCCTTTTTGTTTAAAAAATAGAATATGAAGAACTTTAAATTCTTAATCTTTAGAAATTAAGAGAAAATCTCTTAGATATAAAATTCCGAATCTCAAAAAACAAATTACAAATAATGTTCAATCTTCAAATATCAATAAATCAAACCGCAGCGTGACAAGCTTTTCCCGAATGTACTTCCGAAGGATCCCGAAAGCTTTCGCATAGGCGTCAACTTAAGGGAAAGGAAATATAAGCTGTTTGTCCAAAGAAAGCCTTATTTTTGTGTAAAACCAAACAAAAAAGGGCAATTCAA
>JAGUYG010000104.1 GCA_020061465.1 Ignavibacteriales bacterium
AAAATTAGATTTACGATTCCATTTGTAGAGACGGGACATGTCCCGTCTCAACTCAAAGTTTACGACATACTCGGAAGAGAAATTGCAACACTCGTTAACGAAGAAAAACCTCCAGGAACTTATGAGGTTATCTTCTCCGTAGGATCGTTTGGAAATGCGAGTAATCTCTCAAGCGGTGTATATTATTATCAATTGAGAGCAGGGAGTTATGTTGATACAAAGAAAATGATTCTTCTACGATAAAAATTAGGGATGTAGAATGAATATTAAGAAACTATTCATAATAATCTTATTTTCTGCGACAATCGTTTTTCCGCAAGACTATGTTCTCAAATCCGATAGAGAAATCATTCCTGTTAACTTTGAAGCATTCAGAAAAATTAAAAATACAAAAATGAATTACTATAATATCCAGAGTAAGTATGATACGTTGAATTATAAAGATTTTTTTATAGGAACATCTTTAAATTTCGGATATTTTGGTCAAGAAGTGATTGTACAATTATTTTTCGCACCGGGAGATTTAATCGTAAGAGGAGTAGGTTACAAATCAACTGAAAATCAATCAGACACAACTAAGGCTGAAATAAAGCTTGTAAAATTTAATTGGAGCATGGAACAACTTGATACAACCAAGACGCAACAATTAGGATATTATCTGGCTGAAGGAAACGGTTTTAACGACATCACTGCATTTATCGAAAATGAGGATAGAACTGGAGAGTGGGTAGACGCCTCACAAAGTGGAATTGGATCGCCGTTTGGAGAATTTCTTTGGGAAGGGGATAATGAAAAAGGAGTTACTATCCCAGATCCGGATTTACCGGCAGATATATATAATTGGATTGAACTAAATTCCGATTCGGAAATTAAAATCAGCAAAGATGAAATTTTCGGTGTTGCAATCAAAAACCTCTCCATGACAATGGGAGGTGATAGATTGGGACTTAGGGCTACCGACGGATTAGGATTTTTAACCGGCTTTAAATTTTATCCAAACGGAAGATTCCCAGATAGCATCTCAACAAAAGGATGGTGGTCGAGGCATTATATCTGGGATATTATTGTTGGTGTAGAAATTACC
This sequence comes from Ignavibacteriales bacterium, assembly GCA_020061465.1. Taxonomy (GTDB): domain Bacteria; phylum Bacteroidota; class Ignavibacteria; order Ignavibacteriales; family Ignavibacteriaceae; genus JAGUYG01. The sequence goes on from JAGUYG010000104.1 coordinate 1,085, forward strand.
GGAGATGTTTCACCTGTAATAAAAGTATTAAATAATTATACTTCAATACGTTGTGGTAAACCTTTCACAATTTCAGCAAAAATAACAGATGAAAATCCTTCTGGAGGGAATGCCGGTGTCTCATTTGCTAATCTATATTATTTTTATAATAATACCTGGGAAACCGTAGAAATGGAACTTGACAGTAATGATATTTATACAGCAAAGTTACCTGCATTTAATAGAGTATGGAACATCGATTTTTATATTGAAGCTTGCGATGTAATGGGAAATTGTGCTAGGACTAAAAAGGACAAGATTTTAATCGGATGTTATATAACAACTAATTTGCTTGTGGTGTTCAATGGATTTGATTCTCCCTCGGGTTTTCCGCAGGAATATTACTTGAATATAAATGATAGTTTATACTCATATTACGATGTATGGTGTTATGGAGAATTAACTGACGTTATGTTGAGTAGCTACAAAATGGTTTTTGAAATAACAACAGATGGACCGGATTACGATAATACAGAAGCTATAAAAAATTGGCTGCTTTCTTCTAACTTAAATTGCTATGCGTTAATAGGTCAGGATTGGCTAAGCAGCAGATATTCAACTGATACAACTCTTTCAGTAGGAGATTTTGAATTTGACCTATTCGGAATTAATAAAATATATAACGATATAAGTAGCGCTGCCGATTCTCCTTCAAAATTAATTCCTATGGAAAATTCCATTTTAGGAGGTACGTTATATACGGAATTTACTAGTATGCAAACTGATTCATTATTATATGATCCGTTTAATGAATTAGAAATGGAAAATAGAATAGACGGATTTGATGTTATAAATAAAGATAATGTTGATCTAAAGGCAGAAGTAGGAAACCTGAGTGGAGAGTTTACTTTAGATACTATTGTGGTAATAGCACACAATATTACATCGAACGGGAATAAAACGGCATTTCTCTCTTTCGATCCGTTAGCAATTATCTCTCGTCCTAATTACTTCAATTTCGGCTATTCGAATGCTTCTCCTGTTTACCAAGCTTACTTATGGTTTTCAACCGGGGTAGGTATTAAAGAGAAATATGAATTGCTAAAAGATTTTAAACTTTATCAAAACTACCCTAATCCCTTCAACTCAACGACAAAAATTAGATTTACGATTCCATTTGTAGAGACGGGGCATGCCCCGTCTCTACTTCGGATTTACGACGTGCTCGGAAAGGAAATTGCAACACTCGTTAACGAAGAAAAACCTCCCGGAACTTATGAGGTAATGTTTTCCGTAGGATCCTTTGGAAATGCAAGTAATCTCTCTAGCGGCGTGTATTATTACCAGTTACGAAGCGGTGATTTTGTTGAAACTAAAAACATGATTTTACTTAGATAACGACAATACCACGTATCAGCGGAGTAGTTATTTTGAATTGATTTAAAACTAATTTCCAAACAGGTGCAGCATGAAAAGAATTCTAACTGCCGTAATTATTTTTATCATTATGTCCACAATAACTACTGCTCAGTGGGAAAGAGCAGGTTTTGAAGGGAAGAATGTAAATAAAATATTTCAATTCAAGGAACTCCTCTATGCCATGTCTTATGGGGGTGTATTTACATCCTCAAATGACGGAATCAGTTGGGATAGTATCGGTATTATTAATAGTAATTTTATCGATGATGTGACTTCGGCAGCCGATACACTATTTGCATGTATTAGCTGGACATGCACCGACCTATGTCCACCAGCTCCTTGTATATTCAAATCAACTGATGGAGGTATTTCATGGACAGAAATTTACGAGGGTTTGTTCGGTGGAAATTATATCGTAAGCACCAACGGTATTCTTTTCTGTAATGTAATGAGTGAACTTATTAAAAGCACAGATTTTGGAAATACCTGGGAGAAGGTTATACCGAATCCGCCGCATCCCTCTCATTATGATAATCTTTTCGTTTATAATAATGAATTATTTATTTCTTCTTTTACCGAAGGCATCTATAGGTCAACAAATTACGGATTAGATTGGAGCAATATAACTGCAGGAACATCATTAAATAATTTCATGCATTTCACGGCAAACGATAAATTTTTATTTGCAGCCGGAGGAAGCAGGGTACACCGTTCTCCTGATGGAGGAACAACATGGGAAGAACTTAATCTAACTAATCTACCGATGATTAACATTTATCTAACTAAATGCATCGATGAATTAATATTTTTAGCCGGTTCAAACGAAAATTATCGCTTAACTATTTATGCCGGTAAGGAGAATGGAAACCTCTGGTATAATATTTCAGAAGGACCTGATACCACACATATTAATATTCCTCTATCATTAACCCTTACCAATAAATATTTATTCATGTCAACTTGGGATGGCATTTGGAGATATGATTATTCTCTGCTGTCACGTTTAGATGATGAAGATGAAAACTACCCGATTGAATATTCACTGTATCAGAATTACCCTAATCCCTTTAACTCAACCACAAAAATTAGATTTACGATTCCATTTGTAGAGACGGGACATGTCCCGTCTCAAATCAAAGTTTACGACATACTCGGAAGAGAAATTGCAACACTCGTTAATGAAGAAAAACCTCCAGGAACTTATGAGGTAATTTTTTCCGTAGGATCCTTTG
>JAGUYG010000010.1 GCA_020061465.1 Ignavibacteriales bacterium
AAAGACGAAATTAATGCCATCTGCAAATACTATGGTATTAAAGCTGCTGCTTAATTATCGTTAACATGTTATCAATAGTGATTCTCTAAGAGCCTAACTAATCTTATCAAACCTTGCCTGGAAGAATCTCAAATATTTAGGTTCATAAACCATTTTCAATCCATTTATCTTTTTTCTATCTCGATAAACCTGTGCAACAGATTCTACCATTACATCGATATGCGCTTGTGTATAAACTCTGCGTGGAAAAGTTAAGCGGACAAGTTCAAGTTTTGGATAACGATGCTTACCGGTTTCGGGATCTCGTCCGGAAGAAACAATTCCTCTCTCCATGCCGCGCACCCCGCTGTCGATATATATTTCTGCAGCCAGTGCCTGAGCAGGAAACAAGTCTTGCTTTAAATGCGGCAAGAATTTTCTTGCCTCGAGAAAGATTGCATGACCGCCAAAAGGATAGACCATCGGAATATTATATTTTTCAAGTTGCTTTCCGCAATATTCGATCTGACCGATTCTTGCTTTGATGTTATCGAACAGAACCATCTCTTCTATACCGCGCGCCATTGCTTCCATATCGCGTCCGGCAAGTCCGCCGTATGTATGAAGACCTTCGTAAACAACAACCATGTTGCGTGTTTCTTCGTAGACCTTTTTATTCCGTGTTGCAAGAAATCCGCCGATATTAACCATCAAATCCTTTTTGGCACTTACCCATAGACCGTCGAAGTACGAACACATTTCTTTAAGAAGTGAAGCAATAGTTTTTTTGGCAAAACCTTTCTCGCGCATTTTAATGAAGTATGCATTCTCCGTTGCGCGTGTAGCATCGAACCAAAGTTTTACTCCATACTTATCAGTCAAATTTTTAACCTGTCGTAAATTTTCCATTGAGAATGGCTGCCCGCCTGCCATATTAACGGGACCAGCCATGCTTACGTAAGGGATTTTTTTTGCTCCGACTTTTTTAATTAAGTCTTCGAGTTTCTGCAGGTCTATATTTCCTTTAAAGGGATGAAGATTTTGAGGATCGTGTGCTTCATCAATAATTACATCAACGAAAGTTCCACCGGCAAGTTCTTGATGAAGGCGGGTCGTAGTGAAATACATATTTCCCGGAATGAAATCTCCTGGTTTAATCATAGCTTTCGAAACTAAATGTTCGGCACCGCGTCCTTGATGAGTAGGAACAAGATACGGCATACCGTAATATTTTTTTATGTTATCCCATAGATAGTAAAAATTTCTGCTGCCTGCATAAGCTTCATCGCCAAGCATCATTCCAGCCCATTGATAATCGCTCATCGCATTAGTACCGCTGTCGGTTAGCAGGTCGATATACACGTCTTCGGATTTAAGCAAGAAAGTATTATAGCCGGCTTTTTTAGCAGCTTTTTCACGATATTCTTGTGTTGTCATTTTGATAGGCTCAACCATTTTTATTTTAAAAGGTTCAGCCCAGCTTCTTTTAATTATTTTTTTAGCCATGTTTTCTCCGATTTAATAAATTCATTTATTTGTCTAATGATAATAACAATTGCATCAAATAATTTTTAGTTAAACGAATTTCTTTTTTAGTTTCTTTCTGCGCAGCACTGCAAGAATTCCCGCAAAGAATCTCACTTGGATATTAAGCCTGTTAGTGATTTTGGGATAGTTGGATTTATACATTTTGTTCTCTATCCTTAAAAACTTGGCTGGTTACAATCCCCATATTCAATTTATCATTTCGATATGTTGAAAAATAAAAATTACAGTTTCTCTCTCGATTCAATTTTTCCTATACAAATTTAGAAAAAATTATGGATAGTAAGGGCGGAATCGTGATTTCAAATATTTTCAGGTTCATTTTCTCAACCATCTAATTAAATAAAAAGCTTGATTTTATATCAATTTCTTGGTAATGAAACTAATAAGGGAAGAGTTTAAGGGAGAGGATGATTGGGCAATCTTTAAGAATCATTATTTACTCAATTTTGTTTATTTATAAACACATACTGGAGGGACTTTAACTTCTTTGTCTGCCTAAAGTCAGATAAATAGGTGAGGTTGTAGAGTTTGTCCCGTAAGGGATTCTGCCGTAGACATTCCTTCGGAACTTCGGAATAAACCATTATGTCTATCTCGTTTTCTAAATGCTTTGTCCTTCTAGGTTAGCAGGGGGATTTATAACGTTTATCATCTGGCTTAATTTTTTTGCTTTTCCATTTGATATCTGAACTTTTAATTCTGATTCTAGAATCAAGGCGTGGAAATCATTTTCGGGGATTTTATCTGGTTTTAGATATGTTCCGATATTTCTGGTTTGACCGGCATTAAGTTCGCCCACCCCAAAATTTTTACGAAAGGTTAATAGAAAATTAACAGCATCAGCTTTATTACGATCACCATCTCTATCTACTGAAACACCTTTTCTATCCTTAAAAAGTGCAGACGTCGGTCTATCCTCTTCGTAATTCCAGAAATTTGGATGGATGGCACGGTATAAAATTTCATTGTCTTGAATTTCAGATTCTGGAATAAAACTCATTAATCAACTTTATAATTTCATTAAACGAAAGTGATTCGTATTCAGTTTCCTTATCTACAATTTCCGAATAAGCAGAACATTTATCATCAAATATTTCAATTTCAAGATAATTTCCATTTGATTTTTCATACTCTAATTGTACACTCTGTCTTCCGGTCGGGAAAACGTTAGGCTGGAATCTTAAGAGTTGTGAATTAATAAAATCAAGAGCTTTTTGAATAATATTTTCAGAGAATGGTTCCGCACCATTTCCATTCCAGTCCGGTCCAAATTTCTTAAAAGATAAAACCGTATTAATATTGTTAAGCTTCTTTTTTAATTGATAATTCTCTGAATAAATCTTTCTTAAATTATTGATTTCATCTTTAATCGCATCGTGCTCTAAAGAGATTTCGGCAAATTGACCTACCAAGGCATATTGAGTCTCTTTAATAGGAGCTAATTTTTTTTCAATTTCAGATTTGATTATTTGTTCAACATTAATAGGAATGCTGGTAACGGGGAAATCAAAATCAAAACTTGATACAGAACCAGAACTATATTGCTGAATCCCAAGCAGTGCTGCAAGATAATTTTGGCGATTTTTATTTTGTAAATTCTCCATTGTCTTTTTAATCTTCTTTTAAATTTAAAAATTGAAAGAGTTCATTTTCGAAATAATCTTTAGCAGAAGTAAAAACTCTATCGCAAGTCTCTTTAGGTAAACCGCTTATTTTATTATCGGTAGTTTCATTAAAATCAACAGTGCCTTGAAGCATATAATTCTGTTCATCTTTCTCTACCATAGAAAGAAGAACATTGTAATCGTGTCCTTTATAATTTAATAAGTAGTTGAAACGAAAATCAATGCCTTTTAACTTTTTGCCAATACGAAAATTTTTAAAATACTGATCTTTCAGTCTAAAATGATTAGTTCCATTCGGCTTGTCCAATGTAATATCAAAATTTGTAACAAAGCCAATTAAGGATAATTTGACATTGGGGGAATATTTAAGCCAAATATTCAATATCTCTTTTGCATTTGAAATTATTTCATCAAATTCACGTCTGTCTTGATAAATAATCGTATTGGGAGTTAAGCGAATTTCAAAAGCGTCCTCAAGCCCAACTTTTAGAATATCCAGACCACCAATTTTTAAGGTATCGAAATTTAAATTTAATAACGATTGAATATCATTAATTAAATTTGCCTTATAATTTCCATAATTGTGATCTTTACGGAAAGAGTGGAAGCCTACTAAGTAAGATGTAACTTGAATATTTTCCTTTTTAATTTCCATAAAAACTTCTTTTTTTATTGTTAAATATAGTAAAGAATTGAAAGATTTTCAGTAATATTTCTAATCATTTAAGTCTCTCAATGTATTTCAAATTTTTCATACTCTTCTTTAGAAATTATTTGCTCTAAGTCTGGAGCAATTTTGCCAGAGGCGGAAAGGTACTTTGACTTCTTCGTCTGCCTAAAGTCAGATAAATAGGTGAGGTAGTAGAGTTTGTCCCGAAGGGATTCTGCCGTAGACATTCCTTCGGACCTTCGGAATAAACCATTCCGCCAAAGGACGGACAGGTATGTCTATCTAATCTTTTAAGTGAATTAGATTGCCTATTGATTTTGCTTAATAAAAATTAAAAGCAATTTTACCAATTTTTAGAAAATTTTATGTAAATAGAATACAGGGATCATCTTCAGGTGTCATTATTGTAGTTTGTAGTTTTGCCCGGGTAGCACTTACCCGGAAATTATATTTTGCACTAATTCCAGCATTTTCTATTTTATTACCAAGTATTATTCTATCTGGATTGGATACTATAACTCCATTTTGTTTATGCGGCCAACCTTCAAAAATTATTACTTCATCAAATTGTTTTCCTTTGGCTTTATGCATATTCATTACGATAACCCCAGTTTCCGGCTTGACGGTTGTAGAAAAATGTTCGCGTATAAATGCTTGACGGACTATTTTAAGTGCATTATTATATAAACCATTCTCACGCCAATCTCTTGATAAAGAATCTCTTAATTGAGTGCCCCTGTCTAATAATTTAATATTCTTTGCTTCTTCTGCTACTTGTTTTAGACGTTTACATGTACCTTGTTCAAGTAAACTACGAACTGCTAACCAATCTTTATCTGGGTTACCAGTTTTAATAAGTGATTTACATATAGTATATCTGTTAATCATTGGAAGTAAAATACTATTCTTAGGAATTTTTTTATTTAATTTTTCTAATGCCTTACCAATTCTTTCTGCTTCATAAATATCTAATTTTGTTGGTTTGTCGCCGCCACGACCTAAAAAGAAATTTTTTATCATAAGAATAAATTCAATTGTATCCTCTTCACTCTCATTTGGTTGCAGTAAAAATGCTATTATTTCTGCCGATAATACAACACCCTCAACATCAATCATTGCGTGATTATGGATAGAAGGTAAAGATTTACTATCAGAAAGAAGGGCATCAGATACTTGCCGCATCATTTTTTTTGTGGGTGTTAAAATAGCAACGGACCAATTTTTCTTGTCTAAAGATTTTAATCTCTTAATAGAATTAAGCACTTCATATTTAAGATATGAATAAGCTTGATTCTTATTAGGGGGATAAGCTTTTAATACAATTCCCTTATAATTAGCCTTAAAATTTCCAGATATTAAATCATCACCAAAAATTGTTATTTCAGTGTCTTTATTCCGATAATTTTCATCACTAATATCAAACTCGGACGGAGTAAAAGTCTGCTTGAAATTATCTATTCTTTCTTGAGATGCACCTAAGAAATCATAAATACGTTGTTTAGGATCTGCTAGGGCAATTAATTTACTATACAAACCCAATTGAATTACTAATCTCCATTGATCGGAGTTGGTATCTTGAAATTCATCAAGAATAATTACCGGAAATACACCGGATATTATTCTCCTAATTTTATCACTTCCATGTAGTATATTGCCAGCAAAATGTGCAAATAAGTCAAAGCAAACCCTCCCTTCTTCAGTAGCTAATCTAAATCTTTCATTGTTAACAATTGCTTTAATTTCTTCCGCGGACTTATCTGAACTTCGTATGGCAGATAATATAACAGCTTCACTTGGTGGAGACAAAATCGAAAGCTTTCTAGGAAGTCCTACAAGATACCCATGGGCTTTAATAACTTTCCAAAAGAAAGAATGATAAGTATCAACAAGAATTGAATTCTTGATTTCTGTTGTAAATTGAATATTTTCTTCAATAGCTTGAATTACTCTTGAAACGGTTGGACGAGCAAAACTAAGAAATAAAACTTTTTGTGTAGTAGTTAAATAATTGTTTGCAATGTGTGAAGCTTTTAAAATAGAAACGAAGGTTTTTCCGGAACCTGGGCCACCTATTATAATAAGATGACCGTCCTTTTGAATAATTTGTTTTTTATTTTCGGAAAGTTCAATCAAGGGACACCACCATCATTAGTCGTGTTGTCTGAATTTGCTTCATTTTTATTGACAAACGGATTAGCATTACAAATATCCTTTAAATCAATGCATAATTGCTTAATCCACTGAGGAATATCATCCAAATTGCATTGAGAAAGAAAATCAGCAATTCCCCAATTTCCTTTTGACCATTTAAAATAACTTAATAGGGCATCATCTGCTTGGACCTTAGGATTAGGATATTTTTCTGCTAAGTGTGGAGGCCAGCTTAAACTATCAATGAATCGTTCCTTAGCAGTAGAAGTAGTATTCTTGAGAACCAATAATTCAAACCCCTTTTCATCGTGCATAAATAATCTTTTTACTATAGCTTCAATGTCAGCCTTATCTTGTTCAGTTTGTTTGTCGCAAACCACATAAACATCTTTACCAAGGTCTCTGTATAGACTTGAAAGTTCTTTAATTTGGCTTTGACCTTCTGCATCTATAGTGCAAAACCCAAGTGACTCTAAAGGAGAATATGTATTAGATTCTAATTCAGATAATTTACGCGCAACAACTGGAAGAGCTGAGTTTTCAGTTGCACCTTCGGTAATTATAATTCTTCTAGAAAGAAGTGCTTCACAAAACCTATTTCTAAAATCTTTTCTAAATTTTTTGTGCTTAATGCTATCTGGCAACTTTATTTTTGATTGTTTGAGTTCACCAAATGAATCACGTTTTAAAATGACGATTTCTTCAATGTCAAATTCTTCAATCACGTAAGGTGAATGAGAAGTAAATAAAGATTGTGACGAAAGTTGATTTATTTCATGGATAACACGTTTTTGAGTATACGGCGGAATAGCAGTTTCAGGCTCTTCCATAGCAAAAATTACATTTTGTTTATCTTTAGCTATTTGTGATAACATTGCAAGAACAATAATATTTATTGTTCCAGAGCCTTGTCTGTAATATGGGGCTGAATGTTCATTTTCACCAGTTGAAACAAATGCCGTAACAATTTTCCTTAAATGCTCACGCGTAAGATTCGAAATTTTTAAGTGTGGTTTTGAGCCCCATTCCTTTGGAACATATTTTTTAATTGCTTCCTGTATACTTGATAGAACAGTTGATATACCTAATACATTTTCATCTTCAAGTTCAAATGAACTTAAGCGGCTTATTGTTTTTTCCCATAATTGTGGGCGAATTTCCTTTAATCGTAGGATAATATCTAAGAGGCTGCCATGTTCCAAACTTAATGCCCTTGTGCCAGTCCGTATTGATCTTAAATACAAGAAGCCGCAGAATTGTTTATCTCTTTTTGTAAAAGGTACCGGGGAATCACTTTCTAAGAGACTTCTACTGTAATAAGTATTACCCTTAAAATCATCATCTTCTTTATCATAGAATCCTTCGAAAGTAATTCTGATTGCTGCCTGAAAGTTAGAATTATCAATTTGAGTAATAGCAGGTTTATCATATAAAGAATTATTTATTATATCCCACCACTCAATATAGTCGTAAAACTTATTTTTTTGATCTTCATTTAGGTCGGTAACTGTGACTTCAATAATGATTTTATATACTTCGCCCTGGTCACTTTGATATTTCCCTAAATAAAAATCATGTTCGTCAACAACAGGTGTTCTATTCAATCTATCAGGACCAAGCACTAAATCAATTGCCTCTAATACTGTAGATTTCCCCGTATTATTATCTCCGATAAGTACAACATGTTTTGGGAAAATAAGATGACTTGTTTTTATACCTCGAAAGTTTTGAATTTGTAATTGGCAGATTTGCATTTAAGATCTCTTATTTTTTAGAAATTATTTTATTTATTTCCGGCTTACCCGCCGCAGCATTACTCAAACTTAAAATTATTGTATTCTTTTTCCGTTAATGCGAAGGCGGGGTCTATTATTTTTACTTCTTCGTAGGTGAGGTAGTAGAGTTTATAAACCATTATGTCTATCTGATCTTCTAATTGCTTGGTGTTGGCTTGGGGATCTTTTTGTTTGCGCTTTAAAATTTCATTTATAATTCTAATAAAATCTTTTTGCCTAGTTTTATCTAATTTTTTAATCGGTAGCTGCTTAGCGTCATCAGGATAAAAATGTAATTTCTCTGAAAGAAAGCTAAGAAAATACCAATTGATCAATTTTGAATTTAAGACTGCAAGCAAATATCTATAATCATAATTAGAACTCTGATTAACACGAAGTTGATTTATGTTTCTTGTGACAGAGGAATGAGAAGCATTTTTTAGAAGAAACCATAAAACACAGTTTATTATAGTATGGCTATTGTAGAGATGTTGATTATCTAATGAAAAACGTAATACATCTTTAACAACGTTGATAAACATTATTTTATCGTTTTCAAATAACTCCGGGAACATTGAATTATAATGTTGATTGGGATGATAATCTAACCATCCATTTTGTTTATGATAATATCTTTCAATGTTTTTGCCTTCTATAAACGGTTTGTATCCATTTTTATACTCTGTATGAATATAAAAATCTTTTGAAATTGATTTACTTTTGTGATTTAATCTTGCGCCATAAGCGATAAAACAAATATCATTAAAGAGTATAGAATCATTTGTAATTTTTTCTTTTAATAAAATATTATCGAGAATTGGTTTAGTTTCAAATCTATTATCCTTTAACTGTAAAAATGATTGCTGATTTATTTTATGAGATATTATATTTTCCTTATCTAAGTCATTAATTGATGTCAATATTTTAATCGAAGTTTGTTCAACTTTTTTTTGTTTGGAAATTAGAATTACAATGTTTTTTACAGTTGCTTCGAAAACAAAAAAATCACTTGTATCTAATATTTGGATAATATGATTATTAGTGATAATTTTTTTTCTTAAAGCAGTGCCATATTTTTGATTTGTGAAAGCATAAGGAACTATAAATACTAATGTTCCACTTTTATTTAACAAAGATAATGAATGGTCTATAAATGCAATATAAATATCAGTTCTACCAACGCAAGTATCATAATTATTATAGAGATATTCTTTGAGCGATACTTGTAAATTTTCAATATTAATATAGGGTGGATTTGCAATAACTATATCAAAACCAGTTTTACTATGGAATACCTCTGAGAAGAAAGTTTTGAAATCAAAATCGATTAAATAACCAAAATTCTTTTCAGAATTTTCTAATCTACTTTTTATTTGATTATCAATTTCATCTTTTAATATCTTTTTATTTTGGGCACGAGTCTCTATAAAAAATTCTTTTTTAAGGTTTTCAATCTTTTCTGAAATCAAGCTTTTCCAATTCTCAGGAAAACCAATAAGTGAATTTCCCCTCACAATCTTATAATCCAAATTTGGCAGCGGTTTTATTTCCTTAAAATCGTCTTCATCAACTACAAGAGAGAGCCACAAGCGCAGCTTGGCTATTTCAACTGCCCCGGAGTCAATATCTACACCGTATAATGATTTCTCAATACATTCCCGCTTAAATTTATAAATAGTTCTGTTTTTATCTTTTATAAAAATAGACAAGAAATTTCTTGCACTAACTATTTCGTGCATCATTCCAACCGGAAAAGCACCAGAACCAACTGCCGGATCGCATATTAGAATATCAGCAAGCTTCTCATCAATAAGCTCTGCGTTTTTTCTTATCGTTTCCGGCAGCTTGTGGTAATAAGTTTCTGTTTCTTTCCCTTTAGATTCTACTACCGCTTCATTTTCGCCAAGCAGTTCACCATAGTTAATAAGAGTTTCAATATCTTCTTTAGGAATAATCCCTCTCTCGGTCTCCCCCAAGGGGGGAGAAGATGAGACAACTTGTTCGGTGGAAACTTTTGCCATAGGCATTATCAATTGATAAGCATCCGCCTTCGCTGAAGCTTCGGCGGACAGGTCTGTTTTATCACTGAATTCAGAAGCGAGATAATTTATTAAGCTTTCCCGGCACATATAATGGACAATTTCTCTCGGAGTATAATAAACACCGTATTGCTTATTAAATTTGTTTTCTTCTCCTTTCTTACCACTGCTTAATGCTTTATTGTATTCATTAAAATTATCGGGGCGTATAGCATTAAATTTTTCATAAGCTTTACCAAGCAGTTCCGGGTCAATAGCAACTTCTTTTTCGAGAGGTTCATCTTCAATTACGGTAAAGTTGTAGCGGTCAAAAATATCAAATATTCCATCGCCGGTATCGCCTACTTTTGTTTTGGTGCTGTTGGAAAATAATTCATTAGATAAAATTATATCCGTGTGAACCCAATCGTAATTATTTATTGGATCAAAAAGTCCGCCGTTGAGAAAGGGAATTTTGCAATTAAAACGGCTGTAGTAATAATCTTGTCTATCATATCTTAATGCTTCATAGAAAAGCGGTTCTAAAATATCATTAAAGAAATTTTTATAATCTCCGTGCTTTTTATCCAAAAGCTCTCTTAAAAATTTCTTAGAACCGGTTCCCCAATCAGAATCTCTTTCTACTCCAAACCAGCCTTTCTTTTGCAAGAAGTAAAGAAAAACAATCTGCCCTAATAACTTTTTAGAAAAATCAACTGAGTTTACATTCTTAGAATCAAATTCTGCTTTTAGTTTTGAATCATTCTTTAATACTTTATCAAGTTCAAGTTTGGTACGGATGAAAAGATTACGATATTCAAGAAAAAATTCTCGTGTAACTGTTTCTATGTTGAAAGCTTGCTCGAGGTCATTAAGTGTTGGACTTGGGATTTCAGTTAATATTTTTTGAAACTGATTTTGAGCAGTATGGCTTCTTTCATTTGCGCCAACAAGAAAGGAATATCTTTTAGCGGGTGAAAGTTCAATTTCAATTTTAGTTTTATTTAAATTGAAATCCATTTTAACAAGAGAGAAACGCCAATCATCATAACCTTCAGTAAAAAACGCAACAAGCGCAGCTTCGTGGTTTCTCTGCTTCAGGTGTCTTGCAATAAAATTTCTTTGTAAAGTTCTTGCACGTTCTAAGGTAATATCTCTTTTAACATTCACAATAAGTACATCAATCCCGCTTTGCGGAATATCTTGGGTTGTATATTGCCCTACCCGTTTGTAGGATTTAATTGCATTTCGAAATGATTCGGGAATATAATTCCCAGTCCAGGTTTGGCTTTTAGATTCATCAAGACTATTAAGTAGATTTTTGATGAAGTAAGTGAACTGAGATTCATCGAAAGGTTTTTCGAAAGTATTTACTACAAGATTTTTGGCTTCAAGTTTATTCATAAAAATTATTATTGACTTAGAATAATTTTGACTAATTGTCTTGACAATGTAAAGGCACTAATTTATTTTGGGATTGAAATTAAGCCTACTCTATTACGAACGTCGACTTCAAGTCGTTTTCCGAGTAATCGGAATAGTTTTAGGGCGGGCTTAATTTGTTTTCCGTCGTTAGTTTATTTTGATGATTATAATAGTGTTTATTTCCCTCGTATTTAGAACTATCATACAAATCTATTATCAACGAAATTTTATCTTCCAAAAAATTGTAATATCTAATATCACCGCGTTCAAACACACGCTGTACCGCCCAACATAAATAATCGGAAATTGTTAATAAAGGTTCGGTAGTAGGATATTGGACATTAAATGCAATATCTGTTATAAAATCCTTTTCGGGTTTATTTTTTTTAAATCTTTTCTGAGCAGTTTCAATGGCTATCATTAGGTTGGTATTTTTTGTTGATTTGCCGAGCTGGGATACATTTAAGATTAACTTACCGCCGATTTCAAATTTATTCTTAATTAGATGTGAGAACAGGTCCGCATAAAATTCAGATTCATTGGAATTATGTTTGTTAGCAAAAATTTCATAAATTTTTCTGCCAACAACTGCTTCAAAACTAAGGTCAATTGATTTAATAAATTTGAAAAACTTTTCTCTCACCTCAGGCACATTATCTTTAGCGTGGAAATAGAAACTATCTTTTTCAATCTTTTTACGGACACTCGGAACGTCTTTTAAATACTCATCATTTTCAATTTCTTTTTGAGGTTCGATTATTTTTGTGCGGATTGGAAGTAAGGATTCTCTGAATTTTACCATACCAAGGATAAAGCTTAGGCTAACACCTTCTACTTTGCCAACAGAAGGGATTTTACCTTTACCGAAAAAAGTTGTATCGCCGGCTTCATCTAAAAACCTATGATAGAATTCGTTGGATTTATTTTTACTCATTTATGTAAATATAATTTTTTACTTCTATAAATTTTTTTTCAGCATTTAATTTTTTCAGGTATATCTTTCTCTCAAATCATTGTGCCAGGATGGTGGAATTTTTTCATCGTGTTGAAGTCTGCCAACTACAATACCTGGGTGGATATTTATTTGTTTCGCAAACTTCAAAATATCTTGTTTATAAAATGCTCCCCGTTCAACAAAATCTTCATATTCAGGCGCGGGGACTAAATTATCAGAAGCAAATTCATTCGCTTCATTCTCAAGAGATTTTACCACAAAATCAACGTCATCGCTTTCTATATAAACTTGCTGTTTGCTGTGCAATAAAATGTGACCAAGTTCGTGGAATAAGCTGAACCAGAACATATCAGCCCATCTACCCCTAATAGTTATCATTAAAACAGCTTTATTTTTGTTGAGCCAAAAAGTAGCACCGTGAGCACAAGTTTTCGGAAGATGCGGAACAATAATAAGCGCGATGCCAGCATCAGAAAATTTATTTTTTAATTCTTTTTGAAATTTCTCTGGCAACTGAGTTGTCATTCCTCTTAAAGTTGGTAACAGCTTGTAAAGTTTTTCGGAGTCAAATGGTTTGGTATCAATTTTATACGCTTCAATTTCACCAATCCGCAGCCAGGAAATAACAGCTTCTGAAGATACTTTATGATTTTTATTTATGTTTTGTCTGAAAAACGGCTGATATCTTTTCACGTTATCCAAATTCAAAAGAGAAGTAACTCCCAAGAATTTTTGCAGTTCTTCTACTTTCTCAATTGGTTTAGATTTCTGTTCAACGTAACCATATTTAGAAAGTTCATTATAACAAAATTTAGATATTAATGGAGTTTGTTTTTTTCTTCTTTCTATCTCTTTCTGTTCTTGCAATTTTGCTAAAGTAAGCCGGTACTCAGCTTCAAGCCCAATCCAAATATGTGCAGGAACGCTAGTAACTTTTTCAAGCTGCAATGCTGTGTCTGGAGTGATTGCTTTATCACCTCTAAAAATAGCGCTAAGCTTAGCAGCTGGTCTGTTCATCCTTCTGGCTAATTCATCCTTTCCCATTCCCAAGTCTTCTAAAACTTCTACAAGAAATTCACCCGGTGGAATAGGAAGATCGCTATATATTTCTTCCCGAAGGGATATACTATTAGTCATCATAATGTTTGCTTACCTCCTCAATTCTTGCTATTTCAAGATTTTCACCGTGAAGTGTAAAAATCAATCTATAAAATCCGGTTAATATTATTGACCATTCTCCTTTTCTATCACCTTTTAAAGGGTGGCATCTGAGAGTGCGGATTGATTTTAATTCTTCAATGTTTCTCGATTTCTTTATAATATTAATTCTTTGGATATATTTTCTACCGACTTGCTCACCATAAGCTTTAAAAGCTTCGTTTGAGAATTCATACTGTTTTTGGAGTGATTTTGTTTTAAACCGGATTTCCAAATATTTTCCCTAAAAGAGTGATTAAATACTTTACCTTTAGGGTAAAGCAAATATAACTATACGCTATGAGTATGTCAATAATAATCTTTACCCCTTAGGTAAAGGCATAAAAACAACTATTCTAAAACCGTTAAAACGGTTGAAAATTATTTTAGGTTATCACTGTTCCCACGACTGAAGTCGTGGGTTACTAAATACTCTGATAAAATTACTTCTCTTGGACCAAAAATATCTGCCGCAGAATGGCTTATATGTTCTGTGAAAAATTCCTCGGGAATATTTGTTTTTATTTTCGATAATATTTTAATCGGGTCTTCGATTCCTATAAGAGCCTGAGCAACATTTTTAGTTGTCTGTTTCGGTAAAGCTCCATCTTCAAGAAGTTTTATTACCTTTTGAATATAGTGATCATCATCTTCAGTAAAACCTTGATAATTTTTTATTTGTTTTGATCTTAGAATTCGCAAAATTTTTGTTACGTTATCTCTACCACCTCGGGTTGTTGTTTCGGATCCATATTCTTGTGTTGCTTCTTTGAAAGCCGCTTTATTCTTCTCTAAAAAGGTGTAAAATTCTCTTTCGATTTTTTCCCGCTTGGTATCGAGCTTTGATTCAAGAATTTTGGCAGATTCAAGAAAATCTAATTCATGCGTTACTACTTCAACCTCACCCTCGGTCCCTCTCCTTGGCAAGGAGAGGGAAGAAATGAAGAATTTGTGAAGCTTGCTTTTACGGAAATAAGTAAGTAGAGAGCCCTCACCCCGCCCCTCTCCCAAAGGGAGAGGACTTTTTTTAGCAGAACGGGCTTTCTTCGGAAGATGTTTTATCTTTGAAAAAAGATCAACATTGTTATCGCGTATGTCCCGGATAATTTCAAGATACTTCAATTCGCTTTCAACTTCCTCATCTTCTCCGGTGATTGTTTTTTTAGAAGTTAATCTCCGGAATAAATCGTGAGATTTAATTTCTTCACCTTCAGTTAATAAACGTGCATCGTTACCAAGCATTTCAATAAAAGCGTGAATTTTTGCCTCAGCAGCTTCTTTCAGCTTTATAAGGTCATTGCTTTTGATAGTAGGAAAGAAATTATATGTATAAATTCTATCAAACTTAGTATCAACACGGTTTACTCTTCCTACCCTTTGAATTAAACGAGTAGGATTCCAGGGAATATCATAATTGATTACAATATTAGATTGATGAAGATTAACACCTTCAGAAAGCACTTCTGTTGAAACTAAAATCTTAATATCATTTTTAGGTCTTCTAACTTTAGCATCGAAGTTATTAATAATTTTTTCCTTAACGTTTGCAGTAGATTGACCAGAAAAAGCCAAAACGACTTTCCCAAATTTTTTCTGAAGCTCTCTTTCAAGATATTCGGCAGTATCCTTTGACTCAGTAAAGATTATCAGTTTAGTTTCTTTTAATACAGAATTTGTTTTCTCCGTGAGGAGTCCTTCGGACAATAAATGAATCAGCTCGTCAAGCTTGGGATCAGAATTAATTTCATTCCAAAGAGATTGTATTTCCTTTAAGGTGTTGAGATCAGATTCCAGGTTATTTATTAAATCGGAAGTGAAGTCAGATGCTTTATATTCATCTGCTTTATCTTCCTCAATTAATTTTGCAATTAAATCATATTCTTCGTCTTCCAAAAATTCAAAGATTTTGCCTATATATTTTTTGCTAATAAAAACAGAGCCATTACCTTTAGCGTAAGCTTTTATGAATGCTGTATATGATCCGATAAAATTATTTAATGAATTCTTAAATGCAAAGAAACTGCTTTCAAGCCTTTTGATTAAAAGGATTTTCATTAAGCTTTTTAGATTTCTTTGAGAGAGTTCTTGAATCTGGGTTAATCCTTTAGTATCGCGTAAATATAATAGCGGTGAATATCTTGAATATGTAAAAGCCGGATTGGTTAATGCTTTAATTGTATAATCGAATGCGTAATTTATTTTTTTATCAAATTGGTATAGAATAGGTCTTGGATCTTCAACATCCGGAAATTTCAATCCTTGTTTAACCAAATCGTCTTTGAAATATTTATCAACCTCGTTTCTGGTTCTTCTTACCATAAGGTATTTGAGGACTTTATCGCGAATCTGTTTTGCATTGTCTCTTACAATCGCTAAATATTCATCTTTGTTAGTTTGTCTATCAAGTCCTTTTAATCTGTTCTCTAACAATTTAAAGAATGCATCAAGCTTTTTAATGTTAGGTATTGTGCTGTTTCTTCCGCTTTGGAACAGTTTAATCTGACTTAATATATCTGACGGTGTATTATTAAGCGGTGTTGCCGAAACAAGAATAACTCTTTTACCTCTGCAGATTTGAGCTAGAAGCTCGTAAGTTATATTCGATTCGGAACGGAAACGATGAGCTTCATCAATAAAGACATTCTTATATTTATCTGTCCCTCGCTTAATAATTTTTTCAAGCTTTCCGATGGATTCAAAATCAGCAGCGATCTTAAAATCCGAGAAGATATTTTTCCATGAACCGGGATTATCTTCATCCAATAAAACAGGCGGAGCTATAATGAGATTATATCCATCAAGTTCATTTGCAAGTAATGCCGAAATAAAAGTTTTACCAAGACCCACTACATCAGAAATAAATACACCACCGTAAGCTTCCAGCTTAGCTTTTGCATCTTTAACCGCTTCAGCTTGATATTCTAATTCTATGAAATTAATTGGGGTATATCTTTTGGTAAGCTTTTCTTTATCAACACTGATCTTTTCTTGGAAATATTCGTACAGAAATTTTAAGTAAAGCTCATAAGGGGTGATAATATCATTCAACCAGGTTTTTGTGTGAACTGTTTCGATATACTCTTTGGATATATCTACAGCATCTTTCCATAAGTCTTCAAATTTTGCCAGGGCGAATTTTACATCAGAAGAATTCTTTAATTCAACGTTGAATTCTCGATTGGCGATTAGACCGGATTCAGAAAAATTACTGGAACCGGTTATTACTCTACCGTAATCTCTATCTGTTTCTTTAAAGCGTAAAATGTATACTTTAGCGTGAATATCTTTGGAAGGATAAGCCCGGATTTCAAGTTTGCCGGATTGAATAAATTCTATAAATTTTTTAACTCCGAGCTCTACATCAAAAGAATCTTCGGATTTTTCTAATTCATTAACTACTGCTGAAGAAAAAGTAGTACGGGTATTTTGGTTAGTTTCGAAATCAATTGTAGTTTGTTCCCGTAGGGACAGGTTCGATTCTTCGATTATTTCATAAGTTTTCTTGTCAATGTTTAATCCTACTAAGATTCTTATCTTTTCAATTGATTCAAAAGATTGGTATAGGCGAAAGAAACCACTTGTACGGAAATAACCAACAAGTATGTCGAAATACTGCCCATCCTTAAGGGTTCTTAGAAATCTATCTAATAGTGTCGAACCGGGTTCGTTAGTGAAGAATGTTAAGTCCGATTGCATTGAATGATAATAAAATGATTTAATGATATGAAAATATAATCTTTATTCCTGAAAAGATTTTGTTTGATATTAGTTTTATTAAGGTTTTTATCATCCTCTCACATGCCGATTAACTGCGGTGCATAAATCGAGTAATCTATCAAAGCTTTAGAAGCTATATTATCCAGCCAGGCTTTTTCCGAATGCGAAATTTTCATTAAATCTGTTGTAGAAATGGATTGAAATTTTTTGTGGACTTCATCTAAAGTCCTTAATTCGCTCTTAAAAAATAAACCGCTTTTAAATTCTTTTAATGAGATAAATTTTTCGTATTCTTTATCTTTTATCCTAACCAGCTCGGTTCTTAAATATTTTTCTGATTCCAATAAACCAAACAGAATACTGAATTGATCGGGAACTGAACCCATATCGATTGCCGCATATTTACATCCGGATATAGAATAACCGGTGTATTTGTAATTTGCAAAATCGGCATAGAATAGTAATTTATTCAATCTAACTTTAAAGGGTGCAGATGCGACGAAATAGAGCACCATATTTGTGAATTTGTTAAAATCAGGCACGCTAAATCCGGTAAAACGATTGGGTATTATATCATAGGGAAAAATACTTCGTTCAATCAATTTATCGAGTCTTTCATTAATTTTCGAATCCAATTTCTTAATTATCTCTTCAAACTTTTTATCAGAAAGAAGCGATTTGCTTTTTGAAATTAGTTCTTTAAATGAGCCAGGGTTTAGAATTAAGGTTAGTACCGTTGCATTACCTCCGGCAGGCAGCTCGCCACTCTCGTACAACCTGTATTGATTGGCACCGAATCCCAGCAGCTCGGACATTTTTGCAGCAGATAAACTGTAATGTTCACGAAGTGAAGTCAACTGAGAGGGAAATGGAATAGAATATTTCTCACGATATTTATTATAAACCTGGTTAGTGTTTAAAGTATCAATTTCAGTGGTAGTAAATTCCTCTTTGCATTTATTACATTTATAGAAATATTCAAAAAGTTCAAATTCTTCTTTCCTAAAAATTCTCTTCTTCCTTTGGTAAGATAAAACAGCATCTCCTTTTTCACATAGTGGACATTTCATAATATACCTCTTACTATAAATTCGCTAAAATTTGATTTTTCTAAATACAAGTAAATTCAAAAACTGTTATGTAGAATTGCTTTTCTTATCGTCTAGTTTTATTTGTATGGATAAGTCATTTTCTTTTCGGCAATATGGAATGAAATACATAACACTTCTCTACCTCTCCACAGAGAAATCTTTATATAAACTTGCTTATTTTTTATAGTAACGCCAAATTCCCAAAACGGAAGACTTTCAGGGTCAAATTAATCTTCGCTTGGACCTCGATAATAATCTTCGGTTTTTAGTTTTTCAATATATTTGAGACGTTGTGCATGGGTGATTTCAAGGTCATAAAGTGCTTGCCCATTTTTTTCTCTATTCTTAAAAATAATATCGAATGTTTTCAATTTGATCTTGAATTCCTTTAGAAAACTTTCTATTTCCAGCTTATCCGAATATGGCATTCGAAACTTAAATTTTTATTTTAATAAAACAACTAAATAGTTGAATAATATTGTAATATTATCAAATTATCGAATTAATAAGTTGCAATTAAATAACTCTTTTCTATTTCAAATAATTATAACCCCCCCAAAAATTTTACAGTGCGAACTGCATATTTCACCCTCATTCCATTCTCAAAACCTCCTCTACTCTTTCCATTGCCCAATCAATTTCTTCTTTTTTAATTACAAGCGGCGGGGCAAAGCGGATAACATTCTCGTGAGTTTCTTTGCAAAGAACTCCTTTCTGCATCAGTGCTTCGCAGAATCTTCGTGCGCCTTTTGCTTCAGGTTTAAGTTCAACTCCGATGAACAATCCTTTTCCTCTTACTTCTTTTACATGAGGTGATTGAACCTCTCTTAATCTTTCTCTGAAATATTCACCGAGTTTGAAAGAATTTTCAATTAGATTTTCTTCGACTAAAACTTTTATACTCTCACGCGCTACTGCTGCACCTAAAGGATTTCCGCCGAAAGTTGAACCGTGATCGCCGGGTTTAAATACTCCCAAAACTTCTTTCATCGATAGCACTGCAGAAACCGGATAGCAGCCTCCTGATAATGCTTTACCGATAATAACCATATCGGGTTTGATGCCTTCATACTCGTATGCAAAAAGCTTTCCGGTTCTGCCTAATCCGGATTGAATTTCATCTGCAATGAACAAAACATTATTTTTTTTACAAATCTCATAAGTCTCTTTCAGATAACCCTCAGGAGGAACAACCACTCCGCCTTCACCCTGGACAGGTTCAACAATAAACGCGACCGTATTTTTTGTTATCGCTTTTTCTAATTCTTTTGCATCGCCATAAGGGATAATCTTAAATCCCGGAGTAAATGGTCCAAATCCATCACGATATTGATCTTCGGTTGAAAAACTGATTACTGTAATAGTGCGTCCTGCAAAATTATTTGTGCAAGCGATAATTTCCGCAGCGTTGTCTTTAACTCCTTTTGTTTTATATCCCCACTTACGTGCTGCTTTTAATGCCGTTTCAACAGCTTCCGCACCTGAGTTCATCGGCAGTACTGTTTCGTATCCCGTAAGCTCACACAGCTCTTTGCATAGTAATGGAAGTTGATTATTCCTAAATGCTCTGGAGGTTAGTGTAACTTTTTCTGCTTGTTCTTTTAATACTTTTATAATTTTAGGATGACAATGTCCTTGATTAACTGCTGAGTAAGCAGCAAGACAGTCAAGATATTTTTTACCTTCAACATCGTAAACCCACACACCTTCCGCTCTGTCTATAACCACATCGAGCGGGTGATAATTGTGTGCGCCAAATTTTTCTTCTAATTGAATATAATCCTGCGATAGCATAAATCGTTCCTTTTTATTGTTGCTTGTTTAGAATTTGCAAACTCAATTTATTAAATTACAAGCGAATTAGGAAAGATTAATGATTTATATTTCACAAAAGAGTATGCACAATCAAAGTCATTGATCAAATAACGACAAGGCTCAGTATGTAGGAAAATTTTTTGTGAAATGGTTAAATTATTTTGGAGGAAAAATATGATAACCATAGAAACACATTCCATTAATGTAAAAACACAGGGTAATTGCGAAATAATCGATTTAACGCCCAACGTTCAAGAGATAATCAGGGAAAAAAGTTTTATCGAGGGAAATGCACTTATTTTTGCTTCCGGTTCAACAGCCGGAATAACAACAATTGAATACGAACCGGGGCTGTTAAAAGATTATCCTAAATTTTTCGAAAAAATTATTCCATCGAACATTTCATATCACCATGACGAGACCTGGCACGATGACAACGGGCATTCACACGTTCGTTCGGCTTTGCAAGGTACTTCGTTTGTAGTTCCATTTAAAGAAGGAAAACTATTACTTGGAACATGGCAGCAAATTGTTTTGATTGATTTTGATAATCGTTCCAGAAGTCGAAGTATTGTGGTTCAGTTGATGGGTGAAAAAGTATAAATAATAAACAAAATTAATTGTTAATAAACAAAGGAAATTTAGGAAATTTTGGTTGCTAATTAAGGGGCGATTATTTAATATATACTTCAGAATTTCATCATTTAATAAAAGCGAGGCGGTCTATGAAAAAACTTACATTACTTATTTTAGCAATTCTTTTTTCTGCGAGTTTAAATTATTCGCAAGTAACAACCCTGTGGGAAAAATCTGCCGCGGCTGGTACTAAACCCGTTTGGGAAACAGGCAACAATACCAGAGGATTAGCGTACGGTTTAGTCGGCGGTAACCAACGTTTGTATGTTCCTAATCGTCATGCAGACGTAGGCGGAAAGCAAATTTTTATTTTTAATGCAGCCACCGGTGATTCTATTGGTATGCTAGACACAACCGGAATTTTAGGCGGTACTTTAGCTGTAAACGATGCAGAGGTATCATCTGATGGCAAAATATTCGTCTGTAATTTAGTTGTAGGTGGTTTCTTCAAGGTTTACAGATATGATAGAGAGGCATCGGCACCTGTAGTTGTAATAAATTATGAAACTACTTTGAGATTAGGCGATAAGATAACTGTAACCGGCTCGACTGCGGACAATTCAATTATCATTTGGGTTGTGGCATCTCTTGCCAGTCCCGGCGCTGGTAGTTTAATTAAATTCACAACTACCGATAATGGTGCGAGTTTTACTCCAACAATAATTCCAATTGCAACTACGGCAAGCAGTGCTTCTGCCGGACCACTTCCGGATGCTAGTTTTTATATTAATGCTCATGGAACAACCCCAGCTAAATACAACGCTGATGGAACTGCCATTGGTACAATTCCAACTGCAGTAATCTCAACAAGCGGCAGTGCAATCAGGCATCTCGTAACCTCAGGCGGGGATGAATATTTAGCCGCAAATGAACTCTTAACAACTACAAATAATGCAAAGATTATTAAAGTAGTGGGTGGGGATCCTACTGCAGCGACAAGTTTTGCCACAACACCGGTGCTTGGTGCAGCATCAGCAGGCGGACTTGGAGATGTATCAATTCGAAAAATTAGTGATTTAATTTATAACGTATATGTACTAGCAACAAATAACGGTTTCGGCGCATATAAGGTTGATTTAAGAAACAACTTAGCTGGTGATTACTATATACCACAGGGTGCTAATCCGCAAGGATTTGCAACCCTTAATGATGCTGTTACATCACTAAATACCAATGGTGCTCTTGGAACAGTTAACTTTCTATTAGATGCGGACGAATTAAGGGAAAATTCTTTTACTTTTACCGAACTTTTATCGGCAGATAACAATGTGGTTATCAAACCAGCTCCCGGAAGAACTTGCACATTGTTTGTTACGTCCAGTCCTACAGTAGGAAACGGACCTTTTATGATTGGCTTTAATAGTGGGTATGTCACTTTTGATGGAAGCAATAACGGTACTGACAGCCGCAACCTGATCGTTACTACTGAACAAACAGCACCCGTAGTTGACCTTCCTTTTACTTTAAACAATGCAAATGCGGATAACGTTGTTTTGAAAAACCTTATTATTAAAAATATTGTGGAGGGTCAAACTAACTTCCGCTATGGTGCGGTTATTAACGATCTTGGTGGTGTTACCGGATTCCGTGTTGAAAACTGCCAGATTGGAACTGCGGAACGACCGGTAAGACGCGACGGACTTGCCCCATGGGGCGGCGGAGCCGTAGCTAATCAGTTCAGTATTGTTAATAATGAAATTTATTGCGGAACCCGCGGTGTTGCTACTATTTATCTAACTAATAGTGAGATAATTGGTAATACAATAAACCTTTTACCAACTACAGCCGCAGCTACAGATGCGTTTAACCATGGCATTTACATTACCGGACATACCGGCACGCTGCTTATTCATGAAAATACAATTAACTGCCTTGAAAAAACAATTCATGCCAGCGCTTACCTAATAGGTATTGCTTTTGCTGGAAATGGTTCTGGAGAAACAGATATTATCAGTATTGTCAATAACATGGTTAATGTAGGTGCCGCGAACGAAACACGATATACTTATGGAATAGGTTTACGTTCAGCTCTGACTATGGGGAATCTTAAAATTTATCATAACACAATTGTGATAAACAATAATTCTTCTGCATTAACAAGCCATGCCATTGGTAATCATACAAATGGTACCGGTCCGGTTAACATTGATTTGAAGAATAATATTATTATAAATAATCACTCTGGCAACACAGCTTCGTCTGCCATCGGCGTCATTCCGGCTACTTCCGTTCTGACTTCAGATTATAATCTTCTTCTCTCAAATCAGAATTTCGTGAATTACCAGGGAACAACTTATGCTGACCTGGCAGCCTGGCAAGCGACACTTCAAGATGCCAACTCGGTAAGTAAAGTTGTTAATTTCGTTTCGGGTACCGATTTGCACTTAGCCGGAGCCTCAGTAGGCGATTTTGATTTAGCCGGAACACCGATTGCAGAAATTACCACAGATATTGATGGTGACACACGTAGCGCAACATATCCGTATATGGGTGCTGACGAAGGAGATGTTCCACTTGCACTACAAGAGCCATTAGTATTAGAAGAAAACTTTGATTATGGAGCTTCCGACAATTCCGATCTCTTAGCGGTAACAACTAATTGGACAAGGCATAGTGGAGCAGCAGGTCCCAGCTATACTGCAGCAGGGCTTACATATCCCGGGTATCCTTCCTCAAATATCGGCGGAGCAGTGAATTTCACTAACGGTGGATCGGGTGTTAACGATGGAGACGTTCATCGAACATCCGATTCGTTAGCAACAACAGGAAATCTATATGTAAGTTGCTTGGTTAAAATAAATTCTGCTTTAGCAACCGCGGATTATTTCTTCCATCTAGGACCTAAAACTCTTGGTACTACCTTTAGAGGAAGAGTTTATGCTAAGACTAACGGAGCCGGTTTCAGTGTAAGTTTAAGTAAAACAGGAAATCCAATTGTTGATAATGCTACTGTACTGAATTTTGGACAAACATACTTATTTGTTTTAAAATACTCTTTAAATACAACGGCTACAGATGACGACATTGTTACATTGTACGTTTATGATACCGGCGTTCCCGGTGCAGAACCTGGAACACCAGTAGTAACTATAGGTCCTGTAGGTGCTGGTGTAGCTGATGGATTAACAAATATTGGTGCTATTGCCATAAGACAAGGCACTAATACGCCAACAGGCATAATAGATGGCATCAGAGTATTTACCTCCTGGGATGCTATACCTGTCGAATTAACTTCATTTATAGCTAATGTAGATGGTAACAGTGTAAAACTTAATTGGTCAACTGCGACCGAGACAAACAACTCTGGTTTTGAAATTGAAAGAAAATCTACTACTTCAAGCTGGTCAAAAGTTGGATTCGTTCCTGGTTTCGGAACCACCACCGAAGTGAAAAAGTATTCTTTTGCTGATAACAATCTTGCTGCTGGTACTTACAGTTACAGATTAAAACAAATTGATTTCGACGGTACATTTGAATATTCAAATATAGTTGAGGTTGAAGTTAATGCTCCGACGGTATTCGACTTAGCTCAAAACTATCCCAATCCGTTTAATCCTTCAACTACAATAAGCTACACCATTCCTAAGGATGTAAAGGTAAGGTTGGATATCTTTACGATTCTTGGCGAACATGTGGCTGCACTTGTTGATGAATTTCAAACGGCTGGAAAATACAGCGTTGTATTTGATGCAGGAAGATATCCAAGCGGAACCTACATTTACAGATTAACTGCGGAAAATAATGTCATTACAAAGAAGATGATGCTGGTTAAATAGCCTTCATAAAAATCTTTGTCGAAAACCTCCGGTAAAATTTTATCGGAGGTTTTCTGTTTTAAATCGCGACTCAATTAATTGCTGTCCAATATAAATTTGAAATAGTAAAAAAGATTCTCTATAAATCTGTATTCTATAAGTTTTTTTCTTAACTGAATTCAATCCTTTTGTTTAATACGGAATCAACTTCCTTTTAACATATAACTCACGTTACGCAAAAAATGAATGGCATGATCAATTGAGGATTTTATATTGTAATAGAGCTATACGAATTCGTTAATTCGATTTATATGAAATTATTTGAGATTACGGGCGTAAAGACGGGGCATGCCCCGTCTTTACAACTGTATAACATGACAAATCTTATAGCTAGGAAACGGACTCAAACTATTTTTTTCAAAATTCTGCGTAAAGTGAGTTATAAAATAAGCTAATCCATTGGATCCTTTGATAAGGTTTAAGTGATTTTTTTACTGCATTTGTTACTAAGGTTTTTGATTGTCTCTAAGAGTTATCAGCCAATCCAGATAATATATTACCTGATAAAAAGTTTAACCGAAGTACTCTTTTTATATTTCTGAAAACCTTAGTAATAATAACTATCCCCGTAATCTATTCACCTTATTACCTTATTTTTTGGGATAAAATTATTTTGGTCATATATAATTCAATTCTTAACATTATCTGTTTCCTCAAAATTGTAAGATGCCTATATTTGTTTTGAGATAAATATTAAATCGATATTCTAAATAATATTCAAAGTTAGTTATGAAGAAATTTTTCTTGCTTCTTTTTGCTGCCGCCAATCAGTTTTTATTTTCACAAGTTATTACCTGGACGCCGCCTTTTCCAACCGAGAACGATTCCATCACTGTCATCTTCGATGCTACTAAAGGAAATGCCGGTTTGAAGGGCTATACGGGAGATGTTTATGCCCATACCGGTGTTATTACAAGTTTTAGTACCTCGCCAAGCGATTGGAGATATGTATTAACAAGCTGGGGACAGAACACTCCCAAAACAAAATTAGAAAGAATCGGAACAGATCTTTATCAATACAAAATATATCCTACTGTAAGAAGTTTTTATAATGTATCCTTCAGCGAAAAAATTTTGCAAGTTGCATTTGTTTTTAGGAGTGGAGTTCAGGTTGGAGGCAGATATCTAGAAGGAAAAACCGAAAGCGGAGGAGATATATTTCTTCCTATTTCGGAAGAAGGACTTAATATTTCAATCGTGGAACCGGCTCAATCATTTCTCTTTGCCGATATGAATGACACTATAAAAGTTAAAGCTGTTTCATCTCATGCTATAAACATTTCGCTTTATATTCAAAATAGTTTGGTAACTCAAACTTCGGATAGTGTGCTTATTTATAATATCATTACAAGTGAGACGGGGAAAAAATGGGTTAAAGCTATAGCATCGGCTTCAGATGGAAGTACTGCTGCAGATTCTTTTTACTATGTGGTCAATCCACCTCTTACTATTCAAGAATTGCCGGCAGATGTCAAACCCGGGATAAATTATACAAGTGCTTCTTCAGTAACATTTTGTTTGTATGCACCACAAAAAAAATTCGTTTATGTGATTGGAGACTTCACCAATTGGCAAGTTGAAACCGAATATCTAATGAAGCTGGCACCGGACAGCTCTACATATTGGATTGAAGTGAATGGATTAGTACCGGATCAAGAATATATTTTTCAATACTTTGTCGATGGAGAAATTAGAATAGCCGATCCATATTCTGAAAAAGTCAGCGACCCGTGGAATGATCATTATATCAGTTCTTCAACATACCCGGATTTGATAAAATATCCTGCAGGAAAAACCTCTGAAATTGCCTCAGTTATTGAAACCGCACAAGCGCCATTTCAGTGGAAGATAACTGATTTTCAAAGACCGGATAAAACTAAATTAATTATTTATGAACTTCTTATAAGAGATTTTTTATCAACTCACGATTATAAAACACTTATCGATACTTTAAACTACCTGAAAGAGCTTGGAGTAAATGCAATTGAATTAATGCCTATAATGGAGTTTGAAGGAAACGAATCGTGGGGATATAATCCAAGTTTTCATCTTGCGGTGGATAAGTATTATGGACCAAAAAATGAATTAAAAAGATTTATCGATACCGCACATGAGATGGGCTTTGCAGTGATTCTCGATATGGTGCTTAATCATGCGTTTGGTCAATCGCCTTTAGTAAGATTATGGTGGGATGCAGCAAATAACAGACCCGCAGCAAACAGTCCCTATTTTAACCAAATACCAAAACACGATTATAATGTGGGATTTGATTTCAATCATGAAAGCGAAGCCACGAAATATTTTGTCGATAGAGTTAATTCCTTTTGGATCACCGAATATAAATTTGACGGATTCCGTTTTGATCTTTCGAAAGGATTTACACAAAAAAACTCACTGGGAAATGTAAATCTGTGGGGACAATTTGATGCTTCCAGAATCGCAATTCTGGAAAGAATGGCGGATAAAATTTGGGAGATCGATTCTTCGGCTTATGTTATACTAGAACACTTTGCTGATAACTCGGAAGAAAAAGTTTTATCCGATTATGGAATGCTGCTTTGGGGTAACTTAAATTATAATTACAACGAAGCAGCAATGGGATACCACGATAACAACAAATCAAATTTTTCCTGGGGCTCGTACAAAGTAAGAGGATGGAACGATCCTCACCTTATTACCTATATGGAAAGTCATGATGAAGAAAGATTGATGTATAAAAATTTGATGTACGGAAATTCAAGCGGGGATTATAGCATTAAAAATTTAGCGGTGGCGTTAAATAGGATGAAGCTTGCCGCAGCCTTTTTCTTTACTATTCCTGGTCCCAAAATGCTGTGGCAGTTTGGTGAATTAGGATATGATATTTCAATCGATAATCCTTGCCGATTGTGTAACAAACCGATAAGGTGGGATTACTTTAACGACCCTCGAAGAAACAAATTATATAAAACTTTCAAAGCACTCATAGAATTAAAAAAGAATTATGAGGCATTCGAAAGCGATAATTTTGCTTTGAATGTAGCTTCGTCAGTGAAAAGAATAAATATTTATCATCCCACAATGGATGTTGTGATAATCGGTAATTTTGATGTAATAACTAAGTCCATTGATCCGGCTTTTAGTTCAACAGGAATTTGGTATAATTATTTTATGGATGACAGTATCGTTGTAACCAATACTTCAGAACAAATTTCATTAGCTCCGGGTGAATTCCATATCTTCACGAATGTAAGGTTGCCGGCGCCGGAGCCGGATATATTAACCAGTACAGAAAAATTATCGGATGTTCGCCCTGCTAGTTTTTCATTGGAACAAAATTTTCCCAATCCTTTCAATCCCTCTACCATTATTACTTATCATATTCCGGAGAAAGAATTTGTTACTTTAAAAGTTTATGATTTGTTAGGAAGAGAAGCGGCAGTACTCGTTCAAAAAGAACTTGACGCCGGGATTTATATGGTTGAGTGGAATCCGGTCGAAACTGCAAGCGGAGTGTATATCTATACTTTACAGGCTGGAAAGAATATCACCTCGAAGAAAATGATATTGCTGAGGTAATTACGTCTAGTCAATTTAAAGATTATTAAATTCTTCTTTTTATTTCAGCAAGTATAACTGCAGTAGCTGCTGCCACATTTAATGACTCTGCATTTCCAAAGCGGGGGATGGTAATTCGTAAATCGGTATTACCCAAAACAACACTTGAAGGACCGTGCGCTTCGCTTGAAAAAATTATAACTGCCTTATCCGGAAGCTTCATTTCAAAAATATTTTCACCTGTTAAATCCGCACATAAGATTTTATAATTCTTTGACCTCAATTTTGAAAGAACAACTCCGGTAACAAGTTCATCAAAAATTTTTAAATGGAAAATTGAACCCATGCTTGCACGGATGGTTTTAGGATTATAAATATCCGCTGAATTTTGGCTTATCAGAATTTCATTTATGCCGAACCAATCGCAGTTTCGTATTATTGCGCCCAAATTTCCCGGCTCGGTAATGTTATCAAGCAAAACTATCAGCTTTGATTTGAGATTGAGGTTTTCAATCAAATTGTGTTTTGGTTTATCAAAAACACCAACGATGCCTTGAGGTGTTACAGTGTCTGTTAATCTTTTAAGCTCAGTTGCTTTTAACTCTTCAAGTCTTATTTGAAGTTTACGGCATCCGGAAATAAAATCTTCTTCGTGCCTGGCAAATTCGGCAGTAAAAAAAATTACTTCGGCATTTATTCCACTCTCCATTGCTTCTTCAATGATTTTCTTTCCCTCTGCTAAAAATTTTCCTTCCGAGTCGCGGTACTTTTTATGCAGCAGAGATGAATAATATTTTAATTTGTTTTTAGAAATCATATTAAGTTATCATAACCATGAGATTTACCTGATGCTTGATCTTTATCTAATTGTTTTAAGTATTCCCATGAATAAATTCCTGTGCTGTGCCCGTCCTTCCATGTTATTTGAATTGCGTAACCTCCAACTGTTTGAATATCTTTTATTTTATAAGCGTCGGGATTAGTTAGCTTCTGTTTAGCCGGGCGATAAGTTTTTAGCAGAACAGTTTCTCCCTTGCAATTGGCACAAGGGCATTCATCTCTTAAATATTTCAGAGTAATGAGACTTTCCGCTCCGTCATTCCATTTGATAACTAATTTATCTTTATCTTTTATTTTTATTTGTATTGCGGACATTTATCTTAACCCAACATTAATTGAAAAAGCTTTGTTAATTGTACTTAAAATATTACTGTTCGTCAATTTCGTTGCTGCGATATCCTTTTTATTTCTTTTTCAAAAATACGGAATAAAAAAGTTATCGGGATTTCAAAGAGTTTCCGGTAAGAAAATTGCCGAACCGATTACAACCATTGCTCCATTAAAGAATGTCAAAGAATCAGAAATTCAAAATTTAAGAACAATTATTAAAGAACAGCCTAATGAAAAAAGTTCAGTAATTGCTGTAATCGAAAGTGAAGGTGAGAAATATTATCCGGCATTAAAAAAATTATCGGGAGAATATCCACAGTTTAAAATTATATTGAGCGGCTCGCCCGGTTTACACAGCGGAAAAGCGCATAACATGTATGCGGGTTTACTTAATGCCAAAACTGAAATTGTAGTTTTTATGGACGCAGATGTAGAGGCACGAAAGCATAATTATGAGGATCTTTATTCTGCATTGCTTAGTGAAGAAACTGCGGGAGCTTTTTCACCCGCTTTTTATAGCGGAGACAATGCATTTAAAATGGCAAAATTAGTTACGAATTATTTTTTTACTCATTTACTGATGAGTCTTCCCCCCTCATTTAAATTTAATTTTTGTGCCGGTTCGTTTATGATGTTTAAAAAATCAGCAATTGAAAAAGCCGGGGGCTTTGAAAAAATTTTAAATAATATAAGCGATGATGCTTCACTCGGAAAGCTTTTAACCTCGGCTGGTTTTAGTATAACATACGGAAATAATGCCGTGATGATGGCAAATGATACCGGCAATATGTACCTCGATGTTAAGCAAGTAATAAAATGGATAGTGATAATCAGAAAATTTTTAGGCTGGAAATATTTTTTAATTCCGTTTACTTTTTACACAGGAAACGCTTTAATATTAACTTGCTTGCTCTCTTTTTATCAAGTTGAAATTTTGAATTTAATATTACTTATTTTTGTGATTGTAATACGACTTTATACTACTATTGTACAAGATTTTATATTAAAGATTTATCATAATAAAATGTTTGATTATTTGTTGATTTTAATTCTCTCCTTTTTTCAACCCTTTGCCTGGCTTTTTAGTTTTCTGTTTAATTCTGTTGATTGGGGAGGCAGAGTGTATAAAATTGGAAAAGGCGGAAAGATTATTTCGGTTAATGAAAAGGCATAAACAAAACTGAGTGACTATAAAATGATTTATGAATTTATTCTTTTTTTTCTTTTGATTTTCTTTGCCGGATATTTATCGGCGGCTGAAATTGCTATTGCCTCTTTTGGCTCGAGTAAAATTAACGAGCTTAAGGATAAGAACGATAAATCGGCGGCAATATTTGAGCGAATCCAAACAGAAAGCAACATCTTTTTCGGAACTATACAGATAACAACAAATCTATCGCTTACTGCCGCAGCGGTTATAGTATTTCATTTGTCACTTATAATGTTGAGTCCCATTATTTCGGAAAGCGGATTTTACATAATTAGTGAGTATCATACTATAACTTCCTTGTTGATTGCACTGATTGTAGTTTCATTTTTTACGATGGTATTCGGGATATTAATACCCAAAGTAATTGGATTTAGGTACGCCGAAAAAATCGGAAAAACATCCGGCAAGTTTTTATTACTATTGATGAAGTTGTTTAAGTATCCGGTAATCATTCTGACAAATTTCAGCAACGCATTACTCTCCCCGTTAAAAGAATCGACAAATTTTTCGCAGACCCGCTTTTCGGAAGATGAGATAAGAATTATCATTTCGGAAGGAGTAAAATCCGGTGCGCTCGACGAAACCGAGCAGGAAATAATTGAAAATATTTTTGAATTTAATGATCTAAAAGCGCACGAAGTTATGATTCCAAGAACGGAGATGAATGCAATTGAATTAATCGATGATGACAATGAAGTTATTACGAAGGTTATACAATCGGGGCATTCGATTCTTCCTGTTTATGAAAATTCGGTTGATAACATAATCGGTGTGCTTCATACTAAAGACCTGATTAAATCCTTTGTTGAAGGAAAAACGATTTCGATAAAAAGCTTAATCAGACCTGCTTACTTTATTCCGGAGACAAAATTGATTTCTGAAATTTTAAGGGAGATGCAAAACCGCGGCGAACGATTAGCTGTTGTTACCGATGAATACGGTGGAACCGAAGGAGTGATAACGATTGAAGATATTCTTGAAGAAATAGTTGGTGAGTTAGGTAATAACGATACCGCACAAGATAAAGAATTCAGCAGACTGCCGGACGGAAACTACTATGTATTAGGTTCCATGTCTATAGATGACTTCAACGATACATTCAATAAAGATTTGCAATATTCGGATGAATATAATACCGTAGCCGGATTTGTTGCTGCCCAGACCGGCAAAATTCTGAACGTTGGCGAAAAGCTGGAATATGAAGAATTAACATTTGAATTGATAAAGAAGATTCGACAGAAGATGGTGCAGTTCAAAATCTTTTCTAAGAATAACGACTTTGGCGAAGCTGAAAGAAATTAAACATTTAAAGCTTAAGACAATTCTTGAAAAGGAAGTAAATTTGTAGTAGTTTTACGCCTCGAAATATTGGAGGTAATAAGCTGGTGTAGCTCAGTCTGCCTAAAGTCAGATAAATTGGTAGAGCAGCTTATAATTAATAATGAAAGTTTTTTGCTGGTGTAGCTCAGTTGGTAGAGCAGCGCACTTGTAATGCGCCGGTCGGCGGTTCGAATCCGTTCACCAGCTCACAAAAACGACCCGAAGAGGCTGCTCTTCGGGTTTCTCATTTTAAATTGTAAAAAGAAGTAATGAACAGGTCGGTGGGTTCTCCCGAAGGGATCACTTTGTGAGAATCCCTTCGCGAGCCCGGAAAGATGCGAATATGGAATGTTTTCGCAGTTTTTTTTTACTCTTCCAGGATTTAGCTGCGATCCAAATTATGCCTGCACACTCATTGTCCGTCATTATTATGTCCTTTTTGGTTTTTATCTACTAAATTCTCTTTCACGTCGTCTCACATTTATTGGATTTCAGAATACACTTGATATGAAAAATCCATTTTTCACCGATTAAGGGGTAATTTTAGGCATGAGATTTTATAGCAAGGGCAGGGAAGCCCTTTATAATTTAAATAATTATGATCTGCAGTAAAAAAATCCTATAAACACTTGACACGTCCTTAAAAGTATCTTATATTTGTTAGTGAGTGTTAACTAATTTATCAAAAAGAATATGTCACGACTAAGTACAGAAGAAAGACAAGACATGATCATTGATGAAGCCATCAAGATAATACATGCAGGTGGTTATCAATCATTCTCGATCAGAGAACTGGCTAAAAGTGTTAAAATAAGTGAACCAGCTATATACCGCCACTTTTTAAATAAGGAAGATATAATTCTTGGCATAATGAATAGAATGCTGGATTTTGATTACCTGCTGGAAAAAGAACTTCTAACGAAGAAAACAGCTAAGGTAAAAATCAAGCATTTCGTCCTCTTTCATTTTGAATTTCTTGAAAAAAACTATGAAATGACATCCGTTTTATTTGCCGAAGATATTTTTAACCAAAGTGAAATACTTAAAAACAGATTAAAATTCATCATTCAAAAAAGAAAAAGCCTGCTTAAAAGCATTATAGACGAAACTCACAGCGACGGTGAGATAGTGGACGTGGATATAGAAGATTTACTTACGATAATATTGGGTACTATTAGATTAACCGTTCTTGAATGGAGATTAAGCGGCTTCAATTTTTCACTTGTAGAAAGAGGCAAGAAAATACTAAAAACTTTGGATGGATTAATTTTCATCAAGAAATGAACTCTTATTTTTTTAACTATATAGTTAGTGAACGTTAACAAACATTATTGCATAATGAGAACACATAAAAATCATATTGACCGCTCAGATGAACAACGAATGAGGTTACTTAATTTTCTTGGTGAAAAGTACCTCGAAAAAGGATATCAGAATTATAGAGTAGCTGATCTCGCTTCTGAATTAAACATCATTAAAAAGACATTCTACAAACATTTCAGAAATAAGGAAGATTTAGTTAGAGAAGTGTTAACCAAGTATCTAAGAGATGCTTATACGACGGTTGTAACTATTATTCAGGCAAAATCAAATGTTGTCGAAAAATTTTTATCACTATCTAAAATGGTTGAAATTTATTTTAAAATATTCAATGAAACGTCAATTGCAAGATTAAAGCAATATCAACCGCAACTTGCAGTGCAAATAAATGAGTTTAGGAGTAATCGTGTAATACCTCTCATTAAATTACTGCTTAAGATAGGCTCAAGAAAAAAACTGATAATTAATATACCTCCGGAAATAATATTACAAACTTTTACAGCGGCTTTAGGTTCAATAATAGACAATAAATTTATCGGAACAACCGACTACTCCTTTAGGCACACTTTCAAGTATGCATTTTATATGTTATTAAACGGAATTTTAACCAAAAAAGGAAAACAATATTTAAACCATAAAATTGAGGAAACCAAATGAAAATGTTAAAAATGCTTATCATTTTTTCCGCATCGCTAATCTTATTCGGATGTGGCAATGATGAAACAATAAAATTTATCGATGCATCCGGAACCATTGAATCAACAAATATAACCGTTAGTTCAAGGACTGCAGGTAATATCGAGACGATAAACTTTATTGAAGGTTCAAAAGTGAATGCCGGAGATTCGATAATTATAATCGACCACGAGTTACTGGAGATACAATTACAACAGGCAATTGCCGGTAAAGATGCAGTTGCGGCTCAATTAAATCTGATGCTTGCAGGAGCAAGAGAAGAAGATATAAATCAGGCTGAGCAAAATCTTAATCAGGCAAAGATTAACTACGAAACTGCTGAGAGAGATAAAGAAAGGATGCAGAATTTATACGATTCCCGCTCAATAACTAAAAAGCAATATGAAGACGCAATTGCCAGATATGATTTGATGAGTGCACAGTACAAATCTGCGCATGAAAATTATAATAAAGTAAAAAAGATCTTCAGACAGGAAGAGATTGATCAGGCGAGGGCAAATCTAAATAAAGCTATTGCGGGGGTTGATTTACTGAAGAAGAATATACGGGATAGTTATGTGATTTCCCCGATAAACGGATTTCTTGTTAAGACTTTTGTTGAAAGAGGAGAAAGTGTTACTCCAATGTCTTCGCTTTTCAAAGTATCTGATCTCGATATCGTTGAGTTAGTGATCTATGTGTCAACATTAGAGCTTGGTTATGTGAAACTGGGGCAGAGGGCAGAAGTAACAATTGATACATACAAAGATAAAATATATGAAGGGAAGGTTACTTATATATCGCCAGAAGCAGAATTCACTCCAAAGAATATTCAGACGAAGGATGAAAGAACAAAACTGGTATTTGCAGTCAAGATTACAATACCGAATGAAGATTATGATCTAAAACCAGGTATGCCGGCAGATGCAGTTATCAATTTGTAATGAAGGAATTAAAAATGAACGAAGTAATTAAAATAGAAAACCTTAAACGAAGCTACGGAGATCTTGTTGCTGTAAACGGTGTATCATACTCAATAGCCAAAGGTGAGATGTTCGGACTGGTTGGTCCTGATGGCGCAGGAAAGACGACAACTATCAGAATGTTAATCGGTTTACTGCGACCGGATTCCGGCAACGCTGAACTGCTGGGTTTCGATCTTAGAACCCAGAAAAACAAAATCAAAGATGAAATCGGTTATCTATCACAAAGATTTTCTCTATATGGTGATCTGACAATTGATGAAAACATTGAGTTCTTTGCAGACATACACGGAGTAAAGAATTTCAAAGAAAGAAGAAATGAACTACTTGAGTTTACAAGGTTAACACCTTTTCGTGACCGGCTCGCAGATAAGCTTTCCGGCGGAATGAAACAGAAACTTGCACTTGCCTGCACGCTTATTCATAAGCCAAAGATAATTTTCCTCGATGAGCCTACAACGGGAGTTGATCCGGTTTCAAGAAGAGATTTCTGGAAGATACTTTCAAACCTTCTAAAAGAAGGAATAACAATTTTTATGACCACTCCCTATCTTGATGAAGCTGAACGATGTAACAGAATTGCGCTAATGAACAACGGCGAGATAATAAGCTGGGATACACCGAAGAATGTGAAAGCTTCACTTAAAGGACAAATAGTAGAAATTGTGTGCTCACCCATTCGTGATGCATATAATGTTATAAAATCAAATACAAATTATGAAGTTCAGATGTATGGCGACAGACTTAATGTTGCTTTGAAAAGTTATGATGATGAATATGCTAAGCTCGAAAAACTTTTAACTGAAAATAATATTCAGATAGTTGATCACAGAGTGATTACGCCATCACTGGAAAATGTATTTATTCATTTAATAAGTAAAGCATCATAGAAATAAAGGAATTAAAAATGAAAAAAATAATTTTATTAAGCTTAATGATGATATCAGTCCTTTACT
Organism: Ignavibacteriales bacterium; assembly: GCA_020061465.1. GTDB lineage: Bacteria > Bacteroidota > Ignavibacteria > Ignavibacteriales > Ignavibacteriaceae > JAGUYG01. Next base: position 35,589 of record JAGUYG010000010.1, read on the forward strand.
CTCAAACACAGAAACTGACTCTGCAGGAAAGTATTGATCTTGGGCTTCAGAACAATAAGGATATAAGAATATCTCAATCTAAGATGAAAAGCTCAGACGCGAAAGTCTCCGAAGTGAGTTCAATGTTTCTGCCGCAGTTAAAGTTTATGGCAAATTATACAAGGTTGAGCGATAATGTTCCTCCGTTTGAGGTTGTAACTCCTTTTTCACCTATGCCGATTAAGATATCCGATCCGGTACTGAATAATTATAATCTCAGACTTTCATTGCAGCAGCCTTTATTTACAGGATTCAAACTTTCATCATCAAAGAAAGCTGCTGAGTATAATTTTAATGCGGCTGAATCAGAATACTCAAAAGAAATAAACGAAGCGGCAATGAACATTCACATTGCTTTCTGGAATTATTACAGAGCACAGGAGGTAAGAGATCTTTTGGTTAGCAGTCTTAAGCAAATTGAAAATCATCTTAAAGACACTAAAAACTTTCTTGATAACGGGCTCGTAACTCAGAATGATTATTTGAAACTCCAGGTGCAGTATTCAAACACTAAACTGCAACTGATTGAAGCTGAAAATAATCTGGAAGTGGCTCGCGCGGTATTTAATAAAACACTCGGACTTCCACTTGAATCTTCCACAGAAATTGCTGCAGAAAAATTAAAAGCTCAGAGTGTAGAATATGATCTTGAAGATTTAATCAATGAAGCTAAAGCAAATCGTGATGAAATTGAATCATTAGCTTTCAAATTAAAATCTACAGAAGAAAATATAACAACAGCAAGATCAAGCTGGTTTCCAAGTGTATACTTAACAGGCAATTACTATTACAGTAATCCTAATACAAGATTTCAACCATTAACCGATCAATGGAATGATACGTGGGATGTCGGTGTAACTTTAAGCTGGGATATCTGGGATTGGGGATTAACTTCTTCAAAAACAACCCAGGCTCAGGAGCTTTCTATGCAGACCCAGGCTTCATTAGAAAAATTAAATGACAATATTGAAGTGGAAGTCTATCAAAGCTATTTGAATCTGGTTAAATCAAAAGAAAAAGTTGATGTGAGCAAGCTCAGCTTAGAACAGGCTTCGGAGAATTATCGTATCACATCTGAAAAATATAATGAGCAATTAGCAACGAGCACAGACCTGATCGATGCAGAAGTATCTGAGCTGCAGGCAGCAACAAATCTCACATCTTCTTTGATTGAATATAATTTAGCAAAGGTGAGGCTTGAGAAGGCAATTGGAAAGAGAATCTATTGAGAAGTCAGAAGACAGAAGGTTTTTAGATAAGAATCTCATTAAATAATTCATTCAATAAATTAAAAAGGAGATAGAAATGAAATCCAAATCTTTTAAGGAACTCATTGTATGGCAGAAAGCTCATCAATTTGTGCTGGCTGTTTATAAAATGACGAAATCATTTCCGAAGGAAGAATTATTTGGATTGACTTCTCAATCCAGAAGAGCGGCTGTTTCTATACCTGCTAATATAGCTGAAAGCTACAGAAAAAGAGGTAAATCAGATAAAGCAAGATTTTTAAATATATCTGAAGGCTCATTAGAAGAATGTAAATATTATTTAATACTCACAGCAGATTTAGGATATGCGAATATAGATAAAGAAAAAGAACTGGCTGAAAAAGTAAGTAAATTATTAAATGCTTATTCAAGCAAAATTCTGTCTTCTGACTCCTGACTTCTGTCTTCTGAAAGGAAATTATGAATAGTATAGAAGTAAATAATCTCACAAAAAAATTCGGCAGCTTTACTGCCGTAGACAAAGTTTCATTCACTGTTAAGCAGGGAGAGATATTCGGATTTCTCGGAGCTAACGGAGCAGGGAAATCTACAACCATCAGAATGCTTATCGGAATTCTTGAACCGACTTCAGGTGACGCATTAGTGGGAGGCTACAGCATTATGAAACAACCGGATAAAGTTAAAACACAAATCGGTTATATGTCGCAGAAGTTTTCTTTATACAATGATCTTACTGTTGAAGAGAACATCCGGTTCTTTGCAGGAGTGTATGGATTAGCAGGAAATAAATATGAAGAACGGAAGAAGTGGGTTTTGAAGGTCGCCAATCTTGAAGGCAAAGAAAAACTTCTTACAGGATCTCTGCCTGGCGGTATCAAACAAAGACTTGCATTAGGTACTGCAGTAATTCACGAACCAAAAATTGTTTTTCTGGATGAGCCTACTAGCGGAGTTGACCCCGTATCGAGAAGAAATTTCTGGGATCTGATAAACGATCTTTCTGCAGGAGGTACAACTGTGTTGGTTACAACACATTATCTGGATGAAGCAGAATTTTGCAATGATATAATCCTGATAAACGCAGGAAGATTGATCGCACAGGGAAACGCAAAAGAGCTTAAAACGAACTACATAAAAAATACAATCCTCGAAATTGAATCCGACAGAGTTGTTGACAGTATGGCAATCCTGGAAAAAGAAGACTGGGTTGGTGAAACTTCAATATTTGGAAACAACATTCATATAATATTAAATGATAATGCAAAAGGCGAAGCTGAGGTCAAAAATATTCTAACGAATGAAAATTCAATTGCAGTTCACAGGGTTGATAAGATAGTCCCGACATTGGAAGATGTTTTTATTCATCTTTTGGAAAAGGATAAAGCAAATGTTTTATAGAATTTACGCTATTGCAAAAAAAGAGTTTAGACAGTTGAAGCGTGATACAAGGATGCTTTTTATAGTATTCTTCTTCCCGGTTGTTTTACTGGCAATTTTTGGTTATGCAATAAACTTTGATGTTAAGCATATTAAGATTGCAGTATACGATCAGGATAAATCCGATTATACAAGAGAGTACTTAAACGGATTGGTAAGCTCTGAATATTTTGATATTGTTACACACATAGATAGTGATGATGAGATAAAAAGATTATTAGATGAAAAGATAGTTCAGGCGGTAATAGTATTTCCTAATGATCTTTCAAGAAAATTAAACAATAACGAAGAAGTAAAAGTGCAGTATCTGGTTGACGGAGTTGACGGAAACACTGCAAACGTGATAGTAAACTATGTAAATGCAGCCACCTATAGTTATTCTTTGAAACTTACAAAAGAATATCTGGCTGTTACCGGAAAGAAGATTTATGTTCCAATAGATCTTGAGCCCAGATTCTGGTTCAATCCTGAGTTAGAGAGCACAAAATTTTTAATACCCGGTTTAATGGGCATGATACTGATTATAACCGCAGTTATTTCAGTATCATTATCAATAGTAAGAGAAAAAGAAAGGGGGACTATAGAACAAATAAACGTGTCACCACTTTCATCATTAGAATTAATTATCGGCAAGACGGCTCCTTACATTGTTATATCACTTATTAATGCTGCTATTGTGCTGTTTGCAGGATATATTCTCTTCGGGATAGTAATTAAAGGCGATATTTTTTTACTTCTTTTCAGCACTTTAACATTTTTATTTGCCGCACTCGGACTTGGAATATTTATTTCCAGTGTTGCAGATTCACAGCAAGTGGCTTTTCAGGCAGCTAATGTTACCTCACTGTTGCCATCGCTGATTCTGTCAGGATTTATTTTCCCTATTGAAAGTATGCCGACTATCATTCAGTGGGTTACAAACATAACACCTGCAAAATTTTACATAGTATCTCTAAGAGCAATTTTATTAAGGGGGGTTGGAATTTCTGCTTTCTGGGAGCAGTTGATTTATTTGCTGATTTTCGGAGTGATATTTATTTCACTTGCAACTTTAGTTGATAGAAAAGCAAAGGCTGCTTAATAGAGAGTTTATTAAAAAATCAAATAAGAGATTTGAAAAATGAAAACCATATATCAATTTATTATTAAAGAACTCCTGCAGTTTAAGCGTGATAAAAAAATGAGAGCGGTTGTTTTTATGGCACCCATCTTACAGCTTATATTACTTGGCTACGCTGCCAATATGGATGTTGATATTGTCCATACTACAATATTTGATCAGGACAAAACCGCGACCAGTAGGGAGTTTATAAAAAACTTCGAGGAATCGGGATACTTTGCAATCGATTATTATGCGGCAAGCTATGAGGAAGCAACAGAATTGATTGATATGGGCAAAACAATTGTAGCAATCGTGATCCCGAAAGACTTCGAAAAGAATTTAAACAGACGTGAAACCGTTTCGGTTCAAACTTTATTTGAAGGGTCCGATGGAAACACATCATCAATTGCGTTGGGGTATATTCAGGGAATTACAAACCGATTCTCTAAGAAAATCATAACCGAAACTAAAGACAAATACGGTGTGAATCTTGCTTTATCAGGTTCATTAACTCCGGAAGTCAGGGTATGGTACAATCCCGAAATGAAAACAAGAAACTATATGGTGCCTGGCATTATGGGATTGATATTAATGATAACAACTTTGTCACTTATGTCAATGGCAGTTGTAAGAGAAAGAGAGATCGGAACTCTTGAACAATTAATAGTAACACCGATAAAATCTTTTCAACTCATACTTGGCAAACTGATTCCGTTTACTATGATAGGATTTATCGTGTTAGTTATTGTGATGCTTATTATGACGCAATGGTTCGGTATAGTCGTAAGGGGGAATCCTTTGTTCTTATTATTTACCGCTCTTTTATTTGTACTCTCTAACCTGGGGTTGGGTCTATTCATCTCTACGGTTTCAAAAACACAGCAGCAGGCAATGATGGCTTCAGTCTTTGCTGTCATGATGCCGATGATTTATCTCTCAGGTTTTGCATTCCCGATTGAGAATATGCCGAAGGTTGTACAATACATAACCCATCTTATTCCATTGAAATACTTTATTACAATACTCCGCGGGATTGTCCTTAAAGGAATCGGATTCTCTGCACTGTGGGTTGAAACACTGATATTATTCGGAATGGGTGCAGGTATTTTGATTATTAGCTCATTAAGATTTAGTAAGAAGATTGAATAGTAATGTAAGGAAAAGAACATTGTTCTAACTAAATAATTGGAATAAAACTAAGTGGATAATATCATGAAACAAAAATTACTCATCATGCCAGCAATTCTGTTGTTGGCAACCATTTCTATCTCTGCGCAAACGAATCAATTTATCTCTTTGCGTAAAAGTCAATTTCATAGCCAGAATATAAATCTGAATGAAACATTGGTTCAGAAAACTTTAGTTGAAAAAAATTATTGGCTGCCTGCTGTTGAAATTATCGGCTTGAATTTCGGTGTGTGGGGCTATCATCGATACTTAAGCGGTGAGCATTGGGCAGATATCAGTATGGAGTCAATCAAAAATAATTTTAAGAATGGATTTGAATGGGATGTAGATGGTTATTTGATTAATCAATTTTGGCATCCGTATCACGGTGCTAATTATTTTAACACAGCTAGATCTAATGGGCTTGAATTTTGGGAGTCTGCTCCCTATGCCTTTTTCGGAAGTCTGATGTGGGAATATTTTATGGAAAACGAACCCCCTTCTTATAACGATATTGTAAATACTCCGGTTACGGGAATTATTTTCGGTGAGATCTCTTTCCGCGTTTCTAATTTAATTATAGATGAAAGCACCGCAGGGTTTGAAAGATTTCTCCGAGAATTTTCTGCAACGTTGATTAATCCGATGCAAGGATTAAACCGTTTGATTAGGGGCGATATGTGGAGAGCGGGAAGTTCCCAAAAGAATCCTGATTTTAACCTAATCGTATCATCGGGTGTTCATAATGTTTTTTTCAGCGGTAAGATGAACAATAGTAAATCTTATATTACTCTCAGGGCAGATTTAAATTATGGCGATAAATTTGCCGTTAACAAACACGAAAAACCGTTCGACTTTTTCACCCTTCAGACGGAAGTAAACTTGGCAAAAGACGATAATATAGTAGGAATTTTTGCCAGCGGTATGATTTGGGATGGTAATTTAGAACTATCCAAAACATCGAAAAATATTATAGGTGTTTATAAAGAAATTGATATCCACATAAATACCGTTTACAAGCTTTCGGCAACTAGCGTAACAGGACAAATTATTAATACAGTACCTATTTCATCAACCACATCGCTGCAAAATCATATTGGATTATCGGCAATTCTAATGGGCGGCACTAATTCAGAATACGCAAGCGAATATGGAAAGGATTATAATATTGGTCCCGGAGCTAGTGCTAAAGTTGGTTTTAGCTTAGCTTTTGAAAATTTTGGAGAATTCTATTCCAATTATAAAAGGTACTGGATTCATACATTAAGCGGTGCCGACAGCGAACAATTTGTGGGGCTTCTTAATGTTGGAATGAATTATAATTTGTTTTCAAAAACCTCCCTTGGTTTAGACTTTCTGCTCTACGAAAGATATGGCGATTATAAATACTTCCCAGATACTCAAGATGTTAACTCAGCCGTAAGGTTTTATATCAAGCAGACAATTTAACACGAAAAATAAATGATCTATTATTAATAGGATATTAAATGAAAATAAATTTTGTAATGGCAGCCCTTGGTTTACTAATAGCACTCAGACCTTTGGTGCAAGATCAAATTTATTTAACCGACCTAGAAAAAACGAAAGAGTATTTATCCCTTTCAGACATTCAATTTAAGGTCGTCAAACAAAAAGTCGCTCAAATAAATGAGGTGCTTGAAGAGGACGAAAGAATACTAGCTGAATTAAAAGAGAGAATAAAGAACGGTAACGAACCCGGATTCTTTGAAAAAATTAGTGTGAAAAGAGGAAGGGATAAAAGAACAGCTAAACTCGCTGAAAATTTAACCGATATAAAAAATCAACTCAGCGAAGAACAAAAACTTAAATACTCAAGGATGGTTAAACCCGAACTGAAATCTTTAAACAGAGAAGAAATTTTTGGGAAATAAATTTATTATAAAAAAAAGCAATTAAGCTATAATGACAATTTGCCGGTTCCTGCGTCTGAAGCAGAATATATTTCGAAGAAATATTACACGCATCGTGAAAAAATACTCCAAATTATTTTTATTTATTCTAATGTTTGTTCACTCCGGCAGTTTGTTTTCACAATCGAAAATTGAAGATGGTCAGTCGGTAAAGCAAAATATTACCACTTCAATACTTCCATTTACTCTTTACAGTGAAATGTTCGGCTGGGCTGCCGGAGGTTTCGTAGGTATTCAAGGGCTGTCCCAGAAAAATATGTCGCTTTATATGGGTGGGCTGGTAAGCACAAACGGAACTAAGTACGGCTTTATTCAATTCAGGGAATTTTATTTACCGTTCTATCCCCGGCTTTATATTGCACCGGATATTCTCGGAGGATATTTCGGTGCTTTAAAAGTATATAAAGACAATCCGGCGAATATGAATTCTGATCCACATAAACCACGAGCCGGCAGTAATGAATCTGTCAAGGCGGATTATCTAGAAGTAAGCGGTTCAGATCAGTGGTATGAAATGAAGTTTAGATTTCTGTTGCCTATCGGGCACGGTAAAGATGAAGTTTATTTTTCCCCGGAGCTGGAAAACGGAATTTTACAATCCGGCGAAATGGGGGGAACGCATTGGAATCCTTTCATAAGCGGAAGAACTTTTATTGATATAAAACCATTTTACAGGAAGCGGGTTTCATTTGCCACTAACGGAATTGAGTTTGCGTTAACAAGGGAGAACAAAGATTTTTACATTAACCCGACGCGCGGCAGCCTGCAGAAGTTTGCTTTCAGAAGAGACTTCGGCTGGTTTGATTCAATGGCGCCCTGGAGTGTAATTGAAACAGACCTTCTTTGGTATCTTCCGCTTCACGAAATGTTTGGTAGTAAAAATTCTCTCCCAAAAGTATTAGCTCTCGACTTCTGGACGGTGAACACATTAACTTGGGATAATTACTATATAGAAGGTACAGCGCCGGATGGAAGCATAATAAAAAAATTTCATCGTCCACCGCCCTATACGGGTGCATATCTCGGCGGAAGATACAGACTGCGCGCTTATTACGAGGGAAGGTTTAACGATAGAGCTGCAATTTATTACGGGGCGGAGTACAGGCAGATAATTCCGTGGAATCCTTTCGACCATTGGTCTTTAACAAGAAAGTTAAACATACATTGGCTCCAGTTTGCGGTTTTTGCAGAACTGGGGCGAGTTGCACCCGCGTGGACACTCGAAACACTTCATACCGATATGAAATGGAGCGCCGGAGGTGGTATAAGAATATTTATGAATAATCTTATTCTTAGAGCTGATGCTGCATTTGGTAAAGAAGGGATGTTTATGCAAATGTATGTAGACCATGCATTTTGAGATAGATTCTTGATAAAAAGTTTAAAGACTATCTTGCTCTGAAATCTCCCTTTCATTCACTAGCCCTAAAACTTATGAAGTAACAACCGCAAGTTTTTCCAATCTCACGTGTCAAATGTTGTATCAATTAAAAAAGGAAGCACTCTATTGAATAAAAATCAGTCAACCTATGGCGTTATCATATTTATGCTAACCTTAATAAATTTTATAGTCTTCACAAGTGAAATAATAAGTCAGAGTAAAACCGGAATAATTTCAGGTGAAGTGAGAGACGCCGTAACAAAACAACCCTTACCAGGAGCAAATATTATTATTGAAGGAACAAGTATTGGCGCCGCTTGTGATGAGAATGGATATTACTCAATAAAAAATGTAATACCGGGTAAATACAATTTAAAAGCATCAATGATTGGATATGAAGCTTCAGCTTATACTGATGTGACAATAAATCCCAATAGAAACCACTCGGTTAATTTCGAACTCCGTTCGGTTACAATGGAGATGGAAGAAGTTCAGGTTACCGCGGATTATTTTTCAAAGCCCGCCGAAAACCCGGTAAGTTTCAGAACTATTTCACCAGAAGAAATTAGAAGATCACCCGGTTCGGCAGAAGATATTTTTAGAGTAATGCAGTCGCTGCCCGGAGTTGCGACCGCCGGGGCGAGAAGTGCACAGCTTATTGTAAGAGGAGGCAGCCCGGACGAAAATTTAACGCTGTTGGATGGTATAGAAGTTTATAATCCAATACATTTTGCGCGGACGGGCGAATCTATGGGAATAATCAGCATAGTTAATCCCACTCTGCTTCAAAAAGTTGACTTTTTAACCGGTGGTTTTCCCGTGAGATATGGCGATAAAATGTCTTCTGTTTTTGATATGAGTTTGCGGGAAGGCAACAAGGAAATTTTTAATACCGATGCCAACTTAAATATTGCCGGATTCGGAGTAATGTTAGACGGACCGCTAATTGAAAATAGTAATATGGTTTTTTCTTTAAGACGCGGATTTTTCGATTTGATTACATCCACAATGAATAGACCGGCAGCGCCAAGTTATTATGATGCAGTCGGTAAAATCACTTACGATCTAAACAATAAAAATAGAATCAGTCTTGTTGGATTTTATTATTTGGATCAGATTGAGCGAACAGGTTCAACAAAAGAGGAAAATGTTAATTGGAATAGATACGATAATTTGACGCGTGATGATTACGGTGCAGCATTAGGAATTAATTGGCGTTCTCTTATTTCCGAAAAAGCTTTTTCATTAGTAACCGCTTCATACACAAGTAACGGATGGAATACGTTACAAGGAACCGAGTCGGAGCCGTCTTTGATGGGCGAAGATATACGGGAAGATGAATTTAGTCTCAAATCAGAATTGAACTATCAGTTATCCTCAAATATTAATTTAAAGTTAGGCGGACAATTTAAAGTCATCAGCTCAAGCAACGAATCGTGGAGCCCGGGAGATACACTCAGAAACGGTACAATCATTCCCGCGAATACAATATCGTATCAACCCGACGCTACTATAAAAACAGCCTTATTTTTACAATCCTCATTTCGCATTATTGATCCGCTGATTATTACTACCGGGCTGCGCTATGATTATTTTGCACTTACAACAGAAAATAATTTCAGTCCGCGTATTTCTCTCTCATATAATTTCTCTGACAAAACTACTTTTAATTTAGCGTGGGGAAAATATTACCAATCGCCGGCGAGTTATCAGATAGCTCCCGATGAACGAAATCTTTCGTTGAAAAGCAGTTATGCAACTCACTATATAGCCGGAATTGAACAGCGATTAGGTTATGATACTAAAGCAAGCATTGAAATTTATCATAAGGAACTTTCGAATCTTATTGTTGACCCGGACAGTTCGAATTTACTTATTAATACGGGAAGCGGGTATGCACAAGGAATCGAATTCTCACTTCAGAAAAAGTTTACCGATGGTTTTGTTGGAAGCGCTTCTTATTCTTATTCAATTTCAAAAAGACGAGATTATGAATCAACAATGCTGTATGATTTTGAATATGACAGACCCCATATTATAAATTTAATATTCGGACTTGAAATAGGCGCCGGCTGGCAAATTGGAGCGAAGTTTCAATATGCTTCCGGCAATCCATACACTCCGGTTATAGGAGTAAGTGAAAGAAATAACTCGTTTTATTTAGTTGAAGGAGAGAAAAATTTTGCGCGTTATCCCGATTATCACAAATTAGACCTTCGCATTGATAAGCAGTTCATTTTTGAATCGTGGTCATTCTCTGTATATCTCGATTTGTGGAATGTGTTTAATAGGGATAATGTTATTTCTTACTCATTCAAAGCAGAGCCAAACGGGACAATAACCACAAATCCACGTTATGATTTTGGAATTACGCCTATACTGGGTTTTACGGCTAAGTTTTAAGGTTTGAAAAATTTTTTATGGAAATAGTAAATGGATTTATTGTTTGAGAAAATTTAAACTAATAAACAAATGCAAAGTTGAAGAGAATACCTATTAAACAAACTAAACAGAAATCTTGTCTAATTACTAACGTCTATTTGGTTTTTTAATAAAAATGGAGACACAATGAAACACACAATAATTAATCCCGCGAACCTTTACCGCTTGCCTTGGACGTTACCCGACAACGGAATTTCATGGCTTGAACCGACCGCTCGCTGCAATCTGAATTGTTACGGCTGTTATCGCAAGAACATCAAAGATTCTCATAAAACTATGGAACAGGTAAAACACGAACTTGATGTATTTCAATCGTTAAGAAAAACAGATTGCATTTCAATTGCTGGCGGCGAACCGCTTCTTTATCCAAACATTGTTGAGTTGGTTGCGGAAATAAAATCTCGCGGATTAAAACCGATTATTAATTCAAACGGAATAGCTCTTACAAAAGAATTATTACACGAACTAAAAGAAGCAGGAGTTTTTGGTTTTACTTTTCATATCGATAGCAAACAAGGGCATGGTCGAGAACCAAAGTGGGAAGGTAAAAATGAACTTGAGTTAAATGAACTGAGATTGCATTACGCCGAAATGCTCGCGGTTGAAGGTGGAATTGCATGCTCATTTAATTCCACTGTTTACGGCGATACGCTGCAATATGTTCCGGGGGTAGCGGCATGGGCGCAGGAGCATATCGATATTGTTCATACAATGGTTTTCATTTTGTTCCGTTACATAACTCCGGACTTGCCGTATGATTTTTATGCCGGCGATAAAAAAATTGTATTTGATGATATTCATTATCATTCGGATAAACAAGAAGTAACCAACTTAATGGCACCGCAAATAGTTGCGGAAATAAGGAAGAAAGAACCTACCTTTTCTCCCGCCGCATTTTTAAACGGTACTCACAAAGCAGATGATTTTAAATGGCTTCTGACAGAACGCATCGGAACAAAAGATAAAGTTTTCGGCTATCTCAATAATAAATTTATAGAAATGGTAATGGAATTCTATCATTATAGAAATGACAGATATTTATCATACGCTTCTCCTAAAACATTAAGCTTAGGCAGAGCTACTTTGTTTAATCTATGGGCAATAAACAAAAGCGTTCGCAAGGCGTTAAAAAAATATCTTGGATATTTAGCAGTGAACCCGTTCAGAATTTTCAAGAAAGTTTATATGCAGTCAATCATGATCATTCAGCCGGTAGATTTTATAGCAAACGGCGATCAAAGTATGTGTGATGGTTGTCCGGATATAACCGTGTGGAAAGATAAAAACGGGAAAGATCAATTGGTTTGGTCTTGCAGGCTTGAAGAACCGATGCAATACGGTGAGTTTTTGCATACTGTTCCTAAAAAATAATTGGTTTTAATAAAGCCTAATAAGAAGAATAAAAAAATCTCAAAAAACATTCAAATTTTAAGATTAGAGAAAATTTTTGATGAAAATAATGAATGTATCCATTGTTGTAAAAAACTTAATCAAATAAATAAATGCAAAGTCGAAGAGAATACCTATTAAACAAACTAAACAGAAAACTTGTCCAATTAAAAATGAAATTTTTTAATATAAATCCGTTAATAACAAATTAAGCAGGTAAAAATCTATGAGAAAAGATCTTATCGCCTTTTGTATTATATCACTTCTACTAGCTGAATTTATATACGGACAAGTAAGTTCGCAGGTTGCCTCGTACGATATAAAAGGTTATGTAAAAGACAAACAATCAGGGGAAGCGCTTGTATTTGCCAACATAATAATTGAAAATACAAAGATAGGGGCAGCTACAAATAATCAAGGGCACTTTGTAATTGTTAACGCCCCGGCAGATTCATTAACACTCATCATTTCATATATCGGATACCATAGTAAAAAGCTATTACTTGATAACCGGAAAGGTAACACTAAAACTATTTTGATTGAGCTGCTTCCCAAAGCGATTGAAACTGATGAAGTGGTCGTTGTTGCCGAAGAATATAAAATCTGGAAGAGTGAAGATGAAATAAGTAAAATAAAAATTTCCCCGGCAAACATATCTTCCCTTCCAAGAATCGGAGAGGCTGATATTTTTCGTTCATTACAACTGCTTCCGGGAATAAGCGCTATTAGTGATGGATCAGCCGGTCTTTATGTTCGCGGTGGAACGCCGGATCAAAATTTAGTATTACTCGACGGTATGACTATTTATCACGTGGATCACTTCTTCGGATTTTTCAGCGCTTTTAACTCCGAAGCCATAAAAGACATTCAGGTTTATAAAGGTGGATACCCGGCAAAATATGGAGGAAGATTATCAAGTGTTGTTGATCTTACAGGTAAAACCGGTAACGTCAATGATTTTAAGATGAGTATCGGTGCGAACCTTTTAAGTGCAAATGCCGTCGCTGAAATTCCCATACTAAACAAAGGGAGTATATTAATTTCTGCACGTAGATCATTTGCTGATTTTATCGACAGTTATCTTTATAATTCGATTTACTCTACACTTTCAGGCGGTGAAAGTTCAACAACTACAACACCGATACCGGGCGCCGGAAGAGGCGGACAACAATCCCAAAATATTCTCCCTTCTTTTTATTTCTATGATTTAAATGCCAAGATATCTTATCAGTTTAGCGAGTTGGATTTTGTTTCATTAAGTTTTTATAACGGAGCAGATTATTTGGACGAATCGACCGACCCGCAGCAAGTAACTTTGCGAAGCGGGAACCGTTCTTCTACAAGAAGCACTAACGATTTAACTGAATGGGGAAATCTGGGGATGAGCTTAAGATGGGCTAGGCAATGGACTCCTCGTTTTTATAGTAATGCCCTTGTTTCATTTTCAAATTATTACAGCGATAATTTTCTTGAAAGATTATTTGCCTTGAATGTCCAAACAGACAGCTTGAATTATTCTAACCCTTCATATAAATCAATTCAAGAGAATGATGTTACTGATCTAAGTTTCAAATTAGACAATGAATGGAACATTCATCAATCTCATAAAATAGGGTTTGGATTACAATTCTCTTCGATGCAGACAAGTTATATCTACAATGTAAACGACACCTTATCAATATTGAACAAAGATAACAAAGCAATATTTTCATCCCTTTATTTGGGAGATAAATGGGCTTTAACCGATCGGATAATTTTAGATTTCGGACTACGGGGAACTTATTATGATATAACAACAGATGTTTATATCGAACCAAGATTTTCTTTTTCTTATTCATTATTAGATAATCTCAAACTTAAAGGAGCGTGGGGTCAGTATTATCAATTTGTTAATCAAGTGGTAAGCGAAGATCTGCTTGAGGGCAATAAAGATTTTTGGCTGCTGACAGATGAAACTATGCAGCCCGGTTTTGCAGAACATTTTATACTCGGCACCGAATATGAGACAAACGATTATCTTTTTAGCATTGAAGGATATTATAAAAATCTAAATAACCTTTTCGAGTTCTCACAGCGCATCCAAAGAAATCCTCGTGATTTTGCAAATAATCAAAACAACTTTATCACCGATTTTTTAACCGGTGATGGTTATTCAACAGGCATAGAATTTCTGGTGCAAAAAAAGTTCGGGAATTTTAACGGATGGCTAAGCTACACTTTAAGTAAAGTTGAATATGAATTCCCCGCAATTGATGACGGCAAACCTTTCCCGGCTGATCAGGACAGAACACACGAAATAAAAATTGTCGGCACTTACAATATCGGGAATTGGAACTTTTCGGCAAACTGGATATTTGCCACGGGTCAACCTTATACTTCACCGGAATCACAGTATTTCATAACACTCCTCAATGGCGAAACGGTTAGTTACATTCACGTAAGCGATAAAAACGTTAACCGGCTTCCCGATTATCACCGTTTAGATGTCAGTGTTGCTTACAAATTCAAAAATAAATCATTGAGCGGCGAATTGGGTTTATCTGTTTTCAATCTCTACAACCAAAAGAATGTGTGGTATAAACAATATGATCTCGATGTAATTCCAATTACTATAACTGATGTTACTATGCTTGGAATTACACCTACAGTATTTTTCAAAATCAATTTTTAATGGTGATTAAGATGAAAAAAATGACATTCATAACAATAATAATCGCACTGCTTTTCTTTGCAAGCTGTTCTGAAGATAATCCCGTTGAGAGTAGTTCAAGGCTTTATGTGATTATCGCTTTTCTATATGCTGGTGAACAAGTTGATGATATTCAAATTACTGAAACTCTTCCATTAGGTTCACCCGATACAGTCGCACCCCCTATAACAAATGCTAAGGTAGTTCTAAAGAGAGAGGGTGATAATTTTCCTTTAATACCTTTGAATAACAAACCCGGGTATTACACTTATCAAGGGAATGACCTTAAAATTGCCAGCGGTGAAAAATTTAGAATCGAAGTAATTTATAATGATATTTTTTCTTACGGTGAAACAATTGTTCCGGATATGCCTAAAAATGTAAGTATAATGGATTCAGTTTTGGAAGTACCGGAATTATCGATGTATGACTTTCGGAATCTAAATGTAGAAGACTATTCAATTTTAATTTCCTGGGATAATCCCGATGCTTCTCTTTATTATGTTGTGATTGAAAATTTAGAAACTGATCCGGAACCAATACTTAGCGATATACCTGAAAGGATGCTGCGAAGGCAATTCATCACTTCGCCGGCAAAGATTTCTGAATATATAATTTCACCAATGAATATAGCTTATTTAGGTCGTCACAGAGCAATTGTTTATAAGGTTAATCAAGAGTATGCCGATTTGTATGAATCGAGAGAACAAGATTCGAGAAATCTAAATGAACCGCTTTCAAATATATACGGTGCGCTTGGTGTTTTTAGCGCATTTGCAAGCGACACTGTTTATTTTGATGTTGTAAGAGAGTAAACGGATGAACAAATAAACGGCATAAAAATAAAATTGTTTCTAATGTGTATGAAAGAGCGATGGATTTATAGTTAATGGAAGAAACACAAATAATAGAACATCTAAAAAACGGTGATGGGTTCATATATAAGTATGTTTATGATCAATATGCGCGTATGGTTTATAGTGTATGCTCTCGTATGACAAGCAGCAAAGAAGAAGCTGAAGATGCTGTTCAAGATGTGTTCATAAGAGTTTTCGATTCAATCAATTCTTTCCGTGAAGATTCAAAACTATCCACTTGGATTTACCAAATTTCCGTAAACATTTGCATTAACAAAACAAGAAGAAAGAAAGTAATAAGCTTTTTATCTCTGGATTTTTGGGAAGAAGAAAAAGGAGAAAAAGAAATGGCTGTTGAAAATATTACACCCGGTGATGATTTGGAAAAATCTGAATTACAGAAAATTGTTCAGGATGCAATAAATACACTGCCGGCAAAGCAGAAAACGGCAGTAATATTATCCCGTTATGAAGAATTATCTTATAAAGAAATATCTAAAATAATGGGAGTTAGTCTTTCTTCTGTTGAATCGCTTCTATTCCGTGCAAAAGAAAATCTGGCAAAAAAACTAATTCGTTATAAAGAAATATTTCAATGACCGCAAGTTTTTAGTTGAATATGTGTCTTATCATATTAGAAAAGGTAAAGTTATGAAACACAAAAAAATTCAAAAAAAGTTTCTTCTTTATATAGACGGCGACTTGTCCGAAACTGAAAAGTTATTGATTGATCAGCACTTGGATGAATGTGCTGAGTGCAAAAGACATTTCGAAGAACTTGCCAATATCTGGAATGAAGAAAGAATATTAGAATCTCCGCTGCCTTCTCCGGCATTATGGTATGATTTAAAAGATAGAATGGAAAAAGAAGCTGAGAAATCTAACCCGTTTAGGGCTATTGTTGGCAATGCTAAGCTATTACTTAATTCTGTAATAACGGTTGGTGTCGTTGTCATTGCAATTTTCATCGGTTCAAGGTTCGGAAACTTACTAAGTCCTCAGAACGCCAGTCAGAATGTTACGTATGCACAATCAGAAAATAGTAGAGACGAATTTGGTATGAGTTACTTTGATGCAGTGCCACCCAATAGTATAGCTAAGGATATATTCATTACAGGTTTAGACAAAGGAGGAATTCAAAAATGAAAAAAAGAATTACGATTTATCTGATTGTTATTATAACCTTGATCAATCTTTCATCCTTAGGAACTATCATATACTTGAAGTGGACTTCAAAGAATGATGTATCCGTAAGCTTTCTACCGGGAAATAGATTCGAACTTATTAAAGAAGAATTAAAATTAACTCCGCAACAGATAGAACAATTCGAAAAGATCAGAACAGAATTCCACTCCAGGCTCGATACGCTTGATACAAAATTCAGCTCGCTCCGTAAAGAAATGCTAAATGAAATTTGGCAGTCACAAGAACCCGATAGTCAAAAGTTAGAAAATATTTTGGAGCAGTTCAGCCGGCAGCAAGTGGAAACTCAAAGATGGATTGTGCAGCATTTTTATAAATTCAAAGAGGTATTAACACCGGAACAAGCCGAGAAATTTTATAAGATTGTTTCAGAAAGATTTCCGGGACTGCAAAGAAATCCCGGTTTAAGGCAGATGATTGATAAACAAGAGGAATGTGAATGAAAATCAAGTATCCAAATAATCAACAAAAAATTGTGACTAAAGTTAAGTTAATTGAAAAGATAATTCTTCTGTTATTGTTTTCTGTTTCGATTGCAAGCGCTCAAGGCAATATTGAAAAATATTCTTTGGAAGATTGCATTCAAATTGCACTGCAAAATAACCCGGGAATAAGATCTTCATCTTATTATGTTGATGAAAGCGGGTTAAAGATAAAAGAAGCAAAAGGCGGTTTATACCCCAACTTAAATTTTAATACATCTGCTAACCGCTTTTATTCAGAGAATCAAACGGGCAGCTTTATAAGCAATGATAATCTCAGCGCCGGACTCTCAACCCGTTACACAATTTTTCAGGGATTCAAAACTACAGCTTCCGTTAATGCAGCCAAAGAAAACTTTAATGCGAATATTGCGCAGCACACTGTCAATAAAGAAGATCTGATTTTGAATGTAACAGAAGCATATTACAAACTTCTTCAAGCAGAACGGTTTCTTAAAACTACTGAAAAAGCAGTTGAGCGCGCTAAGTTGTTTCTGGAATATGCCGAAGCCAGGTATAATAACGGGCTTGCTTCTCAATCGGATTTATTAAAAGCAAAAGTTGAATTCTCAAATGTCGATCTCGCCCTAATCCGTGCACGCAATGCAAGGTTAGCATCAATGGGAAAGTTAAACACCTTGCTGGGTAAAAGTGCTTCGGATATTATCATTGTTGTTGATAACCTTGAGACTGCTGCTTTTAAAGAGTTGAGCGATTCTTTATCCATACAAGAAAACATTAGCGGATTAGTTGAAGCAGCATATCAAAACCGTCCGGAGATAAATAGAATAAAAAGCCAAATGAATGCACAGCAAGCGTATTTGACAATGGCAAGAAGTGAATATTTCCCTACACTTTCACTTGATGCGAACTATAATTATGCTGGTGAAACTACAGCCGATCTGCGGGCTTCTTCTTTTGTGGGATTGAGTTTGAATTTCCCCATCTTTAATGGTTTCTCAAGTGAAGCGAGAGTTGATGAAGAAAAAATTGCGCTTAAAAATTTAGGAGAGCAGGAAACATCTCTTCGCAATCAGATTAGTCTTGAAATTTGGAACGCATATTTAGGTGTGAAAGAATCTGTTGAACGAATTAACAACACAAAAATTTTCTATGAAAACGCATTGGAAAACTTACGAATTGCAGAAGGCGAATATAAAGAAGGTGTCGGCTCTATGCTTTCTTTGGTTGATGCACAGACTAATCTTGTAACCGCAGAAGAAAGTTATATTGAAGCTCTTGCCGATTACGGGATATCCATTGCATCGCTTAAACGAGTTACCGGAATTAAAAATATCGAGGAGATCTTGAAGTGAAAAAAAAATGGTATTTAATCTTTGGAAGTATAATAGCTGTAGTTATTCTATATTTTATTGTTAGTTCATTTTTCTCAAATTCAAATGAGAAGATTAATAAATATACAACGGCTGTTGTAACAAAGCGTGATATTGGTTCAAGCGTACTTGCAACGGGAATAATAAAACCGATGGTTGGAGCCGAAGTTCGTGTTGGTTCCCGTGTCTCCGGGTTAGTTAAAAGTCTTCACGCAAATGTTGGTGATTATGTTAAGAAAGGTCAGATCATTGCTGAATTAGAGCCTTCTGAATTGGAAGCAAAGTATAATCAATCTCTTGCATCGCTTCAAAATGCACGTGCTAATTACGAATATGCAAGGTTGGATTTTGAAAGACAAAAATCATTATTCAAACAAAATTTTATCTCTCAAAATCAGTTAGATCTTGCCGAAAAAACATTTGAGATCAACAAGGCGCAAATGGAACAAGCGGAAGCAAATCTTGAATTTGCTAAAGTTCAATTGGAATACACAAAAATAACTGCACCGATTTCAGGTATTATTGCTTCGGTTTCAACACAAGAAGGCGAAACTGTTGCCGCAAGTTTTGCCGCCCCAACCTTTGTTACAATAATCGATTTAGAACGGCTTGAAGTATGGGCTTACGTTGATGAAACAGATATAGGAAGAATCAACGAAAATCAAAAAGCAACCTTTACAGTTGATACTTATTCAGATACTGATTTTGAAGGAATCATTACAGCAATCTATCCGAAAGCGGTAATTCAGGATAACGTTGTTAATTATGTTGCTACATTAAAAATAACAGATTTTGAGGAAAGAATATTGCGACCGGAGATGACTGTTACCGTTACAATTTATTTAGATATAAAAGAGAATGTTCTAGCTGTACCAAATAATGCAGTAAAGCGTGAACAAGGAAAAACAGTTGTAAATGTTCTTGATAACAATGGTAAAATAATTCAGCGCAATGTAAAAACCGGATATTCTGCAAACGGTTATATTGAAATTTTAGATGGTATAAGAGAAGGTGAAAAAATCATAATTCAGTAGTAATGAATTAACAATTAAGAGTCATAAAATGAAAAAATATAATTTATTTCAAATTGCTTGCCTAACAATTTTAGCTATTAGCGGTACTTTGTTTGCGCAACAAGAGTCATCAAAAATTAACTTAACGAATTATAATGGTGCTAAAAGTTATCTTAATCTGGATATTGATCAGCAGCAAATTATTGAACCGCTGGTAACGGAAATTAAATCAATAATTGATTCGGACGAGAAAGCTATGCAAGATATGCGTTCAAAGATGCAATCTATGGGTATGCCCGATCCATCATTAAGAGAAAAGATGATGAAAGAACGTGAGGAAAGACAGAGTAAAACTGATGAATTAAGTAAAAAAATAGAACAGGCTTTAAACAAAGAACAAATTGAGAAATTCAAAAAAATTGAAAAGCCTAATCTTATGAATAAGTCAAAGCAAATGAGAGGAAAGTGATGTTAAAAAATTATTTGAAAGTTGTTCTGTCCTTATTTTTTATCTCGATATTCACTCAAGGTTGTAAAGAAATTGAAATGACAAGCCAATGGAATCAACACGATATTGAAATTGACGGAATAGACCTTGAATGGTCGGGCAGTTATAAATTCCTTGAAGATGAAAAAGCAGTAATCGGAGCTAGAAACGATTCAACGTATCTGTATTTAGTCTTTAAGACAGTGGACAATCAAACAATGCAGAAAATAATTGGGAATGGATTAACACTATGGATAGATCCATCCGGAGAAGAGGAAAAAAGTTTCGGCATTCATTATCCTATTGGAATGATGGATTGGAATAAATCTCAATTGTATGATCCGGCGGATTGGGGTGCACCGGAAGAAAGAGAAAAAAGATTAAAAGAGAAATCAAAAATTATGTTGAATGAATTAGAAATTATTGCTCCGGTTGGTCGTAGTCAGCATAAATATTCTATGAGTAATCCGTATGGGATTGAACTTGCTCTTAAAGACACAATCGGCACATTGATTTATGAATTGAAAATTCCTTTAACACAGCCCATTGGCTCAATGTACGATTTAAATCTTATTACAGGAAGCAAGGTAAATATTGGTATAGAAACCGGCGAGATAGACCGACAAAGTATGATGGACAAAAAATCTTCCGGCGGCGGAATGACAGGAGGAGGTAGAGAAGGCGGAATGATGGGCAAAGGCGGCGGCAAAGGACGTGGTAATCCAGATGCAATGAAGAATATGTTAGAACCGATAAAGCTCTGGATAAGTCTGACTCTTGCTGCCGGTAAAACCAATTGATAATAGTGATATCAAATAGTTCAAGCAAAGTTTTTAAAATTGAAAAAAAATAAGGAGATATAAATTATGGCAGCAGTAGTGCAGGCAATAAATCTTAAAAAAGTTTATCAAAAAAATAACAATGTTCCCGTCTACGCTCTAAACGATGTTTCGGTAGAAATTAATAAAGGAGAGTTTATAGCGATAATGGGCGCTTCAGGTTCGGGTAAATCTACTTTGATGAATATCCTAGGATGTTTAGACCGCCCGAACGAAGGTAAAGTTTTACTTGACGGAGAAGAAGTAAGCAAATTGGATGATGAGACGCTCGCGAAAATAAGAAACAAAAAAATCGGGTTTGTTTTCCAAACCTTTAATTTATTACCCCGAACAAATGCATTGGAAAATGTAGAACTTCCCTTGATTTATTCCGATAAAGATAATTTAACCGACCTCGCTAAAACTGCTCTTATAAAAGTTGGATTAGGCGATAGATTAGATCATCAGCCGAGTGAACTTTCCGGCGGGCAGCAGCAAAGAGTTGCAATTGCAAGAGCGCTGGTAAATGATCCCGAAATTATTTTTGCCGATGAACCTACAGGAAATCTCGATACAACATCAAGCTACGAGATTATTAGTCTTTTACAGGAATTAAATAAAACCGGGGTGATAGTTGTAATTGTAACACACGAACCGGATATAGCCGAATATGCAGAAAGAATAATTAAAATTTCAGACGGTAAGATTATAAGCGATGAAAAAAATGATAGAATACGTCAAGCGAAAGATGAGTTATTAACAATCGCTCAAAATACGGAGATGAAACAATGAAAACCGGAAGAATTATAAAAACCGCATTCAGAGGTTTAAGCAAAAATAAAATGCGTACCTTCTTTATGATGATAGGAATTGTCATCGGTATAATGGCTGTAACGATGGTTATCTCAGTCGGACTTGGAGCAGAAGAGAGGGTAATGGAACGCGTAAAGAAATTTGGATTAGAAAGTGTAATGGTCTTTTCCGGCGGCGGCACTCAATTGATGGGGAGCGAATCGGGTGGACTGACTACTACTTTAAAATTATCCGACGCTGAAGCGCTTGTTTTACAAGTAAGTAACATCAACGATGTCGCACCCTTCAGCCGTATGCCAAATGCAACAGTCAAATATCAAGAGTTATCCTCGAACCCTTCGATTCAAGGCGTTACGGCTTCTTATACCTCGGTTTGGGATATTGATGTTAGTGAAGGAAGATTTATTTCCTTCGAAGATGATGCACGCATGACTCGTGTTTGTGTTATAGCACCTACGGTGCAAAAAGAATTGTTTGGTGAGATGGATCCTATAGGTGAACAAATCCGCATTGGTAATGTACCCTTCGAGATTATAGGAATATTACAGCCGCGTGGTACAAGTCCGGGCGGCGGCGATATGGATAATAGAGTATTTATTCCGTTACAAACATTGATGAGAAGAACTGCAAATATAGATTATTTAGCCGGTATAAAAGTACAGTTAAAATCAATCAAGGATATTGACAATACATCGGCAAATATAAAATCAATTTTGCGCGAACGACATAAGTTAACTAAAGGCGAGCCGGATGATTTCCGTGTAATAACGCCGACCGAAGTAACACAGTTTGCCGAAAAAGTTTCCGGCACTTTCAATTTGTTTCTTGTACTCGTTGCCGGTATTTCTTTAATAGCCGGCGGGTTTGTTATTACCAATATAATGCTTATTTCCGTGAGTGAAAGAAAAAATGAAATTGGTTTGCATAAAGCAGTCGGCGGGCGTAAAAAAGATATTCAAATGCAATTTTTACTTGAGACAATAACAATAACCTTTGTCGGCGGAGTAATTGGAATCGTTTTGGGATTTATCGGCGCGAAAATTATAAGCCTTATCACGGAGATACCAGCCTCTTACTCTTGGGAAGGAATTCTTACAGGTATAATATTCTCAAGTTTGGTTGGATTAATTGCCGGAATGCAGCCGGCTAAAAGAGCATCATCTTTAGACCCGATTGAAGCGTTAAGATCTTAAACGCAGCAATCACAATTCTTAGGATACACTATGATGAAATTTTTAAGAGTTTCAAAAGCAGCTTTCAAAATACTTCTGATGAATAAAATCCGTTCCTTTTTGATGATGCTGGGCTTTATCATCGGGATTGCAACACTAACAATAATTGTAGCTGCTGGTGTGGGAGCTAAGGAAAAGGTTGTCGAAAAAGTCAAGACCCATGGGATCGAAACTATTATGATTCGTCCCGGCGCCGGACAGGTGCGAGGGCTACCGGGCAGCGACCGCAGTCTTGTCTCGCTCACTATAGCGGATGCCGACGCCATCATTGAGCAAGTTCCGCATGTGAAACAGGTAACACCCGTTCAGAATAAGGGAGGAGTGGAAATCAAGTACGGAAACAGAAGTACAACGACGACGATATTCGGTGCAACTCCAAATTGGGCTGAGGTTCGGGGCTGGCAAATAGAAAGCGGTGCATTTATCAGCCAAGAAGACGTTTCCAGCCTGGCGAAAGAATGTATCATCGGGCAAACCGTGTTGACCCAGTTATTTAGTGGCGTCAATCCGCTCGGTGAAATGATACGGATCGGCAATGTTGGTTTCACCATTAAAGGTGTTTTCAAAACCAAAGGCGCCAGCTTGGGTGGCGGTGATAGAGATAACCGCATTGTCATTCCAATTACTACCGCTTCACGAAGACTTTTCAACCAAACGCATCTTAATCAGATTATGGTGCAAGTGGATGATCTTACCGAAATGGAGAATGTAGCGGAGAATGTAACCAGTCTTCTCAGAGCCCGGCATGAGCTATTACCGTCTGAACCAGATGATTTTAGTTTGCGCCTTCCCAAGGAAATGATCGAACAGGCTACGGAAATTTCCGACACCTTTACACTACTGTTGGGATTGATTTCTGGCATTTCGCTTCTGATTGGTGGAATTGTGATTATGAACATAATGCTGATTTCAGTAAGCGAGCGCAAACAAGAAATTGGTCTTCGTAAAGCTGTGGGCGCAGGCAGTAAGGATATTCTGTTGCAGTTTGTTCTGGAATCTCTGGTGGTAACATTTTCGGGTGGTATTTTAGGTTTGCTGGTTGGCATTCTAGGTGTGAACATTATGGTAATGTTTACCAACACACCGGCGGCGGTTTCATGGGAAGTCTTTGCTTTGGCATTTGGATTTTCTTTTGTAGTTGGGGTCATCTCTGGCGTTCATCCTGCCAACAAGGCAGCACGTTTAGACCCGATTGAAGCGCTAAGATCTTAAACTTTCTCAATGAGATAAAATGAAAATCTATCGAAGTTTAAAAATATCGCAGAAAACATTACTCGCACATAAACTTAGAACTGTTCTGGCACTTTTGGGAATAATAGTAGGTGTTTCGGCGGTGATAATAATGATTGCAATAGGTAATGGTGCTGAAGAAGAAGTTGTCTCTAAGATTGAGGCTATGGGAACCAATTTAGTTATTGTCAATGCCGGTGAAATTAGAACAACAGCCGGCAGGCAGTTCAGAGGTACTGTAACAACATTAACCTTAGAAGATGCCGATGCAATTGAAGAAAATATAAATTCTGTTATAGGTGCAGCACCGATTCAAACTAAAAAGCTGCAGGTTAAATACGGTAATTTAAGCACGAGCACAACGATCGTAGGTTCAGCACCTAATTTTACTTCTGTGAGAAATTTTAAGATTGAAAAAGGTGTTTTTTTTACGGAGATGGAAGACAAAGCTTCAGTGAGAGTTGCAGTACTTGGCGCAGGTGTAGTTAAAAATATTTTTGGGAATGATGATCCTATTGGGGCAACAATACGAATCGGCAAAGTTCCTTTTAAGGTAATCGGTATGCTTGAGTCTAAAGGCGTTGATATGTATGGAACGGATCAGGATGATCAGATAATTATACCTATTAGAACTGCGCTGAGAAGAGTGTTTAATCAAACGTATATCAATTCGATTTATCTTCAGATAGATAAACAAGAGAATATGCAGAATGCCGTTACTTCCATTCAAGAAATGTTACGTGAACAGCATAAATTAGATAAAAAAAATAAGCCGGATGATTTCACTATTCAAAATCAGGTTGATTTAATCGAAGCACAAAAAGAAACAAGTGATACTTTTACAACATTAACTGCAAGTATTGCGGGTGTTTCACTAATTGTCGGCGGAATTGGAATCCTTGCGGTTATGTTACTGTCAATCAGAGAAAGAACTAACGAGATAGGTTTGAGAATGGCGGTAGGTGCAAGAAGAAAAGATATCCGTACACAATTTTTATTTGAATCAGCTTTCTTAAGTATTGGCGGCGGAATAATTGGTATTTTTATCGGGATTATAACGTCACTATCAATAAAATATATTTTTGATTGGAGCATTGTTATCTCTCTAACATCAGTAGTGTTATCGTTTGGATTTTCAATGGCAATCGGTGTATTCTTCGGTGTTTACCCGGCACATAGAGCTTCTTTGTTAGATCCTATAAATGCATTGAGGAGTGAGTGAAATAAAATTTTTTATAAGATTGAATTTGTGGTTAGTCATTCATAAAAAGTCTTAATGTACATTGGTTTCTAGCAGCAGTATTTATTGAAGTAACTCGCGTCTCGCCCGAGTGGTCATTTGAATTGCTTCACACCGATATGAAATGGAGCGCAGGAGGTGGATTTAGAATTTTTATGAACAACTTGATCTTAAGAATTGATAGTGCTTTCAGTGAAGAAGGAAATTTTATTCAAATGTATGTTGATCATGCGTTTTGAAACTATTATTAATTTTTACTTTTTTTATAACTAAAAAGTTAGTCATAAGACTAAAATGAAAATCAGATAAAAAATATACGGAACTTAATTATTGTTGATAGGTGATTTAAGATTCTGGAAGAATTGAAAAATACTTTCAGTTCCTTCAAAGTTTAGAGTATTATCCCATTTGTCAAATATGATTAGATTGATTTTAAATTAAAACTTTTATATGCCCACTAGATTATGGCAAATATATCAGCATCATTAAAAATCTTAAACATGTAGAAGAAACCGATCAGCTTAAACGGTATATTAAAACATTTCCAAATGTAATTCTTACAAGTTTTTATGAGTTCAGGCTTTATAGAGAAGGTGAGTTGATTGCGGAAGTACAAATAGCACGTCCGCAAATTGCAAGACATATTAAAGCAATTCCTCCTGTTGAAAATGAGAATGAGTTTTATGATCTGTTGAATATTTTCTTTTCTTATTCTTTACCGGCAATATTCACCTGTGCATTCGGCTATCCAATGAAAGAAGCTGCAGAAATAGCTTTAAGTACAATTATTAAGATGACCAGACAGTATAATCACTTAAAGTTTATAAGGGTTGTTCTCTACAATCATGATGATTTTAATATCCATTCCGATATGCTCAACACTTTTATTGAGTAAAACTATTAGGTAATATCATAAACATTCTATAACAACATATAAGAAAACATCTCTTTGCGTCGACAGCGAAGCGAATGACGTACAATATGAAAATTAATTATTTTTGTGTTTCTATTTTAAAGAGAAGTGATAGTAATCATAGCATTTTTTAAAATTACACTATTTTTTCGTTAAAACTACTTCAGCTACAGCTTCAGTTTTTAGTTCTTACCTATTTAAAAGTTATAAGCTTTATTCTTAAGAATTTATTTAACCGCTCTGATAATCTACTTTCTTGACTATATTTAATGTTGAAAACGGAGCCGACGGCATACAGATCAGCGGGGCTTCAAATTACAATGAAATTTCTTTCAGCCGGATTGCATTTAACAGAAGAAACGGAGTTACAATTCTTGACAACAGTAAGTTTAACTTAATCACACAATACTCTTTTTTCAATAATGATGAATTAGGAATCGACCTAAATGGTGACGGTGTAACGCCAAACGACGAAAACGATTTGGATGATGGGCCAAATGATCTGTTGAACTTTCCGGTAATTACTAATGTTGAAGAAAACACATCAGGTGAAATATTTAATATTTCAGGTGATGCGCTGCCCGGTTCTGCTGTAGAATTATATCTTGCAGACTACCAGACAGGAATTTCCGGTCATGGTGAAGGGAAACAATATCTTGGATCGGTTATCGCAAATCAATCGGGCAAATTCGAATTAAATTCTGTTCCATTATGCCCGGGTTCGGTAATAACTGCAACAGCTTCAATAAACCACACTACATCTGAATTTGCGGCGAACTACAAGTATTATGGCTTGTACCCAAATATTTCTATTTCGGATAAAAGCTATGATTTCGGTGAAGTATATAATTTTTCTTCCTCATCGTGGGATTCTTTATTGATACTAAATACCGGTGAGGCAGTGCTGGGAATTCAAAAAATTTCATTCGCTAAAGATGACTCAACATTTTTTATCGATTCTACTTTTCAATTTCCCTTATATATAATGCCGGGTGGTTATGAATTCATTAAAATTATATTCCAACCGAAAAGGAAAGGAAAATTAGTTGATACACTTTTTGTTAACTCCAATGACCCTGACGAACCGATACTAATGGTAAGGCTTGAAGGATATAGTAAAAACAATCCTCCGTCTCCATTTAATTTAACCTCACCGGAAAATAATGCATCTATTGATAGTTCTATTATTACCTTTATTTGGAATGCTAGTACAGATATCGATGGCGATGTGGTAACTTATGGTTTATATCTTAAGGGAAACGAAATCGACACTTTAATCAGTCCGATAACAAATAATAACTTTCAGTTGAATGTGAATGATTTGAATATTTCTGGATCGCTAATTTGTTCATGGAATGTTCATGCAACAGACGGCATCGACACTACATTTAGCAGCGAAACTAGGAACATCACAATAAGTACAAAGGCTGATATGGACAGGATTCCGGATAAATACTCACTTGAACAGAACTATCCTAATCCTTTTAATTCAACAACGATTATTGAATATTCGATTCCGGAACAAAGCAGAGTTACATTAGACATATTCGATGTATTGGGAAATAAATTGCTCTCACTTATTGATGAAGAGAAGGATGCCGGTTATTATAAAGTTGATTTTTCCGTAAGATCCTTTGGAAATGCTTCAGCTTTTTCAAGCGGAGTATATTTGTACAGGCTCAAAGCCGGAAAATATATGCGTACTTTCAAGATGATTCTATTGAGGTGAGAAAAAACCTTCGGGGTTGCTCATTGCAAAAGCCGCTCAAACCTCGGAGGTTAGGGAAGTAATACAGCCTAAATTTCAAAAACGAAACCCTATCAGCTACAACATAACTATAATGTGGCTGATAAAATTCTTAGGATTTGTTTTTTGGCTATCAATACAAAAAAAATATCATCCCTTCGGGATTATATTTCTTACTAGCATATTGATAACTATAATACTATCATCCCTTTGGGATTTAATTGATGGGCATTGTTTTGTTAGAATCATACCATCTCTTCGAGATTTTAGTTCTTTGTAGTTCTAATTCTTGGCGCGAATCAATTAACCTCGAAAGGATATAATGATCATAGAAAATTGTAATAAGAGAAGGTAAATCGCTAGAGGGGTGAAATTATTATTCACAATATTATGAGAATATTCTTTTCATCTTAAAAGTGTTGTTTCTTTTTTAGGTTTCGTTAATAATGATTTAAAAATGAACAACTTATAGTTTTTGATTGCTTTTCATTTTAGAAATTTAGATACAATTTAATCTGAGCAATTAATTTTTAGCAGGCAGTAAAAACCTTCGAGGTTACTTGTTGCAAAAAGCTGCTCAAACCTCGAAGGTTGCAGACTGTAATACTATTGTTTAATTTTCATACAACAGATGAATAAATTCATTCTAATAAAAAAGAATCGGGCTTAATTTTCTTCTAACTACTTTCAAAGTATGTAATGATTGAAACATATCTAAAGCAATTATCCAACGAAATAAATAAAGGCGATGCACGCGAGGAAAGCTTTTATAAGCATTTAGAAAATTTGCTCATCGACTTCGCTGAATCTCAAAAAATTAAAAACATCGATATAACTATCCTTCCCAAGCCAACTGAATCGGGAAATCCTGATTTCCGCATTTGGGATGGTAAGAATCATATAACTGGTTATATTGAAGCTAAAGATCCATCGGTGAGAAATCTTAATCAAGTAGAAGAAACCGATCAGCTTAAGCACTATATAAAAACATTTCCGAATGTAATTCTTACAAATTTTTATGAGTTCAGGCTTTACCGAGAAGGTGAGCTGGTTGCGACCGTTCAGATTGCGCGCCTACAAATAGCAAGACATCTTAAAGCAATTCCTCCCGTTGAAAATGAGAATGAGTTTTATGATCTGTTGAATATTTTCTTTTCTTATTCTTTACCGGCAATTAAAACAGCGAAAGCTTTAGCGGTTGAACTTGCCAAGCGAACTCGTTTTTTACGTGATGAGGTAATCAGTATAGAACTTCAGGAAGAAGAGAAAAACGGAAAGAAAGCTCTGCTTGGTTTCTATGAGGCATTTAGGAATTATCTTATAGGAACGATTACAAAGAAACAGTTTGTCGATCTTTATTCTCAAACGCTTACTTATGGACTCTTTGCCGCAAGAACACGTGCAGATAATAGTTTTAATCGTGAGCTTGCTTTTAAATATATCCCTAAAACAATCGGCATATTAAAAGATGTTTTCCGCTTTATTTCACTTGAGGATCCTCCCAAATCACTAAAAGTAATTGTGGATGACATTGCAGAAGTGCTAAGCGTTACCGAAGTAAATAAAATTCTTCATGAATATTATATCGAAGGTAAAAGTAAAGACCCGATCATTCATTTTTACGAAACATTTCTTGCACAATACGATCCGGGCGTCAGAGAAAGAAGAGGTGTTTATTATACTCCCGAACCGGTGGTAAAATATATTGTTCGGTCAGTTCATAAATTGTTGAAAACGGATTTTGATTTCATAGATGGACTCGCAAGCAAAGATGTTACATTGCTTGATCCAGCAGGGGGCACTTTAACTTTTCCTGCCGAAGCGATTCGTGTTGCCGTTGAGGAATACACAGAAAAGTATGGCGAAGGAAGTATAAATAATCTAATTAAAAACCAGATACTGCCTAATTTTTTTGCTTTTGAATTGATGATGGCTCCTTACGCAATCGGACATTTAAAAATGGGATTTTTATTGGAAGAGCTTGGCTATCATCTTACTGAAGACGAGCGATTTAAATTGTTCCTCACAAACACTCTCGCAATTGAAGAGCTTGATCAAATTGATATTCCGGGATTAAGCTCATTGAGTGAAGAAAGCCACTTAGCCGGTAATGTGAAAAAGAAACAGCCGATTCTCATTATAATTGGCAATCCGCCATACAGTGGAATTTCGGCTAACATTAACGGCTGGACAGAAAAACTGTTAAAGGAAGATCTAAACGGTGCTCAAAGTTATTATACTGTTGACGACAAACCGTTAGGTGAAAGAAAGCTATGGCTTCAGGATGATTATGTAAAATTTTTAAGATTCGCTCAATGGAAAATTCATCAAGCAGGCTTTGGAATAGTGGGAATGATTACAAACCACAGCTATCTTGATAATCCGACATTTAGAGGAATGCGGCAGAGCTTAATGAAAACCTTTAACGATATATATATTATTGATCTGCACGGCAATAGTCTTAAAAAAGAAACTGCGCCTGACGGAAGCAAAGATGAAAATGTTTTTGATATTAGACAAGGAGTTGCAATTGCAATATTTGTTAAAAAGAAAGATGAGACTAACTGTAAAGTTTATCATTCAGATCTTTACGGTTTGAGGGAAGAAAAATATGATTGGCTTGAGAGGAAAGATTTTTCTGTAAGGAATTATAAAAGAATTAAGCCGAAGTCACCCTGGTATTTTTTCATACCACGGGATACTGCAAAGATTACCGGTTATCTAAATTGGAAAAAAATTAACGAAATATTTCCGATAAATGTAACGGGAATAGTTACTGCGAGAGATTCTTTTGTGATTGGTTTTGATAAAAACGAGGTAAGAAGCAGAATAATGCAATTTAGAAATCTTTTACTAAGCGATGAGATAATCAAAAAGACTTATGGATTAAAAGATACAAGAGGCTGGAAAGTAAGTGAAGCGCGTAAAGAATTAAGAATGGATGAAGATTGGGATAATTACTGGGAAAAAATAATATACCGTCCATTCGATATCAGAACAATTTATTATACTCCAAAGATGATTGACTGGGGGAGACCTGAATATATGTCCAACCTTCTTCATAAAAATATTTCATTATGTTTTATGAGGCAATTTAGCGGAAATGTTCCCTACTCGCACTTCCTCGTCTCGGAACACATGGTTGATAACCGAACATTTTTCAGCAGCAAAGGAATAATACAGCAAGCGCCGTTATATATTTATCCCGATAAATCCGAAAAGAAAAAGAAATTACTATCGCAGATTTTAATGTTTGAGCCTTCAGTCGATTATGGAACTCGGAAGCCTAATATTTCTATAGAAATTTTGAAAGAGTTAGAAAGTTATTATAAAAAGCAGCCGACGCCGGAAGAAATACTCTTTTACATTTATGGCATTTTTTACAGTAATGTTTATAGAGAAAAATACTTTGAATTCCTGAAAATTGATTTTCCGCGTGTACCTTTCACAAAAAATTTTAAGCTCTTTAAAAAAATGGCAGATTATGGGGAAGAATTAGTTAACCTTCATATAATGAAAAGCAAGCTGCTGGATAATCCGATTTCAAAATACAGAAGAAAAGATTTGACAGATCGCATTGAGAAGATTAATTATGACGAAAAGGAGAAACGAATTTACATAAACAAGGAAAAATATTTTGATAATATTGAGCCCGAATATTGGAATTATTACATCGGAGGTTACAAGGTATTAGAGAAATATCTCAAAGAGCGCAAAGGAAGAGTAATGGAAGAGCCACGCTTTTATTGCCGGCTAATTACGGTTATTCATTATACAATAAAAATTCAGAAAGAAATTGATAGTATATATGATAAGGTGGAAGCGGAAGCCGGTACATAAATGTATAAAGAGGACCGATCTAAAAAATTAATTTACATGAAAAAACATTTCTACTGAGGCTGACATTTAGAGATTTATACAGTTTCGAATTAACTAACTCATATTACGCAGAGACTTATAATACCTCGTCAATTTGATCCCGACCGAAGGTTCTCCGAGGATACTTTGGACTTTGGAAAAGCTTTCGGGAAGCCTAATTATGCATCCCGAAAGCTTTCAGGACTGAAAACAGTGACCCCGAAGGTGGGCTGTAAAATATATGGAAAAAACAAAATTTTTATTGACCCATT
>JAGUYG010000072.1 GCA_020061465.1 Ignavibacteriales bacterium
AAAATTGGGTCATTGATAATTATTTGTGATTGGTGATTTGTAATTTTTCCTTTAGCTTTTTTTCCAAGCGAAGTCTTGGAAAAAATGTAGATTCTTAATGGATACTATTTAAGAAAAAATCTCTTCTGTCTTTAACTCTTGTTAAATGAACAAAGGGAAAGGCTTATTTTGGGATCCTTCGGATTTAAGGTGATAGTAAATTATTTCTCTTCTAGGTACAAGTTTGGAGATGTATGAGAGAAAATAAAATGGTATGACATGACTGCAAATCCGCACCTAAAAAGAAATTCGTTAAGAAATTATACTGAAAGACATTTCTACTAATTTATTGATAACACAAAAAGAAAAATTTGTTTGAAGGAGCGGAGCGACTGAGTTATTTTTCTTTTCATGATAAGATAGAATTTCTTATGTAAAGTATAATTTCAGAATTTCTTTTTCAGTGCATGTTCTTTTGGTTCTTTTCTTGCGCCAAGAAAAGAACATTTGAAAATAGAAATAAATGTTCAATATTCAACACACACTGATTTTAAATTTCTCAAAGAGTCCATTGGACAAATATGTTTGGCTAGGCTATCCTACGGTCTTCAGCAGAAATTATTGTAGAAGAGTTCTACAATTTTACCACACTTATTCCCCTTGAAAAATCTTTTTAATTGAATATATTTCTGACTGAAAAATTCATTAAGGGGATAATCAACCCCTATTGCAAGGCTAAATTACTTCGAAAAAAATTTTTCCCCCGGCATAGTACCGAAAGCGTTTTTGTGTGTAATTAAATAAAGAGCAACTTTTGTTAATTGCGAAATTTCATCAACTATAAATCAAAGGAAAATAATATGAAAAAATTCTTTTTGTTCGTGTTTGCTTTAGCTTTTATAGCTTCAACCATTAATGCAGAAAGCGGTAAAAAATACGGCAAAGGTGTATCGTTAAAAGAAAAAACAAATGTATCGGATATACTCGAAAACCCCGAAGAGTTCATCGGCAAGAAAGTCCGTGTAGAAGGAATGGTGGTTGACGTATGCAGCAAGCGCGGCTGCTGGATTGAAATTGCCAGCAACAAAGAATTTCAAAAAATAAAAGTTAAGGTGAACGACGGCGAAATTGTTTTCCCTATGGAATTAAAAGGCAAAACTGCAGTTGTTGAAGGTGAAGTTTATGAAATTAAGCTAAGCAAAGAAGACGCACTAAAACACGCCGAGCATGAAGCCGAAGAATATGGAAAGAAATTCGATCCTGAATCGATAACAGGTCCGGTTACGCTCTATCAAATTAAAGGGCTTGGAGCTGTAGTTAAATAAAATTAAATTCAAGTATTCATATACGGGGGTGCTGAATAAAACCGGCACCCCTTTTTTCAAATTATGCGGAATTGAGTTATGAAATGGAGAAAGTGGCTTAGGATTTTACATAGGGATATGGGATACCTGGCAGCCGGATTAACCGTTATTTATGCAATCTCTGGTGTCGCAGTTAATCATGTTGAGGATTGGAATCCCAATTATGTTATTGAAAAATCGACCGCACAAATTGAACCTATACCGGACAGCCTAGTACGCAGTGAAGCAACAATAACTAAAGTTCTTAAACAGTTAGGAGAAACCGGAAAATTTAAGGACAGTTTTCGTCCCGACCCTAATACTTTGGACATCTTTGTAGAAGGGAACACAATCTCCGTCAATATTAAAACAGGAGAGGTGACTCAAGAAAAAGTGAAAAGCAGGGCTGTAATTCGCGAGACAAACTTTCTCCATTTGAATGCACCTAAAAAAGTCTGGACTTATGTTGCAGATCTCTTTGCCGTCGTGTTGGCTTTTCTTGCTATAAGCGGCTTATTCATGATCAAAGGAAAGAAAGGTATTACGGGCAGAGGGGCATGGTTGACAACTTTAGGTATTTTACTTCCCATCATCTTCCTTATCATTTATTACTATTGAACTTAAACTATGCTCTGTTTTTCAATATCTCAGCGATCAACTCATTTACATTAACTGTTGCAAAAGAACTTGAATGATCCGACCTTGCATAAGGTATAATTAATTCACCGTTATGAATTTGAC
This sequence comes from Ignavibacteriales bacterium, assembly GCA_020061465.1. Lineage (GTDB taxonomy): Bacteria > Bacteroidota > Ignavibacteria > Ignavibacteriales > Ignavibacteriaceae > JAGUYG01. The sequence continues at coordinate 2,064 of JAGUYG010000072.1, forward strand.
CTCCGCAGCTATAAACTACATTCGGAACATATCCTTCCCGCTCGTCTTCGTCTGGACTTAACAGCGGTTCTTTTAATCTGCCGATAACTTTTTGAGGATCATTTAAATCTAACAAAACAGCCCCTATCGAATACTTGCGCATCTGCCCTACTCCGTGTGTAAGCAGAAGCCACCCGGCTTCAGTTTCGATAGGCGAACCGCAGTTGCCTATTTGAACGAATTCCCAGGGATATGCTGGAGTCATTAACAAAGTTTTCTTGTTCCACAAATACAAATCATCTGAGTACATGATATATAGATTTTCATTGTCCTGCCGTGAAATCATTGCATACTTACCGTTAAGTTTTTGGGGAAACAATGCCATGCCCTTATTCAGCACTTCCGAACCATGCAGTGTATTTATTTTAAAGTGAAGAAAATCTTTCGTTTCTAAAATCTGCGGTGTAGTTATAATTCCGTCATTAGCAGTATAGGTCGCAAAATATTTAATGCTGCCGTTTTCTTCCTGGAATTCGACAAAGCGTGAATCTTCCATTCCTTTTATCTCCGACGGTGAATAAGGAAATATTACTCTTTCGGAAAGCTCATCCTCAACGGAGAAGGAGAATTCATAGTCAGACATTGCAAGCCGTAAAATTTTCCGTCCGGCTTTTTTCATTTCATACCGTTTGTCGAAAGTATTATCTACAACTTCTTCCACTGCTTTTCTGAGTTCAAGAAGTGAAAAAGTTTTGGGCAGCGAATTAATTATTAATTCTGAATATTTATTAAAAATATTTTGGTCGACAAGTTTTTTTATGAGTGATTTTTTTTCAAATATCTTAATCGAAAAACTTTGGGGCAAAAGTGTGAAGCGCGAAGGGGTTTCCAGCTCAATATTATTTTCTGCATCAATCTTTCCCGTCCTGAATGTAATTGATGATATATGTCCTTCACCGGTTGACCGCAGGCTTAAAATAAATCTCTTGCTCTTTTCAGGAAGACCTGATTGATCCGGATGCCATATCATTGAAGGATTAAATAACGCAGCAGCTTCTATTGAATATTCATGAGAAAAATATGCCCCTAACAATTGCTTTCTCTCAATTGATATTTGTTCGTTGCCGACAAGGGAAGAAAGAGACAATTCAAATCGTTTTTCAAAAAGTTGAAGAAGTCTAATGTGTCTGTAACCAAATTCGCTTTTTATCATTTCTATTTCTTGCTTTACCTCGGCTTCAGGTAATGACAACACAAGAGAAATAATATTCGTTATTCTATCTTTGCTTAAAATTTCAAGGGGACGTAATAATACCCGTCTTGAATCGGACTTAAGCAAAATATTTTTTTTTACTGCTTTCATTTATCTCTCCGGTTACAATAACTATAAGAAGGTGTTTTGGATTGAACTCGTTCAAAATTTTTGTTAAAGAAATTGAATCTACCTAATGAAGCCCCCCGTTTTACTGCCTGCCTATTTATCAAATCGAAATCTGCCTGAAATTCAAACACTGTAATTTGCCAAAGATAAAATTAAGAAATCCATATTATAATTTAAACGTTTAACTGTCTTTAACAATTGTCAAGAATTTCTTTTTATGAATAATGGCTAAATATATAAAATAATTAAAGTATTATTGGCTGAATCCATTACTGATTTATCTTGACAAAAAGATTTTTCGTAACTATATTTTCAATCGGTTAAACGTTTAACTTAAAATTATGTCAGCAAATATTAAAGATGTTGCATTAAAAGCCGGTGTATCGATAGCAACAGTATCACTGGTTTTGAATAATAACACCCGAATTTCTTCCGAGACGAAGAGAAAAGTTCTAAAAGCCGTTAAAGAATTAGACTACCACCCTTCACGGTCCGCCCGCGGATTAGTTTCAAACATCACCGGTAACATCGGCTTTATATTAACCGATGATCACTTCCTGAAAACAGAACCATTTTATACCAGGATTTTCCTGGGTTCAGAATTTGCTGCCCGCGAAAGCGAGTATTACATCCTGCTGGCTACTATTGATTCGAAGTTTAAAGAAGGCGATTCGCTGCCAAGATTTTTAAAAGAAAAAAACGTTGATGGTATCATTATAGCCGGAAAGGTTCCTTTAGATTTTATCGATGTTGTTTCAAAACTTGAAATACCTTTTGTGTTTGTCGATTACTATCCGCAGCAGGGAGATTTTCCTGTTGTGATTATCGATAATGTAAAAGGAGGATTTACTGCGACACAGCATTTAATAAATCTCAGACATCAGAAAATAGGTTTTATCGGTGCAGATATTATGCATCCAAGTATTTCCGATCGGTTGTATGGTTATAAATCCGCCCTACAGAATTCAAATCTTTATTTTGATGAAAGCTTTATTGTAACCGAAGAAGACTATCCCAACCGGGCTTGCGGTTATTCGGCGGCAAAAAAATTGTACGAAAAGAAACCCGATATTACCGCCATCTTCGCATGCAACGATGCAATGGCGATAGGAGCGATGCACTTCTTAAAAGACAATGGATTAAAAATAACAGGTGATGTTTCGCTGATCGGTTTTGATGATGTTGAAGCGGACCTGATGCTTGATCCGCCGCTTACAACTATACATGTACCTAAAATTGAACTTGGAACCGAGGCATTAAATCTTTTAATGAAAGTGATAAAGAATAATTCGAGTCCCAAAAAAATACTTGTCCCTATTGAATTAGTAGTGCGCGAATCAACCAGAAAATTAAACTAACTAAATATCGAAACAGACACGACACAATGTTAGTAGCTCAATTCATAAAACCGGGAAACTTGAGCATTGTTGACTATCCCATTAGAAAATTGAATGACGATGAATTGCTCATCGAAATTAGTGCCTGCGGTGTATGCGGCACCGACTTTCACATCTACAAAGGCGATGCACCGGCTTCTTTTCCTATAATTCCCGGGCATGAATATTCGGGAGTAATTGCAGATAAAGGAGCTTCTGCTACTGAATTTAATATCGAAGACCACGTGGCGATTGATCCGAATATTTATTGTGGATACTGTAACGAGTGCAGAAACGGAAGAGTAAATTTCTGCGAGAACCATAAGGCATTGGGTGTTACTTTAAACGGCGGATTTGCAGAATATTCTATAGCACCTTCCAAACAAGCATACTTACTGCCGAAAGATTTTCCGCTCTCCGATGCAGCATTTGCCGAACCACTTTCCTGCTGCATAAGAGGAATTGATAGAGCCGAAATAAAATGCGGTGACAATGTTGTTATCGTTGGTGGTGGAACAATCGGATTGTTGATGCTTCAATTAGCAAAACTTAGAGGGGCTGCTGTTGTCGCTTTAATTGAACCGATCACATCGAAGCAAAATGTTGCTTTAAATTTAGGTGCAAATTTTGTTTTAGCCCCGGATGATTCAGTAAGTATCAATAATTTGATCGAACTCACCCACGGCGGCTTTGACGTCGTATTAGAATGTGTGGGAAGTAAAGATGCAGTTGAACAGTCAAATAGATTAATTAGAAGAGGAGGAACACTTGTTATTTTTGGCTTAGCCGATAAATCTTCGTATATCAATTTAAACCTGTTTGATATCTTCAGAAAAGAAATATCGATAAAAACTTCTTTCCTCAACCCTTTCACATTTCAGCGAGCAATAAATCTTCTTGCTTCAGGAAGAATAAACGTTAGAGCAATACAGCCCAAACAATATACTATTCAAGATATAAAAAAAGTTTTTAATTCTAATTCTTCGTCCGATGTAATTAAATATCAAATCATAAATAAAAAGAAGGAGGCAAGATGAAAAAATCTATTAATTGGTCGATTAGCTGGCGGTTAATATTGTTTGCCATCATGTTTTTTCCTGTAATTCATTTAGCCCAAACCGAGATAAATCAGGTGGGCAGCTTTGAGCAGGATTTACCGTCGTATTGGAACAAAGGCAATGAAGGCGGTGCTACACTAACCTGGGCTGCCGATCAGTTTAAGTCCATGGGCAGATCGCTTAAAATCTCAAAGACCACTACA
>JAGUYG010000109.1 GCA_020061465.1 Ignavibacteriales bacterium
AATGTAGCGTCTTTTTGATTAAGGCATCCTTCCCAATATACCAATTGAAATGGGATTCTATTTTTTGTAGACATTACTTTCCCTTCATTATGCTCATTAAGTCTATTAGCCAAATTTCGTGTGAAGCCAACATAGTAGTTATTATCTTTTAAAGATTTTAGTACATATATTTAGAAATAATTCATATAACATATCTCACGGGATGAACCGAACGATGACCTAATAACTCTTGCATCGTAGTTACAACATATCCGTTTCCTAATGGAAGTTTGGCAATTAAAGGCTTGAGTATGTGAGTTAAGCTGCCTTTACAATATTTCTTTATAAGATTAAACAGCAACGGAATACCTCATTCATATCCCTCTTATCAACTTTTTAACTATTTATCCCCGCCGCCATAAGAAGAGCGGTTGTAACTTAACTAATTTTTTTTATTTCCGCCACCTTTTTTTCGCTCAATTCAATCCCGTTTAATTGTTTTTATTTCATTTTAAGGTTAAGTTTTAACCTCAAAAAAATCATTCTTAGTAAACCAGAGGAGAAAATCTTGTGATAATAGCCGTCCCTAAAGAAATATTGTCCGGTGAAAATAGAGTTGCAGTTATACCCGATGCAGCGGCAAAGCTTATTAAATCAGGCTTCGAAGTTAGAGTTGAAAAAGACGCCGGACTTCGAGCCGGCTTCCTAAATGAAAAGTACGAATCAGCAGGAGCTAAAGTTATTTCTTCAGCCGCGGAATTATATTCCGGTGCCGATATAATCCTAAAAGTTCAACGACCGGTTGAACACCCTGAAACTAAACAGCATGAGTTAAATTTATTTCCGAAAGGCTCGCTGTTAATTACGTTCCTGTATCCGCTTCATTATTATGAATTGGCAAAAGCATGCGCCGAAAAAGGAATAAATGTTATCTCGATGGATATGATTCCGCGTACCACGCTTGCTCAAAAAATGGATGCGTTAAGTTCGCAGGCAAACATTGCAGGTTATAAAAGTGTGATAATGTGCGCAAATGAGCTTGGCAAAATCTTCCCATTAATGATGACAGCCGCAGGCACTATCTCCCCTGCAAAAGTTGTAATTATGGGTGCCGGTGTAGCGGGCTTACAGGCATTAGGAACTGCAAAAAGACTCGGTGCTGTTGTGGAAGTTTCGGATATTCGTCCTGCAGTGAAAGAAGAAGTGCAAAGTCTCGGCGGAAAATTTATTGAAGTTGAAACAGATGAATCTATGCAGGATGAAGGCGGTTATGCAAAGGAAGCATCCGAAGAATTTTTAAAGAAGCAGAAAGAATTAATTTTTAAGCATATAACCGAAGCGGATATAGTAATCACCACAGCATTGGTACCCGGTAAAAAAGCGCCGGTATTGGTTACCGCAGAAATGATAAAAGCCATGCGTCCCGGCAGCGTTGTATTAGATATGGCAGTTGAATTCGGCGGTAATGTTGAATTAAGCGAAAAAGGAAAAACGGTTGAGAAGCATGGAGTTAAAATTATAGGGGAGCCGAATCTGCCCAGCTTAGTTCCCACCCACTCAAGCGAAATGTATGCAAAAAATATTTTGAGTTTATTGACCCACATCGGAAAAGACGGAAAAGTTGAGTTGAAATTGGAAGACGAAATAGTAAGCGGTTCACTTATTACCTACAACGGTGAAGTTATACACCCGCGGGTTAAAGAATTGATCAAATGATTCTTTTTATAGCTTTGATTCAATTTGTAATTTGAAAATCATAATAACAAAAAAATAAAAGGAATATTAAATGGAGAGTCTTAGCTTTTTAATGCATATATATGTATTTGTGCTGGCAATCTTCGTTGGCTTTGAGCTGATAACAAAAGTTCCTCCTACATTGCACACTCCGCTGATGTCCGGTTCAAATGCAATAAGCGGAATTACGATAGTAGGTGCGCTCTTAAGCGCCGGTATGGAGGAGTTTACCATAAGCACAATTCTCGGATTGATTGCGGTAATATTCGCCATGATAAATGTTGTGGGCGGATTTTTAGTTACCGATCGAATGCTCAAAATGTTCAAAAAGAAGTGAGATAAAAAATGAAAATACTTATAGAATTAATTTATCTGATCTCATCTATATTCTTCATCTTCGGTATAAAGAATTTAAGCTCGCCAAAAACTGCAAGAAAAGGAAATCTATACGCTTCAATTGGTATGCTGTTAGCAATAGTAGTTACGCTTTTTGATCAACACGTGTTAACGTTCGAATGGATAATTATAGGCATGGTTACCGGCGGTTTGATTGGAACTGTAATGGCAATAAAGGTGCAAATGACAGGGATGCCGCAGATGGTCGGTTTGTTGAATGGATTTGGCGGCGGCGCTTCAGCACTTGTAGCGCTTTCAGAATATTTTAAAATAACTCCGGCAATTACCACTGATACAGGAGTTGCAATAGTACTTAGCCTCTTGATAGGCAGTGTAACTTTCACCGGCTCCTTAATTGCATTCGGAAAGCTGCAAGGAATTGTTACCGGCAGAGTAGTGAAATATCCGCTGCAGCATCCTTTGAATGCTTTACTTGTATTAGTTGTATTAGCGGCAGGCGCTTACATTGTTGTTAACCCGGATATGCCTGAGTTTTTATTAATGATAGTGGGCATCTCCCTTGTACTCGGAGTTTTATTAGTTCTTCCGATAGGCGGAGCCGATATGCCTGTTGCTATCTCACTGCTGAATTCATATTCGGGAATTGCCGCTGCAACAACCGGATTTGTGCTGGAAAATAATCAGCTTATAATTGCCGGCGCGTTAGTCGGTGCCTCGGGATTCATCCTCACAATGATCATGTGCAGAGGAATGAACCGTTCGCTGATGAATGTGGTTTTAGGCGGCTGGGCATCTGCAGGAATCGAAGGTCCCGCTGCTGTTAGCGCAGCACATAAAGGGACTGTAAAATCAGTTGATGCAGAAGAGCTGGCAATGTTGTTGGATTCCGTTAGCAGCGTAATATTTGTCCCGGGTTACGGCATGGCAGTAGCACAAGCACAACATGCGGTAAGGGATTTAATGAATGTTCTTGAGAAGAAGGGAGTAAAGGTAAGATTTGCAATTCATCCCGTTGCCGGAAGAATGCCCGGACACATGAACGTGCTGCTTGCCGAAGCTCAAGTTGAATATGATAAGCTTTATGCGATGGAAGATATAAACGATGATTTCCCGAATACAGATGTTGCAATTATTATCGGTGCGAATGATGTTGTAAACCCCGCAGCAAGACACGATCAAAGCAGTCCAATTTACGGAATGCCGATTTTGAACGTTGATTATGCAAAAACCGTAGTGATTAACAAACGCTCGTTGAATGTTGGTTACGCAGGCATCGATAACGAGTTATTCTTTTATCCGAATGCATTGATGTATTTTGGCGATGCGAAAGAAGCCATGGTTAAATTAGCCAACGAGCTAAAGAATCTGTAAATCTTTTTTGCCATTTAAAAACCTCCAACGTCGCTGCCTTGGACGTTGGAGGTTACTTGAAACATCACATATACAAAAAATCTCATTAAGCCCACAGAATTCTTTGGGCAACCTCC
>JAGUYG010000095.1 GCA_020061465.1 Ignavibacteriales bacterium
ATCTCCTCTTTGCAGCCGGAAATAAACTGAATTATAAGTAATATGAATACAAGCATATTTAACGTTTTCATTAGCTTACCTGAGTAAAATCATCTTCTTACTCTGCCTGAACTCACCGGCTTCTATGCGGTAGATGTAAACACCGGAAGATAGATTTACCGGATTAAATTTAACTTCGTAAGTCCAGGGTACTTTTTCCTCATCAACTAATGATGTTATTTCTTTTCCCAAAACATCGAACAGCTTTATTCTTACATGCGCTTTTTCTTTAAGCGAATATCTTATTGTTGTGCCGGAATTAAAAGGATTAGGATAATTCTGATATAGCCTGAATGATTCCGTTCTTTCACTTACAAACGAATCTCTTATATTAAAATTTTGCCTGTAAAACTGATGAATAAGAGAAGCCTTTTCTTTTAGTGCAGTAACACTATTTTTATTACTGCTTCCCAAAGCCATGAAGATTGCAATCACCACTTCTTGAGTATCTCCCGGTGCCATATTGAATGTACCAAAGTTCAAATAATATCTTCTATCTCCCGCAGTGGGTCCGGCTTGCCATCCATCACCTTCATACCAGCCTTCTCCGGTTTCAGGATCACCTGCCAATGAGAATCTTTCCGGCTGGTTAGTATGCGGGTTAATGAAAGGTTCACCGTTATTTTTTAAACCTCTCATCAAACCATTATACACTTCGAGAGAACTTTCGTAAATTCCTGATATAGGATCGTAAGATAAATTATAATACCTGTTCTTGAAGTTTGGTCCAAAAGACGAAATATTCAAATTAGTGTATCCACTAATCCACTTTCCTTTGAACATAGCACTGTCATTCTCCACTGAAGAAACAATGGGACCTTGTACCAACATGTGTCCGACAGAAGGAGGAGGAGTACCGTACGCTGCATCATTATTAGTGGAATTCCAGGTAAAAGCTAAATTTAGTGTACTGTCGCATCCCACATAATCATCACTTGCATCCCCCATATCGTTATCCGCCCAATAGCTTAAAAGCATTTCATCAATATTGTAATTGCTTTTATTTATTATAAAATATCTCTTAAATACAACATCATTTAAAAAGTTTGTACTATCGAAAGCGTATGTGAGCACCTGGAATTCCAAACCGATAGGTGATGAACCGTAAGTATATGCTGTTTGAAATTCATTCAAATCATTTGCAACATAATAAAGCTGCTCATCGCCGTAGAATAATGGTCTGTCTATTCCATTGGTATATTCACCGTCATTATTAATATCTTGCCAAGGTGCACCAAAATCAGCCGGCCAAGAATTGAAATCTCTATTAAACTCTTCCCTCAACGAATCATCCGATATCGATTCCCAATTTTTTCTAATCTTCCAGATATAATTTAATTCCCTCGGATTAGCTGGTAGTGAGTCCAGGATATATCCGGGTTGAAGTCCCTGTCTAAACAGATTACCATTAACTCTTATTTCACCATTCACTCTTCCACCAAAAACCAAACCATCTTTATAAATTGCGGACTTCCAAGTAATTATTCTCATCGGCCAATAAAATCCATTATTATCGGTCCGTGGATCGTGTGAGCCTTCACCATTACTAGCAATCCACATTAAAACATTATTTATATTGATATACTTATAAACCGGATAATATACATCGATAGTAACTTCATCATAATTATCCGGATTATTTATTTCGGTAATTCTAATTATATGCTTAGCTAAACTACTTACATAAAATGGCAATATGTGAACCGTGTCTTCATAAGGTCCGCGATTAATATTTTTCCAGCTTACACCGGAATCGATTGAAGATTGAGTATATACTTCACTAAGCTGTGGTCCTTCCCAAACAATCTTTATCTGAACTCCGGTTTGATGCAGTGAATTTTCTTCCGGTTTGATAATCTCAATTTGCTGAGGATAAATCTCATGTGCTAATAATATTAAAACAATATTTATGAAAACGATCTTTTTCATTTGCTCTCAAAACATTAAATGTTATTGAGCTTAAAATAATTCGGCATTGATATTTTACTTGTAGGTCAACTTGCCAGGTTGACCTACATTGCTTTTAAAACCCCGTGGGTTTACAAGTCGTTATTTTATTAGCATCATTTTCTTCACCTGGTTATATTCTCCTGAAGTGATGCTGTAGAAGTAAACGCCTGAATTCAAATCTGATGCATCAAAAGTAATTTTGTATTCGCCGGCAGATTGATATTTATTTATAAGCGTTTTTACTTCCTGTCCGATTATATTGAAAATTTTTAATGTTACGTTCCCATCCTTTGGAATCGAATACGAAATTGATGTTGCCGGATTGAATGGATTGGGATAGTTTTGATCCAATGCATATTTAACCGGTGCAGCCGGTTTTTCTTTTTTAACATCAACCGCGAAGCCTTCAAAATCATCGTTAGTTCTCGGAACAAGCTTCCAATTGCTAAAGGAAAAGAAGAGTATTCCCTTCATCTTTTCGAATTTTGAGCCGGTTGTAACCTGAATAAGCGATGGATCGTTAGCAAGAGCAGGATCCCATAAGTTATGGTAGATATGATTACCGTCCTGCAATTCAACTCTTGTTTCACCCGAACCATCATCCACAAACATCTCACCAAAGTTGCTTGCACCGTCAGCGCTTTGATTAGTTACGGTAAGATTCTGATACTCGATCAGCACACTTTCCCACTGCTCTGCCGGAACTTCACCGCCGGGTAATTTTGCTATTGTTCCCGTGATTAGTACTTCAGCTTCAGGCAGCGGGTTGCTTGATGAATTAACAATTATTTGTGTTAAACTGTCGATCCTTGTCACCGCAAAATCTTCTATGATAACGCCGTTAACAGTAACGTTATCGCCGCTTCTTAAATTAAGCACCTGAGTACCTAAAGCACCACGGGTTCCTATTTGAATTCCGCTCCATGGTCCCGTTCCGTTTTGCATATATATCCTCAACGGAGTTGAACCCCATCCGGGAAGATCGGAAGAATCGGCAGTAACGACTCCTGTTAATTCTACTCTTCTGTTGTTATAGCCGCTGAATCCACTGCCATAAGGACTGTATTGAACATCCTGAATAGTAACCGGTCTATTCAATACAAGATAAAAATATCTGTTACGAACGGTATCTGTTGGATTGATTGAGCTTAAATCAATATTGTCCTTAGCCCAAATGTAATAGCTAACAACCGCCGAATCGCTAGACACACCCGGAATGGTTGCAGTATAAATAGTGGTATCCGAAGCCGAACGAGTCATGTTCAAAGCAGTTGATGCACCATCATCTACTTTGTAGAATAATTTTGCTTCGGCAACTTCGCCGTCAAGATCTATTATACGTGCAGAAATCTCTACCGGTTGATTCGGCTGAATCAAATCAATATTTCTTGTAATAGATGAAATAGATGGTGGTGTTAAGCTTATATCAATATCACCAGGATAAACAGGAATGATATAATAAGCGTCGGTTCTGCTCTCTAAAAATCCTTTAATATAATTTATAACGGTTCCGTCGATTGGAGCGCTGTATTCGGTTAGTCCTGTCAATCTTCTATCAGATCGATGAGAAAAATATCCCGATTGATCGTACATCACTACATAATTTCCGCTTGGGTCATTCAATCTGAAAGCACCTGTAGCCGAATTCCTTTCGCTGGAAATTAAATTTCGCAGTATTACATACATGCCCTCATATTTTTCTGATTCAAGTACAACTTTACCGTCTTTCATCAAGTCAGTCATGGAAAGTTCGATTGGATCGGGGCGCTTCGGCAGTTGTTCGATAATTTGAATTGGAGTTACAGGATTCAGCAGCATTGCTACTTGTGTAGTAGTGAAGTACTCTTCAACAATTGCAGTAAATTCCACCACTTGTGCGGTGTCAACCAAATCAAAAAAAGTATTTTGCACACCCGGAGAGGAAGTATCGTGTTGAATGACTACCACACCTCCCCAAGGTTCATTATTCGGATCGACTGCAAATGTGGACCAGCGGGCGCCTCTCCACACAACCGGTCTTCTGTCATTTATTGGATCAACAACCGGTGTAACCATTACCACTCCTCTAAACCTTACCGTATCGCCCAATAACGGTGAAGGGGCATCCCCAATAGATATTATTGAATCGGGCAAATATTGAATATCCTGAATGGTAACTAAAGGATATTCTTGAGCAAGTGTAAACCCGCTTGCTAAAAATAATACGACAAAAAGTAATTTGATTTTCATAACATTAACTCCGTTTATTTAACTATTAAAAATTTTCCTGTTTTTATTTCGCCGTTACGGTCATTCTTTACTGTGAAAAGATATAAGCCGGTAGCAATTGCTTGATCATTATCTGTAATCAAATCCCATGCATGCTCTCCGCCTGCCATAATTTGTTTGCCGTCGCTTGCATAGTTTTCGAACCATCTTAGATCGGAGCCGTTACTGCTCTGATTGTGTTGAATACGTTTTATAATATCGCCTGCTAAGGTATAAATTGTTATTTCACATTCTGCAGGAAGATTAAAGAAATAAAGTTTCCTTAGTCTTTCCGAATTACCGTCCCAAAAAGCATTGGCATAATACGGATTCGGGTAGACACCAACATTTATTTCAGGTTCTTCAGTCGGTTGTGTTCCCGGTATAATTCTTTGAAGATTTGCAAGCGGACTTGATTCAAGGCTTTGCAAATTATTTTCCTCATCGCCTTCGTCAAATGCGGTAACGGAGAATAAATACTGCCAGCCGTTTAACAGATTATCCACCTCAAACTTGTAATAATATTCTGTTCTATCGCCTGGAAATTTAATTGGCTCGTCCAATTCCACAAAAGAAAATCCGGTATTATATCCAATCGAATTTCCGGTACTATCGAATTGAGCCAATAAGACTAATGATGAAAGAATATCTTGCACTGCAGTCAAATCGAAACCTGATTGTGTACGGTAAATTTTATAGCCTTCAAAATCCTTTTTGCCTGAGATGGGATCGATTGATTCCTCCGCTCGTTTATCCCAATAGATAGTCGCTTTTTGATTTTCCGGAACAACCTTTACAATTGGGGTCATAGGCGGTGCGGGCAAAATATAGCGAGTAATTTTACCGTCGCCGTCCAGGTCTTCACCAGGATCTAAGATTCCGTTTCTGTTTCTATCTTCTCCGTGATAAGCACGCAACGCCCATTCGGCATTTGCATATAAATTAGTTTTTTGTTCTTCGGTATCGAGCGAGGGCGGGTCAGAGCCGAATTTTTTAGCGGTAACTATTGCAAAAACAACGTTTATGGAATCGCCCGGTGCGATTTTTTTGAAATGACCTCTCGATATCATTATTGATCTGTTTGAAGGAGATTTTAAATCCGCGGGATTTATACCTTGTCCATAGCGGTTATCACCCCCGAAAAATCCTCTCAATTTTTTGTCATATCTATCAAAATCATTTTGCGGTGCGAAGAAGTTTGGGTCGTCTGTATTTCTAAATTGCCAGCTTGTGAAATGAACCGAAGGGAAGTCAGTTTCTCCAATCTTAAAAACGCTGTCAAGCATCGGAGTAGAACCTAAGAATTGAACACCTATATAACTATCGGTAAATCCGACATCGCCTGTTGCATCAAACTCATAAGCAATTTTTAATGAATCGTTATATCCGTTTCCGCCTTTGTTAAAGAACGCACTCCCTCTCGGTGCAGTAATCTTCGTATTTCTTACAACGGCATCTGTCCATAAGCCTACATACACGCTGTCGATATATTTATTCGAAACATTCTTAATTGTGTAATTCATTATCACAAAAAAATTAGCAAAGGGAAAATTCCATGCATAAGATTGATGATGAACCGCAATACCAAGCGGAGTATGATCCTCGATTGTTTCGCCGTTTGGAAGAGTAGTGTTAGTATCAACATAGTCCATTAAAAAATCTTGATGCGAAATTGCCAGAGGATCGAAAAAGCGGGAATCGAGAAGAGAAGATCGTTCTACAATAAAACTACCGGGATCGTTCGTATATTCAAAACCGCCGCCTCTTGCAGCAATAGATGCTGCGTCAACCGCGCCGGTTGTAACGAACGGACCTACTCTTCCGCTTCCTAACGAATCGTTGCTTAAAAAACCCCCGACCCATACGCCGCCGTCGAAAAGATGTTCGATTCCGCTTCCTAATGGGAATTCGCAGTTTGGCTGCTGTGGCCACAATGTAAAACCATGACCATAGGTGCCAAAGTTGGTTAGCGTTAAACCGATGTTCCCAACGTTAGTGTATTTTGAGTTATCGTCATCTAACTTCTTGTTGAATCTTTTTTCGTCCCCAAGGTTTGATGCAAAAACTATTGCAGTAAAAAGGATAGGTAAAAGAGCTGATTTTAATTTCATGTGTGTAAAATTTACTCTAATAAATTCTCTTAATTTTAGGTTAAAGTTAATCAGAATTTTTGATTGAAAAAATGAAAAAGGATTAATTTTTTGTTAAAATAATTCAGGCGCATTAATGGCTAAAGCCATCGCCTTTTTTATTTAATTCATCCGTTCACTAAAGTGAACGGTAATTGACGGAGTAGCTTTGGGGAATTGGCTAATTTTTCCTCAATTCAATTGCTGTTGTTTGCAGCCAAGGGGATAAAACTTAGCGCGTGACTTTGGCTTTAGCCTCTTTTACTTTTTATCTGTGGCTAAAGCCTTTTCTATTACCACTTATTTCAATCCGTTCACTGAAGTGAACGGTAATTGAAGGATTAACTTTTTTGAATTTGTAAGCTTTAGTTTAATTCACTTTCCGTTGGCTTTAGCCAACGGAAAAAACTTAATTAATTACAGAGGCTTTAGCCACATTAATTTTAAGCGGACGTTTACTCATTCACAAATAAAGCTCGTGCGTGCTGATCAGCGTGGTAGGAGCTTCGCACTAACGGAGAAGATTCGACAATTTTAAATCCCATCCTCAGCCCTTCATCCTTAAACAACCTAAATTCCTCCGGTGCAACAAATCGATCGACGGGCAAATGCATTTTGGTAGGTTGTAAATATTGTCCAATTGTTAATATATCGCAGCCGTGCCCGACAAGATCACTCATAAGATTTAGAACCTCATCAGGAGTTTCTCCAATTCCAACCATTATTCCGCTTTTGGTTCTTAATCCTTTTTCTTTAAACCATTCAATAAGCTTTAGGCTTCGTTCATACTTTGCCTGAGGACGAACTGCATGATATAATCGCGGGACTGTTTCCAAATTGTGATTCAATATATCCGGCGGGCATTCCATAATTATATTGAATGCCTCTTCAACGCCTCTGAAATCGGGAATAAGAATTTCGATTGTTGTATCCGGCATAGATTCTTTTATTAACCTAACACTTTCTTTAAAAATAAATGCACCGCCGTCTTTCAATTCATCCCGGTTAACCGAAGTGATGACTACGTGGCGAAGATTTAATTCCTTAACTGATTCGGCAACCCTGTACGGTTCATTTAGGTCTAACTCGTTCGGGATTCCAACTTTCACATTGCAAAAACCGCAGCTTCGGGTGCACGTATCGCCTAGAATCATGAAAGTAGCGGTACGATGATTCCAGCACTCTGCTATGTTGGGGCATTTAGCTTCTTCACAAACAGTGTGCAGTTTTTGCCTTCGCATTAAATTTCGAACGTCGTTATAATTTTCGCCTGTGGGTAATTTTACTTTTAACCATTCGGGTCGTTTGCCCAAAGGTTCCCGTTCTTTTTCTATTTGTTCTTTGAATAATCTTTGGTGCTGATTTATCATTATAATCTTCTCGCAATTTATTAAGTTACCTTACGTAATTGAGTATAAAACCTCCGAGGTTTTATTAATTAGTATGTTCTTAAACTTATTTTTTAGTTTATAATCAAAATTATTTACGTAGAACTAATCATTGAATCCCGAATGCTTTCGCGAATACTTTCGGGATTGGCATTCTGCGTAAAATGAGTTATTAAATCATTTCTTCTTCAAATTTTTCGAGAGTATCTTTTACTGCTTTAAGAAATCTGCCGCCTACCATTCCGTCAACAAGGCGGTGATCGTGAGTAAGTGTAAGAGACATCATGGGCTTGATTGCGATTGTGTCCATCTGATCAACTTCAACAACTATAGGTCGTTTAATCACCGCACCTACTCCTAATATCGCAACTTCCGGTTGATTTATTATTGGCGTTCCGAATGTCGTTCCAAACACACCGTAATTGGTGATGGTAAAAGTTCCGTTTGTTATATCATCAGGAACTAACTTTTTATTTCTTGCCCTTTCAGCTAAGTCGTTAATGGCTTTTGCTATTCCGATTAAATTTTTCTCATCGGCTCTTTTGATGTTCGGAACGATAAGACCGTCAGGTTCCAACGCGACCGCTATTCCTAAATTCACAAATTTTTTCTTTAATATGTTCGTACCTTCGATGGATGAATTAACCAGCGGATACTGCTTAAGTGCCTTTACTGCTGCATGAGCAATGAAAGATAAATAAGTTAATTTCACCCCTTCTTTTTTTAGATAGTCATCTCGTTTTGCGTTTAAGAAATTCTGAATTTTCGTCATGTCAACTTCGATCACGGCAGAAACATGGACCGAAGTATCACGGCTGTTTATCATGTGATTCATTATCTTTTGCCGGATATTATCCATCGGAATTTTTTCGATCTCTCCGGTCATCTCTTCCGGTTCAATTGTTTCATAAACAAAAGATTGTTTGAATTCTTTCCGTTCAACTTTTCTTTCAGAAATATCAGGTTCAGCCAGTTTAGTTTTGCCTCTATTTTCAATATAGGAAAGGATATCCTTTTTAGTTACCCTGCCTTCAAGTCCGCTGCCTTCGATGTTGTGTAATTCATCCAGGCTCACATTTTCTTTTTGCGCTATGTTAAGTACTAGAGGAGAATAGAATCTTGTTGTGTGTGTTTCTTTTTTTGTCAGCGGTTTTACTTTAAGCCCGAAATAGTCGTCCTGGATTACGCCGGGCATTGCTGCGGCTGTTTTTGTTTCTTCGACTTCTGCATAAACTTTTTCGCCGGGTTTTCCTGCTGCTTCCTGCTTTAACAAGGATGAAATTTTAGCAACTATGGTTCCTACTTCTACCGTTTCTTGTTCACCGACTAATACTTCCTTTAAAACTCCCTCAACTGGAGAAGGAACTTCGGTATCGACTTTGTCCGTGCTTATTTCGAATAAAGTTTCATCTTTCTTAATGGCTTCTCCCACTTTCTTATGCCACTTAATTATCGTTCCCTCCATTATAGACTCACCCATTTTAGGCATCGGAACTTCAACAATTGAAATGTATTCTTCACTGCTCTCAGCAGGGTTTTTCTCCGCCTTTAGCGGCGAAGCCATTTTTTCTTCTTCTACCTTTTCAGGCTGCGGTGTAGGTGGGGCATCTTCAACGCTTGTTTTAGATTTCTTCGTGCCAGCTTGCGAAGATTCTTTTATTGAAGTTGCATTACCGTTACTTTCTATGATTGCAACCACTGTTCCCACTTGAACGGTTTCACCTTCGCCTGCTAAGATTTCAGATAGAATTCCCTCGGCTGGCGAAGGGATTTCTGTATCAATTTTATCCGTACTTATCTCGAAAATGATTTCATCCTGCTTTACATGATCACCCTTCTTCTTATGCCATTTTATTATTGTGCCTTCATTAACGCTTTCGCCCATCTTGGGCATTATAATTTCCATCTTAAAGCTCCTGCTAATTAAGTAAATAGGAAAAAGTATAATAAAATTATAATTACATTTTCTAATAGTTGCCCTTGCACACGGCTAAGAGATGACATCTTTTGGCAATAAAGGTCAATCTCTTATAATTGAGTGTAAACTTTAGTCCGATATATATTCGAACGAAAGGTAAAAGATGTCATCTCTCCGCTCACAACTTTTCTGTGTAACATGAGTTAATAAATTAATAACTCTTTAATGCCCTTGTAAATTTGTTCTCTCGTTGGAAGAATTGCATTTTCAAGAATCGGCGAATAAGGAATATGCGAATCCTTTGCCGCAATTCGTTTTACAGGTCCATCTAAATACTCGAAGCATTTATCTGCAATTCTTGCAGCAATCTCAGCGCCAAATCCTGCAGTAATTGTGTCTTCGTGTATAACAATAACCTTATTTGTTTTCTTTACTGAATTCAAAATTGTTTCTTCATCTAAAGGTATAATGGTTCTAATATCTATAACCTCAACAGAGAAATTTTCCTCTTCAAGTTTTTTTGCTGCGAAGACTGAATCCCACAAAGAAACTCCATAACTTACTACTGTAACGTCAGTGCCTTCTCGAACAATTTTTGCTTTACCGAAGGGCACTAAATAATTCTCATCCGGTTCGGGTGTCATTGCAAAACTTTGTCTGTAAAGCCCTTTATGCTCACAAAATATTACAGGGTCGTTTATGCGTATTGCGGTTTTTAACAAACCTTTTGCATCAGCCGCATTTGATGGATAAGCTATGAAAATTCCCGGAATATGAGCAAAGATAGATTCAATATTTTGGCTGTGGTATAAACCGCCGTGAATGTAACCGCCAACAGCTACTCTCGTAACAACCGGAGCCGCCCAATTATTATTTGAACGATAACGAATGGTTGCAAGTTCGTCTTTAATTTGCATAAAGGCAGGCCAGATATAATCGCCAAATTGAATTTCGACGACCGGCTTTAAACCGGTTAATGCCATTCCTATTGCAACACCTAAAATGCTTGCTTCGGCAAGCGGAGAATTGAAGACGCGGTCACTGCCGAACTTTGTTGATAATCCTTTGGTGGAAGTAAAAACTCCTCCCTTCGGATCTGCAATATCCTGACCAAAGACATAAATCTTTTCATTTATCTTCATCTCTTCATGCAAGGCATGATTTATTGCATCAACCATTACAACTTTAGATCCGGCAGGCTTTGATTTTTCATACTCAAATTTTTCTTTGTATCCGCTTTCGTCGAAAACAAAACGATGTGCTGTTTCTGGTTTAGGATCTTCAAAATTAAATGCTTCATCAGCAGCACGATCAATTTCTTCCTTTACTTCATTTTTAATTCGTTCTAACTCTTCCTTATCGAGAAATTCATTCTTCAATAAGTACTTAGAAAATTTTTCGATTGGGCACCTGCGTAAATCTTCTTCAAGTTCCCGTGGGTCGCGGTATTTCTTCTGATCGTCGGAGGATGAGTGAGAAAGAAGCCGCACTACTTCGGCTTCAATCAGTGCGGGACCATCTCCGTTTTTAATATAGTCAACGGCATGTCGAACAGCGTTCATCGATTCGAAAAAATCTGTACCGTCTATTTTTTGACGTAAAAGATTTCTATAGCCGCTCATCATCTCAGCAACGGAAGCATCTTTTCCTCCAGTCTGATTTTCAATAGGAACCGAGATTGCATACTTATTATTTTCGATCACAAATAAAACAGGAAGCTTTTCTCTGCTTGCCCAGTTTATTGCTTCGTGAAATTCACCCTGGCTAGTGGTACCTTCGCCGCTGCTAACATAAGTTACATTCTTTATTCCTTGCTTTTTCATTGAAAGTGCAGTGCCAACCGCTTGAAGAAACTGAGTGCCTGTAGGACTTGACTGCGCGGGTATATTAATTTCGTTAGAGCCCCAATGAGTCGGCAGTTGTCTGCCTCCGCTCGAAGGATCGGCTTCCTTAGCAAAACACTGGGAGAAAAAATCCTTCGGTTCTATTCCGGATGTTATTACAAGGGCAAAATCACGATAATAAGGGTAATACCAATCTTCTTTAGGATTTAATGTTAACCCTAACGCAACCTGAATGGCTTCATGTCCGGCACCTGCAATATGAAAAAAAGTTTTTCCCTGTCGTAAAAGATTCATCGCTTTCTGATCGATTTGGCGTGCAAGAAGCATAAATCGTAAAGCTTTAAGTAATTCATCTTTCGAAAATGTTTTTTCAATTTCGATTGATTGAAGGCTATTGCTCTCGATGCTTCTATCGCTCTTCTGTTCAAAATCTTTTTTATTCTTTTTTTCAACCACAAACTCACCTTTAGATGAATTCTTTTTCGCCATTCTTATCCTTTCACTAATGCTTCATGGGAATTGATAGAAAAAATATATTCCTTAGGTAAAACATTAACAACATTATAGTAAAAGACTTTCATAAAATTTTGCAGCAGCAGTTTTTTAACCTCAGAAATATCAACATCGCTTCCTAATTCTCTTTTCAAAGATGTAACATCTTTATCTGCAATTCCGCAAGGAATGATACCTGAAAATAATGATAAATCGGTATTAACATTAAATGCAAATCCATGCATTGTAATCCATCTGCCTACTTTAATTCCGATTGCCGCTATTTTTCTATTTTGAATCCAAACACCTGTGTACTTAGAATCGCGTTTTCCGATTAAGCCATAATTCGAACAAGTTAAAATTATCACTTCTTCCAATGCTCTGAGGTATTTATGTGTATCCTGAAACCAATCAGTAAGACTAATAATCGGATAACCTACAATTTGCCCGGGACCGTGATAAGTGATATCACCACCCCGATCAATATCATAAATAGAAATATTATTTTGATTTAGAAAATCTTGATTACCAATTAAGTGTTTTCTATCCGCTGTTTTGCCAAGAGTATAAGTATGCGGATGTTCCAGCAAGAATAAAGTATCGTTTACTCTATCATCAGCACGCAAATTAAAAAAGTGCTTTTGAATATCCCAGGCTTCTTTGTAGTCAATCAACTTCAAATCAATATAATTCAGCTTTCTCATGGAATTATTTCGTTTTTAATTATGTCAACCAATAAAATATAAATCGAATCTTAATTGATAATTAAATATGAATCACTTCACCATAAGCAGCAGCGGCAGCTTCCATAACAGATTCGGAAAGTGTTGGATGAGCATGAATTGTCTTAATGATCGAATGACCCGTAGCTTCCAAAGATTTAGCGAGCGATAGTTCTGCAATCATCTCGGCTGCTTCCGAGCCGATAATGTGTGCACCAATCAGCTCTCCGTATTGAGCATCAAAAATTAATTTTACAAATCCTTCACGTTCTCCAATAGCAAATGCTTTTCCGCTTGCCATAAACGGAAACTTCCCGACCTTTACATCGATACCTTTTTCCTTTGCTTTCTTTTCCGTCAATCCAATGCTGGCAACTTGAGGCTGGCAAAATGTGCAGCCCGGAATATTTTCATAATTAATATCAGGCGGATTAAGCCCTTTAATTTTCTCCACACAATGTATTCCTTCCGCCGAAGCTACATGTGCTAACCAGGGCGGACCTATTACATCACCAATTGCATAAATTCCCTCCACGTTTGTAGAGTATGTAGATTTATCAACTTTAATATGTCCTTTATAAATCTCAACACCAAGTTCTTCCAATCCAAAGCCCTCAATGTTTCCTGTAACTCCGATTGAATTGAGAACGAGGTCGGCGGTCAGTTCCTCACTTTTTCCATTTTGGTCAACAGTGATTTTTACTTTATCATTATTAATAACGGCTTTTTTCACCATAGCATTTGTTAAAACAGAGATGCCTCTCTTCTTAAACGATTTTTCAAGAGCTGCGGATATTTCTTCATCCTCAATCGGAAGAATTCTTTCCATCATTTCAATTAACGTAACTTTCGTACCTAAAACTGAATAGAAATAGGCGAACTCAACACCTATGGCACCGGCACCGACAATAATCATTTCAGCGGGAAGTTTGGATAAATTCATCGCTTCGGTAGAAGTAATAATTATTTTCTTATCAACAAGAATCGCATCAATAGTTTTAGTTCGGGCGCCGGTAGCGATAATAATATTTTCAGCTTCAATAATTCCGGTTGAATTATTTTTATCATCAAATAGTTTAATCTGTTTTGATGAACTAAATTTACCGTAGGCTTTATATCTATCTACTTTATTTTTCTTGATTAGAATCTCAACGTTTTTACTTATTCTGTCGGCGATGTCACGGCTTCTTTTGATGATGCGGGCAAAATCGAATTCGAGGTCTTTAGTTTTTATTCCAAAATCGGAACTGTGGTTTTTAATCGTATCATAAATCTCGGCATTCTTTAACAAAGATTTTGTAGGAATACAGCCCCAATTCAGACATATACCGCCTAAATTTTGGTAATCGATAACAGCGGTTTTAAAGCCTAATTGAGATGCCCTGATTGCGGCTACGTATCCACCAGGACCGCCTCCAAGTACAGCAATATCATATTTTTCGGGCATTAAATGGATTCCTGATTTAAGATTTGGTTGATTCAAATATATAGAAGAAGGCAGTAAAATGAAAATTACTTTGTAAACCGCAATTATACAAATGACTTGTAAGTCAATCAGAAAAATATGAGTATGAACTACACAAATAATGAACTGAGCAATTGATGGTTTTTTATGCCAAATCAATAAAACAAAAGAATATTAATAGTTCACTTTAACCTAATTAAAGAACAAAGTATTTTAAATAAGAGATTCAGTTTGGATTTTTTACAAATTGCTTATGAGACAAACTCTGGACGAATAATAAATTTTTAATCAAGAGGACAGTTATTATGAACAAATACAAAAGATTAGCTGAAGATATTTTAAACCTCGCCGAAATAAAAATTAACGGCAGCAATCCGTGGGATATTCAAGTTCATGACGAAAGATTCTTCAAGCGTGCAATTACCGAGGTTGAATTGGGTGTAGGAGAATCTTATATGGATGGTTGGTGGGATGCAGAAAAACTTGATGAAATGATTTATCGAGTTGTCCATGCAGACTTACATTCGAAACTAAAACGCAACCTGAAAGTTGCTTTACAGCTTGCCGGCTTTTGGTTAATAAATATGCAGGCAAGACGCAGAGCTTTCATTATAGGAGAAAGACACTATGACCTTGGCAACGATTTATTCAAACAGATACTTGACAAAAGAATGAATTATAGCTGTGCTTATTGGAAAGGAGCAAAAACTCCTGACGAAGCCCAAGAAAACAAACTTGAGTTGATTTGTCAAAAAATGTATCTCAAACCAGGAATGCGTATTCTTGATATCGGCTGCGGTTGGGGAGCGTTCGGTAAATATGCTGCAGAAAAATACGGCGTTGAGGTTGTAGGAATAACTGTTTCTCAAGAACAAGTATTACTCGGTAAAGAATTATGCAAGGGTTTGCCGGTTGAAATCAAATTGCAAGATTACAGAGATGTGAGTGCTTCGAAGGAGTTCAATGGGAAAAAATTTGACCGCATTGTTTCGGTTGGAATGATAGAGCATGTAGGCTACAAAAATTATCGTGAGTACTTTGAGGTTGCTGATAGCAATTTAAAAGATGACGGATTGTTTTTACTCCACACCATCGGTGAAGTTCGATCGACAAAAAGTACCGATGCATGGACTCACAAATATATTTTCCCTAACGGTATGCTGCCTTCTATTGCTCAATTAGCGAAAGTGGTTGAGGGTTTATTCGTTATAGAAGACTTGCATAACTTTGGTGCAGATTACGATAAAACACTAATGGCTTGGTATGAAAATTTTAATGCCGGTTGGAACCAGTTAAAGGATAAATACGGAGAAAGGTTTTATCGAATGTGGAAATACTTTTTGCTTTCTTCCGCCGGAGCATTTAGGGCACGAAACAAAAATCAGCTTTGGCAAATTGTTTTATCGAAGTACGGCGTTTCAGGCGGATATATTTCGGTAAGATAATAAATCTGATTACTTTGCCTGGAGATGTAACAAATTACAATAAGTGAAAGAACAAAGATGTCTAAATTTGGATTAGCGCTTGGAGGCGGTGGAGCAAGAGGCTTAGCACACATTGGAGTGCTTAAAATTCTTGACTCAGAAAAAATTAAGATTGACGCAATTACCGGCTGCAGCATGGGAGCTATAGTCGGTGGTTTATATGCTTATTACGGCAATGCCATGCAAGTTGAAGAATTTATGTTCGAAGCTATGAAGCATCCCAAATTCCTGGAGCTTGGAATTGACAGACTGAATGAACACACTAACAAACCTGATAAAAATTATTTCGAACAATTTTTTGATTATGTGGATAGACGAGTCCATGTTTTAAAAACCCTTAGCCGTTTATCTTACTTTGATGAAGAGGTTACCAAAGAAATCTTTGATTTAATTCCTGATGTAGAGATTGAAGATCTGCGAATAAAATTTTCCGCGGTTGCTGTAGATTTAATTTCGGGCGAAGAGATAAATTTCAAGGAAGGAAGCTTGAGAGGTGCTGTAAGAGCAAGCTCAGCTATTCCAGGAATTTTTCCGCCGGTAAAAATTGAAAAGCATTTTTTGGTCGATGGCAGCACATCCGGTAGTATACCTTCTGGAAAAGTAAGAGAACTTGGAGCCGATAGAGTGCTTGCTGTTGATGTAACACGTAAATTAGAGAGTGCCAATCAGCCGAAAAATGTAATTGAAATTTTATACCGGACAGAAGATATCTCTTCCTTCCACCTCTCATTACTGAGGTTAAAAGAAACCGATTTGATTATCAGACCTTCAGTAAAAGAATTTAAGTGGACTGATTTTGATCAAGCCGAAAAGCTTATCTTAGCCGGCGAACTTGCGGCTAAAGAAAACTTGGCTGAAATAAAAAGATTAAATAAGCGAAGTTATTTTATGTTAAGGCTGAGTCAATATTTGAAAAGGTTGAAAGGAGACCAGTAGATTCAAAGCAGTATTGATTAATTTGATTCAAGAGATTTTATGCAATTACCATTAAACCACACAACCAAAATCGTTGCTCATCGCGGAGCTTCGTATAAAGCTCCTGAAAATACCATTGCATCGTTTAAGTTAGCTTTTGAAGAATATGCTGATTTTATTGAAGGCGATTTCTGGATGACAAAGGATAACGAAATTGTTTGTATTCACGATCCTCACACAAAAAGAGTAACGAATAAAAAAATTAAATTGAATGTTATTTCATCAACGCTTCATAACTTAAAACAATTAGATGTCGGTTTATGGAAAGGAAGTGAATTTGAGGGCAGCGAAATTCCTACCATACAAGAAATTTTTAAGATGATTCCCGCAGGCAAAGGAATTTTTATTGACGTAAAAGATGACCGTGAGATTTTTATGCAAAAGTTAGCGGAAATAATAGAACAGTCTTTTATTCCCGAAGATATGATCCGGATAATTGCTTTTAATCCAAACACGGTTCAATTAGCAAAAAAATATTTACCGGATATAAAAGCATACTGGCTCTTCGGATGGTATTTTTCAAAAATAAAATATATAATTTCTTTAGCTCAAAGACAGCTGATAAAATCTCTGAATGGTCTCGAATGCGATGGTGTGGATTTATACGCAGCTCCGTATATAGATGAAAAGCTTGTAAAATATTTGCGTAATAATGATTTAGATTTTTGTGCTTATAATGTAGATAAAAAACAAGATGCTTTAAAATTAATCACATTAGGAGCAGATGCAATAACTACTGACTCGCCTTTTATGATGCGTGGTGTAATGGAAGAATTGGGTAAAGATAAAAACGTATTTGATAATGCGTAATGAACTCACATTTATTGTAATTCAATCACCAAAAATCTCTTTAAAATTCCGGCTCATATCGTCTCTATGAAGTTCATCAAACTGCCTTAAGACATCGGCTAAATAATTTCGATCTATAGTTTGATTGTGGATTTTTGCAATTTCTTCAAGATCTGCAATGTCTTTTTTTCTGCTTGCAAAGAGCTTATATATGATAAGGTCCTCAACGGTAATACAAGGTAACGTCAATGAAAAAAATTCTTTTCTAATGGTTCTTTTTAGAACTTGTTCATCGAATCCCGTTAATCCTGCCGTAAAATCAATTCCAATACGGGTTTCTTTATGGATCACCGGAAGAACAAAATTTGTTTGGAAAAATGTGATTGGATCGGATAAATTGGTATCAAATTTTAGTAGAATCTTCTTAGCAGTACTAACAAGGTCTTCGAGTTTGATCATTAGATTTATGTCGATATCCTCTGTGGTTCGGATATAACCATGAAGTATAACTGCAAAACCTCCCATAATTGTATAAGGTAGTTTATTTTCATTACAAAACTGGTCAATATCGAATAATGCTTTTTCGAAATTAAGCATTTTCAAACAACCTTATAAATCGCTTACGAGCTTCAGCTTTTTCTAATATTTTGTTCGTTCTGAGTTCTTCATATTTAGGAGAGTTTAATTTGGAAACATGGAAAGCGAGGTCCAATAATTCAAGAACCAATTTATCCGAGTATGAACGCCTAAGTTCTGAAACAATATTTAATCCTTCAGCCCTGGCTTTATATATTTCTTCTTCTGTCATAACCTTTTCTATTAGGCAGAATTTAATTTTTTATCTCTGCAAGTGGAAATGCTGTTTTTCGCATAGAGTGGACTTTATTTGGTACGGGAAGAATGACTTCTTTGTTTACTCGTTCCTCAAAATAATCTCTAAACCGCTGCACCATATATTTAACAGGCCAGGCAGCCGCCTCACCAAGGGCGCAAATAGTGTTGCCTTCAATATTGTTTGCTACAGAAATGAGTAAGTCCAAATCTTTTGAAGAGCCGTCGCCGCGGATAATTCGTTTTAAAATTCTTTCCATCCAGCCTGTTCCCTCTCTGCATGGCGTGCATTGTCCGCAGCTTTCGTGATGATAAAATTTTGCTATTCTTGCCAAAACTTTAAGAAGGTCTGTATCCTCATCCATTACCATTATTCCGCCGGTACCTATTGCCGAACCTGCAGCTTTTAATGATTCGGCATCCATCTTCACGCCTTTTAATTGCTCTCCTCTCAGCGGAGGCATTGAAGAACCGCCGGGAATAACGCAAAGAATTTTTTTGTTGCCAGGAACTCCGCCGGCATACTTGTAAATTATATCGGTTAAGAGTGTTCCGGTGGGTAATTCGTATACGCCGGGTTTATTTACATGTCCGCTTACTCCAAACAAAATTGTTCCCGGATGTTTCGGTTCGCCGATGTTTGCAAACCACGCCCACCCTTTATTTATTATTGGAGGAACGTTTGTAATAGTTTCTACATTGTTTATTGTAGTGGGATTTCCCCATAAGCCGTTTTGTGGCGGGAAGGGAGGTTTAACGCGCGGGTAACCGCGTTTACCTTCGATTGAATTCATCAGCGCAGATTCCTCTCCACAGATATAGGCTCCTGCTCCTTTATGAATGTACATGTCGCAGTAAAAATCGGTACCAAATTTCTCTTTCATTTTTTCGCCAAGATAACCGTGCGCATAAGCATCGTCGATTGCTTTTTGAAGAAGCTTAATCCATTTATGATATTCACCACGGATATAAACATACGCTATTTTTGCACCGATTGCATAACTGGCAATTACGGCACCTTCAATCATTTGATGCGGATTGAATTCAAATATCTGTCTATCCTTAAAAGAACCCGGTTCACTCTCATCTCCGTTTACGCAAAGATATTTCGGCTTATCGGTAGTTTTCGGCATGAAGCTCCATTTTAATCCAGCAGAAAATGCTGCACCGCCTCGCCCGCGTAAACCAGATTTTTTTACCTGATCGATAATATCGTCCGGACTTTGTCCGAAAGCTTTTTTAGCGGCAGTATAACCGCCGTGTTTTACATAAACATCGATAAGATGAAGATCTTTTATATCGGGAAGAACTATTTTTTCCATTTAATTTTTGTTCGTTAAAGATTGTAAAATTTTTTCAACGGCATCGGGATTTGTGTTCTCATAATAGTCTTCGTTCACTGCAATCATAGGGGCTGTTCCGCAAGAACCCATACACTCAACTTCTTCGATTGAAAAAAGTCCGCCGTTTGTAACCTGTAGATTGTCTATACCTAATTTTTCTTTTACATGGTCGAAAATTTCATATCCGCCTCGCAGCATACAGGACACATTTGTACAAACTTGAATATGATATTTCCCCATTGGTTTTTTATGATACATAGTATAAAATGATACTACACCAAGCACCTCTTCCGGCGTAATTTCAAGTACTGATGCTACTTCTCTCATCACCTCACCGGAAATCCAGCCGTTTTGTTCTTGTGCTAACCACAAAGCTGCCATTACAGCCGCTTTTTTATAGGGATACTTTTTTATCTCTTTATCCAACTGTGCTAAGTTTTCGTTTGTGAATTTGAATTCCATTTTTAACAATCTTTAAAAATGATTATGAATTTGTTATGCCGAAAAAATTATTTATCTGCCTCTCCCATTATCGGATCGATACTGCCGACAATGGCAACTACATCGGAAACCATATAACCCTTTACCATCATAGGCAAAGCCTGCAAATTAACGAATGAAGGCGATCGAATTTTACATTTCCAGGGTCTCCCCTCTCCGTTGCTTACAAGATAAAAACCAAGCTCACCCTTTGAGCCTTCAATTGCATGATAAATTTCACCTACAGGTGGATTTATTCCAAAATTAACCAACATAAAATCGTGTATCAGCTCTTCCATTTTTGTGTAAATCTCCTGCTTTTTAGGAAGAACGCGTTTGGGGTGGTTCAATAATACTTCACCTTCGGGCATTTTATCCAAAACCTGCCGGACGATTTTTGCGCTTTCATGCATTTCATCTATACGAAGAAAATACCTGGCTAAGCAATCGCCTTCGGTATAAGTGGGAATTTTGAAATCCATTTTATTATAAAATAGATATGGCGTTGCACGCCGCAGATCAAATTCAACTCCGGAAGCGCGCAGGTTGGGACCTGTAAGCCCAATTTCGATTGCATCATCTGCAGAAATAACACCCACACCATCCAAACGTTCGATAAAAATCCTATTTGTATTCAATAGTTTTTCACATTCATCCAGATTTGGATCGAACTGATCTATAAACCAGCGAGCCTTGGCTAAAGCTTCTGGTTGAGCATCATTTGCAACGCCGCCGATGCGAGTGTAGCTGTTAGTAAATCTGGCGCCGCAAAGGATATCCCATATATCAAGTATTTTTTCGCGCTCTCGAAGTGTCCATAAAAATACAGTTAACGCACCAACATCCATTGCTAATGAGCCAACTGCCACAAGATGTGAGGCAACACGTGCAAGTTCAGCAGCCATCATCCGGATATATTGAGCTCGTGGAGGGGCTTCGATGCCGGCTAACTTCTCAACCGCTAAAACCCAGGCAACATTATTTGCTAAAGGCGATATATAATCCAATCGATCAGTATGAGGAATGAACTCGTAATAGGTCATGTTTTCAGCCATCTTCTCATATCCCCGATGCAAATAACCGAGTTCGGGAACACATGCTACAACTACTTCACCGTCTAATCTTAACAAAAGCCTCAGAACTCCGTGTGTGGCAGGATGCTGCGGACCCATATTAAGAATCATTTCATTCTCTAATACGTCATCGAGTGAAATAGAGGTTTCGGCATTCAGAAGCGCCTGAAGAATTTTTGGGTGAGCTTCGTCTTTTTTTAGTTTTTCCATATTCATTAAGATTTTTTTGGAAGAGATAGTGACCCGGGTATACCCATTAGCGGAAAGTCTTTTCGCAAAGGATGATATTCAAAATCTTCCGGCATATACATTCTTCGCAAATCGGGATGATTATTAAATGTTATTCCATACATATCATAAACTTCCCGTTCCTGCCAATTTGCTGTTTTCCAAACAGATGAGACCGAATCAATGCTGCACTCCGATTCATCAACGTCTGCTTTTAATACCAACCGATAATTATGTTTAAGAGAAAAGATATGATAAACAACTGTAAATCGATTTTTTCTTTTTGCCCAATCGACTGCAGTTATGTCTTCACAAAGCCGGAATTCTAACTCTGAATCTTCTTTAAGAAAACGGCAGACTTCAACAATATTTTCCTTATTGAATGTAATCGTAAGTTCATCTCTGTAAAGATTATGAGTAAAATTAAATCCGGGAAATTGTTCTTTAATTTTTTGAAGGATAATTTCAGCAGAGAGCATAATGTTAGTTGTTTTGTAATACAGTTAATTCGGGTAATGGTTTGTCTTGAAATTCGCGTGCTTTGCTGCGTCCGATTTTCTCTTGAATTTTTATAAGCGCATTCAACAAATTATCAGGGCGAGGCGGACAGCCTGCAAGGTAAATATCGACCGGTAAAAATTGATCAATACCCTGCACAACCGAATAGGATCGATACATTCCTCCCGTTGAAGTGCAGGCGCCCATAGCTATCACCCACTTTGGTTCTGGCATTTGATCGTAAATTTTCCGAACTACGTGAGACATTTTATAAGTAACGGTACCTGCAACAATCATTAAATCCGACTGCCTTGGTGTGAACCGCATAACTTCCGAACCGAAACGGGCAATATCATATCTCGGATCACCAACAGCCATCATCTCGATTGCACAGCATGATATTCCCATCGGCATAGGCCAAACTGAATTTTTTCTTGACCACGCAATTATTGCATCAAGTTTTGTAGTAAAAAAACCGTCAGAATTTAATTTTGCTTCTAATCCCATCTAAATCCGCCTTTCTTGTAAGCATATAAATATCCTAATTCTAGTACAACGAGAAATATGAACATCGAAATGAAAACTGAAATTCCAAACTCACCGAAAAGTTTTTTGAATTGAACTGCCCAGGGATAAACAAAGATTACTTCAATGTCGAATATAATAAAAAACATTGCGATGAGGTAGTACTTTACCGATACTCTTTCTTTTGTTGAACCGACGGGCGTCATCCCGCTTTCATAAGTCGAACTTTTTTCAGGATCGGGTCGCTGCGGGCCAAAAAGTGTGGATGAAATCACTACCGCAATGCCAAAGAGCGCAGCGAAACCAAGGACGACAAAAACAGGTAAATATTGTTCAATCATGCGTTTTTTTATAATTTTTTGCGGCAGAAAGTTATCCAAAAATTGGAAGATTGTCAATTTAAAGATTGAGTTATATTGTTAATAAAAATGAAAATAAAAAATGCTTAAGAACTAACGCGGATTTGGTGATGTGTTGATGTGCTAACTTATCCGACTACCCGTTAAGGCGGGTGTGTTGATTTGTTGTTCGGCTGATGGTTGATTGCTCAATTGCCGACTGCCTATTGCCTATTGCTTTCTCATTATTCAGTTTGTAGTTTTTTTACCATCTCGGCAGCTTGTTTGTTTTTAGGATCAAGTTTCAGCACAAATTTATAATTTCGGAGAGCAAGTCCTTTGTTTTTATCTTTATTATAAGTTTCAGCCAAACCTAAGAATGCTTTTGGTTCTTCAGGAAACAATCTTGTTAAAAATCTAAAATAACGGATCGCATCGGTAAGGCGATTTATTTTTATTAAATCGCTGCCAAAAAGATTTAATTCATTAAAATTTACATCATAAAAATCCGCAGAGTCTTTTTGAATGATTTGGTAAATTGCCAATGCAGAATCTGCGTTACTGTTTAAGAAAACGGAGAGCATTCTATCGGCTAAAGATTTTATGGGTCGTATAAATTCTTTTTTTAGTGCGACTGAAGCCAGAGCTTTTGCAGGTAAATCAAGATTTCTATCACGAATATTAATTAAATGAACCGCAGCTAATTTACTATTCGGGTAGATGATCAACTGAGAAGTAAAACCTGTACCACCTCCGGTGTGCATAAAATATTTTCCATTATCATCTGAACCGACCAAAAATCCTAATCCATAACTAAGTACTGTACCATTCTTAAGTTTTGAAGGGACAAGCATTGAATCTAAATAGTTCTGCGAAAGTAATTTACCGTTCGACAGGTTTATGCCAAATTTCAAAAGGTCTCCGGCATTTGAAACAACTCCCCCTCCTGAATATTTAATACTTAAATCGGCAAGAGGTGCATTTTTAATTTTTCGAAAATCGTCCTTTATATATCCTCTTGCTCTGTTTGGTATTATTTCCGATTGCACTTCGATTGTAGTAGAATACATCTCAACAGGACTGAAAATATAGGTTTTATAATAATCAATAAGCGTTAAACCCGAAACGTATTCTATGATGCCCGCAAGTAAATTATAGCCAAGAGTTGTATAAAGATATTTAGTACCGGGTTCGTACTCTAAAGAATCTTTTATTATGTACTCAACAGCATCTCTTGTTGATTCAAAAAATTCTTTGCTATCGAATTCACCGCTCCTGTAGGTTCTTATTCCCGCAGTATGATTTAACAATTGCCGTGTAGTAAATCTCCATTTCTTCTGCGGAAAGTATGGAAGATATTTCCTTGCGTCTTCATCTAAATTTATTTTTCTCGTTTCGACAAGCTGCATTATTGCCACAGCAGTAATTGATTTGGAAATAGATGCTATACGGTAAACAGTATTAGTTGTTGCATAAACTGAATTCTCTATATCCGAATACCCGCGTGCACCGAGCCAAATGATTTTCCCCTCCGATGCCACACCTGCAGAGATAGAAGGAATTTCTTTTACCTTAAAATATTCTGTTAGATATGCGTCTAAATCGCCTCTGTTGTTTTGTGGATTGGCAATAGCAAATAGAAGGAAAAATAAAACGAGAGTTAGAATCCGTTTCATAAAATTTTTTTATTAAAGGTCTTTTTCATGTTAGACAAAAGTTCTGTACGTTATCAGCAACTATGTTTTGTTTTTTGGTCAAGATTTTGCCAACCGAGATTCCATTGGATAGGATTTTATAGAACGAAGTTGTTGATTAAAATAAATCAAAAATCGTTCTGATTATCATCGGGATTTATTCTTGCTCTGAGATCAAAAGAGTTTTGCCTGCTGCAGACAAGGTTATCGGCTTAACTACCATTAAAATAGAATTGCAAAATTAAAATTTTGGAATAGCCCCATGATCCGAATATTCAAACCCCGGTATTACCTATCAAGTCCGATTCAATAAAGAAAAAAGTTCGATAAACCACGCGTATTATTATTAAAAAATTTAAGGTGGGTAATCAGTTAAATTTTTTAATTACCATTACTTTTTCAGCGGGACTCTCTTCTCCAATATATTATCAATTAACTTATACTCTTTAGCTTCCTCAGCAGTCAGGAAATAATCTCTGTCGCAATCTTTCGCTATTTGTTCTAAGGATTTGCCGGTATGCTGGGCTAAGATTTTATATAACGTATCACGGGTTTTCAACATTTCTCTTGCATGGATTTCGATATCGGTAGTTTGTCCCTGCAGCCCGCCAACCCACGGCTGGTGTATCATAATCTTAGCATTAGGCAGAGCCGTTCGTTTTCCTGGTGTACCGCCTGCAAGTAATATTGCACCCATACTGGCTGCCATTCCGACACAAATGGTTGAAATGTCGGGCTTTACGTATTTCATTGTATCGTAAATTGCAAGTCCGGCAGTAACGCTTCCGCCCGGACTGTTAATATAAAGGTGTATATCCTTTTCCGAGTCCTCAGCTTCTAAAAAAATCAACTGAGCGATTGTAAGACTTGCGATATGGTCATCGATAGCCATTCCAATAAAAATAATTCTTTCTCTCAGCAGCCTGGAATAAATATCCATACCGCGTTCCCCGCGTCCGGTTTGTTCAATAACATAAGGCACTAACTGATTGTATATTTCAATTTTCGTTTTATCCGGCATGATTTTTATCTCTTTCTATCAATATTTTTGGATCAACTTTGTTAATTGTGTTGTTGGCTTTTAAAAATTCGAATAGTTTTTCGTTGGATAGTTTGTAAAAGTAATCAGAGGATTTATAATAGTTAAGCAGCTTCTCAATAGTAATTCCGGTTGTTTCCGATTCTTTCTTTGCTCTTTCGAGTAATTCCTCCTCGCTTATCGTCAGATTCTCCTTCCTCTTAATAGCTTCCCTCAGAAAAAACCACTTTGTGTTAAATTCGGCGATTGGAGTAAGACTTTCACGCAGCTTTATCTTGTCTAATTTTTTCCCTTTCTCTTGTTTATACCGATTTTCTTCTTCTTTCATCAACCCTTCTAAAAATTTATTTACAAAAGTAGCGGCAGGTGTAAAGTCACTGTTCTCAACTACCATTCGCGTTAACCGGTCGGTAAACATTTCTTCTGTTCGAATGTCATAATATGCTTGGACACGGTCTCTTACATATTCCCTAAAACTGCTGTCATCGGAGATTTCTCTACCGCTTACTTGCTTAAAAAATTCAGCATTCAATTCGGGAGGAACGATTTTTTTAATTCCCTCAATTAATACTCTAAACCTTCTAAGTTCGGGCTTCTTTCCGGTTTCACTCTTACTTTCATCAGCTTCAAAATTTTCTTCAGTAGTGTAAACAAAAGAATCTCCCACTCGCTTGCCCCGTGCGTTAGTCTTTATCTGCTGAAATACTCTCTCATCTGAAAGATCAATTTCTGCAGTTTGGGTTGATGCAGCTTCTATTGGTTCTCCTGCATCGTCTATCGGTGAAATTTTTGCTTCAAGTATATAATTCTCGTCCTCTCCAACAACTTCGGTTTCTTCTTGCGTAGAGTGACGTTTGTAAATAAACTTTATTTCTGAATCAATATCTTCTTCAGTTGCTTTAAGATCGGGAATTTCGATTGTTTGTCCGGTGTAATCTTTCACTTCCGGCACTGGTACTATTTCATATCTAATTTTAAAATAAAGTTCCTCGTTGGGACTGAATTTTATCTCGGTTAATTCAGGAGTACCGATCGGATTCAGATTTTCATCTTCGGATATTTTCCAGAACCGGTCGTTGGCAATTTTTTCGGATGCATCATATTCCAATGCATCTCCAAATCTCTGCTTGATCAATTGCATCGGAACTTTTCCCTTCCGAAAGCCCGGAAGCTGGAGTTTTTGGACTTGACGTTTTACCTCTTCAGCTAACTCTTGTTCGATTTCATTATAAGGCAGCGTTACTTCTATCTCTCTATAAGATGGCGATGGCTCATTGATCTTAAACTGCAAAATTACCTCAATAGTTTTAATATTATATTATTCGTGCGAGAGCGGGGACTCGAACCCCGACACCGTAACGGTACTAGATCCTAAGTCTAGCGCGTCTGCCAATTCCGCCACTCTCGCATCACCTTCTAATATCCGTTTTCCTTTTACGCAACAGTTTCGGATAACTATTGTTTTTGAACAATATTGACCTTAATTGCATAAAATAATTGAAAAAAAACGGATTTCTTTCCAAAATTGGAATTCAAAAATAAAGGATTTTGCCCTGAAAACAAAAGTTAATGCGAATGATGGAATGCGCTAAAATAATGGAATAATAGCCTATTTAATTCGCAGTTTCGATTGCCGGAGGTGATTGTTTGCCATCTTGGGGATAAAGAATTATTTGCCAAACAGAATATTCAATTCGGTTCAACAAATGCGATTTAATACATTATTGAAACATCCTTTTTTCAATTTAGCTAATAGAATGATTTTTGTTTTCTCTTCCTCTTAAATTTATTTTGTTCTGATGTAATTCATCACTTGAACGAAGGTAATTTTCTCTCTAAATTAGATTTAAGCTAATGCACAATAAAAAATATATCCTTTAATTTTTAAATTTTATTTTTCACCTGAATAACAGCTTAATAAGATTTATATGATCGGTCTAAGATTTACAAAATATATTCCTGCTAAGGCAAGTGAAATTAATTTTAATAGTCTGCTAAAACTACTCCTCGATCTTTTAACCATTACCTCTGGGGATGTTTCCGAAGCATTAAATTGGTTAAATCAACTTGATAATAAATACGGTTTAACCTCGGATGAATACGGAATGGGAGATTTTATAAGAGAACTGAAAGAAAAAAATTTTTTAGAAGAAAATCCTATTGAAGGCACTTTTATAATTACAGCAAAAACCGAACGGACAATTCGTAAACAAGCCCTGGAAGAAATATTCGGGAAGCTTAAGAAATCAATGCGAGGAAATCACATTACTAATTATACCGGACAAGGTGATGAATCCACTTCAGAAAAAAGAAAATACTATTTCGGAGATACAATGGATCAAATCGATGCTACGGGTTCAATAAAAAATGCGCAGATAAATCATGGCATCGACGACTTCAAGCTTACCGAAGACGACATCGAAATTGAAGAAAGAGATTTTAAAGCACTCACATCTACAGTACTTATGATTGATATTTCTCATTCTATGATTTTATACGGTGAAGACAGAATTACTCCTGCAAAAAAAACTGCAATGGCGCTTGCTGAATTAATTTCTGTTAAATATCCAAAAGATACTTTAGACATTATCGCTTTCGGAAACGATGCTTTTCCTATCCAAGTTAAAGATCTTCCTTATTTACAGGTAGGTCCTTTTCATACTAACACAGTAGCCGGAATTGACCTTGCGATGGAAATACTCCGAAGACGAAAAACTCAGAACAAACAAATCTTTATGATTACCGATGGCAAACCAACGTGTCTAAAAGAAGGTGCAAAATATTATAAAAATAGTTACGGATTAGACAGAAAAATTGTTAACAGAACATTAGACAAAGCCGCAGTATGCAGAAAGCTTGGGATAACCATCACTACTTTTATGATTGCACGCGATCCTTATTTACAGGAGTTTGTTAGAGAGTTTACGAAGACTAATAACGGTAAAGCATTTTACAGCAGCTTATCCGGACTAGGCGATTTTATTTTTGAAGACTATATAAGAAACAGGCGAAAGTATTTAAGATAGCCCGGATTAACCTCACAATAAATTATAAAGAAAGAAAATGCAGCGTATGAAAATTACTTCCATAAAAACAATCGGAGAATTAAAGAATAGCGGTTATAAACCAATATCTATTAAGGATGAACTTCGAAAAAATCTTATACTTGCAATTAAAAGTAATAAAAACCCTTTCGGCGGAATATTAGGTTATGATGGAACTGTCATCCCCGATATTCAAAAAGCAATCTTATCACGGCACAATATTATTTTATTAGGTTTACGAGGACAAGCAAAAACGCGGATTGCAAGGTTGTTGATAAATCTGCTTGATGAATTTATCCCCATCGTTGAAGGTTCTGAGTTGAATGATGATCCTTTAGCTCCTATTTCGAGAATGGCTAAGGATAAGATTAACGCTGAAGGTGATGACACTAAAATTTATTGGCTTCATAGAGACGAAAGATATACCGAGAAGCTTGCAACGCCCGATGTATCTGTAGCTGATTTAATCGGCGATGTTGACCCAATTAAAGCTGCAGCCCTAAAACTCCCCTACTCCGATGAACGAGTAATTCACTTTGGTTTGATTCCCCGTTCACACAGATCCATTTTTGTAATAAATGAATTGCCTGATTTGCAGGCACGTATTCAAGTGGCTTTGTTCAATATTCTTCAGGAGAATGATATTCAAATACGAGGTTTTAAAATCAGACTTCCTTTGGATATTCAATTTGTATTCACCGCAAATCCCGAAGATTATACCAATAGAGGTTCAATAGTAACACCTTTAAAGGATAGAATAGACAGTCAAATTCTTACGCACTATCCTAAGTCAATTGAAATTTCAAAACAAATTACAAAACAGGAGGCAAAACTTTCTCCCGAACAGAAACAATCCATTATAAGCAATACAATCTTAGATGATTTTATAGAGCAGATTGCTTTTGAAGCGCGGCAAAGTGAATATGTTGATTCGAAAAGCGGTGTATCCACAAGACTTACTATTTCGGCTTATGAAAATTTAATGAGTACTGCCGAACGCCGTATGATTCTTAATAATCAAAATGAAACTAAACTTCGAATTTCTGATTTGTACGGGGTAATCCCTTCCATCACCGGTAAAATCGAATTAGTTTATGAAGGCGAACAGGAAGGACCTGCTAAAGTTGCGCACATTTTAATCAGCAAATCTATCCGGACACTTTTCTGCCAGTATTTTCCGGAACCGGCAAAATTGAAAAAGACACAGCAGGAAAATCCGTACAGAAAAATAATTACCTGGTTTAGCAGGGGAAATATTTTAGATGTATTAAACGATACTTCTGATGAACATTATGAAGAAAGCCTGCACAAGGTTGAAGGATTGAAGGAACTTGTAAAGAATCTTCATCCCGGAGTAAATGGAAGCACACAAACTTTACTGATGGAATTTGTTCTTCATGGATTAGCAGAATATTCTCAATTAAGCAAATTTAAACTCGAGTCGGGAATTCAGTTTAAGGATTTGTTGAGTTCTATGTTTAGTCTTTCTTCAGGGGAGGATGATTCAATAGAAGATGATACCGAGTTTTATAAATAAAGCTTGATAAAACCTAACCAAAAATATTTGTCCAAAAGACTCATTTGAGAAATTTCTCGGTGGAACTCTCACATAGTGATCTTTTCGGGATGTGACTTCTCTGAGTTACTACGTTAAAAAAGTTTGTTTTTTCAGCAAACATTTTTGTTGCTCTATATACGGTACTTTTGAACTCTCTCTGCCAAAGGCATCCCTTTGGATAATC
>JAGUYG010000090.1 GCA_020061465.1 Ignavibacteriales bacterium
TGTATTAAATATTCTGCCTGTCTACTGCCAGGTAGATCAGAACATAGTCATATAAGGTTTTATTGACAATAAGTCTCTCTCTTTTTAAGAGAGAGATTAGAGAGAGTTAAATTTATTTTGGACAGATATGTTTATTATATTGATTTAATATGTATTTGTATTTCGAATATTGCAAAACATTATCTTGCAGGCAATACCATAGTAAAAAATGTTCAATGAAAAAAAATCTAGATGGAAAAAATAAGCGGGATTATTTAATTAATTCAATCAGCAGAAAATAGCTTTGTGGATTAATTTCCTTACCAGCCTCAGGATACGGATTCAGCCCGAGAACTTTAAATTTTACGCCAATTGTATCAATTAAATATTTAGGTGAATCATCATTCCATTTAGTCATTCCCGGAATAATGGCTGAAACAGTCACGATCTCTCTACCCGGTTTTAATATCCAAAGATTAGCTTTTGCTTCCCCCGCCCAAATACAGACGGCACCGTCTGGGCAGCGGGAATCATGTTCAACTTCTTTAAAGCCGATATCAACTTTTTGTCGGGATAAATAAACTTTAGTTCCTATTTTGATTGCTGTAGGAGCGGGTAAGGTCTCGTCCGGTGCGACTGATGTTTCGAGACAACTGTAAAATAAGAAAGGTAAGATGAAAATAATAGCTTTCATAGGTGCACCTCATTTACGTGCAAAACTTACAAAGCCAATGGACAATAATCAATCAATAAATTAGAGCAAAAGAATTTCATACAGACACCGTGACTATGACTTCCTAAATTGATTTCGACTTGAAATCAATTCTTTTTTAAGAAAATTCCCGGTTAAGCTCTTTCTTTTTTTTATGATTTGTTCCGGTGTTCCTTCGGCAATAATTCTGCCGCCGCTTTCTCCACCGCCGGGTCCGAGGTCTATTATCCAATCTGCTGTTTTTATTACATCGAGATTATGCTCAACCACAACAACTGTATTTCCTTTGTCAACCAGCTTGTTTAATACATTCAACAGAATATTTACATCTTCAAAGTGAAGCCCCGTAGTAGGTTCATCCAGGATATAAAGAGTTTTACCTGTGCTTACTTTGCTTAGTTCGGTTGCAAGTTTTACACGCTGCGCCTCTCCACCGGAAAGAGTTGTAGCCTGCTGCCCGAGTCTGATGTAACCTAAACCAACATCATGAAGCGCTTTCAATTTTCTATTAATTCTGGGAAGATCTTCAAAGAACTCAAGTGCTTGATCCACGCGCATTTCGAGCACATCTGCAATCGATTTAGTTTTATAAAGAACTTCGAGCGTTTCCCTGTTATATCTTTTGCCTCCGCATGCTTCGCACAACACATAAACATCGGGAAGAAAATTCATTTCGATTTTCTTTAAGCCGTCGCCGCTGCATTCCTCGCATCTGCCGCCGGCAACGTTAAAGCTAAATCGCCCTGTTCCATAACCTCTAATTTTTGATTCGGGCAATTGAGAAAATAAATCGCGGATAAAGGTGAAAAGTCCGGTATAGGTTGCCGGATTTGACCGGGGTGTTCTGCCAATTGGAGCTTGGTCTATCTCAATTATTTTATCAATGTTTTCTATTCCTTCAACAGATTTATAAGGCAGCGGTACCATTTTCGATTTATAAATTTTATTCATCAATACTTTTACCAGGGTTTCATTCAAAATTGATGATTTGCCCGAACCGCTTACTCCTGTAATCAATGTAAAAGTGCCAAGCGGAATATTTAAATTGACACTTCTTAAATTATTTCCGGAAGCGCCGATGAGCTTTATAAACTGACCGTTCCCTTTACGCCTTACTTTGGGCAGCGGTATTTGTTTTTTCTTATTTAAATAATCTAATGTAAGTGAATCGAGACCATTTTTAGGACCAATTAATTTTTTTGTTTCTCCCGTTAAGCAGACTTCTCCGCCGTGTTCGCCTGCACCGGGTCCAAGATCAATAATATAATCCGAGCTTTCAATTGTTTCTCTATCGTGTTCAACTACTATAACTGTATTCCCCAAATCTCTTAATCTTTTCAGGGATTTGATAAGCTTAATATTATCACTCTGATGCAATCCGATACTAGGTTCATCCAAAACGTAAAGCACACCGGCAAGCTGAGTTCCGATTTGTGTAGCCAATCGTATCCGCTGTGATTCGCCGCCGGATAATGTTCTTGCAGATCTGTTAAGCGTTAAATAATCAAGTCCTACGTTCAGAAGAAATCCGATCCGTTCAATAATTTCTTTTAATATCGGCTTTGCAATTATTGCATCTCTTCCTTCAAGTTTAAGATTCTTAAATAAACGAAAAGCTTTATCTAATGACATAGATGTTGTTTCGCTTATATTCATTCCTTGAATTTTTACAGAAAGCGATTCGTTCTTTAGTCTTCCTCCGCCGCATGATGAGCACACAACAGTATTCATGTAGGATTCAACCCACTCTCTTATGTTGTTTGAGCTTGTAGTGTTGTAGTAGTTCCTTAAGTAACTAAATAGCCCGGCAAATTTATGCCTATAAGTTACCGGTTTGGTTCCACCATAAGAGTATGTAAATTCAAGGCGTTCTTTGCTGCCATTTAGAAGAATATCTTTTTGTTCAGGCGATAAGTCCGATAATTTCGTATCGAATGTAAATCCATATTTATCGGCGACGGAGTTTAACTGATTGAAGAACCAAATTGATCTTGGTTTACCCAGCGGTGAAAGAGCTTCATCATTAATCGATTTGTTCCAATCGGGGATAATTAAATTTATATCAAGTTCTTTTCTCTCACCAAGTCCCTCACACTCCGAACATGATCCATAAGGCGAGTTGAAAGAGAAAGAATTTGGTGCCAGTTCCCGATAACTGATACCACATTCAAGGCATGCAAGATGCCGGCTGTAAATACTTTCTGATTCAGCCGAATTAACAACTACAATTCCGCCGCCGTAATTGAGGGCGACTTCAATGGATTCTGTTAATCTCTGGCGTGAATTTTCACTTACGATTAATTTATCAATTATGATTTCGATATTATGAACTTTATATCTATCTACTTGAAATCCTTTAGAAATTTCAAACAATTCGTTATCAACCCTAACCTTCAAAAATCCGTCCGATAAAATCTCTTCAAACAGCTCCTTATAATGTCCCTTTCTGCCTCTTATAACAGGCGCTAAAATTGAAATCTTTTTAGCCTTAAATGAAGTGATAACCGAGTCGATTATCTGCGAAGAAGATTGCTTAGAAACCGGTTTGCCGCAGTTTGTACAATTCTGCGTTCCTACACGTGCAAATAAAAGTCTTAAGTAGTCATAAATCTCCGTTACAGTACCAACGGTCGAACGAGGATTACCCGATGTAGATTTTTGTTCAATTGAAATTGCGGGACTTAAACCTTCTATTAAATCAACATCCGGCTTTTCTAACATATCAAGAAATTGACGTGCATAAGCCGAAAGTGATTCAATATAACGCCTTTGTCCTTCAGCATAAATTGTATCGAACGCAAGTGATGATTTGCCTGAACCCGATATTCCCGTAATCACTGTAAAAGATTCACGAGGAATCTCCAAATCGATGTTTTTGAGGTTATGTTCCCTTGCGCCTTTTATTATTATAGTTTCTTTTTCCAATGCTGAAATTCACTTTAAATTTTCAATCAGGTATATTACTTATAGCAGTTCTGAAAATCAATTTATTAAAACTTGCCTGGAAGTACTTTTTTGTCAGTATATAACACTAAAATACCGCTATTAAAAATTCTAACAATAAAAGAATTTTGCGAATCTAAATACAAAGAAAAAAGTTCGCTTTTTATTGCTCAAGCTTACCCGTTAAGTTATCCTGAAGAAACAGCGGACTTATTAAATTCAGTTAAGAAAAAATTCTACGATGCCACTCATCATTGCTACGCTTATAGATTCAATAACAGTGTAAAATATTCAGATGACGGTGAACCATCAGGCACTGCGGGAGTGAGAATTCTTAATGCTATCGATCATTTTAGTTTGAATCATATTCTGCTTATTGTGATTCGATATTTCGGAGGAGTAAAATTAGGAGTGGGTCCTTTAGGTAAAGCATATTATACTTCTGCTGTTCAAGCGCTTGAAACCTGCCGGATGATTGAAAAAATCGGTCATTACCAATGTAAGATTTCTGTAGGTTTTTCTTTCATGAGCGGAGTTCATAAAATTCTTAATAATGTTGAAGCTAAATTATTTTCCTGCGAATATGAAAATAATGCGGACTTCACTGTAATGATAAAACCTGACAAAATCGAAGACTTCCAACGCGAACTACAAAACTTAACTGCGGGAAAATTTGATTTTAGTTGCGGTAAAGAAATTATTTTCATTTAAATATACTTTCCTTATTCTGTCTTTAATGCTTGATAAATACTTCAAGATTTACGATATTTGTTACGAGCAACTATTTAGGATAAAAAATGATTACAGAAGAACAAATAACCAAAACAGCCGGCAGGTTAGCCGATTTAACTTTCAATCTTTTAGCAAACTGCCAGGAAAAAGAAAATCGTCTCGCAATTCAATATGGATTAACACAAGCAGAATTCAGATGCTTACGCTTATTTAACGCAGAAGAAACTTTGAATAATAAGCAAATAGCCGAAAGGATGAATTTAAGCCCAAGCAGACTTACACGAATCATCGACGGGCTTGTAAAAAAAGGATATATGTCGCGCGAAATTGAACCGCATGACAGACGCAATATGCGCGTCGCTTTATCTGAAAAAGGAGTTGAGATCGTAAAGCGGCTGAATGATGCTTATTTAGGAATACACAAAGAAATATTGAGCGAAATCGAAGAAGAACAGCATAGCCCATTAATAAGTGCTA
Organism: Ignavibacteriales bacterium; assembly: GCA_020061465.1. Classification (GTDB taxonomy): domain Bacteria; phylum Bacteroidota; class Ignavibacteria; order Ignavibacteriales; family Ignavibacteriaceae; genus JAGUYG01. The sequence goes on from JAGUYG010000090.1 coordinate 4,844, forward strand.
TGACGCAATTATTATCAGCATTAGAAAAATGGATTGCTAGAACATAATTATTTCGCCTTTATAATTGTTATTCCAAATAGTTATTCCTACTATTAGTTTAGATTATCAAGTTTGGGGAAATCACTTCCAATTTGTGAGAATCTTTTCCGCTTAATAGCAAATTATTTAGTATAATATTAACTAAAGTCACGGCATAAAACTTGCGTTTATAAGCTCAATTATGAATAGCGGAAACTAATAAACTATAAGAACAAAGGGGTTGAGATGAACCATAATTTAGTAAAAATATTTAACACTTTACTTTTTAGTTTAATAATCTTCATTGCGGGATGTTCCAAAGAAGAACCGATTACTGCAGAAGATAAAGCACCCGCTGCACAAAAAATAAATACCTGCGAAGGATGTCATACCAACTATGCTGTTTTAAAGGCAATCGCAACACCTGATACCGATACAGGCGGAGGCGGGGGCTGCGGTGGAGATACCCCGCATATTGAACCTTACGACAGAGTTTATCTTGGAGGCGATGGATATGCTGCCTTCAAAAAAACAATGCACGGTAAAATGAAGTGCATCGACTGCCACAACGGTGTCGATAATACAGATCAGAAAGAATTAGCTCACTCCGGAAATTTTATCAAACATCCTTCAAAAAAGGCTGAAGAAAAATGCGCAAGCTGCCATCCCGATATCGTTAGCCGCGCAAAAAATAGTTTGCACGAACAAGGCTGGGGTCAAAAAATCATGGTGGTTACTAGAGCCGGATTAAGCTCATTTGAACAATTATCAGATTTAATGAAGGAAGGTTACGACACTAACTGCGGTAAGTGTCACGCCACGTGCGGTGATTGCCATGTTAATCGTCCTAAAGCGGGCGGAGGCGGATTATACAAAGGACACATGTTCAGTAAAAAACCGGATATGAGAGATAATTGTGTTGCCTGCCATGTAAGCCGCGGTGGTCATGCATACTTTGGAATCGCAAGCGGCACCGTGCCCGATGTGCATCTAACCGGACCTAAATTCGAATGTGTTAACTGCCATACACAGAACGAGCTGCATGGAGACGGAAATATTTATAATCAGAGATATAGAATGGTACTCTTGCCTAAATGCGAAAACTGCCACACCGGACTTAGAACTTCAAATCAATATCACGTTGCTCATCTTAATAATTTTAATTGCCAGACTTGTCACTCACAAAATTATAATAACTGCGGAAGCTGTCACATTGGCGGTGAGGGTGCAAGAATTCCTTCTTATCAAGGATTCAAAATTGGTATAAATCCTATTACGAATACAAAGCCATATAAGTTCTCAACTTTACGCAGGTCGTTAATGAAGCAGGATAGCTGGCAAAATTACGGTATTCCGTATCTGGCAAATTTTGATGCAGCGCCTACTTATAAATACACGACACCTCATAATATTATTAAGTGGACAAGCAGAACTAAAGTTTCGGAAGGGCAGCCATGTTACGATGCATGCCACATCATTAAAGAGGGAGACATCTATAGAAACAAGGAGCTTTATCTATTCAAATCAGATTTATTAGACTGGGAATTTGAAGCAAGCAAGAACATTACTGTTGACGGGAAATTGCCTGCTAACTGGGGATTATAAAAAACATATAAATAATAAATCACAAAACATAAAATCAAATGGAGAAAAAAATGAATAAATTCAAATTATTTTATCTGGTGCTGATTATACCGATGCTGGTTTTCTATTCCGGGTGCAGCAAGGATGATGAGAGTCCGATAGCACCGCCTGCGATTAACGAAGCGGAGGTACTTGTTAAATATTTGGAGGCAAACGGTGATTTCATCAATACGTTAGCACCGGCGACAATTACTGCTGCCGATGTACGAACAAATCAACTTACGCCGGGCTACAAACAATATATTATAGATACCAGAAGCCAGGCTGATTTTGAAAACAAAGGACATATCGAAGGCGCCGTTCGGGTTGATTTTGCTAACATAATATCTCATTATACTCAGAATAATTTAAGTACCTTCGATAAAGTAGTTTTAGCCTGTTATTCCGGTCAAACTGCAAGTTATGCAACATCGATACTCAGGTTATTAGGTTATAATAACGTATATGTAATGCTGTTCGGAATGTCAGCTTGGAATTCATCGGTTTCAAATTCCTGGCATACCAATATCGGCAATGGTTATGCAACTCAATTGACTACCGATGTAACACAAAAAAATCCGCCCGGAGATTTACCGGCTTTATCCACCGGTAAAACTGATGGAAAAGATATTCTTGATGCAAGAGCAGCAGCAGTAGTTTCAGAAGGATTTACCATTGCTACGGTGAAAGCTTCCGACGTATTTAGTTCACCTTCAAGTTATTACATTGTAAATTATTGGTCCGCTGCTGATTACTCTACAGGACATATACCCGGTGCAATTCAATATACACCTAAAGTGGATTTGAAACTCGATGCCGCATTAAAAACTTTACCGCCGGAAAAAGATAAAAAAATTGTTATTTACTGCTATACCGGTACAACTTCGGCACACGTAGCAGCTTACTTAAGAATATTGGGCTACAATGCACATACATTATTGTTCGGCACCAACAGCATTAATTATGATACAATGCCGGGTAAGAAGTTTGATCCTAATGTGGATTGTAAAGAGTATCCGTTCATAACAGGACCATAAAAACAATTTAAGTGAGTTAAATTTTAAGCCTCAACAATTGTTGGGGCTTTTTTTATTTCTAATAATCAGATAAAAGTGAATTCCAAAATTTCACCACTCAATCTCTCCCCTTTTTACTGCATTAAAGTACATCTTCGTCCAATCAAAGTCGGAAATTAATTCATTCAAATTTTGCACTGAGAGTTTAGTTAATTCGAGATACGTTTCAGCAAACCGGCTGCTGAAGCTTTCATCGGTGTTCCGGATTAATTCTTTCAATTGATTGATTAATTTTTTCAAATTCTCTGTATAATCGCTTTGAAGGCTTTCGATACCTTTCACTTCGGGATTCATGGGCGCTTCTGTTAGCACTCGTTTTAATCCTGCTGCATATTTTGCCGTGAAGATTAATTCTTCAAACAGATTTTGTTTTTCGGAAGTTGAACAAATTTTTAATAACGCTTGTATATCTTCCATTCTTTTCAGCTTAAAGCCTGAAAATTTCTGAATAGCTTCGATTGTTTCATTCGCTGAAGTTTTTGACCATAAATTATATGTGTTATTTTTCATTCTATATTTTTATTCCCAGCCCGATTCCATCCCCGATCGGCAGAATAGAAGCTTTCAAATTAACTTGGCTCATAAATAAAATATTAAACTCTTTAATGTGCTTTGTCGAGACTTTATAAGCTTTAGGCACTTTAGATGCGGCAGCATAACCATGCCAAAGCAGGTTGTCGATAAAAATTATCCCTCCTTTTTTCAGCAATACCATGGAGTAATCGAATAGTCGTTTGTAATCTTCTTTATCCGCATCTAAAAAAATCAAATCATATTTTTTATTCAAGCCGGGCATTATGTCTAATGCATCTCCTTCAAAGATTGTAATCTTATTTCCGTATCCGGTTCTTTCAATAAAGCTTTTTGCCAATGCTATGTTGTCGACACTCTTCTCTATTGTATGAACCATACCTTTTTTCTTTAAATTTCTTGCAATCCGAATAGAGGAATAAGCAATAGCGGTTCCTATTTCTAGAACACGCTTAGGATTTGTTATTCGAATTAACTGCTCTAAAAATTCTGCGGCATCCCAGGAAAGAATAGGGATATTGTTTGTTCGGGCATACTCTTCCATCTCAATTAGTAAGGAGTCATCTCCCTTTCTGAATGACTCAATATATTTAAGCTGTGCGGGATTTATTATGCTCATAGAATTGGTAATATTATTTTCAGCAGATTCTGATTCTAACTTAGGTATAAAATAAATAATTTATGTCTCGCAAAAAAGTTAAGCCAAGAGATGACATCTTTAGCACCGGAACAGCACACCGAAAGATGTCATCTCTACGAATTTATATCATCCACCTCGTTACCTTATCCAAAGAAATGCCTTTCCGAAGTCCTATGGATCCTTGGAGAACACTTTGTGTCGGCATAATCTTGTTCAAAGAATCCTACGGATAATTTAAAATCCCCAGCTATCGCAAAAGAACCATACTTCGTCCATATTCTTTTCCGTCTAATCTTAGGATGTATAAATAAACGCCGCTTGCCGCTTTTATACCGTTGTCGTTGCTGCCATCCCACAAAACAGTATTTTTACCTGCCGATGATACTCCGCCGAATAAATATTTCACTCGTTGACCTAATACATCATAAACAATCAGCTCTGTTTGCTGCCCGGCTTCTGCAAAAAAATCGATCCTGGTCTGCTGGTTAAATGGATTAGGATAATTAGGACTTAAAATATAATCGGCGGTTGTTTCAATATACTTTAAGTTCAGATATACATTCAGATCTTCCTGTTTAAGCAAATAATGTTTACCTTTTTCAGGTTCCAAATAACCATTGCCTGCACTATCCGAATATGTAAAGTAGAAGCGAAAATCATCAGTTTTTTTTAGAGACGGCAAATCAAAATAACAATTATAATCGCTGTCGAAATTCATGGGATATGAAACAAATGCCGAACTATTAATCGAATAATGAATTTTTATGCTCGACTGTTCAACTGAACCGGCAAGAATGAATGCTTTATTTAAACGAACAATGTTGTTGTCCTTTCTCAAATTTGGATAAGAAATGGCTTTTGCGGCTGATACAAGCCCGTAACCTCTGTCATTATCAGGAATTGATGCATTGTCCGAAGTTTCCAACAAAATATGTCGAATCTGAGAGTTACTTAAGTGAGGATAAGCAGAAAGAAGCAGAGCCGCCGTTCCACTTACTATCGGAGCAGAAAGTGATGTGCCGTTACCATAGTTATATGAATTCTTTCCTGAGGATGTTGCAATAAGAACATTCACTCCCTGCGCTAATACATCAGGTTTAATTCTTCCATCCGATGTGGGTCCTCTCCCGCTGAAGCTGGCAACATTATTATTTGCAGTCACTGCACCGACTCCAATCGTATTAAATCCATCCGCAGGAGCGGTGATATAATACCACGCTTTGTTGCCCTCATTACCTGCCGAAGTTATTGTTACAATTCCTCTTTGAAATGCCAACTCAGCAGCTTTTGTAACAATGGTTGTCTTTCCGTTCATATCCTGATAGGTATAAGATTCTTCCGGGGAATCAAATTCGCTGTAGCCTAAAGAACTGCTGGTAATATCAACTCCAATGCTTTCCATCCACTCCAAGGCTGCAGCATAATTATCTTCTTCAACGTGTTTTTCACTTCTAATATCCTCAGTTTTTGCAAGTATGAAAGAAGCACCAAATGCCGCTCCGATTAAGATACTATCCTTATAACCGCCGATTATGGAGAACACAGAAGCGCCGTGCGAATGCTGCCCTGGAACGTCAGCCGGCTCATCCGAAGTTACGGAATCTTGAAATACAAAGTCATACTCTGAAATTACATGTGCATTTTGAAGAGCTTCATGAGTGCGCCAGGCAAATCCGGCATCTAACAATCCAACGACAACACCTTTACCTGTAATATCTTTTGCATGAACTTGAGGTATATCGGAAAGCTGCAACTGAGGTAAGGAAGGTCCGTAAGAAATTGTTCCGTAAGTCGATAATATTTTGTTTAGCGCATCTGTTGTTTCAATTCTTCCATTTTTATGTTTTCTTACTAATCGAATTTTTTCTATAAACTCATACTGTTGAAGAGCCTGCAATTGGCTTTCGTTCAGATATGCGGATACTGCGTTAAACCATTTCAACTTATTTTCAATTTTGATTCCCATATCTTCAATCTTTTTAATATACGGTTCATAAAGAGGAACATCTTCGTAGGTGATGATATTCTCTCCCATGGCTTTTTTTCTGCGTTCAATACTTCGTTCGGTTAATTCGCCTAATGCGGTTAAGTATGCATCGCTTGTCTTCTTGAGAACCTCGCTTTTATTTATTCCTTTATCTTTAAGGAAGATTAAATACTTTAATTGGCTAAATCCTAATGATGAGAGTAAGATGAAAAAAGCGATTATTAAAATGTGCATATAAATTCCACTTAAGAGTTACTTTTTTTACGGTTAAAATTATTCGAGCGATCTTTTCAGTTCAAATATTGTGAAATCCCGAAGGGATGACATTATTATTGCTTAAGTTTACCATAGATATCTCAAAACCCCGAAGGGGTGACAGAGTTTATGCCTGCTTGTTTCAAAATCTTAATGAAACATTCATTGATAAACTGTTTCTCATTCACATCAATGAAAAAACTTTAAATATTCACTCCTATTGATTGAATAAAGAAAACAACCATAAGCAAATATAACCTGACCAACTAAAACATCAACGCAAATTATTTTGCCGTATTTCAATCTATAGCCGAAAAAATTCTACCAAAACGTATTGAAGAAAAAAAGCCGGTTATACCGTCGACAGTTGAGTTAGAATCCCACGACCAATAAATAAGCTGAGCTTTCCCAATAATTGCGTCTTGGGGAACGAGTCCCCAGTAACGGCTGTCCAGGCTGTCATCTCTGTTATCGCCAAGAACAAAATAATAATTCTTTTTGAAGGTGTAAGATTTTGCCGGCGTTCCATTTATAGTTATTACAGTTCCTTCAATGCTTACAACTTTTTTTCCGGCTTCTCGATTTATTAACATTTCCCATTGAACGATGTTATCATGATTTAATTGAATCGTAGAACCTTTAACGGGTATTATAACCGGTCCGTAAGTATTGTTATTCCAATCTCTTCCTTGAGGAAAAATCCTCTTGCTTGAAAGCTTATGAATTTTATCGCTGTTTGCACCGGGCAGTGCAAGCATCGGCAAGTCGAATATCTTACCGTTAACGAACACTTGTTTATCTTTTAGTTGGATTGAATCGCCGGGTATTCCGATAATTCTCTTAATATAATTTACGCTGGCAGAGGGCTTCAATTCGGCGGGCAGTCCCGGAAATTCAAACACAATTACATCGTTTCGCATCGGTTCACTGTATTTTATTATCTGCCAGGATGGAATCTTAATATTCGTTAACGGAATATTGTTAGGGGTTGAAATTGAATATGCTGCTTTATTTACAATAATAAAATCACCCGGCAGCAATGTATTTTCCATTGAGCCGGTGGGGATTTTGTAAGCTTCAATAAAAAATGCTTTTAAAACAATCGCCGCGGCAAAAGCTATTAATAGAGGTCTTAAGATTTTTTTTATTCTTTTTAAAACCGATGAAGCTGCGATTTTTTGCTCATCCGAATCCTGAAGAATTATATCATTCATCTCCGTTCCCAAAACCGCTCCGTTTACTCGTTAATCTGTAGCACGGCTAAAAATGCTTCCTGCGGAATTTCTACGTTCCCTACCTGTTTCATTCTTTTCTTTCCCTCCTTTTGTTTTTCAAGCAGCTTTCTCTTTCGGGTTATATCTCCTCCATAGCATTTTGCAAGAACATTTTTTCTTAAGGCTTTTACAACAGATTTTGAAATTACTTTTGTTCCAACTGCCGCTTGAATAGAAATTTCAAACATTTGCCGCGGGATTAAATCCTTTAGCTTCGAGCAGACTTTTCTTCCCCAATCATAAGCCTTATCCCTGTGAACAATCATTGAAAGAGCATCAACAGGTTCGCTGTTTAATAAAATATCAAGCTTAACAAGATCGGACTCACGGTAGCCAATATATTCATAATCAAACGAAGCATAACCACGCGTGGTAGATTTTAACTTATCATAAAAATCAAAAATTATTTCTGACAGGGGAAATTCATATTCAATATCAGCTCGTGTTGGATCAATGTAGGTTGTATTTTTATAGGTACCCCTTTTATCCATAGCGAGTTTCATGATATTACCAACATACTCGCTCGGACAAACAATTTGCGCTTTCATATAAGGCTCTTCAACACGGTCAATCACTCCAGCCGGGGGCATCATTGCCGGATTATCAACAATGATCTGCTCTCCCTTTTTATTATAAACTATATATTCAACGTTTGGAAGAGTCGTAATTATTGACTGATTATATTCCCGAAACAATCTCTCCTGCACAATTTCCATGTGAAGCAAACCAAGGAAACCGCATCTGAATCCAAATCCAAGCGCAGCAGAAGTTTCAGGCTGATAAGATAAAGCAGAATCGTTCAAACGAAATTTTTCAAGAGCATCTCTTAAATCTTCGAACTCATCGGAATCTGTTGGATAAAGTCCGCTGTAAACCATCGGCTTTACTTCTTTATAACCCGGTAAAGGATCTGCAGCCGCATTTTTTGTGTGTGTAACTGTATCGCCGACTTTCGCATCATGAACGTCTTTGATTCCTGCAATTAAATATCCAACATTGCCTGCGGATAATTCATCGCATTTTATTTTTCGTAAACCGAGAATACCAATTTCTTCGGCTTCAAATTCTTTCCCTATAAAAATGAAACGGATTTTATCGTTGGTACGGAGGGTTCCGTTAAAAATTCTTATGTATGCAATTGCGCCGCGGTAAGGGTCAAAAATTGAATCGAAAATTAGTGCTTGCAGCGGGGCATCCGGTTCGCCTTTGGGCGCGGGTATTTTTTCAACTATTATTTCAAGAATTTCTTCAATACCAATTTTTGATTTTGCGCTAGCAAGAATAATATCTTTGTCATCGCATCCAAGAAGATCAATCACCTGGGATTTTACCCTCTCAATTTCTGCGCTTGGCAGATCAATTTTATTTAGGACTGGAATTATTTCCAAGCCCGCATCAATTGCAAGATATAAATTACTAATAGTTTGAGCTTCTACTCCCTGTGCAGCATCAACTACAAGAATGGCTCCTTCACATGCAGCAAGAGAACGGGAAACTTCATAACTAAAATCAACGTGTCCGGGCGTATCAATTAAATTTAGAATATAATCGTTTCCATCTTTTGCACGATATTTCATCTGGATTGCGTGTGATTTAATAGTAATTCCGCGTTCTCTTTCAAGTTCTAAGTCATCTAATACCTGTGCTTTAGCTTCTCGTTGTGAGATAGTGCCCGTTGTTTCTAACAGACAATCAGCAATAGTCGATTTACCGTGATCAATATGCGCAATAATGCAAAAATTTCTAATCCGATTCATTTAATTCCAATAATTGAGGTGTAAATATACTTAGGGGGTAAGAATATTAAAAGGTAAATGAAGTGGGGAGAGAAGGGTGCCAAAGTAAAGATTGATAGCATTTTTGTTTATAAGTAAAATGGTTTGAATGCTATCTCAATTGAATATATGTCATATTTAAAAATTGCTTCCAGCCTTAATGTTAGATACATAGAAATAAAAAAATAATATTCGAAAGTGGATATCCAGATTAAATAACACAAATGAAATTTGGTAATTCACCTTACGCACAAAAACCTTCGGGGTCACTGTTTTCAGTCCCGAAAGCATTCGGGATGCATAATTAGGCTACCTTGAAGGTCTGATGCCAGTGACCTTCAAGGTATTTGCAATTTTACCTAAGGTAATTTAGTAACTCATGTTACGCAAAAATCTATATGATAGATGGGAATAGAATGTAGAGACGGGGCATGCCCCGTCTTTACAACCTTATAGTGCTAATGTATTGCATATTTTTAGAACAAAGACAAACAGTTTTGTGAATTCTGCGTAACATGAGTTAGTAAGTTCATTTTGTCCGGATTAATTTATCGGCAGCTCTATGCCTGTCTCCATTATTTCTTGAGCAAGTGGATTTTCAGAAGTAAAATCTTCCGTATTAAATGGAAGCACTTCTAAATGCGAACTAACACTTAAAGTAATTTTTCTGATTTTCTCGCGGTCTTTCATTCTATTCCCTTCAAAAAAATCCGATATTAATGCAAGGTCGATATCGCTGTATTCGTTAAAATTTCCTTTCGAATAGCTTCCAAAAAGATAAGCCCGTTTCAACCGGATATTATTAACTTTAAGCTGATGTAAATATCTATCTATTATGTTTTTTATTTCAAAAGGGATTGTATCCATTGAAATGATTCCTTGATCTTCTTTAAATTTTCTTCTGCAGCCTCTTTTGTACAAAATTTGTAGAACTCCTTTTTATATTCCGGATATCTAACTTCAAGGTTAAAATCATTTACCCTGTCAAAAAATATCTTTTTTTCATTATCGAGTTCAAGCATTGAAAGTTCCGAAAGGCGAACAAGGTTATGAACTTTAGGTGGAATTTTATTTTTATTCTGTTTAACAAATAATGCTTTTAAAACTTTCTCTAACACCAAATGCCCAATAAACAAAGCCCAGTCATACTTACCAGCTTCAAATAATGCATCGACAGTTGAGAGGTCGTGTTCTGCACTTTCAATCCAGTAATTGATATGTTCTTCTATTGTCATAAATCAAATTAGTATAGATTACTTGACGAAATATAGTTAACCCCTAATAAAGATGTAACATTATAAATTAAGTTAAATCCGATATAGAAGTCAAAATTAAGATGTAAAATTCAGGAAATACGGTAAGGTAATTCATTGAATGGTTGATCGCTCATTAAATGCCGCACATCCTACAATTGCAAGGCCCCGTCTATCAATAGACATACTGCTGTCATTACATAATCACTTGCTAATAATCCCTCGATTACTTCCCGGTAAATCCTAAAGCTCATCTATCTACTCTCGTATTTTGAACATCCCGATGAGTTCTTCTATACAGGAACCCCTGACCGATTGCTTAATTTTTATTTACTACGTTTTATCTTCATTGGTTTTATTCTTTCCAACATAGGACTTATCCAGCATTTTTAGTTTTCAACTAATGGGTGATTTTTTTCTGCCAGGATAATCCTGATTTATCAATAAACCTGAGATCTTTTTTTATTTATAAACCGGAATTAAGATATCCATCCTTGCAAATCAAAAGTCTATCTTTTAATTTACAAGCATGATTAAGAGAAAACTTCAAAAAAAGGTTGTATCATCGTTACAAACCTTTCCGGTGGTTGGTTTGGTTGGCTCCCGTCAGGCTGGCAAAACTACACTTGCAAAGTCGATCTTAAAAGACTATCCAAACTCACTTTATCTTGATTTAGAGCTGCCTTCCGATTTGAATAAGCTGCAAAATGCCGAATTATACTTTCAAGAAAATTCTTCAAGGCTGATAATTATCGATGAAGTGCAGCGTATGCCGGAATTATTTCCAATTATTCGTGCATTGGTTGATCAAGATAGAAGATCTGCTCGTTTTTTAATTCTTGGTTCGGCGTCACCTGTTTTTGTAAAGGGTACTTCGGAAAGTTTAGCAGGCAGAATTATTTATCACGAACTAACACCATTTTCCATTGATGAACTGGGGTTGGCTTCAGGCGCGATGAATGAACTGTGGTTAAAAGGCGGTTATCCTCTTAGTTATCTTAGTGAAGATTTGAACCATAGCTTCGATTGGAGAGAATCCTTTATTAAAACTTACCTTGAACAGGATATTCCACAGTTAGGGCTTCGTATTCCTGCTATTCAGCTTAGAAGATTTTGGACGATATTAGCTAATAATCACGGAAAATTATGGAACTCAAGTCAAATTGCACTTACCCTGGGTGTAAGCGCTCCTACGGCAAAGAATTATTTAGATATTTTAACGGATACTTTTATTGTACGTCAGTTGATGCCTTTCTTTCCGAACATAAAAAAGAGATTAATAAAATCTTCTAAAACTTATGTTAAAGATTCCGGATTACTTCATGCTCTTTTGGGTATTAAAAACTTTGACCAATTATTCGGCAATCCAATAGCCGGTTTTTCGTACGAAGGATTTATAATTGAACAAATTATCGAAAAAACCAGAGGAACTTTTGACCCATATTTTTATAGAACAGGTGCCGGTGCTGAGATTGATTTATTGTTGGTTAAAAATAATGTGCCTGAAATAGCGGTTGAAATAAAATTTTCGCTTGAGCCGTTACTCTCGAAAGGTTTCTGGATTTCTTTTGAAGATTTGAAATGCAGAAAGGGATTTGTGATTTATCCGGGTAAAGATGTGTACTCGATACATGATCGGGTTATAGTTACACCAATAGATAAATTTTTGGAGTTGTACGGGTAACAATTAGTTAATTCACCTTACGCAATAAACCTTCGGGGTAGGCTGTAAAATTTGAGAGGTAATGGGACAAATAATTTCGCCCCATTTTATTCAGATAATTTTTTGTGAAACTTGGTGTTTTTGTGCCTTGGTGGCAAAAAAATAGCCCCAAAGTTTCAAAGACACAAAGAGTTCACTATTTAA